>DATHUW010000164.1:0-50952 GCA_035461825.1 Gemmatimonadaceae bacterium
CGCTGGGCGAGGATCGACTGGCCGCCGAACCGCTCGTCCTCGGGCGCGTTGTCGGTGAGGATCGCGACGCGCTCGTCGAGCACCGTTCGGGCGATCGACTGCGGGACCGGCCGGTCGACCACGCCCCACCGGTCGCGGGACACGCGCGGCACGAGCGATCCATCCGCTTCGGCCAGCACGACCGCGACGCGATCCACGTCCATGATCTGGAAGAGGAACGCGACGATCTTCTCGAGGAGGGCGTTCGAGTCGTCGGTGCCGCCGAGCGCGCGCGCGACTTCCAGTAGAAGCGCGAGCTTGCGCGCGTTGAGGTCCGCGGCCGGCACGCCGGTGTCCGCCCGCCATCGCGCTCCCGCCGGCAGCTCGCCGCCGGTGGCCGGCGGCAGCGAATGGCGCGTCACGGTCGTCTCGGGCTTCGGTGCCGTGGTGCGCGTCGGGGAGGCGTCACTGCCTGGCGGCGCATCCCGGTGCTGCTCGAGACGGAACGCGACCTCACCGAAGACGACCTTGTCGCCCGGCGCGAGAGTGGTCTCGGCGATGCGCGAGCCGTTCACGAGCGTGCCGTTGCTCGAGCCGAGGTCGCGGACCCAGACCTCCTCGCCGTTGCAGACGACCTCGGCGTGCCGCCGCGAGACGGTGGCGTGCGAGACCGGCAGGTCGCAACCTAACGCGCGGCCGACGAGCATCGGGGCGTCCTCGCGCAGCTCGACGTGCTGCCCCCCGTCCTCGGCGATGAGGCGGAAGCTCATTCGACGGCCCCTCCGGCGTCCGCGATGAGCCGGACGCTCACTCGCCGACCCCCGCCGGTGCCCCGGTCGCCGCTCTCCGCGCCTGCGCGATCGCCGTCAGCATCGCCCTCGCCTTGGCTTCCGTTTCCTCCCATTCCCGGTCCGGCCGCGAGTCGGCGACGATGCCCGCTCCCGCCTGGACCGAAGCCCGCTCCCCCGCGAGCACGCACGTGCGAATGGTAATGGCAAGGTCCATGCGCCGGTCCCCGGCCGCGATGTATCCCAGCGCTCCCGCGTACGGCCCGCGGCGGGCCGGCTCCAGCTCGTCGATGATCTGCATCGCCCGCACCTTCGGCGCGCCGGTCATCGTCCCCGCGGGGAACGTGGCGCGGAAGGCCTCGATCGCCGACTCCTCGCCGGCGATCTCTCCGTCCACCTGACTCACGAGGTGCAGGACGTGGCTGTAGCGCTCGACAGTCATGAAATCGGTCACCCGGACGGTGCCGAAGCGCGCCAGCCGCCCCACGTCGTTCCGGCCGAGGTCCACGAGCATGACGTGCTCGGCGCGCTCCTTCTCGTCGGCCTCGAGCTCCGCGGTGAGCGCGGCGTCCTCGTCAGGCGTGGCGCCGCGCGGGCGCGTCCCGGCGATGGGCCGGACCGTGACCTTGCCGTCGGCCACGCGCACCAGCAGCTCGGGTGAGCTGCCCACGATCTCCATGCCGTCCAGCACCAGGTGGTACATGTACGGGGAGGGATTGAGTACGCGCAGCGCCCGGTAGAGCGCCCCGCCGTCGAAGTCGCGCGGCACGTCGATGCGGCGCGACAGCAGCGCCTGGAAGCAGTCGCCGGCGAAGATGTACTCGCGGATGCGTTCGACGTCCCGCTCGAAGTCCTCGCGCGCGTAGCTCGACACCCCGTCCGCGGGCGCGGCGCCGGGATCCAGCTCGAGGGGCGGAAGCTCGACCGGCCCTCGCAAGCGCGCGATGATGCCGTCGATGTCGTCCCGCGCCTCCTCGTAGGCCTCCCGCAGCGCGGCGGCGTTGCCCGCCAGCGTCCCGTCGATCGGCACGGCGACGACCACGCGCGCCTGCGACTTCAGGTTGTCGATGATCACCAGCGCCCTGGTGAAGACGAACAGCGCATCCGGCACGTCGAGCCCGGGAGGCGGCGGATCCGGCAGGCGCTCGATCAGCCTGACGACGTCGTAGCCGAAGTAGCCCACGGCTCCGGCCCAGAATGCGCCGAGCTCCGGCACGGCGGCGGGAGCGAACTCGCGCACACGCTCGCGTAAGGCGCCCAGCGGATCCACGAACTCCCGCGCGCCGTGCCAGCCGAGCGCGGGGGTCCACTCCTCGACCGTATGGTCCCGCAGCCGCCACGCGCGGCGGGGTTCGGTGCCCAGGAACGTGTAGCGCGCCCACGTCTCGCCGCCCGCGGGCGCCGACTCGAGCAGAAACGCGAACGGATCGCGCCGCAGCTTGGCGAACGCGCTCACCGGCGTGTCGGCATCGAGCAGGCAGTCGCGCCAGACGGGCACGAGCGTGCCGGCGCTCGCCAGGCGGGCGAAGCGCTCGAAGCTCGTCACGCGTGCGCTTGCCGGGGCGCACCCCGGTCATGAGATTGGTTCGCCATGCATTGCTCAGTCGCGGCGCTCGCGGCCGCGGGTCTCGCCGCGCTGCTGAGCGCCACGCCGTCGCCGGCGCTGGCCCAGCGCTGGAACGAGCCGACCGTCGTCGAGCTCGTCTCCCGCGCGACCGAATTGCGCGCCCTGCAGCTCGCGGACACGGCGCTCGTGGATTACCGCGCCACCGCGCACGGCTACCTCACCTTCCTCGCGCAGCTCGGCGAAGGGTTCACCGAGCCGCCGAAGATCGTGAAAGCCGATGAGCTCGCGCTGGAAGTCTACTGGCGCGCCCCGAACCTGAGCAAGCAGCGCATCGTCGGCCGGCGCGACACGCTGCTGCTGCCCACCGACATCAACTACCATCGCGACCATCTCGGAATCGTCCAGAACAACTTCCCCGACATCATCCGGTTGGGCGACGGGGACGAGGTGGCCGACGTGCCGCACCCGCTTTCGGCGGCGGGGGTGGCGGCGTACGACTTCGCCATCCGCGACTCGCTCTCGATCGAGCTGCCGGACCGCACCATTCGGGTCACGGAGATCCTCGTGCGGCCCCGGGACGACCGGCAGCCCCGGCTCATCGGCGCCGTCTACCTCGACCAGGGGACGGGCCAGGTCGTGCGGATGGCCTTCAACTTCACGCGCGCCGCGTTTCTCGATAGGCAGCTCGAGGATCTGTTCATCACGCTGGAAAACGCGCTCGTCGCGGGTCGCTACTGGCTGCCGCGTCGGCAGGAGATCGAGATCCGGCGCAGCGGCACGTGGCTCGACTATCCGGTTCGCGGCATCATCCGCGGCCGCTGGGAGATCTGCTGTTACGAGACCAACGTCGGCATCGAGCCGCGATTCTTTCTCGGTCCGGAGATCGTGCAGGCGCCCCTGCGCGAACGGCTGCAGCACCGGTGGGAGGGCCCGAACATCCTCGAGGGGCTGCCTGACGAGGTGCGCGCGGTCACGGATGCGGACGTGCGCCGAGTGCAGGAGGAGGCGCGCGCGCTCGTCCGTCAGCAGGCGCTCTCCCGCGCGCGCGGCGCCCGCGTGTCCGCACGGCGGCTCAGCGACTTCGTCCGGGTGAACCGCGTGGAGGGGCTCGCGCTCGGCGCGGGTACCACGGTCCGGCTCGGCGGAGGCCTGCGGGCCGAACTCGCGGGCCGCTGGGGCTTCGCCGACGACGAACCGAAGGGCCGGGCAGCGCTCCTCTGGGAGCGCGCGAACGGCGCGGGGGTCGGGCTCTTCGCCGAGCGTGCCTATCGAGACGCCGGCGACATCGCGGAGGTCTCCCTCCTGCGCAACAGTATCGCCGCGCAGGAGATGGGGAGCGACTACACGAATCCGTTCGGCGTGCGGGCCGCCGGCGCGTCGCTGTCACTACCCGAGTGGCGCGGCGCCCGGCTGCGGCTCGAGGGGGCGATCGAGCGGCACGACCGGCTGGCCGTCAACGCCTCGCCGAGCTTCGGCCGCTACGAGCCCGTCCTCGCGGCATGGTCGCTCGACGCCCGGCGGGTCACGCTGCGCGCGACCCGTCCGCTCCGAGCCGGTCCGCTGGGCATGGTGTGGCGACTCGATGCCGAGGTCGGAACCTTCTGGTTCGACGGTCGGGACACCGTGCTGGCCGGCGGTGGCCGGTCCATGGCGCGCGCATTCGTCCTCGCGGAGGCCGAGCGATCCCTCGGGCTGGGGGCCCTCGCGCTGCGGACCTTCGGCGGGGCGGCGGATGCCAAGGGCCCCGTGCCGCCCCAGGGGCTGTTTCACCTCGGCGGCCCCGTGACGGCTCCCGGATACGAGTTTCACGCGTTCTCCGGGTCACGGGCCTTCGCCCAGCGGGCGGAGTGGCGCGTGCCGGTTCCCGCGCCCTCGCTGCCTCTGGGACGATTCGGCCGGACTCCGGGGACCGCCACCCTCGCGCCCTTCGCGAACGTCGCCTGGACGGGCGGGGAAACGGTGTCGGCGACGGGCGGGTGGCACCCCAGCGTCGGCATCGGGCTGTTCGTGTTCTTCGATCTGCTCCGCGTGGACGTGGCGCGGGGACTGGATGATGGGCGGTGGAGCTTTTCGGTCGATCTGACTCGAGACTTCTGGCGAATATTGTGAGGCACGGCGGACTCGTTCGAGTTCGTGACGGCCGAAACCCCGCAACCGTCCTCACTTTGACGTCCTCGCCTTCCGTCCGCCGCATCGCACTGGCCCACATGGCGCGCACCGATACTCGCGATTCCTGGATACTCCCGGCGCTCCGCACCCGGCTGTCCGACGATCAGCTGACGCTGCTCGCCGACCAGTCGCCGCCGAGTCTGTGGAAGTGGGTCGTCGAGCGGGAATGGCTGACCGACAAGGGGCTGCTCCAGCTCGTCGCGGAGCACTTCGGCATGCTGACCGCGCCGCCCGGTGCGCTGGCGCCGCAGTCGCGCGACCTGCTGCCGGAAACGCTCGCTCGGCGCTACGAGGTGCTGTGCACGTCGTCGGGGGACGGGTGGATCGAGCTCGCGACCGCGCACCCTAACGACCTGGACTGCGAGCGCGCGATCGCCTTCGCCACCGGTCGACGCGTTCGCATGCTGCTCGCCTCGCCGATCGAGCTCGCCGCGCGCATCGACGAGCTCTATCGCCCGGAGAACGTGGTCGAGCGGCTGCTCGAGAACGTGTCGGCCAAGTACGAAGTCGAGCGGCTCAGCGACGACTCGGACCAGAACTCGATCGACATCAACGCCGAGGGCGACGAGCGGCCGGTCATGCGGCTGGTCGACTACATCATCGCCGAAGGGATCGCGCAGCGCTCCAGCGACATTCACATCGAGGCGGAGGAGGGCGAAGTCGCCGTCCGCTACCGGATCGATGGCGTGCTGCGCCAGGTCATGACGCTCCCGCGAGCCGTTGGGGTGCCCCTGGTCTCGCGCATCAAGATCATGTCCGGCCTGGACATCGCGGACCGGTTGCGGCCGCAGGACGGCCGCGCACGCGTGGCGGTGAACGGCATCCCGGTGGACCTGCGCATCTCGACGCTTCCGGCATCGCACGGCGAGAAGGTCGTGGTCCGCATCCTCGACCAGCGCGCCATGGTGCTGTCGTTGGAGAAGATGGGCCTCCGTCCCGACGAGCTCGAGCGGCTGCGCTCGCTGCTCGAGTTGCGCGAGGGATTCGTGCTCGTCACCGGGCCGACGGGCTCGGGCAAGACGACCACGCTCTACTCCGTGCTCCGCCGGGTGCAGGAGCGCAAGGTCAACATCATCACGGTCGAGGATCCGGTCGAGTACCGGATTCCCGGAATCGTGCAGGTGCAGGTGCACGACAAGGCGGGGCTCACCTTCGCGTCCGCCCTCCGCTCGATCCTGCGCCAGGACCCCGACGTCGTGCTGCTCGGCGAGATCCGCGATCGCGAAACGGCGGGCATCGCGGTGCAGGCGGCGCTGACGGGGCACCTCGTGCTGTCGACGATCCACACCATCGATGCGGCGAGCTCGATCACGCGCCTCGCCGACATCGGAGTGGACAACTTCAAGATCGCCGCGGCGCTCAAGGGGGTGGTGGCACAGCGGCTCGTCAGGCGGCTCTGTCCGGCGTGCCGGCGCGCGTCCGAGGCGCCGGTGAGCCCGCGGCTCCGCCCGTGGATTCCGGAGGGGTCGCAGCTCTGGGAGCCGGTCGGGTGTCCGGAGTGCTCGCAGACCGGCTATCGCGGACGCCTCGCCGTGGTCGAGATTCTGATGGTGACGCACGAGATCGAGCGGTTGATCGCGAACAGCCAGCCCACGCAGCGAATCACCGCCGCGGCCCGGGAGGCCGGCATGCGGTCGCTCTGGGATTCCGGGATCGCGCACGCGCTCGCCGGGACCACGAGCCTGGACGAGGTGATCCGCGTGCTCGACGTGCCCCGCGACGAGGCCGCCGACCGCGTGGTCGAATCGGTGGCGATGCGCTCGGCGATCCGGGAGACCCCGGCGCGCGCAACGGCGGCCGTTGCGGGGACCACCATGGTGCAGGTGGGCGGGGCGGCATTCGAGCTCCTCGATGCGGGCGCCGTCGAGGAGTCGCTGGCGCCCGATGGGCGAATCCGCGTGCTGCTGGTGGACGACGAAGCGGCACTGCGCCGCGCGCTCCGCGACACGCTGGAGGATGAAGGCTTCCGGGTGTTCGAGGCGGCGGACGGCGCGGAGGCCATGGCGCAGGTCGACCGCCATGCGCCCGACGTCATCGTGCTCGACCTCATGCTCCCGCAGGTGGACGGTTACGAGGTGCTGCGCATGCTGCGCGCGCGTGAGGCGACGCTCGACACGCGCGTGCTGGTCCTGACGGCGCACGGAGACGAGGAGAGCGAGGTGCGGGTGTTCCGTGCCGGCGCGGACGACTTCCTCGCCAAACCGTTCCGGCCACGAGCGCTGAGCGCGCGCATCCGGGCGCTCGCGGGGCGGGAGTGACCGGGGCGCGCGTCGCCACCGTCGACGTCTACCCCCTCCGCCGGATCGAGGCCGCCTGGGAGGCGCTCGTCATGCGGCGCGCGGCCGGCACGCGCTGCACCGGCGCCTGGGAAACGGTGCACGGCCGCCTCGAGCCTGACGAGCGCCCCGATGACGCGGCGCGCCGCGAGCTCCGCGAGGAGACGGGATTCACCGCCGAGCGTCTGTACAACGTGTCGGTGCAGCCGTTCTACCTGCACCAGTGGAACGCGGTCACCCTGGCCGTGGTGTTCGCCGCCGTAGTGCCGGCGGACGCCCCCGTGACGCTCGGTCCCGAGCACGACACGGCGGAGTGGCTGCCGCTCGACGCGGCAATTACGCGTTATGCATGGCCCCGCTCCAAGACGGCGCTCGCGGAGATTGCCTGGCTCCTGCGGGATGGAGATGCGGGAGCGGTGGAGGATGTGCTGAGACTCTAGGGACGAGGGACGGGGGACGGGGGTCGAGGGTTGTGCTGCGGCAGCGCTCCGGTCCCAAGGCCGGATCCAACCCCCCAACCCCCAACCCCTTCCGCCTTACTCGTCTGCCCGCAACACATCCTCCTGGCCCGGCGCGTTCGGCTTGACCCGCACGCTCTTGGCCGGGATCCCGACGTTGACGTGGTAGGGTCGCACGTGCTTCGTCGCCACCGCCATCGCTCCTACCATCGCCTCCGTGCGCACCCGCACGCCCGCTAGCACGGTCGCATGATAGGTGATCCGCACTCCGTCCTCGAGCACCGTGGGGATGTTGCTCACTTCCCGCTGGTCCACGATGCTGTGCGTGTGGCTGTAGATGTTGGCGTAGTCGGCGATCGACACGCGATTGCCGAGCACGATGCCGCCGCGGTCGTCGAGCAGCACGTGCCGATGCACGACGACGTCATCGCCCACCTCGAGGTTGTAGCCGAACGACACCTCGACGTGCTGGAACGCCTTGAAGTTTTCCCCGCACCGCTTGAAGATGTGCCGCGCGAGGATCCGGCGGAATTTGACACCCGTCATGACGTTCTGCCCGCCGAGCGGCGAGCGGTCGAACGAGTACCAGAGCCAGAGCAGCGGCTTGACGGGTTGGAACTTCGCATCGTCGCACTCGGCGTAGAACTCCGGCTCGAGCGTGATGTTGCGCGGATCCATGCCGAGCAGTGCCGATCGTGTCGCGAGCGGAAGCCGATCGTCCTCCACGGCCGTCTCCCAGTTGGCCGCATACTCCGGGTACCACAGCCTCGTCAGGGTCCGCCGGCAGATGAGCGCCCGGTCCGCGTCGGGGGCGGCGAGGGCGTCCTCGAGCTCCTCGAGCCAGGCATCGACGACCGGGGCGGTGGGAGAGACGGGAAGCTGGCGCAGCGGCAGCAGGACCATGCGGGGGGCTCGGTCAGGCGTTCGAGTGGGCAGGCGGCGCGTCGTCGCGCCGGCGGCAGGACTACCTCGCTAACTCCCCGGCGTGGGCGGCCGTTCCCCCGCGGCCCGGGACCGCACCAGCGCACGCTCGCGTTCGATGATTCGCAGCGTCGTTTCCCACGCGCGGTTGCGGATCCCCTCCATCTGCACGGTGAACGGCTGCGCCGTGTCGATCTCCTCCATCACGATGATGGCGCTCTGCGTCTCCCGCTGCTGGAGCCGTTGCTCGCCGAACCCGGGGGTGAGCGGGACGAGATCGATCGGCCGGTGTTCGCGCGACGACGTCGCGATGACGAGCTCCGTCGGGTTGAACCGCGCGTCCTGCTGTACTCCGTAGAACGACACGTACCAGAGGCTCGGGTTGCGCAGCGTGTACCGGCGGGCGATGGCGAGCAGCGCGTCGCGTCGATTCTCCACGAGATCGTGCAGCGCGCGATAGGAGTCGGGCGCGAGCAGTCGGAGCACCGTCTCATCGAGCGGCACGACGCGCACCTGAACCCCGGGGAGACCTATCTTGAGCGCGATGTCATCCTGGCGGAGGGTGCCGAATCCCGCGGGGACGTAGCGGGCGTGGGTGGAGTCGATGGTGAAGAACGCGGTGTCGCTCATCGACTGCGCGGCGACGGCGCTGCCGGGCGTGGAGCCTGCGGAGGCGCACGCGGCGAGCGTGGAGAGGAGGACGCCGAGCGTCAGCGGCCTGGGACTCATTCGGAGCTCCGTGATGGTTGCTGCACGAGATCGGCAACGGCCCGCGCCAGCTCGTCGCGGCCCTCGCCAGTGACGGCGGAGAAGGGAATGATCTGCTCGGCTTCAACCTGCAACAGGCGCGACGCCTCCGCCAGGCGCTCGTCCCGCTCGCGCGGCCGGAGCTTGTCGATCTTCGTGAGGACCACGAGCGCCGGCAGCTCGATCTCGCTCAGGAAGTCGAGCATGCGCAGGTCGTCCGGCGTGGGCGGATGCCGCGCGTCGATGAGCTGGACGATCCCCCGGAGGGTCGTCCGGGTTCGCAGGTAGTGCTCGATGATCGCGCGCCAGCGGTCGCGCAGCGATTTCGAGACGCGGGCGTAGCCGTAGCCCGGCAGGTCGACGAGATAGAACGCGTCGTTCACCCGGAAGAAGTTGATCTCCCGCGTCTTGCCCGGCGTCTGGCTCACGCGGGCGAATGCCTTGCGCCGCACGAGCTTGTTGAGCAGCGACGACTTGCCGACGTTCGAGCGGCCGCTGAAGGCCACCTCGGGCAGGTCGGCCTCGGGGCGCCACCCCTCGGGGTCGACCATGCCGCCGGCGAACTCGAGCCGGCGGATGACGAGCGGCTCGTCGGCCGGGGCGCTCAATGCTGCGTCGCCAGGGCGGCGTCGCCCGCCTCGCGCACCGCCGTCCGGCGCAGTGCCAGCGCCAGCACCTCGTCGACGCTGGACACCGGGTGGAAGGTGACGCTTTCGCGGACCTCGTCAGGCAGTTCGGCGATCTCCCGCGCGTTGCCCTTCGGGATGATCAGCCGGGTGATCTTGTTCCGCAGCGCCGCGACCGATTTCTCCTTCAGGCCGCCGATGGGCAGCACCCGCCCGCGGAGCGTTACCTCGCCGGTCATCGCCAGGTCGCTGCGCACCGGGATGCCGCTGAGCGCGCTGACGATTGCCGTCACCATCGCGATGCCGGCGGACGGGCCGTCCTTCGGCGTGGCGCCGGCGGGGACGTGGACGTGCACATCGAGCGCCTTGTAGAACTCGGGGTCGATCCCGAGCTCGTGCGCGCGCCCTCGCGTGTAGCTCATCGCGGCGGCCGCGGACTCTTTCATCACGGCCCCGAGGGTGCCGGTGAGCTGGAGCTTGCCGCGACCACGGACACCCGCGGCCTCGATCTCGAGCAGCTCGCCGCCCGCCTGCGTGTAGGCGAGCCCGAGGGCCACGCCCACCGTGTCCTCCGACAGCGCCTCGTCGGGGTCGTACGGCGCGACACCGAGGAGCCCCTGCAGGTCGTCGGCGGCGATGTGGGTGGGTTCGTCAGGCGGCGCGCCGGCGGCCTCGCGCTCCGCCGCGCGTCGCGCCAGCTTGCGCCCGATGCGCGCGATCCGCCGCTCCAGCTCGCGCACGCCGGCCTCGCGCGTGTAGCCGCGCATCACCGCCACTACCGCCTCGGTGTCGATCTGCACCGTCGCCGGGTCGATGCCATGCGCCCGCAGCTGCCGCGGGATGAGGAACTGCCTGGCGATGGCCGTCTTCTCGTGGTCGAGGTAGCCGGGCAGGCGGATGATCTCCATCCGGTCGCGCAACGGCTCGGGAATCGACGCGAGCGTGTTGGCCGTCGTCAGGAAGAGCACCTGTGACAGATCGTAGTCGACCTCGAGGTAGTGGTCGCTGAACGTGCGGTTCTGCTCGGGGTCGAGCACCTCGAGCAGGGCCGCGGACGGATCGCCGCGCCAATCCTGCCCGAGCTTGTCGATCTCGTCGAGCAGCAGCACGGGATTCACCACGCCGGCGCGGCGCATGGCCTGCACCACGCGCCCCGGCATCGCGCCGATGTACGTGCGCCGGTGCCCGCGGATCTCCGCCTCGTCGCGCACGCCTCCTAACGACATGCGCGCGAAGGTGCGCCCCAGCGCGCGCGCAATCGAGCGGCCGAGCGAGGTCTTGCCGACCCCCGGCGGCCCGACGAGGCAGAGCATCGGCCCGGCCATCGTCCCCACCCGCGACAGCGTCGCGATGTAGTCGAGGATCCGGTCCTTCACCTCGGCCAGCCCGTAGTGGTCGTCGTCCAGCACCCGGGCGGCGTGCGCCACGTCGAGATGGTCGTCCGTGCGCGCGCTCCACGGCACCGACAGGAGCCAGTCGAGGTACGTGCGGAGCACCGAGGCCTCGGGCGACAGCGGCGACATCTGCCGCAGCCGGCGCAGCTCGCGCTCGGCGCGCGTCCGGGCGGCGTCAGGCAGCCCCGCGGCGGCGATCGTGGCCGCGAGCTCGTCCAGATCGTCGGCGTCCTCCTGGCCCAGCTCCCGATGGATCGCCTTCAGCTGCTCCTGCAGGTAGAACTCGCGCTGATTCTGGAAGAGCGAACCGCGCACCTCGTGCTCGATCTTGCGCTCGAGGCGCAGGATCTCGATCTCGCCCGCCATCAGCTCGCCCAGCCGCCTGACGAGTCGCGAGAGCGTCGCGGTCTCCAGCAGCTCCTGCCGCTCGCTGACGCGCACGAGCGCGTGCGCGGCGATCGCGAACGCCTGCTTCTCCGGCTCCTCGAACGCCTGCACCATCGCGGTGACCTCGGCGGGCACGCGCCGCTGGAGGCCGATGTACTCCTCGAACTGCTCCATGACCCGCCGGACCCGCGCCGGATCGTCCACGGCCTCCACGTCGATCTCGAGCGGGAAGGGAGCCACGGCCGCGCGGAGGTAGCGATCGGTCGGCGCGTAGCGGGTCACCCGCACGCGCGAGACGCCCTCGACGAGGATCTTGGTGGTGCCGTTGGGAAGCCGCTGCGCCTGGAGCAGGCGGCCGATCACCCCGACCCGGTACAGGTCTCCCGCAGCCGGCTCCTGCACCTCGGCGGACTTCTGCGCGACCAGCAGGATCCACCGTTCCGCCTCGGCCGCCGCTTCCACGGCCGCCAGCGACGCGCTGCGGCCGATGAGGAGCGGGATGACCATATGCGGGAAGACCACCACGTCTCGGAGAGGGAGGACGGGGAGGCGGTTGGGAGGGGTGAGGGGGTCGGGAGCGGTCACTGGGAGGAACTAGGAGCTAGGAGCTAGGAACTAGGGGAGGGTGAAAGGGGCCAGGGCCCAGGGACAAGGAAAGCTACACCTCGGAAAGTACAACGGCGCGTGCGGCAAAGCCGCTCGCGCCGAGTCCTCGTCCTCCCTTGCCCCATGCCCCTTGGCCCCGGCCCCCTCCCCCGGTTCCTAGCTCCTAGCTCCTAGCTCCTAGCTCCTCCCTCACGCTTCCTTCTTCTGCCTCTTCGGCGCCAGCTCCAGCAGCGGCGCGGTGCCGTTCACCACCGACGGCTCCGTAATCTTGACCTCGACGATGTCCTCGCGCTGCGGGATGTCGAACATCACGTCCGTCATCAGCTCCTCGAGGATCGCGCGGAGGCCGCGGGCGCCGGTGCCTCGCTTCAGCGCCTTGCGGGCGATCGCGTGGAGGGCGCTCTCCTCGAAGCTGAGCTTCACCTCCTCCAGGTCGAACAGCTTCTTGTACTGTTTGACCAGGGCGTTCTTCGGCTCTTTGAGGATCCGTACGAGCGAGGGCTCGTCCAGCGCCTCGAGGGGGACCGTGACGGGGAGGCGGCCGACCAGCTCCGGGATCAGGCCGTAGCGCAGCAAGTCGTCGGGCTCCACCTCGGCGAAGGGGTTCTTCTTGAGGTCGGCGGCCCGCCCGCTCGCCAGCTCCTCCTTCGTGAAACCGATCTGTCGCCGGCCCGTGCGCGCCTCGATGATCTTCTCGAGGCCGTCGAAGGCGCCGCCGCAGATGAAGAGGATGTCCTTCGTGTTGATCTGGATGTACTCCTGCTGCGGGTGCTTGCGGCCCCCCTGCGGCGGGACGGAGGCGACCGTGCCCTCCAGGATCTTCAGCAGCGCCTGCTGCACGCCCTCGCCCGACACATCGCGCGTGATGCTGGGGTTCTCGGACTTGCGGGCGATCTTGTCGATCTCGTCGATGTAGACGATGCCGCGTTCGCACTCGGCGACGTTGAAGTCCCCGGCCTGGAGCAGCCTGACGAGGATGTTCTCGACGTCCTCGCCGACGTAGCCCGCCTCGGTGAGCGTCGTCGCGTCGGCGATCGTGAACGGCACATCGAGGATGCGGGCGAGCGTCTGCGCCAGCAGCGTCTTGCCGACCCCCGTCGGGCCGATGAGCAGGATGTTCGATTTGTCCAGCTCGACCTCGTCGTCACGCGACGAGGCGCTGTTGATGCGCTTGTAATGGTTGTAGACTGCGACCGCCAACGCCTTCTTCGCCCGCTCCTGCCCGATCACGTACTGGTCGAGCACATCCTTGATCTCGCTGGGCGTCGGGACCTGCGTGATCGCCTCGGCGACCTCGCGCTCCTCGTCTTCCGCCAGGATCTCGTTGCAGAGCGAGATGCACTCGTTGCAGATGTACACGGACGGACCGGAGATGAACTTCCGGACCGAGTCCTTGGACTTCCCGCAGAACGAGCAGCGGAGATGTTTGTCGTGCGAGGACATGGCGGTCGTCGTGAGAGACGGATCAGACGCGAGCGCGGTGCACCGGGCTTGAGGTCGGCGCGGAGGGTCTCGCTAACCTTAACAATGCTCGGTGCGAGCGGTCAATGGGACGACCGCTGTAACGAAATGTGAATGTCTTCACAAACCTTGCTAGGACCGCTACTTACCGTCGCTCGACCCTCCCACGGCGGCGATGCTGGTCCGCTGCGTGATCACATGGTCGATGATCCCGTACGCCTGCGCCTCCTCGGCCGACATGAATCGGTCGCGGTCGATGTCCCGCTCGATCTGCTCGACCGGGCGGCCGGTGTGCTTGCCGAACAGCTCGTTCATCTTGTGGCGCAGGTAGAGGATCTCCCGCGCCTGGATTTCGATGTCGGCCGCGGTGCCCTGCGCGCCGCCCGAGGGCTGGTGGATCATGATCCGGGCGTGGGGCAGCGCGGAGCGCTTGCCGGTGGCGCCCGCGGCGAGGAGGAACGCGCCCATGCTGGCGGCCAGTCCCATGCAGATCGTGCGCACCGGCGCATCGAGGAATTGCATGGTGTCGTAGATCGCCATCCCCGCCGACACGCTGCCGCCCGGCGAGTTGATGTAGAGGTTGATGTCCCGCTCGGGGTTGTCCGCCGCGAGGAAGAGCATCTGCGCGATCACGATGTTGGCCACGTCATCGTTGATCGGCGTGCCGAGGAAGATGATGCGGTCCATCAGCAGGCGCGAGAAGATGTCGTACGTCCGCTCGCCGCGGCTGGACCGCTCGATCACGTAAGGCGGGTAAATCGTCGGCATGATTTCCTGAGTCCGTCGTTGAGAATTCGGAATGCGGTTGGCGCAGAAGGGGCGAGGGAACTTGCGCCCGATGACTCGAACGGCTACCGACCCCTAGCCCCTAGCCCCTAGCCCCTAGCCCCTAGCCCCTAGCCCCTAGCCATAAGCTCCTAGCCCCTACCTCCTACTTTCTCTCCACCTCGTTCCGTCCGAGGAGCCACTCGAAGACCTTGTCCTCCGTGATGCTCGCCTCGAGCTCGCGCAGTCGGCCGGACTTCTGCAACGATGCATACACCCGGCCCGGGTCCTCGTTTCGCTTCGCAGCGACATCCGCCACCCGGTCGTCGATGTCCGCCTCCGTCGCCTTGAGCGACTCGCGCTCGGCGATCGTCTCGACGATCAGGTCGCGCCGGACCTGCCGGTCGGCCATCGGCCGGAACTCCGCGCGGAACTTGTCGCGCTCCTCGTCGGGAATCCCATACGCGCCGACGTAGGCATCCACATAACGATCCACCCAGCTCGATGGTACGTCGAAGGGGTTGGCGCCCATCAGGTCCTCCAGCAGACGGTTGCGCACCTGCGCGTCCGCCTCCCGATCCGCGTGCCTGGTCAGATCCTCGCGGACCGCCGCGCGCAGCGCGTCCAGCGAGTCGAAGTCGCCGACCTCACGCGCGAACGCGTCGTCGAGCTCGGGGAGCGTCTTCCGCTTCACGTCGCCGAGCGTCACGCGCACCGTCTTCGTCTTGCCCCGCTGGCTCTCATCCGGAAAGTCGTCAGGCCAGCGGACGGGGCGCTCGACCGTCTCGCCGGGAGCCGCTTCCATGATGATCTCCTCGATCCCGGGTATGGCCTGTCCGCCGCCGAGCACGATGCGATACTCCTTCCCCTCGAGCATCTCGCCGTCGTCCGACGAGGTCGCCAGCGTCGCCGTCACCATGTCGCCCGGCAGCGGCTTCTCCGTCAACGGCGTCCATGTGGCGCGCTGTTCCCGCAGGTGCTCGATCTGCTCCGCCACCTGCTCTTCGGTGACCGCCTGCGCCTCGCGGGTCACGCGGAACCCTTGCGTCCGCTCCAGCGCGATCTCCGGCCGCACCTCGAGGTGCAGCTCGAACGTCATCGGCTCGCCGTCGTGGACGTGGAGGTGCTCCACACGCGGCTGGCTGGCCGGCGAGAGCTTCTCGCGCTCGAGGACCGCCTGATAGGCCTCCTGGAGCAGCGATTCGATCGCCTCCTGCCGGATCGGGCCCGCGAATTTCTTCTGCACCATGGCCGGCGGCGCCTTGCCCGGGCGGAAGCCGGGGAGTCGTGCCTGACCGGCGTACTTCCTGGCCGCCCGCGCCTCGGCGCCGCGGACCTCTTCTGCCGGGACCGAGACCTCGAGCACGCGCTCGAGACCCTCGGCCCGCTTCGGGGTGACGGTGATGTTCATGGGCGGAAAACTAATCGGGCGGCGATCCGGGGGACGAGGGGCACGCCCGCCGAACGATCTCGTTAGCCGCCCTTGCAGAACCTCCCGGGCGGGCATACCCTACCACGCCGCCGGCGGGAAACGGGTGACGGGTGCCCGCGCTCCACACCGCGGCGACGGGGCGTTCCGGCGCCCGCGTCGGTATTCAGAGCCGCTTGCCGTCGCCTGCCGCGAACTACGTCGCGCGGGCGCCCTACACCCTGAACGTATAAGGAGAATGTCCATGCGCCGCTTCGCGAACCTCGCCGCCGTGGGTGCCCTCGTGCTCACCGCCGGCTGCTACCACGCCGTGGTCGAGACGGGTCGACCGTCGTCAGGCCAGATCATCGAGAACGAGTGGGCCTCCAGCTGGATCGCCGGGCTGGTGCCGCCGGCCACGGTGAACACCGCGTCGCAGTGCCCTAACGGCGTGTCGAAGGTGGAAACGAAGCACAGCTTCCTCAACATGCTCGCCGCATTCGTGACGTTCAACATCTACTCGCCGATGACGATCACGGTCACCTGCGCGACGGGCGGCACGGCCTCCGCGGCGGACGCCATCGAGGCCGGGACGACGCTCGAGGAGCGGACGGCGGCGTTCGAGGCGGCCATCGCGAAGTCGAAGGCTACGGGCGCGCCGGTGTACGTGCAGTTCTAGTTCCGGCGTCACAACCGAGGCTTCGGGCGGAATGGTTCACGAGGCAGCGCGATGCGCTGCCTCGTTTCCGTTTCTGCGTACGATCGCCGCCGCCACGATCGCGCCCATGGCCACCAGTCCCGGCCAGAACGACCACCACAGTCCCGCGCGGGCCACCATCGCCAGCGGCATGAGGCCGTTCACGGCGTACACGATGATAGGTATCGGCGACGGCGAGACCCGTCGCGCGAACCGCGACGGCGGCGCGACGAGGAGCATCGCGAAGGCCACCATCGTTCCCGTCAGCATCCATCCGGCGAAGTTCACCCAGGGCATGCCGTAGAACGGGCCCTCCTCAATCCAGTACCAGTGCCTGGTCGCGTACGACATCGCGGGGTCGAGCGAGATGTCCCACGCGGTGAGCATCGCGCCCGCCACCGCCGCCCAGAGCAATCGACTCCGCAGGTCGTCGCGCGCGGGCAGCCGCCGCCCGCACATCGCCAGGCATCCGTAGAGCATGTAGAACCAGGACAGCGGGATGGGGAACGGCACCCGTCCGCCGAGCTGGTAGCCTAACATCGGCGTGTACGCATACTCGCCGAACGGCAGACCCGTTCCCGTTCCCACGAGCTCGGCGGACAGCGAGAGGGCGAACGCCGCGGCGAGCATCGCGAATGCGCGGACGCCGCCCAGCGCTCCGGTGGCGTGCGCGAGGACGGCCAGCGCACCGAGCACCACGTAGAGGGGACCCGCGTAGCGGTTGGCGGCGGCATACACCTCCACCGCGTATGGCCAGGTCATGATCGCGGGTGCGGTCGGCGCCAACACGATCATGACCAGCGCCAGCGTCGAGAACACGGTCACGACGACGTGCGCGGTGAGCAGCGTCCCCATCGACCATGCCGCGAGCCGTCCGAGCGCGGTGTGGTCAGGCATGGAAGGGCGGCTCGAAGTCCCCGACGGGGCGCTCGGGGGCGGTGGCGGCGCTCGCCGTCCGGTTCCCGCGGTGAGGGTGCCGATACGCGGCGCGACCCGGTTCGACGTTCCCCACTGGCGCATCACCGGCCGGGCCGATCAGCTCCGCCACGATCTTCCCGGAGCTCAGGACCCCGGGAATTCCCGCGCCAGGGTGCGTCCCCGCCCCGGCGAGGTAGAGGTTCTCGATGTCCTCGCTGCGGTTGTGCGGCCGGAACCACGCGGATTGCGTGAGGAGCGGCTCCGCGGAGAAGGCGCTGCCGAGATGCGAGCCGAGGGTGTCGGCGAAGTATCGGGGGTCCACGTGGCGCATGGTCACGATGTGCCGGCGCAGCTTCGGCAGGAACCGCCGCTCGAGATTCGCGAGGATCGCATCGCGATACACGCGGGACTGCCGCGCCCAATCCGTGTCGCCGCCGAGGTGCGGCACTGGCGAGAGCGCGTACCACGCGTCGCACCCGGGCGGCGCCATGCTCGAATCGGTGGCCGTGGGACGGTGGAGATAGATCGAGAAATCGCTCGCCAGGCGCTGCTCCGTGAAAATGTCGTGCAGCAGCTCCCGGTAGCGCGGCCCCATGATGATCTCGTGGTGCGCCATGTGCTCGTAGCGGCGGTCGGTGCCGAAGTAGATCACGACCAGCGACATCCCGTAGCGGCGGCGCCGCACGCGCGCATCGGTCTGCACGCGCCGCGCCGACACGGGAACGAGGCGCATGTACGTGGTAGCGACGTCCGCGTTGCTGACCACGGCGTCCGCGGCGAGAAACTCTCCATTCGCCAGCACCACGCCGCGTGCGCGCCGGGTGCGCGGGTCGACATCGATCAGGGACACCGGCGCTCGGTAGCGGATCGTGCCCCCCAGTTCCTCGAACAGCCTGACGAGTCCCGCGACGAGCGCGCCGGTACCGCCCATCGCGTACCACACCCCCCAGCGGCGCTCGAGCGTGTTGATGAGCGTGTACAGCGCGGACGCCGTGAACGGATTGCCGCCGATCAGGAGCGGGTGGAAGCCGAAGGCCTGGCGCAGCCGCTCGTCCGTGAAGTGCCGCTCCACGAAGCGCGACACCGGCTCGTGGGCGCGCAGGCGGAGGAGCTGCGGGACGATCCGCATCATGTCTGCGGGACGGAGGAACGGCTTGTCGATGAGCGGGAACCCGGTCTCGAAGACACGCTCCGCCTGCTCCACGAAAGTGCGCAGTCCGTCCTCATCGGCGGGAGCGAGCGCGCGGATCTGCGCGCGCACGGCCTCGAGGTCGCTGCCGTAGTCCAGCGATGAGCCGTCGTCGAAGCGGATCCGGTAGAAGGGATCGATACGCGTGAGGCTCACGTAGTCCCCGGTGCGCCGGCCGGCCACGGCGAACAGCTCGTCGATCATCTGCGGCGCCGTGATGATCGTGGGCCCCGCGTCGAACGTGAAGCCGTCGTGCCGGAAGACCCGGGCGCGGCCGCCCGGCCCGGTCAGCGCCTCGACGATGGTCACGGCATGCCCCGACGCCTGCAGGCGAATCGCCGCGGCGAGTCCGCCAAAGCCGCTCCCGATCACGACGATGCGCATCGTCAGGCGCGCGCCCAGCGCCGCACGGGCGGCGTGTCCCGCCACACCTCGCATAGGAGCGCCGCCCGCGCGGCGATTCCCACGCGGGCCCGCCGGCCCAGCGAGTCGTAGTCGATCTCCTCGATCGCGTCGAGGATCCGCGAGTAGCCGCGCGCGCACATGAGTGCGCACCGCTGCGCGTCGGGCGACAGGAGCGTGATCCCGGGGAGCGCCTCCTGGTACAGCGCTCGGGCGCGCGCGATCTCGAACGCCATCAGGCCGCGCCACCGCTCATCCGATGGCGCGAGCCGTCGTGCCAGCACGTCGTGCTCGCTGAGGCCGAAGCGGCGCAGGTCCTCGAGCGGCAGATAGCACCGTCCGATGGCTGCGTCCTCGCCCACGTCGCGCAGGATGTTGGTGAGCTGGAGCGCGACGCCCAGGATCCGGGCGTGGCGCAGCGCGAGGGCGCGCGAGCCCGGATCGTCAGGCAGGCCGAAGACGTGCGCGCACACCTCGCCCACCGTGCTCGCCACGCCCTCGCAATAGGTGCGGAGCGCCGGCCAATCCTCGTAGGGCCGCATCGCGAGGTCGCTGCGAACGGCGGTGATGAGATGTCGCAGCGGCGCGTGCGGAATCGCGTGTCGCTCGACGGCGCCGGCGAGCTCACGAAAGATGGGTCCGGTCGGGGAGCCGGCGACCATCGCGTGGAGCCCGCGCTCGTGCCGCGCGAGCTCTTCCGCGGCGGCGTCGGCGTGGGTCGAGGGGGCATCGGCCAGATCGTCGGCCATCCGGCAGAACGCGTAGACCGCGAATGCCGCACGCCGCTTCTCCGCGGGCAGCGCCCCGCTGGCGCGATGGAACGTGCGCGCGTGACTGCGCACGACGGCCTGGCAGTACGCCGCGTCGCTGAGACTCATCCGCGGGGCCGCTCGTGCCTGACGACCCGCGCCGTGATCCGCTCGATGAAGTCGTCCGCGCCATCGAACCGGACGACGTCGTCCCGGCGAGGTGCGACGTGCGGCGCGAGGGCCCCTCCGGCGAGTACCAGGCCGCTCCAACCCGATCGCGCGACCTGCCGCAGCACCGCGCGCGCGCCCGCCACCCCGGACGTGACCGACAATCCTAACGCGTCGGGCCGCGTGGCGTGCAGCTGCCGTACCGCATCGCTGGCCGGCACGTTGGCGCCGAGGAAGTCCACGCGCCATCCGGCATCGACGAGCCGTTCGGTCATGAGCCGCGCCGGAAGCGCGTGCTCCTCTCCTGGCCCGCAGACCATGAGCAGTCGCGGCGCGTCCGGGGCCGGGGAGGCGGCCGGGAGCACGTCGCGCAGCAGCGCGAGCAGGTCGTAGACCAGCGCCGTCGCACGGTGCTCCTCGCCCACCGACGTCTCGCCGCACTCCCACGCGTCGCCGATGCTCCGCATCGCAGGCGCGACGTGGCTCACCACGATGTCGGCGACCGTCTTCCCCGATCCCGCGTGCGCTCGCGCCCAGTCGACGAGCGCGTCGCGCTCACCGCGGGTGAGCAGCGTGGCGAGCTCCTCGGGGGTGACCTCGGGCGGCGCACTGCGCCCCGCCACGACGGCCGCGTGCCGCTCGGCGTCGGCCCGGCGGACGCGCCGCCACCCTCCAGGGGTCCGAACCGCAGGGAGGGTGCCCGCGTCGATCCACCGCACGACCGTCATGGAGGCGACGCCGCACAGGGCGGCGACCTCGGTGGTGGAGAGCAGGGCGTCCGGTTCATTTCTCACATTTCTAACATACGCGGCAGGGGGCGGCGTACGCAACTCCCCGCGCCAAACTTCAGGGAAACCCTTGCCGCCGCGGAGCTGACTAAGACCGTGCGCTTCCGGCCCTTCCACGCGGCGAGCGCTGACCGCCTCATCCGACAGGAGCACGATCGATGCGTTTCCCCTGTGTTGGTGGCATTTCGCTGGTGGTGCTGGCCGGCCTGCTCTCGCCGCCCCCCGCTCTCGCGCAGGCCAGGCTGCCCACGCGCACGCTCGGAAAGCCCGTGGCGGAGTTCGAGGAGCCGTTCACCTCGGTCGGCTCGGTCCGCGAGCTGTCGAATGGCCGGGTCATCGTGAGCGACGCCCGCGACCGCGTGGTGCAGATGCTCGACTTCGCCAGTGGCGAGGCGACCCAGGTGGGGCGGGAGGGGCAGGGGCCCGGTGAGTACTCCTTCCCGGGCGGCGTGTTCATGGCCCCGGCCGATACGACGCTGCTCTACGATCCGCTCAATCAGCGGCTGCTGCTGATCGCGCCGAACGGCAAGCCGTCTGGGCAGCACGCCTTACGACGCGAGGGCTCCGGTCCGGGCCCCAATATCTCGGGACAGCTGCGCGGCGCCGATGCGCGGGGACGGCTGTATTTGCAGGCGACGGGGATCTCGATGGGGCCGAGCGGCCCGCAGACCTCGGACAGCGTGCCGATCGTCCGCTACGACCGCGGCACGCAGGCGAGCGACACCATTGCCTTCCTGATGCAGGCGAAGAGCAACACGCAGGTGAGCGGCAGCCAGAGCAACATGCGCGTGATGGTCGGCGCGGCCAATCCGCTGGCGCCGCGCGACGAATGGGCGGTGGCGCCTGACGGGCGTGTGGCCGTGGTGAGGCCGGAGCCGTATCGCGTGGAGTGGATCGCGCCGAACGGCACGCGCACGGTCGGTCCGGCGATCGCGGTGCCGAAGGTGAAGGTGACCGACGCGGACAAGAAGGCGATCGAGCGCCAGCGGGCCAGCGGTACCACGATGATCATGACGCGCAACGCCGACGGCCCGGGCGGCGGGTCGAGCCAGGCGCGGACGATGGGCGCGCGCGACTTGCCGCCGCTCACGGACTGGCCGGAGTACAAGCCGCCGTTCGTCGGGGGCGCGGCGGTGGTCGCGCCGAACGGGGAGCTGTGGGTGCGGCGGACGCTGGTGGCGGGCGACGCGCCGCCGCTGTACGACGTGTTCGATGCGAGGGGGCAGCGCGTCGCGCACGTGCAGCTGCCGAAGGGCACGCGGCTCGCCGGCTTCGGGAAGGCGAGCGTGTACCTGATCCGCACCGACGCGGACGACCTGCAGTATCTGCAGAAGTACGCGCTGTAGTCTCGACGCGCGGCGGCATTCGACGGGGCACGACGGCGCCATGCGCGCCCGCCATGTCCCCGTTTCGTCAGGCATGCGACGCGGGATTCCGCCGCATCACGCCGGCCGAACGCCGCGCGTGACGCTCTAATCGTACTCCGCGGAACCGAGCACCCAGATGAACGACTGGATGTCGATCATGTCGCGCGGCTGCAGATCCGCCAGGTCGGCGCGGAGCACCGCCGCGAACTCCAGCACGCTCGCGTAGGTCGCCCACGATGGACGCGACTTGGTGACAGAACGGCGAAGGTAGCGAGCCCTTTGGGCGACAGCTTCACGGGCCCCCGCCGACCAGCGTCCTCCCTCGTCACCCGGCACGGTTGCGGCCGCCGCTGCGAGTTCTCGCATCGCATTGGCATTTCACGAGTCGTTCGACGGCACGACGTACGAGCACCGCCAGTTGCTGATGTGGACGACGTCATTGCTTCGGGTAGTCTCCCGCGCGCTGCATCACCCCGGCGGTGAGCGCATACATCGCGCGCCATGCCTCACGCTGCTCCATTGTGAACGCCGACCCGAGGACGTCCGAGATGGCCCGGAGCAGCGCCTCGCCGGCGACGCCGTACTCGCGCCTGCTCGTCCCACGCGCGCCGTGCCGGCGGCCCGAGTCGACCAGCGTGGCGACGAGCGCCTCCGGATCCTCTATCTGCCTTACGATCAGAGCGAGCATCTGCATGAATTTGATCTGCTGCGCCTCGAGATTCGTGTCCTGGAACCGGGCGCGGGCCGCCGGCTCGAGCTCGAACAAGAGGTCGTAGAAGCGACCTGCGATCGCCGCGGAACGCGCGGCGATCGCCGGCCAACTGGCCCGAACCAAATCGGTTTCCTGTGAGGTCATGCGGCGCTGCGCGTCGGCACGAAGGCTGAGCTTCTCGATGAAGCCCCCGTCCTACTGGGCGCACATTGCGACTACGTCGACCGAGACCGCCATCGCGCCCGGCTGGAAGTTCCCGACGGTCACAAGCCAGGCATTGCTGTCCGTCGGGTGTGGCCGTGAGGCCCCCACGATCGGGAGCCCAACTGCGGCATTGAGCCCAAGGTGGTGACCGCCACTGAGGAGCGTGGTCCCCACCGGACAACTCGCAACTGCCGAGCCCCATTCACCGACAGGTACGTGCGCTGACGACGTGACGATCGACACCTGCGCTAACGCGCGCGCGCTCCATGAAAACTCCACGTGCGTCGACTTGGTGCAAGCGCCGGGGGTATTCGCCGCCTTGATCCGGTAGACGGTACCGCTGTTCGGGACGTAGCAAGCGTAGAACGTTGTGCTCGGATCTATCGGACTGGGACCCCCAGGCACGGCCGCAGTGACATTGGCAGCCTGTGCGCCAGCGGCGACGGGAAGCGCCGCGACGGCGGTGGCGGCAACGAGCGAGAGGCGAAGCGTGAAGCGTGTAAACATTGTCGGATCCTCATGGTCTGAGATGCAGCGTGATGAACGATGTCGGTTGATTTCGAACGACCTGCGATTAGGGCTGTGATGGTGCTACTGTGCGATAGCGAGGCGAATGGCATCGAGCTCTGGTGCGAGTTCCGGCTCGTCGCGTTCCACTTGGGCGAGCGCGGATTCGAGGGCCCGACTCGTTCCGCGAGCCGCCTTCGGATCGCGCTCCGAGCGTTGCTGATGAAGAAGTCGCAGCGCGATCGCCGCGTCGCGTGCCGATGCGGACTCACCGAGCGCAGGGGCAATTCGCTCGAATGCATCCTGGACGGCATCGAGGCTGGCGCCGCTCGCAATGCTCGTCGTGGAGGCGGTGACAGCCGGCGGCGGACTGACCCCTGGGCCCGTGAAGTCTGATCGCTCCGCGCAGGCGACAGCGCCGCCGGCAATGAGCACAGCGATCATGGTGCGTTTCATGTGTATCTCTCCGCGTCGTGGTGAACATCGTGTGGCCGTCGCTTGGCCGATTGACTGTCGACGCGAAGGATTGTACGAGGCCCGTTCAAGAGAAGATCACTGAATTATCTCCTGGCATAAGTGGCGGGCCGCCAAGTACTTAGCTGGTTGATCCGTCACCCGGGAGCTAGCGAGGGGATCCCGTTACCGCTCTCGCCAGCGATTCGGATCGAACTGATGGAGTCCCTTTCGGCCTGCGCGCCCGCGCTTACGGTGGTGCTCCTCGTCTATTCAGTCGAGGAAACCGAGGCGATCACGATCGTGCCGCGTGCGGCGCGTTTGTTTTTCTGCCCGACGCGGCTCTGCTGGAGGGGCTAGGCGCCGTCCCGGTCCAGGATGCGCACGCGAGTTTCTCCGGCGCGGCCCGGGAGTGATCGCCGCGTGCAGCGCAGCCCAACCGCCAACCCTGCCGCGCCGGCACCACGCGCTTTCCAAGACGCGATCAAGCGGGCCGGCTCACTGTGGTATCCCAGCCGGCCCTCGGACAGGAGCACCTCGAGCGCCGGCTCCACGAGTTGCGCGAGAACTGCAGCAACGACCAGGACCGTGCCGGCCATTCGCCAGCGGTGCACCGGCCAGCGGCGCGCGATGAGGCAGCCGACCTTGAGGAACACCGCGGCTCTCGCGAGCCAGTGGTGGGACCACGCCAGGCTGAGCCGATGGTGCAGTAGACGGGCGAAGTGCCAATCGACATGCAGCACCGTGGCCAGCACCACGCTGAGGACTGCGGTCGGTCTCCTCGGCATCCGGAGCTGCCTACGCGATCTCGCCATCGCGCATCCGACGAGCAGCACGTACGGCGGCGCGATCACGGCCGCAATGATCGTCACAACGCCTGAGACGACGAACGCCGTGCCGAAGGCGCGATGGGTGCGGCGCCAGAGTTCCGGGTTCTCGAGCGTCGCTGGGTCCGTATTCCGGCGACCTAATTGGGTCGCAGCGAAATGCTGGAGATGGCCCGCTGCGTCATGAAAGACCTCCTCAAATCGTCATGCGCGTCTGCATTACGGCCGCTCGCGCTCGAGACGGTTCTGCAGCTGGCTGCGTGCCGTCGCGGCGTAGCGACGGCACGCGTCGGAATCGACGAGGCCCTCGGGCACGGCCCTCGCGCGCTCCCACAGCCCCGAGGCGCCCGGGTGCGGGGTGATCAGTACGTCACACGGAAGGTGCTCGAGGAGCGCGTGGCCGCGCTCGAAGTCGGAGACGGCCGTCGGATAGTGACTGTTGTCGGAGAAGCGGAATCCGTCCTGCGAGATCGGGGTCTGACTGTCTGCGTACACGAAGTTCAGGCACCGGTCCCCTTCGCACGAACGCCATGACCACGTCGTTCCGCCCGGGGTGTGGCCGGCCGTGCGATGCATGACGAGCTGGATCTCCCCGAGCTTCACCACCTCGCCGTCTCCGACGACCTGCACATCGAAGACGGCCGGCATGGGCAACGCGACCTCGTGCTGTGGATCGTCCTTGCCCGGCATGCCACTCCTCAGGACCGGCGCGCCGTGCTCGCTCGCGAGCACTCGGGCACGCGTCACCTGCTGGAGCGCGGCGATGCCGCCCGCATGATCGTAGTGCGCGTGCGAATTGAGAATGATCCGCACATCCGATGGGTCGAAGCCAAGCGCCCGAATGTTGCTCAGGATCAATGGGGCTGAATTCGGCAGACCGCCATCGATCAACACGTGCCCGCTCGGCGACGCGATGAGGATGGACGCGAGTCCACGCGTGCCCACGTAGTACGTGTTCCCGAACAGGTGAACCGGCCTGTTCGGCTCGTTCCACCCGGCGCAGCTCGGACATTCGGACTCCGGATACGGCTGAGTCAAGGCGGTGTCCTGCGCGCCAAGTGCTGGCGGCATGCCTAGCGCCATGGTGACGAAGACGACCGTTCGGACCACTCGACGTGCCTCCCAGCGGATGAAGGTGCTACTCAGCCCTGCACTGGTTCGCCGTGCGACGCTGCGCGGCCGATCCAGCGCCCTCAGGAATGCGGACCGCGCCGCATCAGTTCCGACACCGTGACGAACCGGTACCCTTGCGAGTGCAGCGCGCCTATGAGGCTCGGCAACGCTTCGCGTCCTGTCGATCGGCTCGGCATCTCCACGTGCATCAGGATGATCGATCCGGGGCGCACGTTGGAGCTGACATGATCCACCATGCGAGCCGCGTCCACTGCAGTCGCGGGGTTCGAATCCGGTTCCAGATCCGCAAGGATGACCGGGCGATCGTGGCGTGAGAGAATCCACGGCAGGATGACCAGCCGCTTTCCGTAAGGCGGCCGGAAGTGAATGGTCCCGTCGTAGCCGGTCGAGCGAATGAGACTGTCGGTCGTCCGGATCTCGCGGCGCACATAACCCGGCGACTTCAGCACCAGCCGCTTGTGGGAGAAGGAGTGATTCCCGAGCTCGTGGCCGGCCCGCGCGATGCGAACTGCGATGTCCGGATGGTCCCGGAGCGCGGCCCCGATCGTGAAGAACGTCGCGCGCACGCCCGAATCGGCGAGGATCGCGAGCACCGAGTCGGTGTAGCGCGGCACGGGCCCATCGTCGAAGGTCAGGGCGACGACGGAATCGGCCGTTTCCACGCGCGTCACGAGATCGCCGAAGAGCTGGTACCGGCGTGACTTGCTGAGCTGCCAACCGGTCCACGCCACGGCGACCGCCGTCAGCGCGACGAGGCCGAGCATCGCGGCGCGGCGCAGCCAACGATTCCTCATCTCAGGTGCTCGTTATGGATCCGTCATCTCGGCCGCAGGAGCGCGTCGGAAGGCCCGATACCGCATTCGTCGTCCGTCGAAGGCCGCCATACGGCTGCGTCGTCTGCCACGCGACACAATCTGCGACGGCGTGGCCTCCACCGCCAACTCCGGCGTGATGGATCCTGCACCGGCGGGATCAGCGTACGCGAAGTCACGGGCCGCGCGGAACGAGCGCCACTGCCGATCGCGCTCGCCGTGTCAGGCCGACGTGACGTGGAGGCGTTCCCCGCGTCTTCCTCAGGCTCCACGCAACTCCGTTCCCGCTGCCCCACCGTCAGCACGTGCCCTATTCCGCCCGCCCGACAACGCAGCCGGCGTCGCGACCTCGCGTTCGCCTCTGGGTCGTGGCGCTCGCGCTCGGCGTCGGCGCACTGGGCATATGGTGGCCCCACCTGCTGCCCAACCGCGAGGCCGTTCCCGTCGCGACAGGCGTCCTCGAGATACGCAGCGACGGCGACATTGGTGCGAACGTCGCACGCGTGGTCGAGGAAGCCGCGCGACGCGTTCACCTGGCGGGCCTCGAGATCCCCGAGCGGCAGCTCGTGCTCCTCTGCCAGTCGCGCCTCTGCTGGCGGGCCAACGTGCCCCCGCGGTGGGCGCGGGCGACCACGCGACTCCTGGATGGGCTGGTCGTGCTGTCGCCTTACGTGCCGCTCGGCCCCGTACCGGATCCCACGCAGCCTGGCCCCTGGTGGCGCCCCGCGTACTGGGCGCTCCCGGCATCCCGCCACGAGTGCGCCGTGCGCGTGCTGACGCACGAGCTGGCCCACGTGGCGCACATCCGACAGCGCGGCCGACTGCGCACCTGGCGTTCGGGGGCGCCGGACGCCGAGGCGTTCGCGTCGCGGGTCGCGCGCGCCACGGCGAGGGCGGACTCGGCGCTCACGCATTACGAGTGTGCCGGCGCGGAGGGATAGCCAGCGTGCCCCCGCGGTCGCGGAGGGACTGCTCAGGGGGTTTGCCTCAACGACTTCTCGGGTGCGGTTCGGCGTGTATCGACCTCTTCCGTCATGACGTTTCTGCAGTGGAACAGCCAGCAACGGATCGTTCCAGGGAAGAATGCAAAAGCGTCACCCTAACGTTCCTCCGCGCCTCCGCGCCTCCGCGCGACATCAAACGTAGCCCAGCTCCAACACGGGAGACTTCTTCTGGCGTCGGCTTCAGCCGGCCTCCGAGGTCTCCTGAGCGCTCGGCTATCTCGGCCGCGGCCCGCCTGGCAACGCGGTCGCCGCATGGAGTCGAATGGTCTGTCCCACCGCCAATCGGCCGACGCGAGTAACCGTGCCGTAGATCCCCGCGTGGTTGTCGTTCGCACGCACGACGGCCTTCAGTACTTCCGGCGCGGAGGTGGCGGAGTCCGGATCGAGGTTCACCATCGAGCAGCGCACGTCGCGCGTCGTCACGGCGATGGCGGGGGCGAGGTCCTCGTCGCCGAACGAGAGCACGCTACCCAGCCACTCGTCTTCCAGAAACGGCGCCGACCGGAGCAGACGTACCACGACATTCGGACGGAATCGCCTGACGTCGGGTTCGCGTCCGGCCAGTCGTGCGATCTCGTTTACGGTGTCGAGGGCGATCACGGAGATGCTCGCGTCGTCGAAGATGCCGTGATTCAACTGCATCATCTGCACGCGCGCTCCACACCGACGTTCCACCTCGGCAGCCAGGCCGTCGCCGAAGACCGGCATCTCGTCGCCATCGGGAACCCGAACGTGTGTAGGAAGGTGTCCCGGGTCGCCGTCCTGACGACGGAGTGGCCCGAACAAGAGCAGCTCGGGAAGTCTGCTTGCCGTCAGCCAGGGGAATCCGCTGTGATCATCGACCCGCCGGAACGCGAGGCGCCGGTCGCCATCGATGCCGTGCCAGCCCAGCGTGGCGACGTCAAGTCGTTCGCCGCGCATCGACTTCACCGGATACCGGAAGATCGCGTCGATGTGTCCGATTACGCTGCTCACCTGTGTTCCTCGTCTCGCGCGGCGGGACCGGGCGGATGCGAGCGCGACGGACATCCCGCCGGAGCTCGACACCCGCGTCTTCGGTGATCTGACCCAAGCAGTCACTGGATTGGAGCCACTGAACGACGCGGGCTCGAACTCCGCCGCGTGTCCTTACGCTCTGGAACCTCGGCTCTTCGGTACCGAGTGGGTTCGGTTGTACGCCACCGCCTCGCGCAGCAGCGCCGCGAGCGCGGTCTCGTCGATCCGGTCTCCCTCGCGACAGTCTATCGCCCGCCACTTCTTTCCGCCCAGTCCCGCGTTGAAGAGTTTCCTCGGGTCCGGGAGCTCCGCGCCGTGGAAGAACGTGAGCTTCACCTTGTCGGCGTGGGCGTTGGCGAGCGCATACATCCCGTCGTGTGACCAGACCGGGGTCCCCATCCACTTCCATTCCTCGATCACCTCGGGGTCGACCTCGTGGATGAGCCTGCGAATCTCGGCCAATCGCGCGCCGCGCCAGTCGCCTAACTGGGCAATTCTCTCGTCGATCCGTCTGGATGCGCTCATATCGTCTGATGCCTCCCATCGGTTGGTGCGTGCGCGCTGCGCCGCCTGGTGGCGTACGGCAGCACGAACAGGTACAGGCCGGTAAACAGGAGCAGAGCGAGGGGGACTGCCGCCAGGAGGCCGATCCAGGCGGCAGGCTCTCCCTGCCGCATGGCGACGATGTAGGCGAGCACTCCGGTCGTGAATGCGATGGCCAGCCAACGGTGGATCTGCCGAACCCACTTGCTCCAGTTCATTGGGACCTCCGCCCATGACGAGCCCGGCGCGAGTCGGGCGTACCTGACGAGTACTGCGCGGCCACACGCACCGAGAGCGCGCTTCGTGCCCGACGCGGGCTGAAGCTGGCGCTCATCCCGCGCCTCGCCGCGTCTGGATCATCTTCCAGCCGTTCCCCGATGGATCGCGGAAGCCGGCGTCGACCGTGCCGTAGCGGACCACGGGCTCCTGCGTGAACTCCACGCCGCGCTCGCGCATCTGGTCGTAGGCCGCGCGGCAGTCGTCGACGAGGAGCACGAGCGGCGGCATGGCGCCCATCGCCACGATTTCCTGAAGGGTCTGCGCGATCGCCGAGTCGAGCGTTGGCGGCTGCGGCGTGAACAGCCCGAGCTGGAAGGACGGCTGATCCGGGTGCTGTACCGTGAGCCACCGGTAGTCACCGTTTCGCGCGTCGGTGTGGACGCGGAATCCGAGCTTCTCCACATAGAACTCCAGCGCCTCGTCCTGATCGCGGACGTACAGACCGACTACCCCGACACCCTGGCTCATGGAACCTCCTTTGTGTTGGATGCGATCCTATCGCCCGCGGCCTGGCGGCGCTTCTCCGAAACTGCGATGGTGAGGCTGGGCCGGTGGGCGGCGCTGAGGAAGCAGCCCGGCACCCGCTCGGGCTCGTGCGGCGCGGCCTTCTCGCGCGCGCGGAGCTCGCTCGGGCTCTCGCCGGTGACGTCGCGAAAGATGCGGCCGAACGTTCCCAGGCTCTTCCAGCCGGTCTCGAACGCGATCCGGGTGATGGACAGGTCCGTTTCGCGGAGCAGCGCCGTGGCGCGCTCGAGTCGACGCGTGAGCAGGTAGCGGTGCGGCGGGACGCCGAAAGCGTCCTTGAACGATCGCGCGAAGTGAGCCTCCGAGACGCCGCTGACGCGCGCCAGCCGCCGGACGGGCCACTCCTCGTGCGAGGCGGCGTCCATCCGGTCTTTCGCGCGCAGCAGGCGGCGCAGCAGCGCGGGGTCCCGGACTGCAGGCACTCGCCCTGGTCTGCTCTCGCGCCCTGGTTCCATGGAGTGATCGAGCCGGTGTCCCGTTGATGTTCGGAGCGCTGTTGCACCCCGAACGCCCGGCTCCGGGGACGGAGGGCTGGTTGGGGTAGTCTCAGACCGGCGTTTCCGAACGCCCCATTCCCCGAGCGGTGCAGGGAGGTGAGCGCGATGTCGACGGGACGTAACGTATCGCGTCGGGACCGAAGCGGGCGTCCCGGACTGGCGCCAAGTGACGGACGGTGCAGTCCTTGGTAGGTGACAAGCCCGTACCGTGGACGGCGGTGAGGCTGCGCGCCATCAGGGAATGCGCGGGTCGGGACCCCCTCTGGTGCCGCGATGGCCCGCCGCATAGGTTCAGCCCCATAGCCTTGCCAAGGGAGAACTCATGCGGTCCGAAACCGGCGACCTGCTCCAGGGCACGCTCGGCATTCTCGTTCTCAAGGCTCTCCTCGCCGGACCCGCTCACGGCTATGCCGTCGCCCGGTGGGTGGAAGCAACGACCCAGGACGTGCTTCGCATCGAGGAGGGGTCGCTCTATCCCGCGCTGCGTCGCCTCGAGGACCGCGGTTGGGTCGAATCGGAGTGGGGGCTCTCGGAGAACAATCGTCGAGCGCGCTTCTACAGCATTACGAGTGCGGGACGGCGGCACTTGCGGGCTGAGGCCCGGGTGTGGACCCGTTATGCCGCGGCGGTGACCCGCGTGCTGCAGGCCACGCCAGCGCTCGCCTGACGAGCATCGGAGCACACGAATGCGACGCACCCCGATGTGGCGCCGGTATCGGCGGTTCTGGGGGCCGGACATCGAAGCCGACGTGGACGAGGAGATCGACTTCCACCTGGCGATGCGCGCCCGCGACTTCGAGGCGAGCGGCATGTCACCGGACGACGCGCGCCGGGCCGCGGCGGAGCGCTTCGGCGATGTGGCACGGATCGGCGACCAGCTTCGGGATCACGATCGTCGGCGCCAACAGGTCCACCAAAGGAGAGAGTCGATGGGCGATCTCGCGCAGGACCTTGCCTATGGCCTTCGGGCGCTCCGCCGCTCGCCGGGATTCAGCGTCGTCGCCATTCTGACCATCGCGCTCGGCATCGGTGCGACGACCGCGATCTTCTCGGTCATCAACGGCGTGGTGCTCCGCCCGCTTCCGTATGCCGAACCGGATCGGATCGTGATGATCTGGATGGACAACACGCATCAGGGGGTCGAGAAGGACATCCACTCCTACCCGAATTTCGAGGACTATCGCACGCAGAATACCGTGCTGTCGGACATGGCCGGTTTCAGCAATACCAGCCTGACGATCACGGGCGGTGACGAGCCGCAGCGCATCCGCGGCGCCGCGGTCATGGCCGACCTCTTTCGCGTGCTTCGCGTGACGCCCGCCATCGGGCGGGTGTTCACGACCGAAGAGGAAGCGTCGGGGAACGAAGGCGTGGTCGTGCTCAGCCACGGCTTCTGGGTCAGGGCGTTCGGGGGCGATCGTCGCGTCGTGGGAACGAGCGTGCAGCTGAACGGGAGCCCGCGCACGATCATCGGGGTCATGCCGCCGGACTTCGCGTTTCCGGCGAAGGAGACCGAAGCGTGGGTGCCGCTCGTCGTGGGGCCGCAGCTGCGTGAGGCCCGAAACAGCTTCTGGTTGAGCGCCGTCGGCCGACTTCGGCCGGCGGTGACGCTCGAGCGAGCGGAGGCCGACCTGGCGACGATCGCGAGCCGAATCGCGCAGGAATACCCGGGTCAGCAGGGCTACGGCGCCAATGTCGTGCCGCTGCCTGACGAGGTGGTCGGCGGCACGGTCCGGACCGCGCTGTGGGTCATGATGGGTGCGGTCGTGGCGGTGTTGCTGATTGCCTGCGCCAACGTCGCCAACCTGCTCCTCTCGCGTGCCGCGGCGCGCGAGCGCGAGATCGGCGTCCGGGTCGCGCTCGGCGCGAGTCGCCGGCGGGTCGTTCGGCAGCTGCTCACGGAGAGCGTTCTGCTGGGAATCATCGGCGGCGTGGCGGGAGTCGTGGTGGCCTGGGCCGGGCTGCGAGTGCTCCTGCGGCTTGCGCCCGCCGATCTCCCGCGGATCGAGCACGTCTCGCTCGACCCGCTGATGTTCGGGCTCGCGCTCCTGCTGTCGGTGATCACGGGGCTCGCCTTCGGCCTTGTGCCGGCGCTCCAGAGCTCGCGGACGGCGGTGTCGGCCGCCTTACGCGAAGGAGGCCGCGGCGGGACGGGCGGACGACGGGGGCAGCGGCTGCGCCGGGTGCTGGTCGGCGCACAGCTCACGATGGTCGTGGTGCTGCTCACAGCGGCGGGCTTGATGATTCGCAGCTTCATCGAGCTGCAGCGGGTCGACCTCGGCTTCCGTCCCGAGAACCTGCTCACGATGCGGCTGCAGCCCCCGGCGGCGCGTTATGATTCCGCGGCTACGCTGCGGGCCTTCTATGGCGGGCTGCTCGAGCGGACGCGCGCCATTCCCGGCGTCCGGGACGCCGCGGCGATCACGGACATCTTCCTCAGCGAGACCCCGCGCTCGACGGTCTTCGTCGTGGAGGGGCAGCCGCTCGCTCCGGATGACAAGCGACTGGAGACCCCGATCGATGCGGTCACGCCGAACTACTTCCAGGTCATGGGGATACCGCTCCTGCAGGGTCGCGCGTTCACGGAGCAGGATCGGAGCGGGAGCCCCGACGTCGCGATCATCAACGAGGAGATGGCGAACCGCTACTGGCCGGCGGAGGACGCGATCGGGAAACGCTTCAAGTTCGGTGACGATGCGGACAGCGAGGCGCCATGGATGACGGTGGTCGGCGTCGTGGGCGACATGCGGCGGACCGGGTTCGACCGGCCCGTGCGGTACGAGACGTATCTCCCGCATGCGCAGTTCACGGCGCGTACGATGACGCTCGTCGTGCGTACGGTGGGCGATGCGACGGCAATGGCGGGGCCAGTTCGTCAGGCGGTGCGCACGATCGACCGAGATCAACCGGTGTTCGACGTTCGCACGATGGACGAGACGCTCTCCGGCATGATGGCACAGCGACGCTTCAGCATGGCGCTCATCGCGACGTTCGCCACACTCGCGCTGCTCCTCGCGCTCGTGGGCGTCTACGGCGTCACCTCGTATCTCGTGGCCCAGCGCACCCGGGAGCTCGGGGTGCGGCTCGCCCTGGGCGCCGATCCGCGAGCGGTCGTCGGCATGGTCGTCCGTCAGGGGATGGGGGTCGCGGCCATTGCCCTTGCGTTAGGTGTGGCGGCCGCCCTGGCGCTCACACGCGTGATGGCCGGACTCCTCTATGGAGTGAGCAGCACCGATCTCCTGACGTTCGCGGCGGTGGTGGCGCTGCTCGCCACGGTCACGGCGGTGGCGAACTGGCTTCCGGCGCGACGAGCGGCGCAGGTCGATCTGAGCATCGCGCTTCGCGGCGAGTAGCGCTCAGGTCGGGGGAGATGCTCGCGGGACGACGGAGCAGCTCTCGCGGCATCGGCGAGCGTGCGGAGGTAGCGTGCCTTCGCGACGGCGCGGTCGTCGCCGGGAATGATGGGGACCGAGTTCCATCATGATTGCCTCCGCTTCGCATCATGCTGGACCGGCCCTTGTCGCGCCTGACGATCGCGAGCGGAGTCACCAGGTCGTCGCGTGGCGGCTCGGGCCTCGAGCGCCTACAGCGTTCGCGACAACCAGTGCATGATGTTGAGCGCCAACTGCCGGTTATCGTATCCCGGAACGTTCATTCCGACCAGCGCTCCACCACGCTCGCGCTGCGCGCGCAGCATTCCCGCCTCGCCGAGGACGACGACGCGCCCCGCTCCCACTTCCAGTGCGAGGCCTTGAGCCCGGCCAGCGGCCGACACCGGAGGGCCATACTCCATGCTCACGCGCACATCGCCGCCATCGCGTTCCACGTGCGGAGCACCCGGTGGCCGCTCGGTGGCGGCGTCCGACAGCGTGAGGAAACCCACGGCGCGGGCGGGTCCCTGAACCGATTGCCCCGTGAAGGTCAGCACCCGCCGCACCCGTTCGGCCTCGTTTCGGCCGTGGATGATCGGGTGGTCGCCCAGCAGCCCGTTCTCCTCGGCGAACACCAGGTGGCTGTCGCCGCGTTCGGGATCATGATGCGTCGAATCCTGCACCAGACCGGCGCCCATGTCGACGTCGAATCGGCGCGCGAGGGAGGCTACGGCCGTCCCGTAAGGCCAATGGTCCGTGATGAGGAGCAGCGATCCGCCGCGCCGAAGCCATGCGTCGATCGCGCCAGCCTCTACCTCCGAGTACGCCGCCTCGTCGTTGGCATCGTTCGCGCCCCGGCCGAGCGCCAGCACCAGCACCGACACGCCTTGCAACGTAGAGGCGGTCAGCGGCTGCCTGGCGACCCGCACCTCGTATCCGTCGCTGCGCAGGAGGTCGGCGAGTGGCTTGTAGCCGCCGGTCGTCGTGTGGGTGTTGCGGTGACTCTCGTCGTAGAGGACGACAGGACCGTCGACGCGATAGGCGGGATCCGTCACGCGGGCGTCGAAGGCGCGGTCGTACGATCGATCGCGGCTCGCGATCAGCAGCGCAGCCGCGGCGGCCACGAGGAGCACCGCCACCGCGCCGAGGGCAAATCTGCGAGTCATCGTTGGCCTCTCACTCGTGTTAGAGCTGCCACCTGACGAACACCCAGCAACGCCGCGGTGGGCATCACCACACGAACGCCTTCACGGCGGCCATGAATGCCTGCGGCACCTCGATGTACGGAGAGTGCCCATCGCCCGCGAGCACGATGAGCCGCGAGCTCGGCCCCCGTGCATGAATCGCCCGCGCACCCTCGCTCGAGATCACGCTCGCCTCGGCCATGGTCCGGCGGAAGTGGGGAAATTCCAGTTCCCAGCTCGCCGGAGACGTGTCGAGCAGCACGCCGGTGGAGCGGCCGCTCGCCCGCTGATCGTAGAACACCAGCCGGTACTCGTCGGCGAGGAGCTCGGTCAGCTGCGGCAGGAGGTAGTCGTGGCTCATGCCGGGGCCGCCGTGCACGACGACCGGCGGCGTGCCGCTCCCGACCGCTCGAAAGAAGAGCCGGGCTCCCTCGACTTCGATTTAACCACTCGTCTCGGGTGCCGCGTTCTGGGCCTGGGCAGCGAACGCCACAGCACCCATGAGCGCGACCGTAGCGACTTCGCGTCCGAGAACGAGCATTGGGCGGCTCTGTCGAGCTGTGCGCGTCGCTCAGCCTCTCCGTTTGGCCACGTTGAATGCGACAGCGGCGCGAACCAGTTGCTTGAACGCCGTTTCATCGATCTGATCGCCTTCGCGGATGTCGATGGCGCGCCGCGTCTTCCCCTCGAGGCTGGCATTGAAGAGCCGAGCGGGGTCCTGCAGCGAAGCTCCGTGGAAGAACGTCAGCTTCACGACCTGCTTGTAGGTCTCCCCGGTACAGATGCCTCCGCCGTGGGACCAGACGGGAGTTCCGGGGGAGGTCGCTTTCTTCCACTTCCATTCCTCGACGACCTCGGGGTCCGCCTCGTGGATGAGCTCGCGCATCCGTCCCAGCACCGCACCTCGCCAGTGGCCGAGGTCGCGAATGTGCCGGTCAATCATCTGCGAGGCGGAGTCGGTCGCGAGCGAGGTATTGGGTTGGGACATCGTTCGTTTGCTCGAGGTCATGGTGCTATCTCCATCGAATGGACCCTGGTAACGACGAGAGCGCGCCTGCGCCCGAACGATAGCTGCGCGCCGTCGCGAGTCGTGACCGGCCGGTTCCCTCACGGGATCCACTGCGGGTTCCAGACGACCTCCCAGAGATGCTGGTCCGGGTCCTGAAAGTAGCCGGCGTACCCACCCCAGAACGTCTCGTGCGCAGGCTTGACGATGCGTGCGCCAGCGGCCCGTGCATCCGCCATGACCGCATCGACCTCCGCACGCGATCCGACGTTATGACCCAGGGAAAATTCAGTGGGGCCGGGCGGTCCGACGGGCAAACCAGCGTCATGCGCCAGACTGTCGCGCGGCCACACCGCCAGCCGAAGGCCGGACTGCAGTTCGAAGAACGCGACGGCGCCGTGCTCGAACTCCCTGCCGACGATGCCGTCCGTGGCGAGTCCAAGCCCATCTCTGTAGAACGCGACCGCGCGGTCGAGATCGTCGACGCCGATCGTAATGACGGTGATGCGAGGCTTCATGCAGAGTCAAGTGATCGTCGTGCGCCGCAAGGGCGGCACAAACCAGCGAATCAGGTAGGTGATCGTGAGCTCATCGCGTTGCGAGTCACGTCGGCCAGTGCAGAGCGGGACTGCCCAACTTCACTCGACCTCGTCCGACCAGTACCACACTACAACGACCTCACCCTGCGAGTGGAAGAACTGATGAGTCGCTCGGCCCCGATCCGGCTGGCGAACTCTGCCGCTTCGGCGAACAGCGGCTCCCCGAAAGACTCGAAAGCGTACGCTGCGCGTGTGATCGGTCAAGAGTTTTTCTCCTCGGTATGGCGTTCGACATGGAAATTGAGCAGAGGATGGACACTTCCCCCGGGTCCAGCGCGGGTCTGCGGCGTCGCGCCTTCCACGGGTCGTGGCGAGGGCGGCTGCTGAACGGGCTGTCGTCCGCGCGGAGTGGGATCAGCGAACGTTCAATAGTCTCGCCGAGCAGGTCCAGGTTGAGTCCGGCGCCCGCCAAAGCGCCGCTCGCTGCCGCCGAGGGGACGGACTGGTGCCCGGGTCCCGCATCGCCGGCGACGAACACACGCGGCACGCTCGTGCGCCCGAGCGAGTCCGCCTGAACGCGACCCTGCGCCGTCATCTCGCAGCCGAGCTTGTCTGGAATGTCGGACCGCAGCTCCTGCTCCGGCCTGACGAAGATGCCTGCTCGGCGAATCGTCTCGCCAGTCTTCAGAACCACCGCCTCGAGCCCGCCAGATCCAATTAGCCGCTCGACGGGTTCATCCCGGATGACGATGCCCTTCGAGCGAATTCGCTGCTCATCCGCGTCATCGAGCTCCGGCGGACCGTCGGTGAACAGCATCAGGTCGTCGGTCCACCCGCGGATCAGAGTCGTCAGGTGCGTCGCCGCCTCGCCGCGCGCATGGATGGCGAGCGGCTGGTGCGCGACCTCCCATCCGTGGCAGTACGGGCAATGGAACACGCCCGTGCCCCACAGCTCCTTGAAGCCGGGAATATCGGGCAGCACGTCCCGGACTCCCATTGCCAGCACGATGCCGCGCGCGCGAACCGCTCCGCTCTCGAGCGTGACGACGTACTCCGACTCGGCGCTCCGCACGTCTGTCGCGCACTCATCGCGAATGACGACCGCGTACGGCGCCAGCTGCGATCTGCCGACCCGCAGGAGCTCGGCCGGTGCGGTGCCGTCGCGCGTGAACACGTTGTGCGCGGCGCGCGCGGGTGCGTTCCGGGGCGCGCCGCAGGAGGCGAGCAGAACGCGCCGGGTGGCGCGGCCGAGCGCGAGGGCGGCGCTGAGGCCAGCGGGTCCGCCGCCGATGACCACGGCGTCGAATCGTTCGGGGGATGTGCTCATCGATTGGGTCGGACGGGTCGTTCGGGGTGAGCAGGGCGCGGGTCGCCAGTCATTGACCAACCCGTACCGGCCGTGGCGCGTTCCCGCGGCCGAACCTCGCGATCGATCCGAAGAAACTCCCCCGCGACCCGCGCCCATTGGAAGTGCCAGGCCCAGGAAGCCGATCGCGGCCGACGTACGATGAATGAGGCGGCCGGTCTGGAACGACCGGCCGCCTCTTTCCCAGTCCTGGCTGCTGGCGGAAATTGCCAGGCAATTTGTAGAGCGCCACCCGTCCGCAGAAGTCGTGGCGGGCTCACGCCCGAACTCAGCCGCATGCGGCACCGACGCAAATTTCGCCGCTGTTCTGACACGCCGCACCCGGGCGCCGCACGTAAGGCGGAAGGCCCCCGCTGGTGCTCGGGTCCCGCATCGCGGTTGCCTATGGCAGGTTGATCTGCCGCGTTGTTCCCCCGGATGAGAAGTCGATGCGCTGGCGCGTGCTTCCGTCGGCCACCGCCGCGCTGAAGAACGGCGCGCTGAACTCGATGGTGTTGATCGTCTGTCCGCTCCGCACGTCGAGCACCTGCGCGACGTTGTTCTCGGGGCCTAGCGGATGCGCTCCCACGACGATCGCCAGCGAGCAATCGGGGCTGAAGTAGATCGCGGGCTCGAAGTAGTACGGCGGATTCGTCGAGCGGAACGCCGCGACATCGGCCTGAGCGACGACGGCAGGGTTGGTGAACTCCAGCACCGACGCCGAGTACTGTGCCGAGGTCGGCAGCGACACGCCGGGTCCCATCCCGCTGATCACGAAGCCGGCCGTGGATGCGGCGCAGAAGCCGGCGCCGCCGAACGCCGAGTTTTGCATGTTCGTCTGGCCGTGATTGTAGGGAAGGGCACTGCCTAGCGTGCCGGCGCCGCCGTTGCGCTCGAACACCGCGGCGAACGCCGACGGCAGCCCGGCGGCCGATCCGAGCTGCGCGATGACGTGTATCGCGCCGTTCGCTGAGACTGCGCTCTGCGGTGGCGTGGTCACAGCGAAGCCTGCCTTCGCGAAGGCGCCGGTGGCGCGAAACACGCGCACCGTGAACGAGGTCGTCTGCACGATGCCGCCGCCCTCTGCTCTCAACGTGACGGCGCGGTCTCCGTAGTCCGCGCCGGCGGTCGCCGTCAGCGCGATCTGTCCGCTGGTCGCGCCTGCGGGCAAGGTGGTCGTCCCCGCCACGATGCCTGACGGGGGCTTGGGCACCGACAGCGTCACGGGCGCCGAGAACCCGGCGACGAGCGAAATGGTGGCGGTGAGGTTGGCTGACCCGCCGTTCCGCCGGAGCACGATCGTCGGGAGCCTGCCCAGCGCGAACGTCGGTTTCTGGACGGCCGTCACCGTCACACGGCCTCGGGTCCAGTCGCTCGCCACCGTGGAGACGGGGCCCGGCTCGAAGTAGGCCGCCACGACGTACTCGTGCGTTCCGACGGGCACGTTCGAGACCGTGTGCGCGGTGCCTGACGCCTTCGTCCCGTCGGCGAGCCTCGGTCCCCAGAGCAGATAGTAGGACGCGTCAGGCACCCCAGGCCAGCTGAGATGCACGATGCCATCGCCCGCCTGGGTCGCCGTGAGCGATGCCGGGTTCACCGGTTCGGGGCGCGTCCACTCGATGCTCGCCGAGCCGACGGAGCCGTCGGCGTAGGTCGCTGCCAGCGCGAAGACGTAGACGCCCGACCACTGGAGCATCCCGTTGTCATCGGTCCAGGTGGTGGTGGTGAGGTTGGCGACCTGGTTGCGACAGCAGGTCGGGTTGGCCTTGAGCCAGCGGGTCACGCTGTAGCTCACGGCGTTGGGCGCCGGCTGCCAGGACACGAACGCCTTGGCCGGCGTGCCGGTGACCGTGAGTCCGACCGGGGGCGGGCCCGGCGGGATCAGGCTGATCGTGGCGCCGGTCGTCTGGCGTTCCACCGTCTGGATGGAACGCACCCGTCCGCCGCTCGTTTGCGACGGGAGCTCAAGGGTGAGGAGGGGTGCGGCCGCGGCGAGCGAGAGCACGCTCCACGTGACGCGGTTCATGGTGGACTCCATGCGGTGGGCGGTGAACGCGAGAGGACGGAATCGTCCGGGACGGGGAAGAGGATGGGACGCCGCCATCATCTCGCGCTCAGCACACGGTCATCCGGGGAGGCGCCACCGTGTGGCGCAGGTCAGCCCGGCCCCTTGCGCACCGCCGCCCCCGCCGCCACTCTTCCCGAGAATTCTTCCCAAGAAATCTAGGGTTAACATGGCCAAGACCGAGCGCGACCTCTACGGCACCATCGAGCTGCTCGTCCTCAAGTCGTTGAGCTGGGGACCCACCCACGGCTTCGGCGTCGCGCGCTGGGTGGAGCTCGTGTCCGGCGACGAGCTCCACGTCGAGGAAGGCTCGCTCTACCCGGCGCTCCACCGCCTCGAGGCCGAAGGGTGGGTGGAGGCGGAATGGGGTGTCTCGGAGAATCGGCGCCGCGCGAAGTTCTACAACCTCACCCCGCTCGGACGGCGCATGTTGCGCGCGGAGGAGGGGCGCTGGGAGCGGTTCGTGGCGACCATGACGCGCGTCCTGGCGGCCGCGCCCGGCTCGGTCGCCTGAGCGCCGCGGGATGCTCGGCCCCGGCTGGATGCGAGAGCGCCGCTTCTGGCGCCGCGCGGCGGATCACGACGTCGACGACGAGCTCGCCTTCCACCTCGCGATGCGCGAGGAGCTTTTCGAGGCCGCGGGCCTCGACCGACAGGCCGCGCGTGACGCGGCACTCCGCCGCTTTGGCGACGTGGACGACGTCCGCGCTCGCTGCCTGACGATCGCCACCGCACGGGAGCGCCGCATGAAACACCTCGAACTCCGGTCCGCACTGCGCCTCCAACTCGGACACGCCTTTCGCCGGCTCCGCGGTGCTCCCGGATTCGCCGCCGCGGTCGTGCTCATGCTCGCGCTAGGCATCGGCGCCACCACCGCGGTCTTCGGCGTCGTCGACGGCGTCCTCCTTCGGCCGCTCCCCTTCACCGAACCGGACCGCCTCGTTGGCCTCTCGCACATCCTCGGCGTCGACGGAGACCGCCCGGTGGAGCAGTCGGACGCGACCTACTTGCTGTACCGGCGCGACGCGCGCGCATTCTCCGGTGTGGCGCTCTGGCGTGAGCTCGACGTGAACGTGGCGCCGGGCTCTCAGTCAGGCGCGAGCGATGCGGAGGCCGAGCGCGTGGTGGCCGCCGCCGTCGACGCGTCGTTCTTCTCGGTGCTCGGCGCGGCGCCGCTCGTGGGCCGCGCATTCGCGCGCGGCGAGGACCGGCCCGGGGCACCCGCGATCGTCGTGCTCGGGGAGGCGCTCTGGCGCCGCAGATTCGGCGCCGATCCGCAGATCGTCGGCCGGCAGATTACCGTCGACGGGCGGCCGCGCGAGGTCGTCGGAATCATGCCGCAGCGCTTTCGCTTCCCAGCGGAGGCGACGGGACTCTGGTATCCGCTGGCGATCGATTCGGCACGCACGATGCCGCTGAACTTCGCCTACAGCGGGGCTGCGAGGCTGCGGCCGGGCGTCACTCGGGTCGCGGCGGAGGACGAGCTGACGCGTGTCCTCGCGCGCTTGGCCGAGGCGTACCCAGGGCTTCCCACAGACATCATCGAGCGCACGCGGCTCCAGCCGGTCGTGACGCCGCTGCGCGATGTCATCGTCGGCGACGTGAGCCGGATGCTCTGGTTGCTGCTAGGCGCGGTGGCGCTGCTGCTGGCGATCGCGTGCGCGAACGTGGCGAGCCTGTTCATGGTGCGAGCCGAGGGTGGAGCTCGGGAAGTTGCGGTGCGCCGCGCGCTCGGCGCCCGCGCGGGGGCGATTGCGGCCCTCTACCTCGGCGAAGGGCTGGTGCTCGCGGCGGCGGGGGGCGCGGCGGGGTTCCTGCTCGCGGCGGCCGCGGCGCGCGCGCTGCGCTCAGGGTCCACGGGGATCGAGCTGCCGCGATTGGCGGAGATCGCCGTGGACGAGCGCGTGCTCCTCTTCGCCCTCACCGTCGCGTTAGGTAGCGCGCTCATGGTGAGCCTCCTGCCGGCGCTCCGTGCGCGGCGCATCGCGCCGGGGGTCGTGCTCAAGGAGTCCTCGCGGTCGGCCACCGCGGGCCGCGACCGGCAGCGGGCGCGCAGCTGGCTCGTCGTCGCCCAGGTGGCGCTCGCGCTCGTCCTCGTCGCCGGCTCGGCGCTGATGGCGCGCAGCTTCGACCGTCTCCGCGACGTGCAGCCGGGATTCGATGCGAGCGGCATCCTCACGATGCGCGTTGCGCTGCCGCGTGCCGCCTATCGCGACGCCGCGAGCGTCGCGCAGTTCCACGAGCGACTGCTTGGCGAGGCACTCGCGCTCCCGGGCGTCCGGGGTGCGGCGGTGACCGACTGGCTCCCGCTCGCGGACGACGGCGACAACATGGGGATGGACATCGAGGACCGCCCACTCGCTGCGGACGCACTGCCCGCCACGCACGCGGTGCCGAAAGTCGGCGCGGACTGGTTCCGCGCCATGGGGATCCCGCTCATCGCCGGCCGCACGTTCGGACCGGCGGATGCCGCGCGGCCGTCCACCGAGGTTGTTGTGAGTCGCGCGTTCGCCGCTCGGTACTGGAAAGGGGAGAGTGCGCTCGGGAAGCGGCTGCGCCCGTCCGGCTGGGCCGAGTGGTTCACCGTCGTGGGCGTGGCGGGCGACGTGCATCTCAGGGCGCTCGAGACGCCCGCGGAGGAGGCGGTCTATTTCCCGGTCGTGTTCCGTGACCCGTCAGGCGTGCGCGCGCCGAGCACGGTGGCGATCGCGGTTCGCGTAGCGGGCGACCCGGCGAACCTGACGCCCGCTCTCCGCGCGGCCGCGCAACGCCTCGATCCCGCGCTGGCCACCTACGACGAGCGCCCGATGGCCGCGGTGCTCGGCGCGGCCACGGCGCGCACGCGCGTCGTGCTCCTTACGCTCGCGGCCGCGAGCGCCGTCGCCCTCGCCATCGGCGCGGTGGGACTTTACGGCGTGCTCGCGTACGGCGTGGCCCTTCGCCGCCGCGAGATCGGGGTACGCCTCGCCCTCGGTGCGACGACGGCGGAGGTGACCCGAATGATCGCGGGCCGCGGCGTGGCCCTCGCCGCCGCCGGCGTGGCGATCGGTCTCTCCGTAACGTTAGGCATCATGCGCCTGCTGGGTGGCCTGCTGTACGACGTGAGTCCGACCGACCCGGTCGCGCTGGTGGCCACGTGCAGCGTGCTCCTCGGCGTCGCCGTCGTGGCGAGTTGGCTGCCCGCGAGGCAGGCGGCCGCGGTGGCACCGGCCGAGGCGCTGCGAGGTGAATGAGCGCGCGATACGTCGCTAGGACCGGCACTCCCGTTCCTGGTTCCCTCCCCGCGGGTCTCGTCTTGGACGCAGTGCTCACACGCGAAGCATGCCACGCAACCCTCTTGCCGCGTAGTACGACTGCGCGCCGTTGTGATACACGAAAACCTTGTCATAACGACGATCGCAGAAGAGCGCCCCGCCGAGTGATCGAACATCGGACGGTGTCTGGACCCAGCTGGAAGTCGTGGTATCGAACTCACCAAGCTGCTGCAGCTCACGGTACTGCTGCTCCGTCAACAGCTCGATGCCCATTTCGGCCGCCATCTCCACGGCACTGCCTTGGGGCTTGTGCTCCTTCGGCGCGTCCAGGGCTTCCTCATCATCGCAAAGGCTTCGACGCCCCTTCGGGCTCTCCGCCGAGCAATCGCAGAACGTGATGTGGCCTGATTTGTCCGCACCAATGACGTCGGGCTCGCCGCCGCTCGCCTCCATGGCACGAAGCGATTCGAGTGCAGTGCCATTGCGTTCGAGCTTGTCCTGCACCGTAGACCACGCGATCCCTCTGTGGCGGCGCATGTGCTTCTCGAAGCGCGTTTTCAGTGTCTGAATCAGATCGTCACGTTCTGGAGACTTCATCTTGCTGCGTGTACTCATGACGGTGCTCGACGTGGTGGCCAGTGGTTGGTGATGGCACCTGGGCTGCGGACGAATCCAACCTTTCGCAGCGCCTCGACCCGATCCGCACGCGCCGCCTGGAGCGGTCTGGCCGAATCCGTGCGATACCTTGCTCGCCCTGACGCCATCCCCGGGGCGTCCGCCGGCGTGAATCGTACGTTGCCCAGGGGGTCCTGGCCATGGCTGTGCCTGGCTGCCAAAGCCATAGGGGATGTGAACCATTTGGCGCTTGGTCGCGTCTAAACAAGGGCTGGTTCTCGCAATGCCCAGGCTCTTCCCGAGACCGATGATCCGCTACGCCTTGTGTCTTTGCGCCCTTGCTGCAACTGCCGCGCTCGGACAGAACGCCGACACCCTCGTCGGACCCGGTTCATCGACCGCCGCTGCCCGGCCCACACCCGTCCTTCAGGCCACCCGGCTCGGGGGCGAGATTCGAATCGATGGCCGCCTCGACGAAGCGGCCTGGACCACGGCCGAAGCTTCCTCGAGCTTCACCCAGAGCTGGCCTAACGCAGACGCGCCGCCGACCGAACGGACTGAAGTTCGCGTGTTGTACGACGAGGCGGCGCTGTATGTTGGCGTCCGGCTGTTCGACAGCGCGCCCGATTCGATAGCCTCGCAGCTGGCGCGGCGGGACGCATCGGGAATCTTCTCCGACTGGGTACACGTCGTCATCGACTCCTATCACGACCGTCGGAGCGGGTTTCGCTTTACTGTGAATCCGCACGGCGTGCCCAAGGACGTCTACCACTTCAACGACGGGAACGAGGACCTCAATTGGGATGCGGTCTGGCAGGTGGGGACGACCATCGACTCGCTCGGCTGGACGGCGGAATACCGCATTCCGTTCTCGCAGATCCGCTTCAGCGGTGCCGAGCCGATGGGAGGGCGGGTGTGGGGACTTCAGGTGCAGCGCGACATCGCGCGCAAGGAAGAGCGCACGAGCTGGTCGCCGTGGAGTCGGAACGATGCCGGATACGTGTCGCGCTTCGGCCAGCTGACGGGACTCGTCGGCATCAACCCGGTCCGGAGAATGGAGCTGCAGCCGTACGTCAGCGGCCGCCTGACGCGGGCACCCGGCGAGGAGGCCAATCCGTTCTACGACGACAACGCCACCAAGCTCAACGCCGGCGTTGACGTGAAGCTCGGCCTCACGGCCGGCCTCACGCTCACCGGGACGGTCAATCCGGACTTCGGCCAGGTCGAGGTCGACCCGGCGGTCGTGAATCTTTCTGCGTTCGAGTCGTTCTTCTCCGAGAAACGTCCATTCTTCGTCGAGGGAGCGGACATCTTTCGTTTCGGGGATGTGCGGTCGTTCAACAACTACAACTTCGAGGAGTACTTCTACTCCCGGCGCATCGGCCGGTCGCCGCAGCGCTCGCTAGGGGGTGCCGGGATCACCTACACCGACGCGCCGCGGCAGTCGACGATCCTTGGCGCCGTGAAAGTGAGTGGCAAGACCGGACCCTGGACGGTGGGCCTTCAAAACGCGGTCACCGCCCGCGAACGTGGGCGGTTCATCGATGATCAGGGAGTGGAACGGTCCGCATCAGTCGAGCCGCAGACCAACTATTTCGTCGGACGGGTGCGCCGCGATCTGAACCGGAGCAGATCGGTCGTCGGGGGCATTCTCACCGCCACCCACCGCGACATGAGCGACCCGGCGTTTCGCGACCTTCTGCACAGCCGCGCGTTCCTCGGTGGACTCGACTTCGAGCATGGCTGGGCCGATCGGAAGTACATCGTGTCGGGGTACGTGGCCCGGACTCTGGTCGAGAGCGGCGAGAGCGTGATCGGAGCGACGCAGAATGCCCCCGCTCGGTACTATGCCAGGCCTGACGCGGATCACCTCGAGTTCGACCCGACGCGTACTTCACTGTCCGGGAACATGTACGAGATCGCGCTGCAGCGCTCGGGTGACTTTCACTGGTCGCTCGATTACAAGCAGTCCGACCCCGGATTCGAGATCAACGACCTCGGATTCCACGGACGGGTCGATTACCGGGCGCTCACCACGCTCGTCGGGCGGCGGTATAACGAGCCTCGCGGCATCTTTCGCACCAAGGGCGTCTTCGCCTACACCTATCACGCCTGGAACACCGGTGGCGACATCATCCTCAATGGCGGTGCCATCGGTGGCGATCTGAGTTTCAGGAACTTCTGGAGCACCGGCGGCCGGATCGGGTACCGGCCGTCGGGATACGATGACCGCCTCACGCGTGGCGGCCCGATCGGCCGGGATCCGGAATACCATGAGGTGTCGGCCTATCTAAACACGGATCCGCGGAAATCGCTGTCGTTCGGGTCGGAGGTCTATTACTCGGGGGATGCGTCGCAGGCGTGGTCCGCTAACTACTTCGTCTACGCGGACTTCCGCCCGTCTACCGCGGTACGCCTGCGTCTGAGCCCGGGGCTGAGCCGGAGCTACGGAACGGGTCAGTACGTCACCGCCGTCGCCGATCCGACCGCCGTCGAGACGTTCGGAACCCGGTACATCTTCGCCGACATCGACCGGACCACTCTGTCGATGACCACACGCCTGGACTGGACGTTCTCTCCGACGCTCTCGCTCGAACTGTTCGCGCAGCCATTTATCGCGTCGGGCGATTACCTCAAACTCAAGGAATTCGAGACGCCTGGCGAGTACGACTTCGCGGTCTATGGTGAAGACCGGGGGACGGTGGTGAGAGGCCAGAGCTGCGCCTCGACCGCCGCCGGAACCGACTACATCATTGATCCGGATGGCGCTGGACCGGCCGCCTGCTTCTCGGTACGCGACCGCGACTTCAACCAGCGGTCCCTTCGAGGCAACGCCGTGCTGCGCTGGGAGTATCGTCCGGGGTCCACGCTGTTCTTCGTGTGGCAGCAGCAGCGGGACGCGTTCGCGCCCACCGGCACCTTCGACTTCCGTCACGACGCCGGCGAACTGTTTCGGGCCCCCTCCACGAATGTCTTTCTCGTAAAGGCGACCTACTGGATCTCGCGGTAGCAGCAGGGGAACGCTGCCGAGCTTCGGGTCGCCGGCGCCGGCGCGCCGAGTCTGCGCCTCTTCTCCGGGCATGCTTGGCGAGGTTACGGTCGCCGAGCGTTGGGCTCCGCCTTCGTGAACTGATTCAGCTCCGTCCCGAAGGGCGCCACTCGATAACGTTGTGGGCTCAGGGTTCGACGCGCTGCGATCGATGGGGCAAGCTCCTCGCGGCCGTTGCTCAGGGTGATGAAGCGGTTCAACCGATCAGCCTTCGCGAAAACCTCCATGCCTAACGCCCTGCGGCCCAGCCGCGCGCCCGCGAAGCGGGCGTGTCAGCTTCAGCCGCCCGTTATGCCGCCAGCGGTCGGGCACCCATGGGTCAGAACGCGCTCCATCGCGTGGAGAAGCTGGACGTCGTTGACTCGAAATCCCTCTCCCGGGCCTCCGGGCACCACGTCGGGCTGCACTCCTGTGGCGCGCCATTCCATCAGGAGCGCGAAATTGTCGGCAAGCACCTCCTGGGGGTGGATCATGTACGAGGTGTTGCGCGCCATCCGCTCGACCAGGTTCGTCCCGTCCACCGGGTAGGTGATCGGCGCACCGGCGGTATCGTGTAGCACGCGTCCCGAGTGGGGGTCGACCGCGACGAGCACGATTTCTATGTGCCGCCCAATCGCCGGGGGACCCCCGATGGGCAGCTGGATCACTTCCTCGAGCGGGATGGTGGGCCGGATCAGCGGCACGACCTCCACGGGGCCGCTCCGTGTATCGACGGGCACGGACACGTGGTCCGCGTACCAGGTCGGGTTGCTGACTCGCCGGTCCTCGAGCTCCAGCGGATAGGTGAAATCGTCCAGCCGCCGGGAGCGGAGCAGCTCGTACAACGAATCGCGGAGCGTCGCATTGTTCGCAGACAGATAGTGGAAGAATTCGTGCGCGAGAAGGAAGAAGTCGCGCCGCTCATCCCCGGCGATCTCAAGCCGCCCCTGCGGCAGCACGATGGTGCGCTCTCGCGCGTAGGCGAAGCCGAATTCCTCCAGGCCCGTCGTCTTCACCAGGAAGATCTCGGGGACGCTGAGCATCAATCCGGTCGTGGCTGTGCTGAGGCGATCGACGAGACGTGACCAGTAGGCCCGCTCGTCCGGCATCCAGGACAGAGTGTTGCCGGACACGAAGGCGAGGAACTCCTCCAGCGTGGTCGGCTCCAGGGTGCGATGGCGGGCCGCACGGTCGAACTGGCTTAGCTGACGAGCCCACCGATCGACACGGCCAAGGATCTTGCCACCTCGCTCCGCGGTTGCGAACTCCAGCCGCTCCGAGAGCGTCGTGGATTCCAAACAGGACGGGCTGCCGGACTCGGCGAGTCGCCCGGTGGGGGTCGCGCGGCGGTCCGTCGGATCGGGTTCGCGACAGGCCGTCAGGAAGAGACATGCAAGCACCGTGGCCGCGGGGCTGAAAGAGGGGTTTCGCCTCGCTCGGCGCAACGTGCGACCTGTGTGTTCTCGACGTGCGATACCCATCGCCGTCCCCTCCAGATCTGTGCCTGGCGGCGTAACGTTCCATCGTGCACGCTGCGGGCATAACCAGCGGTTGCCCGTTCGGAGTTGAGATAATCTCACCAGCGCCTACTCGCCTGCGTCATCTGCCCGACAGTCTCACACGGTCGTTATGCGGCCGACTCTGGCTCTGGCGCGATCGGTCAGCGAAGGCCGCAATCGGTAGGATCATCGTTGGCCGGAACGTACGGTGGCGCCTGCGGATCATACGGCTGCGTGGCATCGATCCGCTTCCCTGCCACGAACCATCGGGTGCCGCGCACATTTTCCACCCGTAGGCGTCGCCATCCTGCGGGACGACGGATCCAGGTTTCTGTCTGCAGCGCGCTGGTGTCGATTCGTCGTGGCACGCCATCCGCGAGCCGCTGCTGACGCGACAATTCCTGGCAGACATCCACCACGACCGTATCACGCGCCCTACCCCGCACCTCAAACGTACGGATGCGGTTTTGGACATGGTAGATAGTGTCGAACGTTGTCACCAGCCGCCGCGTGTACTCGAGCGCCGCCGAATAATCCCCCGTCTCGCCGCGCGTACCCACGGACGAGAAGGCGGAGTCCTGCACAGCCATGATACCGTCGAGGTCAAGCCGGCGCAGCGCCACCGCCAGTTGGTCGTACTGCGCCACGATGGTCACACGAATTGCCTCCACGTCATCGGACGCGCCACGATTCGCGCCCACGCAACCCACACTGAGGGCGAACATGGCTCCGCCGGCCGCTAGGATGAGTCTGCGGGTAGGCCACAAAGCGCTAATGAGTGGCATTGATCCTCCTTTGCAATTCCTAAGGTCACCTAACGCGCTGCCGATAAGCGGCGCGGCGCGAAACGCCGTGACAGCTTCAACGCTGCGTTAGGCGTGCGGCTTGTTACCCGTGCGATTATCACGAGCGAACCTCGTTCAGCGCCTGCGGTTGGCCTTGCCGCCCGAGACCTGCTGCCCAGCGCACCGCGTCTCGGCGTTACGCTTCCGTACTCGCCCGGTGCGAGGGGGCCCGACTGATGATCCACCAGAATGCAACGGCGGCCACTGCGATCGCGGCCAGGGACAATGCCATCACCTGGCCGGTTGCATAGCCAACGGGAAAGGCCGACGCGGCGATGGCGACCGTGGCGACCGAACCGCGCCGTACCGGGACCATCCAGCTTCGCAGGACGATGTTCGGCGGCTCGCGTTCGGCGCGCCTCAGCGCCACCAGAAGCCAGATCAGCAAGACGGGCGTGGCGAGATCGGAAACGGCCTGAAGCGCGTTGCCGGGCGCGACGCTGCCCGTCGCCGCCATGTCCATGAACTGCACTACGGTTGCACCAACGCCGTACACGGTGGCAGCCGCCACAGTCGCTTCACGAAATCCGTCGCGCCGCTCCGCCGCGACCGCCCCCAGCAGTCCGATGGCGAGCCAGGCGAAGCCGGCCTCGAGCTGGAAAGGACTGCCCGGCTCCCATCCGATGGACCGGGCCGTCGGGCCCGAGATGAACACATGCGCGATGAACGCCGATATCCCACTGCCGCCGACTCCGACGACGAATAGCGGAATGAGAAACGCCTCGGCCTTTCGCACCGGCCCGATCGCCGTCCGGTCGAAGATGACGATGGCCGCGCCCAGCAACACCGGCAGCACCGTGAACAGCGCCAGCCGCATCAGGGATTCTTCCACCCGCGTGTGCCCTCCTCTGCACTGGCATGGTTAGGCGATCCGGACACCCTACGGCGCGCCGGGAGCTAGGAAGCGACAAATAGCCGCAAAGAACTCCTCCGGCTGCTCCAGCCAGGGATTGTGTGCGGCCCCCCTCACGAGGAACAACTGCGCATTCGGCAATCCTTCCGCCAGAGCCTCCGCACTGCTGCCGCGTGGATCCGGTTGATCGCCCAAGGCAATGAGCGTCGGAACCTCCACTGAGCGCAGATCGGTGAGGCCCGGTGCGTCATACAGACTGCTAAGGGCAATCTCCGAAGGCAGCAGACAGAAGTCTCCCACCGTGGAGTTAGCGGATCGTCCGGGGGAACGCCGGATTCGTTCGCCATCCAGGCTGAATCTCTCACCGTGTGAAGAGCAGAAGCGAACGATACGCGGGTGACCCAGTTTTCCCATGCGATGCGCTCCTGCGGAGTTGCCTGCTCGTACCGCGTGCGGTTCCGCTCGACCAGTTCCCATGGCGGGACGCCGGAAAGCACCAGGGCCTTTACCCGCGCCGGGTGAGCATGCGCGAAGAACACCGCCAGCATGGCTCCCCACGAGGATCCGGCGAGGACTACCGGGCGCTCAGGGGAGTGTACGTTCAGAAGGTGTTTCAAATCCCGCACGTGCTGCTGCAGCCGACGGGACCTTCGCGTGTACCGAGCCCGAACCCGCGCTGGTCATAGTAGAGAACCTTTCCAGTCGTTGCGAACCGATCCCACTCGGCCGGAGGCAATTGTGCCGGAATCCTGGGCCCCCATGGAGGACCCCCACGGCGTTGGCGCCCGTGCCAATCGAGACAACGTGGAGGGAACTGGGATTCTGCGCCGGGGCCTGGCATGCGAACATGGTGAGCGCAACCCCGAGCGGTATCACCCTTCTCGACATGTGCCGCATCCAATTCGGAGGTGGAGGTTTTGAGCGCCTAACGACCTGCGCGCAAGCTGCGAGCGCCGCCCGTAACGACACTGACCTGCGCCAGACATTGTGCGGCGCTCGTCAGCTTCACGTTAGGTGCTCGCCGG
>DATHUW010000165.1:0-22023 GCA_035461825.1 Gemmatimonadaceae bacterium
GAACGCGGGCAAGATCCAGCGGGCGCCGAGAGGCCAGGTCGCTTGAGTGAGTGCTGCGGAGTCGAACGGGGGAGCCAATGGCTCCCCCGTTCGTTTTTAGCGGAATCGGGAAGCGGGGAATCGGGAAGCGGGAATCGGGAATCGCCCGCGCCCCGATTATCTTCGTGCAGCCGAGTCGGGTCCGCGGCGCGAGACGCGCGATTCCCGATTCCCGATTCCCGATTCCGACCACGTGCCTACCGCCCTCATCACCGGCATCACCGGTCAAGACGGCTCGTACCTCGCCGACCACCTCCTCGAGAAGGGCTACCGCGTCGTCGGCGTCGTCAGGCGCAGCTCCACGACGCCGTACGAGCGCATCGCGCACCTCATCGACCGCATCGAGCTCGTGTCCGCCGATCTCCTCGATCAGCATTCGCTGGTAGAGGCGATGGCGGCGGTCGGGCCTGACGAGGTGTACAACCTCGCCGCGCAGAGCTTCGTGCAGACCTCCTGGACCCAGCCGGTGCTCACCGGCGAATTCACGGCGCTCGGCGTCACGCGGATGCTCGAGGCGGTGCGCAAGGCCGCGCCGCAGGCGCGCTTCTATCAGGCCAGCTCGAGCGAGATGTTCGGCAAGGTGGTCGAGACGCCCCAGCGCGAGTCCACCCCGTTCTACCCGCGGAGCCCCTACGGCGTGGCGAAGGTGTACGGGCACTGGATCACCGTGAACTACCGTGAGAGCTACGGGATGTACGCCGTCTCCGGCATCCTGTTCAACCACGAGAGCCCGCGGCGCGGACTCGAGTTCGTCACGCGCAAGGTCACCGACGGCGCGGCGCGCATCGCGCTCGGCCTCGAGACCGAACTGCGCCTCGGCAATCTCGAGGCGCGGCGCGACTGGGGGTATGCCGGTGACTACGTCGACGCGATGTGGCGCATGCTCCAGCGTGACACGCCTGACGACTACGTGATCGGCACCGGCGAGACGTTCGCGGTGCGCGAGCTGTGCGAGGCCGCGTTCGGCGCCGTCGGCCTCGATTACCGCGATCACGTCGTCCAGGACCCACGCTTCATGCGCCCGGCCGAGGTCGATCTGCTCGTCGCCGACCCGACGCGCGCCCGAACGGAGCTCGGCTGGACGCCCACCGTGAGCTTCACCGAGCTCGTGCGGATGATGGTCGAGGCCGACCTCGAGCGGCACCGCACGGGCCGGTAGATGGCCCGCGCGTTCGTCACGGGCGCGTCCGGATTCGTCGGGCCCTGGCTGTGTCAGGCGCTGGTGGAGGACGGCTGGGACGTCGTCGCCGGCGCGCACGGTCCGTCCGAGGGCCCGCCGGCCGGTCCGGAGGCCTTCGACCCGCGCGCCGTCGAATGGGTGCCGTGCGACGTGCGGCGGAGCGATGAGGTCGCGCGCCTGCTGGAGCGCGCGAAGCCCGATGCCGTCTTCCATCTCGCCGGTGTCTCCTTCGTGCCGGAAGCGAGCGCGGATCCGGGCGCGGCGCTGGAGGTCAACGTCAGCGGCGTGGCCCGTCTCGTCGCCCTGGTCGGGGCGATGCGGGCAGCGGGCGGGCTGGACCCCGTCGTCGTGGTGGTCGGGAGCGGCCTGCAGTACGGGGCCCATCCCCCCGACCGCATGCCCCTCGGCGAGGACACGCCGCAGGAACCACGCGATGTGTATGCGGCGTCGAAGGCCGCACAGGAGCAGATCGCCATGGCGGCATGGCGCGGCGAGGGCGTCCGCGTGGTGGCGGCGCGCAGCTTCAACCACAGCGGCCCCGGCCAGCCGCCGCGCTTCCTGCTGCCGAGGCTCGTGCGCGAGGCGATCGCGCTCCGGGAACGCGCCGGCGACGCGCTGACGATCGGGAACGTGGACTCCGTCCGGGACTTTCTGCACGTCGAGGACGTGGCGCGCGCCTACGTGGCGCTGGCGACGCGCGGCCAGCCGGGCGAGGCGTACAACGTCGCCAGCGGAATCGGGACGCGCGTGGACCGCGTCGCCGAACGCGTGCTTGCTCTGGCGGGCGTGCATGCGAGATTGAACGTCACTCCCGCACTCCAGCGCGCGGTCGACGTGCCGCTGCTGGTCGGGGATGCCTCGAAGCTTCGGGCGGCGACCGGATGGGCGCCGCGACATACGCTGGATTCCATCATCCACGACCTGATTCGTGCCGCGTCGCGCTGATCTGCATCGCATTCTGCTCGTCGGCTCCGGACCGATCGTCATCGGCCAGGCCGCGGAGTTCGACTACTCGGGAACGCAGGCGGCCAAGGCGCTGCGGGAGGAGGGGTACGAGGTGATCCTCGTGAACTCGAATCCCGCGACGATCATGACGGACCCGGAATTCGCCGACCGCACGTACATCGAGCCGGTGACGCCGGAGACGGTGGAGATGGTGATCGAGCGCGAGCGGCCCGACGCGCTGCTGCCGACGATGGGCGGGCAGACGGCGCTGAACATCGCGATGGCGCTCGCGGAGCGCGGTGTGCTGGAGCGCTACGGGGTGGAGTTGATCGGGGCCAACGCGCGGGCGATCGAAATGGCCGAGGACCGCGAGGAGTTCGCGGCGGCGATGCGACGGATCGGGTTGGCGGTGCCGCTGGGCGGGATCGCCCGCTCGTGGGAGGATGCGCAGGCGCTGATGGGCCTCACCGGGTTTCCGGCGATCATCCGCCCGTCGTTTACGTTAGGCGGCACTGGCGGCGGCATCGCGTACAACCGCGAGGAGTACGAGGCCATGGTCCGGCGCGGGCTCGAGCTGTCGCCGGTCCACCAGGTGCTCATCGAGCGCAGCGTGATCGGCTGGAAGGAGTTCGAGCTCGAGGTGATGCGCGATCACGCCGACAACGTCGTGATCGTGTGCTCGATCGAGAATCTCGATCCGATGGGCGTCCACACCGGCGACTCGATCACCGTCGCGCCGGCCATGACGCTGACCGACCGCGAGTATCAGGCGATGCGCGACGCCGCGATCGCGATCATCCGCGAGATCGGCGTCGAGGCGGGCGGGTGCAACATCCAGTTCGCGGTGAACCCCGCCGACGGCGAGCTGCTCGTGATCGAGATGAATCCGCGGGTGTCCCGCTCCTCGGCGCTCGCCTCGAAGGCGACCGGGTTCCCGATTGCGCGCATCGGGACGAAGCTGGCGGTGGGGTACCGGCTGGACGAGCTCACGAACGACATCACCAAGACGACCCCGGCGTCGTTCGAGCCGGTGCTCGACTACGTGGTGGTGAAGGTGCCCCGGTTCAACTTCGAGAAGTTCCCGCTGGCGAACCCGCGCCTGACGACGCAGATGAAGTCGGTGGGCGAGTCCATGGCGATCGGCCGCACGTTCAAGGAGGCGTTCCAGAAGGGGCTGCGCGCGTTGGAGACCGGACGCTCGGGATGGACCATTGGCGCGTCACTGGACGAGGACCGCCTGCCTGACGAATCCCTGGAATCGCTGCGGGCGGCGCTGCGCCAGCCGACCCCGGAGCGCATCTTCCAGATCCGGCGGGCCATGATGCAGGGGTTGTCGGTCGAGGAGCTGCACGAGCTCACGCAGATCGACCCGTGGTTCCTGCGCCAGATGGCCGAGCTGCACGAGGCCGAAGCCGCGTACGCCGCGCTCCCCGCCGTGGAGGCGGGTGCAATGCGCACCATGAAGCGGATGGGCTTTTCGGACCGCCAGCTGGCACGGGCCCGCGGCGAGACGGAAGAGGTCGTCAGGCAGCGACGGTGGAGCCTCGACATCCGGCCCGCGTACAAGATGGTGGATACCTGCGCCGGCGAGTTTCCCTCCAGTACGCCGTACCTCTACAGCAGCTACGACGAGGAGAGCGAGGCGCCGCGGTCGGGCCGTCCGTCCGTGATGATTCTGGGCTCCGGACCGAACCGGATCGGGCAGGGCGTCGAGTTCGACTACTGCTGCGTGCGCGCGGCCCTCGCGCTGCGCGAGCGGGGATTCGAGACGATCATGGTAAACTCGAATCCCGAGACCGTGTCCACCGACTTCGACATCAGCGACAAGCTCTACTTCGAGCCGCTCACCCTCGAGGACGTGCTGGAGATCGTGCAGCGGGAGCAGCCGCTCGGCGTGATCGTGCAGCTGGGGGGACAGACGCCGCTCAAGCTCACTCGGCCGCTCGAGGCGGCGGGCGTCGCGATTCTCGGCACCTCGCCTGACGCGATCGATGTGGCGGAGGACCGCGAGCGGTTCGACGCCATCGCGCGTTCGCTGGACATTCGCCAGCCGCCCAACGGGACGGCGACCTCCGTGGACCGGGCGGTGGAGGTGGCGGAGCGGGTCGGCTATCCATGTCTCGTGCGCCCCTCGTACGTCCTCGGGGGACGGGCGATGGAGATCGTGTACGACGAGCCGTCGCTCCGGGAGTACTTCGCGCGTGCGGCGCTGGTGAGCGAAGACCGCCCGGTGCTCATCGACCGGTTCCTGGAAGATGCGTACGAGGTGGACGTCGACGCCGTGTCCGACGGCGACCGGGTCGTGATCGGCGGGGTGATGCAGCACATCGAGGATGCGGGGATCCACTCCGGCGATTCCGCGTGTGTCCTGCCGCCGTACATCGTCGGGGGGCAGGACCTGACGACGATGCGCGAGCACACCGTGGCGCTGGCGAAGGCCCTCGGGGTGCGCGGCCTGATCAACGTGCAGTTCGCGATCAAGGATGGCGTCGTGTACGTGCTGGAGGTGAATCCGCGCGGCAGCCGCACCATCCCATTCGTGTCGAAGGCCATCGGCGTGCCGCTCGCGTCGATCGCCGCGCGCGCGATCGTCGGCGAGACGCTGGACGAGATCGGATTCACCGAGGAGATCGTGCCGCCGTACGTGTGCGTGAAGGAGGCGGTGTTCCCGTTCAACAAGTTCCGCGAGGCCGATCCGGTGCTCGGCCCGGAGATGCGGTCCACCGGCGAGGTGATGGGGATCTCGGACTCCTTCGGCAGCGCCTTCGCCAAGGCGCAGCTCGCGGCGGACAACGGCCTTCCCACCAGCGGCACGGTGCTGGTCACGGTGAACGAGGCGGACAAGCAGACGGTCGCGCCGATCGTGCGGCGGTTCCGCGACATGGGCTTCCGGATCATGGCGACGATGGGCACGGCGGCGTTCCTCCGGGCGCGTGGCATTCCGGCGGAGAGTGTGCTGAAGGTGCACGAGGGGCGTCCCAATACGATCGACATGATCGTCAACGGGCAGGTCCAGCTGCTCATCAACACCCCGCTCGGCAAGCACGCGCAACGCGACGACTACACGATGCGTCAGGCGGCGGTCGCGCATCGCGTGCCGTACACGACGACGATGTCCGCCGCGAACGCGGCGTGCGATGCGATCCTCGCCTTGCGATTCCGCCAGCCCTCCGTGAAGTCGCTGCAGGAGTGGCACGAGGTAGCGCGGGAGGCGTTGGCTGGACTGCAGGAGCTAGGAGCGAGGAGCTAGGAACTAGGAGGTGGGAACTCGGGGTGGAGTGAATCGATACGAGCGAGTACAGCACCTCGTATCGGGCAGGTGCCCGTCGCGAGAGGGGTTGCCCGAGCGGTTTCAAAACGACGCACCCTTCCCCTAGTTCCTAACTCCTAGCTCCTTTCGTCATCTCGAACCCACAATCCGACGCCGAATCCCCCGCAATGCCCGTCCCCCTGCTCGACCTCAAGGCCCAGCACGCCCAGATCAAGGACCAGGTGCTCGCCGCGATGCATCGCGTCGTCGACGAGCAGTACTTCATCCTCGGACCGGCGGTGGCCGAGCTGGAGCGCGAAGTGGCGGCGCTGTCGCACGCCAGGCATGCAATCGGATGCGCGAGCGGAACGGATGCGCTGCTGCTCGCGTTGCGCGCGCTCGACGCCGGCCCGGGCGACGAGGTCATCACGACGCCGTTCACCTTCTTTGCGACGGCGGGAACGATCCACAACGTGGGCGCGCGACCCGTGTTCGCCGACATCGAGCCCGACACGTTCAACCTGAGCCCGGACGCGGCCGCCGCCGCGCGCACCTCCCGCACGCGGGCGGTGCTGCCCGTCGACCTGTTCGGCCAGATGGCGCCGATCGAACGCTACGCGGCGGCACTGCCGGGTCTGCCGCTCATCGAAGATGCCGCGCAGTCGATCGGGGCGCGGCGCCGCATCGGCGGCGAGTGGACGATGGCCGGCGAACGGGCGACGATCGGGACGTTCAGCTTTTTTCCGACGAAGAACCTCGGCGGCTACGGCGACGGCGGGATGATGGTCACGCAGGATGATGCGATCGCGGCGCGGCTGCGCACGCTGCGCGTCCATGGCGGCGCGCGGGAGTATCATCACGACGAGGTGGGTTACAACAGCCGGTTGGACACGCTGCAGGCCGCCGTGCTGCTCGCGAAGCTGCCATTCCTCGAGCGGTGGAGCGCGGCGCGCCGGGCTCATGCGGCATTCTACGACGCGGCGCTCGCCGACGTGCCCGAGGTGCGCACGCCGTACGTCGCGCCGGAGAACGAGTCCATCTTCAACCAGTACACGATCCGCGCGGAGCGACGTGATGCGCTGCAGGCGGCGCTCGCGTCACGCAAGATCGGCAGCAAGATCTACTATCCGGTGCCGCTCCACAGGCAGCCGTGCTTCGCCTATCTCGGCCATCAGGAGGGCAGCTACCCCGAGTCGGAGCGGGCGGCGCGTGAGGTGCTGTCGCTCCCCATCTACCCGGAGTTGATCGAGCCGCAGCTGGAGGAGACCGCGCAGGCGATTCGCGAGTTCTACGGACGGTGACGCACCGCACACCCGCCTGACGTCCTCAGCCGTAACGTTAACGGCTGGATCTCGTCCACTACCGTCAATGGTAGCGGGGTGATACGATGTCGGGGTCGGATCGGTCCGGAACTTGCCAGTTGCGGCCGAGTCGGGCGCGAGGGCGCGCCTGGAACTTCATGGGGAGAATCGTGCTCGCACTGCTCCTGCGATACCGCACGATCGTTCTGATCGGGCTGCATGTCGCGCTCGTGGCGGCCAGCTACACGCTGGCCTTCCTCCTGCGCTTCGAGTGGGAGATACCCGCTCCATACTTCCAGACCTATCTCGCGACGCTGCCGCTCGTCCTCGTGCTGCGGTTGCTCGCGTTCGGGCATTTCCGCCTGTACCGCGGGTGGTGGCGGTACGTGGGGATGCGCGACGCCTTCGACCTGCTGAAGGCCGTCACGGTCAGCTCCTTCCTGTTCATCGCGGCGCTGCTCTTTCTCGGCAAGGCGTCGGCAATGCCGCGGTCGATCCTGCTGCTCGACCCGATCCTGGCGGTCGCGCTGATCGGCGGAATGCGGTTCCTGCTTCGAGCCGTGCGCGAGCGGCGCCGTCCGCAGATCGCGCCGCGTCTCCGCCGCGTGCTCATCATCGGCGCGGGCGACGCGGGGGAGCTGCTCCTCCGCGAGATGAACAACAACCCGCGGCTCGGCTACATCCCGGTCGGATTCGTGGACGACGACCAGTACAAGGTCGGCTTCCGGATCCACGGCGTCGAGGTGCTGGGGACCATCGCGCAGCTCGGCGAGGTCTTGCAGACGAGTCCAGCCGATGAACTGATCATCGCGATTCCGTCGGCGAGCCGGGAGCAGATCCAGAGCATCGTCGATCGCTGCATCGACACCAGGCTGCCGTTCAAGATCATCCCGGCGATTGCTGCCTTGCGCGACGGCAGCGTGCAGATGAGCGAGGTGCGGCCGGTGCGGATCGAGGACCTCCTCGGGCGCGAGCCGGTGCACCTGGATGCGACGAAGATCCGGAGCGACATCGCGGGGCGGCGCGTGCTCATCACGGGCGCGGGCGGCTCGATCGGGGCGGAGCTCGCGCGCCAGATCGCGACGTACGGGCCGGCGTCGGTGGGGCTGCTCGAGCGGTCGGAGAACGGTCTCTACCTCATCGAGCAGGAGCTGATCCGCAAGCACCCGTCGCTCGATGTTCGGCCGCTGCTGTGTGACGTGCGGGACCGCCGCGACCTCCAGCACGTGTTTCGGGACCTGCGGCCGGAGCTCGTCTACCACGCGGCCGCGTTCAAGCACGTGCCGATGATGGAGAACAACATCGGGCACGCGGTGCACAACAACGTGTTCGGCACGCTGACGGTCACGGAGCTCGCGTCGGAACACGGCGCGAAGTTCGTGCTCATCTCGACCGACAAGGCCGTGTCGCCCAGCAACGTGATGGGCGCGACGAAGCGTCTCGCGGAGAAGCTGGTGCTCTCGCTGAATCAGCGCGGCCGGAACCACTTCGTCGCGGTGCGCTTCGGCAACGTGTTAGGCAGCGCGGGCTCGGTCGTGCCGCTGTTCCAGGAGCAGATCGCCGATGGCGGTCCCGTGACGGTGACGCACCCGGAGACCTCGCGCTACTTCATGACGATTCCCGAGGCGGTCCAGCTGGTGCTGCAGGCCTCGGTGCTCGAGGAGGCGCGCGACCGGATCGTCATGCTCGAGATGGGCCGGCCGGTGAAGATCGCCGAGCTGGCGCGCAATCTGATCCGGCTCTCGGGGCTCGAGCCGGACGTCGACGTCCCCATCGTGTTCACGGGCCTCCGTCCGGGCGAGAAGCTGCACGAGCAGCTCACCTCCGACTGCGAGGAGACGATCCCGACCCGCTACGAGAAGATCCGCGTCGTGGCGACGGACCCGCCCGGGAATCTCGATCGCGGGCTGACGCAGTTGTGGGAGGCGCTGGAAGGGCGCGACGAGCGCCTGGTGCTGCGCCGGCTGCAGGAGCTGGTGCCTGAATTCGCGCCGCAGGCGTCGCTGCTGGCGAACCTGCGTGACCGCCTCGGTGCCGCCGAACCGCTGACGCTGAGTCGGACGGCCGGGTGAGCCTGGCCCGGCTGCTGGTTCGCGCGACGGCCGCCGGCGTGGCGCTGGCTGTCGTCGCCGCTTCGGCGCGTGCGCAGCACGACCTGACGACCCTGCCGCTCGACGATCCCGCCTACGAGCAGCTCGACGCGCTCTCGCGGGCGGGGTGCGTATACGGCCGTCCCTCGCCCTTCCGTCCCTACCTCGTTGGCGATGTTCGCCAGGCGCTGGCGTCGAGCGCGGGCGACGACCGGTGCGCGGGAGTGGTGCGAGAGGCGCTGGCCACGCGGTTTCTGCCGGAGAACGGGGCCGCGGGCGCGACAGCCGCGGACTCGCCCTCGGGGCTGCGCCTCGGCGGCGTGGTCGAGGCGCGCGCCACGGCCGTCGGCGAGCGGGAGTTTCGTCCGCTGTTCGCCGGGACACGTCCGGATTCGCTAGGCGATCCGGCGTTCGTCGGACGGGCGCGCGCCCGTGTCGTGTGGGATGGCGGGGCGAGTGTCGCCGCGGTGCTCGAAGGCTACGCGCAGACGGACCGCCGGAACGATCCGACGCTCCGTGGCCGTGGGTTCCGGCAGACGGAGGGCGTCGTCGACATCAGCGAGGCCTACATCGTCGCCCGGACCGGACCCCTCGCCGTGCTGCTTGGCCGCGGGTGGGAGGCCTGGCTCGGCGACGGGCGCGAGTCGATGGCCCTGTCCGCGATCGGTCCCCCGATGGACCGCCTCGCGCTCCGCGCGAGGTGGTCGCGGTTCGAGGCGCGCGGCATGTTCGCCTCCATCGACGACGTCGTCCTCACCGACGCGGATGGTCTGGCGAGCGGCACGCCGCCCCAGCGTGTGCACCGCTTTCTCGCGGCCCACGCGCTGACGGCGCGCATAACGCCGTCCTGGGAGGTCACGCTCGGCGAGACGGCGCTGCTCGCGCGCCGGGGCGGCGGGGTGGATCTCGCGTTCGTAAATCCAGTGACCATCTACGTCGTCGCGGAGAACGACTCGAGCCGCGCCGGCGATGCGTCGGACGAGAACAACCTGACGGCATTCGCGGCCACGCGGCTGGTGCGCGGACGCGCCGCATTCGAGGGCGAGCTCGTCATCGACGACATCCAGATCGACGCCAGGGATCGCGAGAATCTGCCGCACCAGCTCGCGTGGCGCCTGGCGACGACGCTCGCTCTGCCGCTCGCGAGGCCGACCTCGGTGGGGCTGGATTACCGCCGCGTCGGGAGCTACACCTACCTGCGTGATCTCTATGCGCACGTGTACCAGCAGTACGATGTGCCGATCGGGTCGGAGCTCGGCCCCGACTCGGACATGCTCCGGGCATCCGGGGAGTTGTGGCCCAACGGCCGGATGCGCCTGAGCGCCGGGATCGCGCGATGGCGCCAGGGGGCGCAGCGCATCTTCGACCGGCCCTCCGAAGGGGCGTTCGGCCACGCGGGCGAGCCGTTTCCGTCGCTGACCCCGGAGCGTCCCGCCCCGATGCGCGCGTGGATTGCGCAGGCCGGTCTGGCGTTGCTCGACACCCGCTTCACGCTGCGGCTCACGGGCGAGCTCGCGTCAATCGAGAACGTGGATCATCAACCGTCGCTGTCGGCGACTCCGCTCAGAGCGCATGTCTCGGCTACCTACCGCTTTCGCTACCCGTAACGCCGCGCGGCTCTGCGTGCTGGTCGTGCTGCTCGGCGCCCCGTGTGTCGCGCGGGCGCAGGACTCGCTGCCGCCGGTGACGCCGCCGAACGTGGGCGTGGTGCGGCCGGGCGATGCGCTGCACCTGGCGATTTTCGGCGAGCCGGAGCTGAGCGGCGAGTATCTCATCGATGGCCGCGGCATCGTCCAGATCCCCGGCCTGGGCGACATTCAGGTCACCGGCCTCAACCCTTACGAGGTGAAGGATCGCCTGCGCGAGCATCTCATCGCGCGCGGCAACGTGGATCCGTCGCTCTCGGTGCAGCTCCTGTTGCGCGTCGCGGTGCTCGGCGAGGTCCGGTCGCCGGGTCCGTACTCGGTGGAGCCGGGCGCCAGTCTGCTGCAGCTGCTGTCGCGGGCGGGAGGGCCGACGGAGCGCGCCGACATGCGACGGACACAGGTGGTGCGGGAGGGCCGCGCCGTGCAGGTGGACCTGCAGAGCGCCCTCGCCGGGAGCGTCACCGGACGCTACGTACTCAACTCCTCGGACGTGTTGTACATTCCGCGCAAGCGGGGACTGACGCGCGAGACCTGGGGCGTGATCCTCAGCACCACGTCGGCGGTTCTGTCGCTGGCGACTTTCCTCGTGACGACGTCGCGCTGACCACTCGATGAGCGACTTCCTGGACGACGGACCGGTCACGGGCAGCAGCACGGGCGATCGCAACCTGGCGCTGCGCAACGCCTTCATCGCCATTCAGCGGCGGTGGTGGCTGGTGCTCGGCGTGTTCGTGATCGTGGTGACGTTCGCGGTGTGGAACACGTCGCGCCAGCAGCGGCAGTATCGCACGACGGCGGTGGTCCAGGTGGGGGAGGCGCGGCAGCCGATGACGTCGATGACGCAGGCGCCGCAGTGGGATTACCGCATCGACCCGATGCAGTCGGCGCAGGAGATCATCCGGAGCAGCCGGATCGCCGAGCGTGCCGCCGAGCGTGCGGGGCTCCGCCTGACGATTGCCAGTCCGCCGCTGCTCCAGCGGAGCGTGCTGTTCGGGGACTCGGTCCCGCGGGTCGACTCCGCCGTGACCTACGGCGAATACACGGTGATGCTGTCGGAGACCGGCTACGCGTTGCGCCAGAACGCGCGTGTGCTGGACAGTGCGCGCTATGGCGATCCGGTCGATGCGGGCGGCGTGCACTTCGTGATCCCGCGGCGTCCCGCGCTCGACGAGACGGAAGTCGTACTGCGCGCGCAATCGCGGACCGATGCCGGGCGCATGGTCCGCGGAGCGGTGATCACGCGCGGCCGGCCCCAGACGAACATCATCGAGATCAGCTACACGGGCACCGATCCGTACACGGTGATGCTCGTGACCAACGCCGTGGCCGATGCCTATCGCGAGTATGCGAGCGAGAACCGCATGCAGGAGGCGGCCGGGCGGGCGGCGATCATCGAGCGGTCGCTGCAGGACCAGCGCCGGCGGCTGGATTCCGCGCAGCGCGAGGTCGAGCTGTTCAAGCGGGGCAATCGGCTGAGCAACGTGTCGGCCGAACAGGCGGAGCTGATCGGCGCGATCGCGCGCTTCGAGGCGGAGCGCGATGCCGCGCTGATCGAGCGCGGGGTGTACGAGCAACTGATGGGCCGCGTATCGGCGGCGGATACGTCCACGGAAGAGCTGCGGCGACTCGCGGGGAGCGAGGCCGTGCGCAGCAATCCATACGTGAACCAGCTCTACGAGCAGTGGTTCGAGCTGCGGAAGAAGCATGAAGAGCTGCGTGCGGCCGGCAAGGTCTCGCCGCATCCCGAAGCGCGGGCGGTGGACAGCCTCATTGCCGGCACGAAGGCGAACCTTCAGCACGCGAGCGGCCTGTATCTCCAGGGCCTGCAGTCGCGGTTGCAGTCGCTAGGCGCCCGGATCGCGAGCTTGCGCGGCGAAATGACGCGCTATCCGGGTCTGGAGGCGCAGGAGCAGAAGCTCGCGGCCGACCTTCGGATGATCCAGACCGTCTACGACGAGCTCCAGTCGGAGTACCAGCGGGCGCGCATCGCCGAGCAGGTGCGCGACGAGTTCGTGGAGATCGTGGACGAGGCGCCGCGGCCGGGCGCGCCGATCGCGCCGAACCGGAAGCGAATCTATCTCACGGCGATGATCTTCGGCGCGCTGCTCGGCCTCGCGTCGGCGGTGGCGGTGGAGCAGCTCGACGACTCGGTCAAGTCGCCTGACGAGGCACGCGAACGGTTCGACCTGACGGTCCTCGGCACGATTCCGCAGATCAAGGAAGCCGGTGCCGCCCGACGGCTCGCGGACGGGGCGAGCCACCGGCTCGTGACGCATCTCGATCCGCGATCGCCAGTGGCCGAGGCGTATCGATCGTTGCGGACGAATCTGGCGTTCGCCCGCGCGCACGAGGCGCTCAAGACGATCGTCCTCACCAGTCCAGGCCCGGCGGACGGGAAGTCGACCACGGTCGCGAATCTCGCCATCACGTTCGCGCAGCAGGGACAGCGCACGCTGCTCATCGATGCCGACCTGCGGCGCGCGGTGCTGGACAAGCTGTTCGGCGCGCCGCGCGAACCGGGGCTCACGGACGTGCTCGTGGGGCGTGTGCCCCTCGCGCAGGTGCTGAGCGAGACGGCCATCACGAACCTGCACGTCCTGGGCAGCGGACCGTTTCCACCGAACCCGTCGGAGCTGCTCGGCTCCCAGGCGATGCGGGACGTGCTGCGCGACGCGCAGGCCGAGTTCGACATCGTGCTGCTCGATTCGCCGCCGCTGCTGGCGGTGACGGACGCCGCCGTGCTGAGCACGATGGTCGATGGCGCGATCCTCGTCGTGCGCATGGGCTCGACGCCCCGCACGTCGGTGCGCCGCGCAATCAGCCAGCTGCAGACGGTGCACGGGCGACTGGTCGGGACCGTGCTGAACGACGTGGACTTCCGGGCCGGCCTCTACGGGGGCGGCTACGGATACTATTACTACTACTATTACGGGACCGACGGTCAGCGGAACGGTTCGCGCGGGGGCATACTCGGCCGGGTGCAGCGCTGGACCCGTCGGGGCACGGGCATGCGGCGGGAGCGTACGTGAGCGTGCCGGCTCGCGGTGCCGGTCCGGAGCTCGTCAGGCACCTGGCCGGCCTCGTAATGTCGCCGCTGCGGGATCCGGGACTGCCCGCCGATCAGTGGCGGGCCCTGCTCGGCGTCGCGGTCCGGGAGCGGTGCGCGGCCGTCGCCTGGATCCGCGCGTCCGAGGCGATCGTGCGCTGGGCGCCCGCGGAGACCGCCGCCGCCTGGCGCCAGCTGTACATCACCATTGCGGCCCGCGGCCACGCGCAGATCGCCGCCGCCGGTGAGGCCGCCGCCGCGCTGCACCGGTCGGCGATCCATCCCATCACGCTCAAAGGGTTTCCGCTCGCCGCGATGCTGTACGGCGATGCCTCGGCGCGCGCGTGTACGGACATCGACTGGTTCGTGCCCCGCGCCGACCGGCCGCAGGCGCAGCGCGCGCTCTATGCGGCGGGCTGGATTCATAACGAAGGCGAGCTGCCCTGGGACGAGACCGTGGAACGCCCGGGGCCGCACGGGACGATGTACATCGAGGTCCATTCGTCGCTGCTGCATCCGCGGTTTGCCTATCTCCCCGTGCCGGAACCGGAGTACGAGCCGATGCTCGTGGAGGGCGTTGCGGTGCGCCGCCACGCGGGGCCGCTGCTCCCCGGGTACCTGGCGGCGCATCTGGCGCAGCACGTGGCCCCGCCCCTGCTGTGGGACATCGACTTCGCGACGCTCTGGCAGCGCCTTTCGATCCCCGACCGGGCCGCCGCCCGGCGGGCCGCTCGTCAGGCCGGTCTGGGACGCTATCTCGGCTGGGCCGAGCGGCGGGCCGCGCTCGTCCTGCGCCTCGCGGCCGGCGATCGGGCCGCGGCCGGCGCGCTCGGCTTCACCGCCGCGGGCCGCTCGGACGTGCACCCGGCCTGGCGGCACGTCCGCCTGGCGCCGACCTTGGCCAGCGCAGCGCGCGCGCTCGACGGTTGGTTGCGGCCGCCCTGGGTGCGCGAGACGTACGGCCCCGGCGTCGCAGGTGTCGTAATGCGGGTCGCCAGGCACTGGCGGACGGCCCTCGTTCGGGGCGAGCGCGTGGGAGACCGGGCCCCGGACGACGGCTCGGCCGTCACCACGGGGATCGCGCGCGTCCAACCCGGCCGCATGCTGGAGGTCGCGCGGGGCGTGACTCGCGAGGGCGGCGCCATGTGGATCGTCGCCACCGGAGCAAGCATGCTTCCGGCCATCGCGCCGGGCGACCGGGTGCGCATCGGCCCGGTGCGTGTGCTTCGCCCCGGCGTGGTCGTGCTCGCCGACGCGGAGGGCGCGCCCGTGTTGCACCGGGTGGTCCGCGTGCATGACAAGGAGGTCGTGCTGCGCGGGGATGCCTGCCGCACGGACGATGCGCCGATCCGGCCCGCCGATGTGGTCGCCGCGGTGCAGGCCGTTGCCCGGGGGCCCGCCGTTCGGCCGGAACCGCCTGCCCGCGTGCGCGGTGGGGCGCGGTCGTGACGGCGGCGTCCGTCGTCGCCGCTCCGGTCATAACGCTCGGGATCGGCGGGGTCCGCACTCGGTTCGAAGCCGCGGAGCCGGAGCTTCGGTTGAGCGTGGCGTTTCCGAGCACGCGCTTTCTCCAGGGTGAGAAGTCGCCCGTGGACTGCGTCGTGCGCGTGCGGCGGGGGGACGCGGATCCTGGACCGGAGCCTCCGTGGTTCGTGTCCGGGGGACCGTGGGAGGTGCATCGCGGCCCTCATGGCGGGGATCGCGTCGCCTTCTGGACCGCGCTCGCCGAGGGGGGACGCGAGCCCATGATGCGGCTCGACCTATCCACCGCGCTCGATCGCGGGGAGATGACAGTCGCGCCCCGCTACGCGCCGGGCGGCGCGGTCTCGATCGGCTTTCCGCTGGATGAGTATCTGACGGCGCGGCTGCTCGCGCGGCGCGGTGCGGTGATCGTGCACGCGTCGTCCGTCGCGGATGATGGGGACGCGTTCGTGTTCCTCGGACACTCGGGCGCGGGAAAGTCCACGCTCGCGGAGATCGCCGAGTCGTGCGGCGCGCAGGTGATGAGCGACGACCGCACAGTGCTGCGCGTGGACCACGGCCATGTGGTCGCTGCGGGGACACCGTGGCATGGCAGCTACGCGAGCGGTGCGCCCGATGCGGCCCGGGTGCGTGGGCTCTTTCTGCTCGAGCAGGCGCAAACGAACGCGGTCGTGCCATTGCACGTGGCGCATGCCTTCTCGGAGCTCATGGTCCGGACCGTGCGTCCCACGGCGGAGGCTGCCGAGCAGCGGGCCGTGGTCGACGTCGTGCAGCGGATCGTGGAGACGATGCCGGTCGCGGTGCTCCGGTTTCGACGCGACCCGTCGGCGATGCAGACGGTGCGCGACTTCGTGTCAGCATGATGCTTAAGGCGGCGGGTCGTCTCTTGCTTGCTGGCACACTGCCGGTGGCTGGCTCTATATTTGCTCACCACACGGGAGCGTTGTGAGGTGATGGGGACGGAATACCGTCGCGATGACAGGCACGTGTACCGGGAGATCGCCGGCGAGCACCTGCTGATCGCGCTGCATCGCGAGGCGATCGCGCCGATGTTCGCCTTCACGCCCACGGCCGCCGCGCTGTGGGCCGCGCTCGACGGGTGGACGACGACGGGCGGACTGGTCGATCAACTGCTGGGACGATTCGACGTGGAGCGGGCTCAGGCCGAACAGGATGTGGGGGAGTTTCTGGAGCAGCTGCTGAGCATCGGAGCGCTACAAACTCGGGAGGTGGATGGGTGAGCTGCTCGGTTCCCAGCCTGCCGATGACGACGCTGCGCGAGCGGATGGGCTCGCGCGCGACCGCGGAGCGCATTCCGCTCTGGGCGTACGTCGAGATCATCGCGACGTGCAACTTCAAGTGCCAGCACTGCTACATCGCCCCGTGCGCCGAGCGCGAGGACGTGATGAGCGTCGAGCAGGCGGAGCAGCTGTTCGACACGCTGCAGCGCGCCGGCTCCCTCTCGATGCTCCTGACCGGTGGCGAGGTGTTCACCCACCGGCAGTTCAAGGACATCTACCTTGCCGCGAAGCGTCGCGGCTTCCTCGTGTACATCAACACGAACGCCTATCTCATCGGCGAGCGTTGGGCGGACTTCCTGGCGGAGTGGCCGCCGGTGGTGGTGTCGATCAGCCTGTACGGATTGAGCGACGCGCGGTACGAGGCGGTGACGGGCATACCCAATGCCTTCACGCGTGTCGACCGCGCGATCGACCTGCTGCTCGAGCGCGGGATTCGTGTCGAGCTGAAATGCCCGGCAATGGCCCTGACGGTGGACGAAATCCCGGCGATGCAGGCGTATTCCGCGGCGCGCGGCATCGAGTTCCGGTACGATCCGATCATGACGCCGCAGGAGAAGGGCGATACGCGGCCGATGCAGCTGCAGCTGGCGCCGAAGGCCGTGCTGGCGTTGGACGAAGCGATGGATCCCAACCTCGACGGCTTCGCGAAGTTCGCGCGGGAGTTCGCGTCGCCGGCGGATGGAGCGGTCTACACCTGCGGTGGCGGCCGCATCGCGCTGGCGGTGAACGTCCATGGCGGCGCGAGCACGTGCCTGACGTCGCGCCAGGCCGTGGGGAACCTCTTCGAGCAGCCGTTCGAGGAAGTGTGGGCCATGCTGGGCGGCAAGGTCGCGAAGCGGTTTCCCGATGGGCATCCATGTGCGACCTGCCGGTTCCGCACGATCTGCGCGGGCTGCCCGGCGACGGTCGAGGAAGCGACGGGGCTTCCGGAGGGGTACGTCCAGCAGTACTGCCAGATCACCCACCTCCGCGCACAACGGGTGGGGCTGCACCCTACCGGGGTGCCGCGTACGGTGACGGAGGGGATTCCGGCGCACGTGCGCACACCGCGGGCCGCGGCCGCACGCGCGCTGCCGGTCCTGTCTTCATGACATTCACTCCAGGTCGGAGATTCTTATGACGCCTCGTGAGCCTTACGTGAAGCCCGTCGTCATGCAACTGCATTACGCCACGGAACCCGAGGTCGCGATCGCGCAGTCGTGCAAGACGACGGGATCGGCCCAGGGTCCGACGATCGGCAGTTGCCGGACGACCAACCCGTTCATCCCGTGTCAGACGGTCGGCAGCTGAGCATTCGCCACGGGCGCGCCGGGAGCGGGCGTCCGGACCCAACTTCGAGAGGTAGCGCGTGAGAGGACGATTCACGATGTCGCGCCGACGCTGGTGGTTCGTGCTCGCGGCCCTCGTCGCCGTGGGCGCGTGCGACGACGATCCGACCGAACCGGCGGCCGCGGACCTGACGGGCGACTTTTCCATTACGCCCGACACGCTCGGCGTGCAAGAGGCCATCCGCGTGGTGTTCAATCGCTCGATCGAGGGCGCTACCGCGCTCGATCCGGCCAACTTCGTGGTGACGAACCTCTGCGACAGCCTGCGGGTGCCGGGCGCGGTCCGACTCTCGGGGGACACGCTGATCTTCAGTCCATCGCAGCCGCTGCCGTTCCTCACCCTGCTCTCGGTCCGGGTGCAGAACATCCTCGACGAGAACGGCAATGCGATGCGCCTCCCGATCGTGTTCCAGCGGATCACCGAGGCGCCGCCGGTGCGCGATGCGAGCTGGGCGTTCCTGAACTCGCCCACCAACGACTTCGTCACGGGCGTGAGCTTCAACGACCCGGACTACGGTTATCTCGCGACGTTCGGGGGATCCGTGTTCCGCACGACGAACGGCGGCGGCGTCTTCGGCGCACGGTTCAAGACGCCGAACATCACGGAGATCTACAATATCCAGGCGTTCGGGCGGGACACGGTGCTGATGATCGGCGCCGTGCTCATTGGCGGCTCGCCGCAGTGGACCGCATTCCGGTCGCTCGACAGCGCGCTGACCTTCCAGCCGGCGAACACCGTCGGCGTGCTCCTGTACGGCTCGCGGTTTCGACGGGTCGGCGACGAGGTCGTGGGCGTGGTGGGTGGCCAGGCGCTCACGCCGGCGCTCTACCGGTATCGCATCTCGACGCACACGCTCACTGCCGCGACGGGTACGCCGAGCTCCGGGACGGAGCTGTTCACCGACATCGCGCTCTCGGCCGACACCACGAAGGCCGTGGCGACGTTCTTCGACTTCTTCACGAATCGCGGACTCGCCTATCGCTCCTTGAACGGCGGCGCCTCGTACACGGCGCTGACGCTGCCCGCCGATACGCGGAACCTGTTCGGCACCGGCTTCGTGGACAACACGACGGCGCTGCTGCTCGGCGACTCATCGGAGTTCTTCCGGGTGGATGTCGCCGCCGGGACCGTCACGCGCCTCGGCGCGGCCCAGGGGATACCGCAGACCGAGGTCATCGGGACGGCGAGCACGATCTACACGTTCACGCGGGCGCGGTTCGCGCCCGACGGGCAGCTCGGGTGGGTCACCGGCTACGTGACGCGGCGGCGGCCCGGCTCGGCGGACGTGGTGCAGGGGGTGATCCTGCAGTCGCGCGACGGCGGACAGACGTGGACTCGTCAGGCCATCGCCCGCGCGCCGGACAACGGACTCGGCTTCCCGCCGGTTCGGGCGCTGCAGGCCCTGTCGCGTGATTTCGCCGCGCTGGGCGGCGACAACGGCCTCGTGGCCGCGCGGATCGACGATACGCGTCCGGCAGCGGGCGCCTGCTCCTTCACGCAGCCATGATCATCCGGACCATGATTCGCTCACTGCAAGGGATGGCCCTGGGGTGTGCGTGGGGACGCCGCGCCCTGGTACTCGCTGCCGCGCTCTCCGGCCTTGCGCTTGCGCCGCCGGCGGCCGCGCAGGTGGTGGCGGGTGGGGACTTCGACATCTGCGACTTCTGCGGATCGGCCGTCGGCAACCGGATCTCGCTGGTCGGCCGCTCCGGCTTCGGCACGAACCGTGGCACGTTCGTGCTCATCAACGCCGCGACGGCCGAGCAGGACGTCGATCGCGATGGCTACACGCCTGGCGTGAACTTCAACGCGCTCATCGTGAGCGATACGACGGATTTCGTGAGCCTGTCGGATCCCGAACAGGTGATCCTGCGGACGAACCTGGTGATCGCCGACTTCCTGAATCCGCTCAACAACGGTTTTCAGAACTCCGTCGCGTTCTACGTGAACGTGCCGCCCGGCACGCCGGCAGGCCGCTACGAGGGCCGGTTCACGGTGCGCGACACGCTCAACCCCATTCTTCTGAATCCGAACGGGGAAGCGCTGCGTGTGGACGCCATCGATGTCGAGATCGAGGTGCTGCCCGACAACGGGCTCGGGCTGACACAGTCCGATACGGCGCTCGCGGCCACGTCGCTCACGCTACGCGGACGACCGGGACAGACGGTGAGCGGCGTTTTCCGCGTCGCGAACCTCGGCAACGTCCAATTGGAGAACGTGCGGTTCGACATCAACGATCTGGTGGCCACGTCGGGTACCGGGCTCCGGGTTCGCCCGCAGCAGGTGTCGTTCTCGCCGACCGTCCTGACGACGGTGCCGATCGGCGACAGCAGCCGCGTGTCGCTCACGGTGCGCATCCCTCCAGGCCTGCTCGCCGGCACGTACACCGGCCGGCTCCTCGTGCAGGCGGACAACGTGGAGCCCGTGCGGATTCCCGTGAACCTGATCGTGACGACGCCGGGCGACATCGTGTTCGAGACGAATCCGTTCGTCGGGCGCGCGGGCGACAACGCGGTGATCATCTTCAACGGCGATCCCGGCAGCGCCTACAACGTGCGGATCTTCGACATGATGGGGCTCGCGGTGTTCGCGTCCGCGCCGGGGCTCACGGTGTTCCCGGGCCAGACGGATACCGGCGGTGGAGTGATCGCGACGCCGGACCAGGCGGTGCGGTTCACCTGGCCGCTCGTGAACGGCCGCGGCGAGGCGGTGGCCGGCGGGATGTACTACGTCGTGATCGACGTGCAGCAGGACGGGGCGCGCCGGCAGCTGCGAGGGAAACTCATGGTCATCCGCTGAGGAGCCGACATGCGCGAATACACTCGACAGATGATCGTGGCGACGGCCCTGCTCCTCGCGATGCCGGGCGCGAGCGCGGCACAGTTCGCCGGCGGCGACCAGGATGGCGGCGTGCACAGCATGACGATTCTCGGCATGCCGGTCTCCCCGCGCGCCGTCGCGCTCGCCGAGGCCATGGCGGGCATCGACCGCGACCCGGCCGTGATCTGGTACAACACGGCGGGACTGGCCGGCATGCAGACCAATGCGTTCACGGTGACCGCCTCCCAGCGGTTCGCCCAGACGCAGTTAGGCGGCGCGGCGGTGGCGTTCCCGACCCCGCTCGCGACGTTCGGCATTGCGACGCGGTTCTTCAATGCGGGCACGGTGGAGAACCGGATCGCCGGGGAGCCGATCGGCGGAAGCACGCGGGCCTATCAATTCGCGCTCGAGGGCGGCGGCGCCATCCAGCTGGCCGACTGGTGGCGGTGGGGCGGCACGCTGGTCTACTCACAGGAGTCGCTCGGCGATCAGACCGAAGGGTCGATCGGCATCAACTCGGGAATGCAGTTCCCGAACCTGTGGGGACGGGTCACGCTCGGGGGCGGCATCCGGAACTGGGGGACGAACGTCAACTTCGACGAGACGTTCGAGGGATTCGCCCCGCCGCTCTACGGTTACGTGGGCGGCGCCATCGACCTGCTGCGCGAACGGAATCTGATCCAGACCCCGATGCTCTTCCGCGGGCAGCCGATCATCTTCGATGCGAAGGCGGTCGCGCAGCTCTTCATCCCGGATCGGCACGAACTCTTTGGCGGGTTCGGGGTCGAGGCGACGGTGAACGGCGTCGCGATCGCGCGCCTCGGCTACCAGACCGGCGATGACAACCGCGCGGGTCTGTCGCTAGGCGCCGGCGTGAACGTCGGACAGTTCCGCCTCGAGTACTCGTTCCGCAACTACAAGAACGGCGGCGCGGACTTCTTCGCGAACGACCCGGTGGGCGACGCCCACAACGTGAGCTTCACCTACTTCTGGGGCGAGCCCCGGCGCAACGTGCCCGTCGTGCCGGTGGTGGTGCAGGCGCCGCCGATCGACACAGCCGCGCTCAACGCGGCGGTCCGCGCGGCGATCGCCGAGGAGCTCGGCCGCCTTCGTCCGCTGCTGGACAGCCTGCAGGCGTCCCGGGTCGAGATCATCCGCGAGGGCGACGTGTCCCGCTACATCGTGCCGGTGTACTTCGGCTTCGACTCCGCCGACGTGCGCCCGCAGGACACGACGGTGCTGCGGCAGGTGGCCGACGTGATCCGCCAGGTGTATCCCGAGGCGCTCGTCACGATCTCCGGCTTTGCGGATCCCGCGGGCAGCGTGGATTACAACCTGCGGCTGTCCCGCCGCCGCGCAGAGGCCGTCAAGGCGTACATGGTCCAGCTGGGGCTCCCCGATCGGCAGTTCAGGGCCGTCGGCTATGGCAAGGACCTGGAGCGTCAGGTGGTGCCCGGGGCGCAGCGGGACCAGCCGGGCGCGTTGCAGAACCGGCGCGTCACGTTCACGATCGACGCGACGCAGAGATTCTAGGGATTGGGGTATTGGGTCTGGGGTTTGGGGAGTTCGGAAAGCGCCCCGCGACCCCGCGGCG
>DATHUW010000166.1:0-17273 GCA_035461825.1 Gemmatimonadaceae bacterium
TTCTAGGTTCGCGTGCCGCGCGGCCGCACGACCCTGGACCGGCGCTGACGTTGGCGCCCCCCGACGGCAACGGCGCCACCTCTGCCCGCATGAACCTCCGCCTGACGCTGGAAACCAGCATTCCGAGCGATGTCCAGTACATCGAGCGCGTGGTGGCGCTCGTGCAGCGCCAGTGCCGGGAGCTGTCGTATCCGAACCGGCAGTGCGCGCTGAACATCCCGGTCGCGCTCGCCGAGGCGCTGTCGAACGCGATCCTCTACGGCAATCACGAGGATCCGGCGAAGCCGGTCTGCGTGCGCGCCGAGGCCGATCGCGAGCGCGTGGTGATCGAGATCATCGATCAGGGGCAGGGGTTCGACCTCGAGGAGAGCATTGGCGATCCGACGGCGCCGGAGAATCTGCGCCGGGAGGATGGTCGCGGCCTGTTCCTGATGTCGAAGCTGATGCACCAGGTAGAGCGGTTCTCGCGCCAGGGGAACGTGGTCCGCCTTACGCTGCGGCGCGAATGAGCGACCTGCTCCGGGTCCTTGGCGCCTTTCGCCGGGCGACGGGGTGCGATGCCATCGTGTGGCAGGAGGATGGCGAGCGGCTGCGGCGGCAGGTGGCCAGCGCCGGCCCCGGGCTCCGCGACTGGACGCCTCCGCGCATGAGCGGTCCGCCCCTCACGGTCGATTCGCCCGGCGGTCCCGCGCTGATCGCGGCGATCCCCGGCCCGCACCGCCGCTGGCTGTCCATCGGCCCCTGCTCCTCGCCCGCCACCTCCCTCGCCGACCTTCTCGATCTCCTGCTTCCCATTGTGACGCTTCAGCTCCAGGCCTCGCTCGAGGTGGAGCACGCCGCGACGGAGCTGGCGGAGCGCTACGAGGAGATCAACCTGCTGTACACGATCACCGAGATTCTCGGACGGTCGGTGGCGCTCGAGGAGGTCGCCGCGACGATCCTGCACGAGGTGTGTGAAACCGTGGGGGCGGCGCGCGGATCGCTGCTCGTGTTCGACGCGGCCGCCCGCGTGCTCCACGCGGTCGCGGCGCAGGGGGTGGAGGCGCGCACGCTCCCCATGATCGACGAGGACGATGCGTGCAGCGTGTCCGCGCGCGTGTTCCGCGAGCAGCGCGCGGTGATCGTGGACGAGCACGCCATGTGGTGCGACGCCGAGGCGCCGTATCGCCGAGGGACCATGCTGTCGGTGCCGATCATGTGGACGGCCCCCGGCGGCTCGCCGGAGCCGTTAGGGGTGGTGAACCTCTCCGACCGCACCACGCAGCAGCCGTTCAGTGCCGGGGACCAGAAGCTCGTGGCGGCGATCGCCACGCAGATCGGGACGGCGATCCAGAACGCCCGGCTGGTGACCGAGTCGCTGGAGCGCCAGCAGTTCCTGCGCGAGATGGAGCTGGCGCACGATCTCCAGATGAAGCTCCTGCCGCGCGCCGATGTCGTCGCGCCGGACGCCACGGTGGCCGCGCGCGTCGTGTCCGCCGAGAGCGTGGGCGGTGACTTCTACCAGCTCTTTCCGCTCGGCAACGGCCGCACGGGCATCATGGTGGCCGACGTGTCGAGCCACGGCTACGGTGCCGCGCTCATCATGGCGCTCGCAATGAGCGCGAGCGCGATTCACGCGCAGGGATCCCCGGGGCCGGCGGCGATGCTGGAGAGCCTCCTCGAATCCCTGCAGGAGGAGCTCGCGAAGACGGAGATGTCGATCTCGGCCTTCTACGGCGTGATCGACCGCGCGGCCGGCACGCTCGCGTACGCGAACGCGGGATTGCCGCACGCCTTCCTCGTGCCGGCCGACGGCGAGCCCGAGCGGCTCGGTGCGATCGATCCGCCGCTCGGGTTGGGCGCGGATGTAGTGCACGAGCGCGTCCGCTCATGGTCGCCGGGCGACCTGCTGCTCCTGTTCACGGACGGTCTGTCGGACGCGCGAGGATCCCACGGCGCGCGGTTCGGCGAGCAGCGCGTGCTCGACGCGGTGCGCCCGCGCCGCGCGGCACCCCCAGCAGAGATCTTGGCGGGGGTCTTCGAGGCGGTCGCGCTGCACACGGGCGGCCTCGATGTGCCTGACGACCAGACCTGCGTGCTCGTGCGGAGCTGACCGCCGTGGACGCCGGCGGATCGGAGCGGCGGGGAAGGGCGCCGCGGAAGCGGTACGGCCAGCACTTCCTCACCGATCCCCGGATCCTCGCGCGCATCGCCGAGGCGACGGAGGCCGGCCCGGACACGACGGTGGTGGAGATCGGTCCGGGTCGCGGCTCGCTCACCGAGCACCTGCTGCGGACCGGCGCGCCCGTGGTGGCGATCGAGATCGATCGCGATCTCGCGGCGCGGCTGCGCTCGCGCTTCGCGGACGGTACGCGCCTGACTATTGTCGAGGGCGACGTCCTCGAGCAGGACCTCGCCGCACTCGGCGGCACCGGCTACGTGCTCGCCGGCAACATCCCGTACAACATTACGACGCCCATCCTCTTCCACGCGCTGCGTCATCCCCGCCCGCGGCGCGCCGTGTTCCTGCTGCAACGCGAGGTGGGCGAGCGCATGGCGGCGGAGGCCGGCGCCGACGAGTACGGCGCACTGACGGTGAACCTGGCCGCGCTCGCCTCCGTCGAGCTCCTGTTCCGCGTGCCTCCCGGCGCGTTCCAACCGCCGCCGAAGGTCGACTCGGTCGTCGTGCGCCTGACGCCGCGGGCGTCGCCGCTCGTCATGCCCGAGGAAGAGGGGCTGTTCCGCGCGCTCGTCCAGGGCGCCTTCGGCCTCCGGCGCAAGCAGATGCGGCGCGTGGTGCGGACGCTGTACGACGTGAGCGCGGAGGAGGCTGGGGCCCTGCTGCAGGCGGCGGGCATCGCCCCGGAGGCGAGGCCGGAGACGTTAGGGGTGGGCGAGTTCGTGCGGCTCTTGCGGAGTCGGGAATCGGGGGTTTGACCCGATTCCCGATTCCCGATTCCCGATTCCCGATTCCCGATTCCCGATTCCCGAATCCCGAATCCCGATTCCCGAATCCCGATTCCCGAATCCCGATTCCCGATTCCCGATTCCCGAATCCCGAATCCCGAATCCCGATTCCCGATTCCTGATTCCCGATTCCCGATTCCCGATTCCCGATTCCCGATTCCTCACGCACTCCGCGCCGCGACCGGATTGGTCAGGGCGAACGACAGGCCCTCGAGCTCCATCGCCATGTTCACCGTCTTCACGGTGACCTGATCCGGCGCGTGCAGCTGCGCCGGCGCGAAGTTGAGCACCGCGCGAATCCCCGCCGCGACGACCTGGTCGAGCACGCGCTGCGCCACGTCGCCAGGCACCGTGAGGATCGCGATGTCGGCCGGCTGGCGGCGGATGTCGTCCTTGAGCGAGGCGATGTCGCGCACGGTGAACGACTCGAACGCATTGCCGATCTTCGCCGGATCGCTGTCGTAGACTGCGGCAATGGAGAAGCCGCGCTGCCGAAAGCCGCGATACTGCGCCAGCGCGCCGCCGACCTTCCCCGCGCCGACGATGATCACGCGCCACTCGCGGCCGAGTCCGAGGATGTCGCGCAGTCGCCGGGTGAGCTCCACGACGTCGTACCCGAGCCCGCGCTTCCCGAACGATCCGAAGACGGAGAGGTCCTTCCGGACCTGCGCGGAGGTGGTTCCGGCGCGAGCCGCGAGCTCGTCGCTGGAGATGGTGGACGAACCGCCGGCCTCGAACTCCTCGAGGTAGCGGAGGTACAGCGAGAGTCGGCGGACGGTCGAATCGGCAACGCGTTTCACGGACGGCCTTGTGAATTTCTTCACAAGATAAGGGGGACGCGCCGGCCGGAGAAGCCCGAAGTCCGGGAGGCGCGCCGCACAGCCCCCGTCTAACTTCCCCCCATGCCGGTCAACGTCACCTCGGAAATCGGGCGACTCAGCTCCGTCCTCGTGCACACCCCGGGGCCGGAGCTCCTCGCCGTGACCCCCTCCACCCGCGAAGACTATCTCTACGACGACATCATCGACCTGGAGATCGCCCAGCGCGAGCACCGCCGCTTCGTCGCCATCCTCGAGCGCTTCACGACCGTCCACTACGTCCGTGACCTCCTCGCCCAGGTCGCCGAGCGCGAGGAGGTCCGCCACCAGCTGATCGAGGAGACCACGACGATCGTCCCCTCGGAGCCCCTCGCCAAGGAGATCCTCGCCAAGCCGCCGGAGGAGCTCGTGCGGATGCTCATCGAGGGCGTGGCGGAAGAGCCGGGACCGCTCGCCGCGACCCTCAACGAGCACGGCTACGTCCTGCCGCCCGTCCCGAACCTCTACTTCACCCGCGACACCGCGATGGCCATCGGCGAGCACGTGCTCGTCGGCTCGATGCGCTACGACATCCGCTGGTCGGAGGAGCTGATCATGAAGATGCTCTTCCGCTATCATCCGGCGCTCGCCAACCGGGGCATCCTCTACGACGGGTCGGCCGAGCGCCGCTACAACTACACGCTCGAGGGCGGCGACGTCCATCCGGTGCGCGGCGACACCGTCGTCATGGGATTCAGCGAACGCTCGAGTCCCGGCGCGATCGACAACCTCATGACCGTGATGTTCGAGCGCACGGCGATCACCGAGGCGATCGTCGTCGTCATGCCGAAGGAGAACACGGCGATCCATCTGGACATGGTCTTCACGCAGGTCGACCGCGAGCTCGCGGTCATCTTCCCGCCGCACTTCATCGGCCCGGGACGCCTGGCGATTCTCCATCGCCGCAAGGGCCAGAAGGGCATGAAGGAGATGCCGAACATCTTCGGCGCCTTGCAGGCCGTGGGACTCCCCATGGAGCCGATCTTCTGCGGCGGCGAGAAGCGCATCATGCAGGAGCGCGAGCAGTGGGGGTCGGGGTGCAACTTCGTGGCGCTGCGCCCGGGCGTGGTGCTCTCCTATGCCCGCAACGAAGCGACCCTCCGCGAGATGGAAAAGATGGGGTTCCGGCTGATCCCCGCCGTATCCTTTCTGACCGGACAGGACCGGCTGCCCGAGGGAGACCGCGCGGTGATCACGTTCGAGGGAAGCGAGCTGGTGCGGGGGGGCGGCGGCCCGCGCTGCATGACGATGCCGCTGCAACGGGACGACCCGTGGTCGTAAGGCAGTCCGCATCGGAATGGAGGAGCGCGTGATCGAGGGGACCTCCGTGCGCCTGGCCGACACGGATCTCGCGCTGCGCGCGCGCGAGCTCCTGGCGGCGGGGCCGATGGATGCCGTCACGCTCATTGCGCGGGTGTGTCGAATGAGCGGCACGCCGGCGGTAGTCGCGGAGCATCTCGCGCTCACGCTGTTTGCCGGTCGCCGCGAGTTCGAGCGTGGCGACGACGGCCGCTGGCGCCTCGCGCCGCCGCCGCGCCGCGTCGTGCGCGAATCCCACGCCTCGTCGGCACACCCGGAGCTCTGGGATACCGGAGCGGCCGAGCCCCGATTCCCGAGTGCCGAGTCCCGATCATCCACGCCACTCCGCGCGCTCGACTACGTCGTGGTGGATGTGGAAACGACCGGCTCCTGCGCCTGGCGTTCCGATCGCATCACCGAGATCGCGATCGTGCACGTGCGTGACGGCCGCACCGTGGAGCAGTTCGAGTCACTGGTGAACCCCGGACGGTCCATCCCGCCCGTCGTGTCGGCGCTGACGAACATCACGTGGGACATGGTGCGCCACGCGCCGAAGTTCGGCGAGCTGTGTGACCACATCGTGCCGATGCTCTCGGGCAAGGTGTTCGTCGCGCATAACGCCGAATTCGACTGGCGCTTCGTCACCGCGGAGATCGCGCGGGCTACCGGGCAGCGGCTGGAGGGCGAGCGCCTCTGCACCGTGCGGCTCGCGCGCCGCCTGCTGCCGCATCTCCGGAGTCGCGGGCTCGACTCGCTGGCGCATTACTACGGCATCGCCATCCAGAACCGGCATCGCGCCGGCGGCGATGCCCGCGCCACCGCCACGCTGCTGTTCCGCCTGCTCGCGGAGCTCTCGGACCAGGGCTGCGTGACGTTCGAGGGGATGCGCGAGCTGCTCGCTCGGCGGGCGGCGCGGCGGCGCGGCCGGCGCCGCGCGATGCCGCGCGGCATGACGCGCGACGACGTCGCATGACGCCGCCCGCTCCACACGTCCAGTCCCTGCGCCTCGGCCGGTGGCGCATCCACGCCATCCAGGCCGGCGGGATGCGGCTCGATGGCGGCGCGATGTTCGGCGTCGTGCCCAAGCCGCTCTGGGAGCGGCGCATCCAGCCTGACGCGCGCAACCGTATCCCGATGGGCATGCGGTGCCTGCTCATCGAGCACGACGCGGGGCCGGTGCTCATCGATACCGGGGCGGGCAACAAGGAGGACGCGAAGTTCCACGACATCTACGCGATCGAGAACGGTGGCGACCCGGGCCCGACGGCGCTCGAGGATGGGCTCCGGACGGCGGCGGGAATTGCGCCCGCGGATGTGCGTCTCGTGCTGAACACCCACCTGCACTTCGATCACGCGGGCGGCAACACGCGGCGTACGCCTGACGAGCGGGTGGTGCCGAGCTTTCCGCATGCGCGGTACGTGGTCCAGCGGGGCGAGTACGAGTTCGCTACGCACACCAACGAGCGCACCGCCGGGAGCTACTTCCCCCCGAACTACGTGCCGATCCACGAGGCGGGGCTGTTCGACTTCGTGGAGGGCGAAACGCAGATCCTGCCGGGCATCCGGCTGCTCCCCACGCCGGGCCACGTCCCGTTTCACCAGAGCATTCTGCTGGAGTCCGATGGTGAGCGGGCGCTCTTCCTGGCCGACCTGATCCCGACGACGACGCACCTGCCGCTGCCGTGGATCATGGGCTACGACGTGGAGCCGCTGGTCACCCTCGAGACGAAGCGCCGCATCCTGCGTCGGGCGGCGGAGGAGCGCTGGCTGCTGATCTTCGAGCACGACGCGAGGGTGGCGTGGGGTCGGGTGGCGGGTGAGGAGAAGGGGAAGGGCTATCGGCTGGAGGGAGAATAGGGACGAGGGCCGAGGGTGCAGGGGAGGTGCCAGGTGCCGGGGGCCAGGGGCAACGAGCTTTGGTCCGAGGGGGCTGGGAAGGGCGCCAGGCGCCGAAGGCCAAGGGTCGACCGAACGCCACTGGGTTGGTCCCTGGCCCTTTGTCCCAGACCCCTGGCACCCTCCCCTATCACCTGATCCCCAATCCCCAACCCCTGCCTTGACTCTCCCCCCACGACCCCCCTAAGTTCCTTCCCCACAACCAGCTAAGTGGAGCGGTGGGTGCCGCTCCCACCCGTCGGCCCTCGTGAGGCACGCGAGGCGTGCTGTCCGGAGTTTCTGAACCCATGCGCCCGGCGCCATTGGCCGGGCGTCTGCGTCGCGGACTCCGGAACATCAGGGGCCGCGATTTTTCATTCTCTTCGCCAGGAGTCGCAGCCATTCAGGACGCCACCAAGCGCGTACGCGTCAACCAGCAGATCCGCATCAGCCCATTGCGGGTCATCGCCCCGGACGGGGCGCAGCTCGGAATCCTCGATCGTGACACGGCGCTCGCCGCCGCGCAGGAACGGGGGTTGGACCTGGTCGAAGTCGCTCCGCTGGCGCGGCCGCCGGTCGTCCGGATCATGGACTACGGCAAGTACAAGTTCGAGCAGGCGAAACAGGCGCGGCTGGCGAAGAAGAAGCAGCACGTCATTCTGCTCAAGGAAGTGAAGTACCGCCCCGGCATCGACGACCACGACTTCGACACGAAGACGCGGCACGCGCGGCGGTTTCTCGAGGAAGGCAACAAGGTCAAGGTGACCATGATGTTCCGCGGGCGGCAGGTCGCCCACCCCGAGCTCGGCAAGGCGGTCCTCGACCGCGTCGCCGGCGATCTCGCCGATCTCGGCAAGATCGAGGCGGATGCCAAGCTCGAAGGCAAGAACATGACGATGATCATCGCGCCGAAGTAGGGCGCGGGAGCGATAGCGAAATGCCCAAGATGAAGACCCACAGCGGCGCCGCGAAGCGATTCAAGGTGTCGGGCACCGGCAAGGTGAAGCGCAAGCGCGCCTACAAGAGCCACATCCTCACGAAGAAGACGTCCAAGCGGAAGCGCCGCCTGCGCCAGCCGGATCTCATCAAGACGACCGGCGACACCAAGCGCATGAAGCGCCTCATCCTCGCGTAAGGAGCCGACGATGCCTCGCGTCAAGTCCAATGTCGTGCGCCTGAAGCGCAAGAAGCAGATCATGAAGGCCGCCCGCGGCGCCTACGGCGGGCGGAGCAAGCTCTGGAAATCCGCCAAGGAGACCGTCGAGCGCGGATGGCGCTATGCCTATCGCGATCGCAAGAACAAGAAGCGCGATTTCCGGCGCCTCTGGATCGTGCGCATCAACGCCGCCGCCCGGCAGCACGAGATGAGCTACAGCGTCTTCATCAACGGGCTCAAGCAGGCCGGCATCGAGGTCGACCGGAAGATCCTCGCCGATCTCGCCGTCCGGGATCCGCAGGCCTTTACCGCGCTCGCCGAAAAGGCGCGCACCGCGGTGACGGCAGCGTAAGGCAGTTCCGTGCCCTCTCGTCATGCGGCAGCGCGACCCCGGTCTCGCTGCCGCATGGTCGTTTCGGACCCCCTCGCCTTCGGGTCATGACCGTTCAGGAGTTCGCCGCCACCGTCGACCAGGTGGCGGAAGAAGGAATCACCCAGGTCGGGCAGGCCGCATCCCCGGCCGAGCTCGAGGCGCTGCGGACCGCCCTCCTCGGCCGGAAGAGCGGACGCCTCACCGAGCTGATGAAGCGGCTGCCGACCCTCCCGGCCGAGGAGCGCCGCGACGCCGGCGCGGCCGTGAACCGCGCCAAGACCGCGCTCGAAGACGCCATCGCCTCTCGCAAGGCGGCGCTGGCCGGTAACGGCAGCGAGGGCGAGCGGCGGGACCTGACGATGCCCGCCCGACGCACGTGGCGCGGCGGCAAGCATCCCGTCACGCTCGTCATCGAGGAGATCACCGCGATCTTCCGCGACCTCGGCTTCACCGTCGCCACCGGCCCCGAGGCCGAGTTGGAGTGGTACAACTTCGGCGCGCTGAACTTCCCGCCGGACCACCCGGCCATGGACCTCCACGACACCCTCTACCTCGAGGGTGATGTCGTGCTGCGCACGCATACCTCGCCGGTGCAGGTGCGCACGCTGCAGCAGTATCCGCCGCCGGTGCGCATCCTCGCGCCGGGCAACGTGTACCGCCGCGACTTCTTCGACGCGTCGCACGCGCCCATGTTCGCCCAGATCGAGGGGCTCGCGATCGACGAGGGGACGAGCTTCGTCGATCTCAAGGCGACGCTCACCCACTTCGCGCGGCACCTCTTCGGCCCGACCCGCACTCGCTTCCGGCCGAGCTACTTCCCGTTCACGGAACCGTCGGCGGAGATGGACGTGGAATGCACGCTCTGTCAGGGCAGCGGATGCGCCGGCTGCAAGGGCTCCGGCTGGATGGAGATCCTCGGCTCCGGCATGGTGCACCCCGCGGTGCTCGAGGCGTCGGGGGTGGACAGCGAGCGCTACACCGGCTGGGCGTTTGGCATGGGCCCGGGCCGCATCGCGATGGTGCGGCACGGCATCCCCGACATCCGCCTGCTGTACGACTCCGACATTCGCTTCCTGGAGCAGTTCGTCCGATGAACGCCTCGTACGCCTGGCTGCGCGACCTGGTGCCGACGACGCGGTCGCCGCGCGAGCTCGCGGACCTCCTCACCTCGCGCGTGGCCACGGTGGAGGGGCTCCGCGCGCTGCGCGCGGACCTCGGGCCCATCGTCGTGGCGCGCGTCGTGGAGTGCGCCCGCCACCCCGACTCCGACCATCTGTCCCTCACGAAGGTGGATGCAGGTGATGGCACGCTGGTCGACGTCGTCTGCGGGGCCCCTAACGTGCGGGCCGGCGCGCTGTACCCGTTCGCCCCCGTCGGCACGACGATGCCCAACGGGATGAAGATCGAGAAGCGCAAGATTCGCGGTTCGCTGTCGCAAGGCATGCTGTGCTCGGCCCGCGAGCTGGGACTCGGTGACGACCACGAGGGCATCCTCGAGCTCGACATCGAGGCGGCCCCCGGCACGCCGCTGCTCAGCGCGATGCCGCTCGGCGACTCCATCCTCGAGATCGACGTGCTGCCGAACCGTCCCGACCTGCTCTCGCACCTCGGCGTGGCGCGCGAGATCGCCGCCGCCGAAGGAGCACGGGTCTCGCTGCCGCGCATACCCGGCGCCGACGGCGCGGTCGCGCCGGCCTTCGCGCGCGCGCCTCGTGAGGCGTCGGCGGGCGGCACCCGCGTCATGCTCGAGGATCCCGAGGGCTGTCCGCGCTACTGCGGCGTCAGGATCGATGGCCTGTCGATCGGCCCGAGTCCCGAATGGCTGGCCGATCGCATCCGGACGATGGGGGGCCGGCCGATCAACAACGTGGTGGACGCCACCAACTACCTCCTCCATGAGCTCGGCCAGCCGATGCACGCCTTCGACGCGGCGAAGCTCGGAGGTTCCAGCATCGTCGTCCGCCGGGCGCACGCGGGGGAGCGCCTGACGACGCTCGACGGCGTGGCTCGTGCCCTGCAGCCGTGGATGACCGTGATCGCCGACGGCGACCGGGCGCAGGCCGTCGCGGGCGTGATGGGCGGCGGCGACAGCGAGGTCACGGGCGACACCCGCGACCTCTTCCTCGAGGTCGCGCATTTCGACCCGGCGCGAACGCGACGCACCCGCCGCGCTCTCGGCCTATCGACCGATGCGAGCTACCGGTTCGAGCGCGGCACGGACTCGGAACTCCCCCCGCGCGCGCTCGCGCGCGCGGTCGAGCTCATCACGGCCGTGGCTGGTGGCACGGTGCAGGGGAGCGCGGTCGATCTGTATCCGCACGCCATCGAGCCACGGGCGCTGGTGCTTCGTCCAGAGCGCGTCGCCCACATCCTGGGTGAGCCGGTCGCGCCGGACGACATCCGTCGGTACCTCGAGGGCATCGGGTTCGAGGTTGACGCGTCGACCAACGACCAACCGATTCCCGAGGCCCGACGCTCGATTTCCGGTTCGATGCGCGTCCGTGCGCCGAGCTGGCGCAGGGACATCGAACGCGAGATCGATCTGATCGAAGAGGTCGCGCGCCTGCACGGCTACGATCGGTTCTCCGACGAGCTGCGTCCGTATCGGCACGGTACCGTGCCGTTCGATGCCACTGAGCACGCGGCGGCACGGGTGCGTGAGGCGCTCGTGGCCGAAGGCCTGCTGGAGGCGCGGCCCATGCCGTTCGTCGCGGGGGACGACGCGACGCACGTGCGCGTCGCCAATCCGCTCGCCGAGAACGAGGCGCACCTCCGCACGTCGCTGCTGGAGACGCTCGCCAGGCGCGCCGAGCACAATCTGGCCGGGATGCAGCGGAGCGTGCGGCTGTTCGAGGTGGGCGCGGCATTCGCGCGCTCCGGCGACCGGCTGCCTTACGAGGAGATGCGGGCCGCCGCGGTGGTGCTGGGCGACCGCCATCCGTCGCACTTCACCGACGACGCGACGTCGCACGCGGACGAATGGGATGCGAAGTGGCTGGCCGAAGTGATGGCGCGCGCGGCGCACCCCGAGGCGGCGATCGAGCTCTCGCCTTCGGCCACGGGCGAGGGGGCGCTCTGGCAGGTGATGGTCGATGGCGCACCCCGCGGCGAGGTCCGGCGACTCGAGTTGGACGCTCCGCCATGGGCCGCGCCCGCCTACGGCATCGAGGTTACGATCTCGCGCGTTCCCTCCCAGCCGGTCGCCGACCCGGGAACGGGCGCATCCGATCGGAGTAGCCGCCGCGACCGCGGGGCGGCGCGTCACGGGGCCGCGGTGCAGTACACGCCGCTGCCCACCACGCCCGCGTCCGGGTTCGACGTCGCGCTCCTCGTCCCGGATGCGCTGCCCGTCGCGAGAATCGAGGACGCGATGCGGCGCAGTCTCGGTCCGCTCCTTGAGCGGATGCAGCTCTTGAGCGAGTTTCGTGGAGGCAGCGTTCCGGCGGGTCACCGGAGCGTCGCATGGAGCCTCACGCTTCGCCATCCCGAGCGAACGCTCGAGAGCCGGGAAGTCGCCGGCCGTCGCGACAAGTTGCTGCGCACGCTGGAGGGAGAGCTTGGAATCAGCCAACGAACGTCCTGAGGACGTAGCGCTGCGCGAGCTGGAGTCCGTGCTGCGCGCCGTCGGTGAGGAGATGGTCGCGCTGCGTCGGCGCGCGCAGGTGGCCGAGGCGCGCATTCGTGAGCTCGAGCGCGGCGAACAGCTCGCGCTCGACGCGATGTCGAGCGGCTCCGCCCCGGCCGATGTGCGCGTCAGCGAGCTCGAGCAGGAGAACAACGCGCTCAAGGATCGCCTCGACACGGCGAGGGACCGCGCCGCGCAACTCGCGGATCGCTTGAAGTTCCTGCGCCAGCAGTACGCCGACCCGCAGGGCTGACGCGTGTCGCGCAAGCATAGCGTCAAGGTGACGATCGCCGGAGAGGAGTACACGCTCCGGACGGACGCGCCCGCGGAGCACACCCATGCGGTCGCCGCGCACGTGGACGAGGTGATCCGCGGAATCCTCCACGGCGGCGCGCTCATCGAATCGCACCGGGCCGCCATTCTGGCGGCGCTCCAGATCACGGACCAGCTCTTTCGCGAGCGGGCGTCGCGTGAGGAGACAGCGGAGCGGCTCGTATCGCTGACCGCGGAGGTGCGCCGTTGGCTGCCGCCGGGCAGGCGGCCGTCGGAGGACGTTGAGGGCAGGAGCTAGGAACTAGGAACTAGGAGCTAGGAACTAGGAGCTAGGAGCTCGGAGCTAGGAACTAGGGGCTCGAGCTTGCCGGGTTGTTCGCCGGGGCGGCGCGGCGCGAGCGCCGCCGCGCACCCCCTAGTTCCCAGCCCCTAGCTCCTAGCTCCTCAATTGCCTTTTCCCCGTCCGCTCGGTACTTTCCCCACCGTCCCCCGCGAAGGCCGTAGACCAAAGGGACATCGTCAGTTAGGTCAATCCGCCTCATGCCCTACGTCGGCATGATGCCGAGCGGCCCCGACGACTTCCCGCTTTCGCGGCACACGAACGCCCCGGCGAAGGTGCCGGGGTACATCATAGATCCCATATGAGCGATCCAGGAGTTCTGGCCGCAATCGGCGGAGTTGCACTCGTCGCCATCGCGGCATTTTTCTTTTTGGGACGCAGCATGGGACGCGCGGCACAGCAGGCCGCGTATCTCGCCGCCAAATCGACCGCCGAGGAGACCGCCCGCCGCATCCTCGCCGATGCCGAGCGCGACGCGGAGTCGCTGCGCAAATCGGCAGTCGTCTCCGGCAAGGAAGAGAGCCTCCGGCTGCGCGAGCAGTGGGAAGGCGAGTCGTCCAAGCGCCGCGAGGAAATCGAGCGCGGCGAGCGGCGGCTGCAGGAGCGGGAGTCGGCGCTCGACCGCAAGTTCGATCTCCTCGAGCAGCGAGAGAAGGAGGTCGGCCGCAAGGCCAGCGACGTGGGGCGACGCGAGAAGCTCATCGCGGATCGCGAGCAGGAGATCGAGCGCATCGAGAACGAGGCGCGCCGCAAGCTCGAGGCACTCGCCGGCATGAGCGCCGCGGAAGCGAAAGCGGAACTGGTCCAGCGTCTCGAGAACGAGGCGCACGCCGAGGCCGCCAACAAGCTGCGCGAGATCCGCGAATCCGCGCGCCGCAACGCCGAGCGCGAGGCGCGGAAGATCGTCGCCCTCGCCGTGCAGCGTATCGGCGCGGAGCACACCGCCGAGATCACCGCCTCGTCCGTCTCGCTGCCGAACGACGAGATGAAGGGACGCATCATCGGCCGCGAGGGGCGCAACATCCGCGCGTTCGAGCTCGCCACTGGGGTGGACGTCATCATCGACGACACGCCGGACACAGTGGTGGTCAGCGGCTTCGATCCCGTGCGACGCGAGGTCGCGCGCCTCGCGCTGAGCAAACTGGTCGCTGACGGCCGCATCCATCCGGGACGCATCGAGGAGGTCGTCGCGAAGGCGCGGAAGGAAGTGGACGCGTCAATCCAGGAGATGGGCGAGCAGGCGCTGTACGAGGTCGGCATTACCGGCATGCACCAGGAGCTCGTGAAGCTCGTCGGACGCATGCACTACCGCACGAGCTATGGGCAGAACATCCTCGCCCACTCCAAGGAAGTGGCGTGGCTCGCCAGCATCATGGCCGCCGAGCTGGGCCTCGACGTCGCCCTCGCGAAGCGCGGGGCGCTGCTGCACGACATCGGCAAGGTGCTCACGCACGAGCACGAGGGCACGCACGTGCAGCTCGGCGTGGAAATCGCGACCAAGTACGGCGAGAACCCGCTGGTGGTGAATTGCATCGCGGCGCACCACGACGACGTGCCCCACGAGACCGAGGTCTCGGTACTCGTGCAGGCCGCCGACGCGATCTCGGGCTCGCGCCCCGGCGCGCGTCGCGAGGCGTTCGACACGTACGTGCGGCGACTCGAGGGCCTCGAGCGCATCGCGGCGAGCTACAATGGTGTCGAGAAAGTCTTTGCGATCCAGGCGGGGCGCGAGGTTCGCGTCATCGTCAATCCCGATTCCATCGACGATCCCAAGATGACGACGCTCACCGAAGAGATCGCCCGACGCATCGAGGCGGAGCTGCAGTATCCCGGGCAGATCAAGGTGGTGGTGATTCGCGAGACGCGGGCGGTGGATTTTGCCCGCTGAGCTCATCGACGGCGCGGCGATCGCGAAGAGCATCCGCGCGGAGATCGCCACGCAGGTGCGCGAGCTGACCGCGCGCGGCGTCCGCCCCGGCCTCGCCGTGGTGCTGGTCGGCGAGGACCCGGCGAGCCGGGTGTACGTGCGGATGAAGGGCAAGGCCTGCGAGGAGGCGGGCATGCATTCGGTCACGATCCGCCTCGATGCGAGCACCACGCAGCAGGAGCTGCTGGCGCAGGTGGCCGCGCTCAACACCGATCCGTCGATCCACGGATTTCTCGTGCAGATGCCGGTCCCCAAGCCCATCGATCCCGACACGATCATCCGGAGCATCGATCCGCGTAAGGACGTGGATGGCTTCCATCCGATCAACGTCGGCAAGGGCCTGATCGGCGAGCGCGACGGGTTCATGCCCGCGACGCCCGCCGGCGTGCAGGAGCTGCTGCTGCGGGCGAACGTGGAGACCGCCGGCGCGCATTGCGTGATCGTCGGGCGGAGCAACATCGTCGGGAAGCCGATGGCGTCGTTGATGATCCAGACCGGCCGCGGGGCCAATTCGACCGTCACGGTGTGCCACAGCCGGACGCGCGACCTCGGGCACCATACTCGTCAGGCGGACATTCTGATCGTCGCCGCTGGTCGGCCCGCGATGGTCACCGGCGACATGGTGCGCCCGGGCGCGGTGGTCATCGACGTGGGCGTGAACCGCGTGGAGGATCCCGCCACGGAGAAGGGCTACCGCCTGGTGGGCGACGTGGCGTTCGAGGAAGCCCGCGAGGTCGCCTCGAAGATCACGCCGGTGCCGGGAGGGGTGGGGCCGATGACGATCGCCATGCTGCTGCGGAACACGGTGCGCGCCGCGGAGCGGATGCTGGCCGCATGACCGGCCCCGGGCGGCGCGGCAGCCCGCGCCCGCACGATCCGCTGCCGGACCTGTTCGAGCCCGCGGGGGGACCGGCGCCGGTGAGGCGTCGTGCGGCTGCGCCCGGCGAGGCGCCCGACACGGCCCTCACGATCTCGGGGCTCGTCCGCACGGCGCAGGAGGTGATCGAGGGCGCCTTCTTCCCGCTGTGGATCCGCGGCGAGGTCACCGACTTCAAGCGCCACCGCAGCGGGCACTGGTATTTCTGCCTGCGCGACGAGAAGTCGCTGGTGCGCTGCGTGGTGTGGTCGCGCGACCAGTTCCGCATGCCGGCCCCGCCTGACGACGGCATGCAGATCGTCGCCTTCGGCCGCCTCACGGTGTATCCGGCGCGCGGCGAAATGCAGTTCACGGTCGCCCGGCTCGACGCGGTGGGCGATGGCCTCTGGCGCAAGGCGCTCGACGCCTCCATCGCCCGGCTCACGGCCGAAGGCCTCCTGGCACCCGAGCGCCGGCGGCCGCTGCCTCGCATGCCGCGCCGCATCGCCGTGGTCACGAGTCTGGACGGTGCCGCCCTGCGCGACATCGTCGCCGTCGTCAGGCGCCGCTGCCCGATCGTGCAGATCGTCGTCTGCGGTGCCCGGGTGCAGGGCGACGGCGCCCCGCGCGAGCTCGCGCGGGCGATCGAGCGCGTGGGCCGTTGGGGCAAGGCCGACGTCGTCATCATCGGGCGCGGCGGCGGCTCGCGCGAGGATCTCTGGGCGTTCAACGACGAGGGCGTGGCCCGCGCCGTCGCCGCCTGTCCCATCCCCACGATCTCGGCCGTGGGGCACGAGGTGGACGTGTCGCTCACCGACCTCGTCGCGGACCTTCGCGCGCCGACCCCGTCGGCCGCCGCCGAAGCCGCCGTCCCCGTGCTGGCCGAGCTGCGCGCGGGGCTCGACGCCGCCAGCGAGTCGTTGCGGCGCGCGCTCGCCAGGCGCGCGACGCTCGCGAGACGCGACCTCGAGCTCCACCACAAGCGCCTGACGACGTCGGCGCTGCGCACCGTCGAGTGCCGCCGCGCGAAGTGGGAGCGCGCGGCCGGCCGACTGCACGCGCTCAGTCCGCTCGCCGTGCTCGGACGCGGCTACGCGATCGCCCGCGGCGAGGACGGCCGTACCCTGTCCGACAGCCGCGCCTTCGCGCCGGGCCTGCGTTTCCGGCTGATGCTGCGGGACGGCGAGGTCTCGGCCCGCACGGATGCCGTGGATCCCGCGGCGACAAGCGAGGCGTCGGCCGACGGAGCCCCATCATGAGCTACGAGCGCGAGATCGCGCGCCTGGACGAGATCATCTCGGCGCTCGAGCGCGACGAGTTGGAGCTCGATCGCGCGATCGCGCTGTTCGAGGAGGGCGTCGCGCGGCTGCGAGCCGCGTCCGAGTCGCTCGCGAAGGCGGAGGCGCAGGTCAAGCGGCTGGTCGAGCGGAGCGACGGGTCGTTTTCGCTGCGCGACCTCGGTGAGTGAGCCGGCGCTCGCGCGTTTCGCCGCCGATCGGGCGGCGGTCCGTGCGCAACTCGACCGGCTCTGCGCGGAAGACGAGGCGCTGGTCGAGGCCGGGCGCGTCGGCGACGCGATCCGCTACAGCGTGCTCGGGTCGGGCAAGCTCCTTCGGCCGGTGCTCGTGCTGGCCGCCTATCGAGCCGCCGGCGGGCGCGGCGACGCCTCGCGGATCGCGGCCGCCATCGAAGTCGTGCACGCGTACTCCCTCGTGCACGACGACCTGCCCTGCATGGACGACGACG
>DATHUW010000167.1:0-7201 GCA_035461825.1 Gemmatimonadaceae bacterium
CCGGCGTGCAAGCCCTCGGACCGCGCGGCCGGTTGATGTGCATCGGCACGCTCGCCGGCGGCAGCGCGACGCTGGACCTGCGGCGCATCCTGACGCGACGCCTTACGATTCGCGGCACCGTGCTGCGCAGCCGCACGCTCGAGGAGAAGATCGCCGCCACCGAAGCGTTCGATCGCGACGTCGGTCCGCTGCTGGGAGCGGGAACGGTGCGCCCCGTGATCGACGGCGTGTACCAGTTGGAGCAGGCGGCGCGGGCGTACGACCGGCTGGAATCCGGCGACACGATTGGGAAGCTCGTCCTCGCGCTCGGAACCGGCGCCTGACGATCGGAAGCAAGCTAGCGGCAGGGTCCCGCCCCTCCCGATGCGGCGATCGGCTCAGCGCTCGATCCGGGCGACCGAGGCGCCGAGCGCGGCATCCTGCCGCACCATGAGGCGCAGTGTGTACGCGCCGTTAGGCACGTCGCGGAACCCCAGCGTCACCGCGCGCGTCAGGCGCCCGCCGGCCGGCGGCGGCTCCGTCCAGGCCAGCCGGACGGCCCCGCGCGGCGCGATCAGCCCCACTGACTCCCCCAGACGTCGCAGCGCCCCCCCGCGCTCCGCCTCGAGCACGATCTCGACCTCGACCGGCACATCCGGCGCGAGCCGCTCCGCCTCGAAGTACACGCCGACCGAGTCGCGCGCGGTCACGTCCCCGGGCACGAGCAGCCGATCGATGGCCGCTGCGCGCGAGGGCGGCGGCGGCCCCGCATCGATCAGAAGCGGATCCGAAATGGCCACGGCCGTGCTATCGCGGCGTGTGAGCGGCAGGCCGAAGCGCGTCCGGGCGGCGCGCGTCACGTCTGTGCGCACCACGGCTTCCACGCTCGCGACGACGTCTCTTCTCGATAGGCGCACGGCGCGCACCGCGCGCGATGCCACGGCCCATGCGGAGTCCATGACCCTGAAGTCGGGGGCCGCCGCGACCAGCGCCACTTCGGAGGGCGCGTCCGCCGCCACGCTGTCGTGGCTGAAGGCGATGGCCGCCGCGATGACCACCGAGTCCCCGTCCGGAATTACGACGAGCTGATGCGGAACCGATCCCTCGAACCGCGCGTACGGCGGCGCGTACTCCGTGACCGGGATGAAGGGCACGAGCGGCCAGGCGTTCGGCGGCATCTCGAAGGGGGCCGCGGCGTGTTCCAGCGGCGGCACGAACTCGCGTCCGAATGGCGCGCGGTGCGTCACGATGGTCACCCGCCGCTCGAGGCCGCCTGACGAGAATCGTTCCCACCCGGCCGGCCAGCCGAGACGCAGCAGAAGCTCCTCGAGGTCGGGCCCCCACCGCACACCCTCAGGATTACGGGCATCGGCGGCGATTCGCACCCGCACGAGCCGGGCGTGCTGCTCCACGAGCCGGTCGTTCCCCGGGCGCATCCAGAGCGGATCGGCCAGCCACCAGAGCCGTGATGCGAGTGAATCGCGCGCGAGCGCGTCCTTCTCCCGCAGCTTGCGCCCATCGCGGGCGCCGAGCACCGGACGCAGGTCGCGCCACCGCTCCAGTTCGTCGGCGGGCATGCTCGCGAGCGCCTCGTCGAAAGCTCCTTCGGCGAGCCGCGTTTCGCCGCGCTCGTGGCGCACGAGACCGGCGAGCGCGGCGCACCACCAGCGCGGAGCGGCGCACGCCCGGACGGCATCCTGCGCGTCGTCGAGGCGGCCAGCATCGATGAGATAGGCGACCCGCTGTCCCGCCACCCACTCGTCCCCGGGCAGCGTCCGCACGGCGGCGCCCAGCTCCGTGAGCAACACATCACGGGCTTCCGAGATCGCGCGGTGCTCCCGGGGCGGCCGCCAATCATCGTCGCCGCGGTCGTGGCGCACGCAGTAGCGGCCCACGTACTCGTCGCAGCGCCCGCCGCCGCTGCGAAAAACCCAGGGCAGGCGGTGCTGGCGCACCCGCTCGAAGGTCGCCTGTGCCTTACGAGCGGCGGCGTGCAATCGCGCGCTGTCCGCCAGAAGGTCGGCATCGCCGCTCTGGGCCGAACCGGCCGGCGGCGAACGGAGCACCAGTGCAGCCAGCGCGGCCGTAACGATGGAGCGAACCGGGAACGTCATGATGCGATCGGTAACGGGACCGGCGCGCGTCGCGAACTCCTCGTTCCTAGTTCCTAGTTCCTAGCTCCTAGTTCCTAGTTCGTAGCTCCTAGCTCCTACTTCGCGCCCCGCGCAGTCCGGTCTCATCCAACGATGAGCATCGGACCGGCGGAGCGCGACCCCACTCCCTTCCCGCCGCGTCAGAAGCCGAACTTGATCCCGGCCGTCAACGCGAAGTTGTGCGTCTTCTCGCCCCCGACGTCGATGAGGGCGGCTTCCTCGAAGTCGAACTTGCCGTAGTAGTCCTTCGCCATCAGCCGCATCGCCACGTTCCTGCCCATCTGCACGTCCACCCCAACGCCGCCGGTGACCGCGAGGTTCGTGGCATTCGTCGAAACGGGCCCAACGGTCACGCTGTGCCGCATCGCGCCGGCGCCGAGCTGGACGAACGGAGTCGTTCGAGCGCCCGCGCCGGCCAGGGCGATCTGCAGTCCCGCGTCGTACATCAGCACCCCGCTTTTCGCCAGCTCCACCCCGCCGAGCAGTGGCACGCCCGCCTCGATGGACGTGCTGCTGTGGGCGACGTTCCCGACGAGCGCGACGTTCGGCATCAGCGTCAGACCGAGCTGCGCGCCGAACATCGGCGCATCGGCGGTCCGCAGCGACGTGCCAAGCGGGCCGTCGAGCAGGTTGCCGAACACCATGTAGCCCGCGTAAGGCGCGATCTGCAGCCGCTCGACGGGTCGCACCAGCTGCGCCTCGACGTGCGCCGAGCTCATCGCCGATCCGGCGATCATCAGTCCAACGATCCAGGCTTTCATGTGCTCCTCCCGTTTCATTCGCTTCGCCGCGGGGCGCGGCGCACCAGGAGGAAAGGCACGCGCGGTGCCACACGACCGGAGCGGAATGCAGTGCCGCAAGGCATTGGGAGTGAGCCACTTACCGGATGTGGCTCGCCAACGCAACACCCAGCAACGTCCCCCCAGCAGGACACTCCGGACAGCTGTGGCCGGACGAAACACCACCAAAACAGGAGCGCTCCGCCTCGAACAAACGAGCGGAGCGCTCCCCACTGGGGCGGGTGGATTCGAACCACCGATCTTCGGATTAACAGTCCGACGCTTTGCCAGCTCAGCTACACCCCACCATCTCCAAGTCGAAGTCATGCCGATGACGCCGCCACCCTCGCACGCGTCACCCGCCACACACGACGGATCCTCGAAGGCGAGCCCGAGGCCTCGAGCGACCTACCCCCGATCAGCGGTCAAGTGCCACGCGCCGAGCCACGCGATTGATGGCGGTCTCATCGGCCGGTCGGCTCCGGCGAACGAGTCGACCCTCGAATCCGCCTGCTCGATCAGGCCGAGGATGGTTCGAAGATCCGATTCCCCCGGTAACCGATCAGCACGCTCTTCACGTCGAGCGCGATGTTCCGGAAGCGCGTCGCCACCTCCGGCGGGATCGGCACCGTGGAAAACAGGATGATCGCGAACAGTTCATCGGCCGCGAGCCCCCCGAAGCCGAGCACGGATTCGATGCCGTAACGCACCACGAAGTCCGCCTGCGCCGGGATGTATGGGCTGCCACGCGCGCGCTCGACGTGGAAGACGTTGTACGTCTTTCCCTCGAGTGCCGAGAGCAGCGACGGCGACGGCGCAACCACCTGCTCGATCTCCAGCCCCATCTGGCGGATCAGTTGCGCGATCATCGGCGCACGATCCACTACCTCGGGCGACGGCAGAGGAATCGCACGGTGCCCCGCCGACTTGCGGCGATCGTTCCACTCGTCGCGGATCCCCGCACTCGCCATCAACGTGAGGCAGCGGAGTTCATCCGGCGGCCGCGTGTCGCCGAGCAGCGACCGCGCGAAATCCTGAAGCCCCGGCTCGAGCTGGTCGTACCGCTGCGTGCGATAGAACCGCACCAGGGCGAACTGCGGCGTCTCGCCTACCCGAAACGCGCGGTACAGAAAGCGGACGATCCGGCGCGCCGCTTCCTCGAACGTCTCCGCGCCGGCGGCGGCCCTGCGGACCCCGGTTCCGCAGCGAAGCATGTCACCTAACGAAAACTGCGTGAGTGAGAGCGGGCGGTCGCGCTTCTCAACAGGGGGTCGCGGCACGTGCTGTCCGGTGGTCGTGAGCGTCGAGGTGAGCGGCCATTGTGCCGCCCGCGGTCACCTCTTGCAAGATTCGTTGCCATCGGCAAGCCCATCGGACCAGATGCACCCCTCGCGACCCACGTCGGCCGCGGAGGCGAGCATGTGCCCACGAGGCGGCACGCTTTAGGTTCCCGCATGCGCCGAATCCACTTCGGCGGACACCGGCGCCGGACGCGCGCCGCGTGATCGCCTCCCGTCCCGCCGACCACCCCGAACCGGCAGTCCGTTCTCGCATCGTCACAGCCGAGTCCCTCACGAGCCGGGACCGGCGGATCACGCTCACGGGAGTCCTGCTCGCGCTCCTGCTCGCGGGGCTCGACCAGACCATCGTCGCGACGGCCGGACCGGCGATCCAGCGCGACCTGCAGATCGCCCCCGCGCTCTACGCCTGGCTGACCACCGCCTATCTGGTCGCCGCGACCGTCATGCTGCCGATCTACGGCAAGCTCTCCGACCGATTCGGTCGCAAGCCGATCCTGCTCGCGGGAGTTTCGATCTTCCTGACGGGCTCGCTGCTCTGCGGAATAGCCCCGGACGCGAGGATCCTCATCGCCGCACGCGGCGTCCAGGGACTCGGCGCCGCGGCCCTGTTCACGACGACGTATGCAGTGATCGCCGACCTGTTCCCGCCGGCAGCGAGGGGACGGTACATGGGACTCGTGAGCGCCGTCATGGGACTGGCCAGCGTCATCGGGCCGCTCGCCGGCGGCGTCATCACCGACACCTTCGGCTGGCACTGGGTGTTCTTCATCAACCTGCCGATCGGCGCCGTCGCCTTGTGGTTCATCATCAGGACGATGCCGCGGCTCGGCGTGCACGGCGAGCGGCGGCTGCCGGTCGACGTGGCCGGCGCGTTGCTGCTCGTCGCGGGGCTCGTTCCGCTGATGATCGCGCTCAGCCTGGGGCGAGGCGAGGCCGACGCACCCGATGGATATCCCTGGTCGTCGTGGCAGATCATTACGATGCTCGCCGTCGCGGCGGTGGGGCTCGCCGCGTTCATCGCGCGCGAGCGCCGGGCCCCGGATCCGATCCTGCACCTCGAGCTCTTCCGGAACCGGGTCGTGGCCTTCGGCACCTCCGCGATGTTCGTAATCGGTGCCGCGTTTCTGTTCGGCATCATCTTCCTGCCGCTGTTCCTCGTGAACGTGGTCGGCGTTTCAGCGACCGACGCGGGGCTGGCGATGATGCCGCTGACCCTCGGCATCGTCGTCTCGAGCGTCGCGGCGGGACAGCTCGTGTCACTCGTGGGGCACGCGAAGCTCCTGATGCTGTCGTCGCTCGTGGTGCTGGCCGGCGCCTTCGCGCTGCTGGGCTTCACGTTGACGCCGGATGCCACGCAGCGGTCGGTGAGTCTGCTCATGCTGCTCATCGGACTCGGCACCGGCCCGACGCTGCCGCTGTACACGCTCGTCATGCAGGCGGCGTCGCATCCGCGCGAAATCGGCGTCGTCACCGCGACGGCAACGTTCTCGCGCCTCCTGGGACAGGTGCTCGGCCTCGCCTTCTTCGGCACGGTGTTCGCCTCGACGTTCGCCGGAGCCGTCGAGCGGCGTGTGCAACCCGAGCTCGCACTCCTCGCCCCGGAGGTGCGCACGAGCATCATCGGGACGGCGAGCCGCGCGCGAGCCGGAGAAGAACGAGTTTCGGTGGCGTTCGACAGCGCGGCGGCGCGTGCCCGCGTGAGACGCGTGGCGCCGACCGACCCCGAGGCGCTGGCCGCCGTCGACCGTGCGTATCGCGGATTCCAGCTCGCCTTCACCGCCGCCATCACGGTGCTCTTTCGCCTCGGGATGGCACTGGTCATCGTCGCGTTCGTCATCACCGCGTTCATGCCCGATGTGCAGCTGCGGCACACGAACGCTGCGCCCTCGACGGTGGAGTGACGCCGGCGCCATTGACAGCGTGGGCGCGAATCATAGTTTGACAGTCATGATGCGCGCGCCTCTCGGCCTCATGCTCCTTTCGCTCGGACTCCTCGACCGACTCCGTCGCGGGGCCATCGTCGTACGCGCACTGACGGGAGGAGCAGCCGAACTCTGAGCGACGGCCCGCGCGCCGCACGCCGCTCACGACGAGGCCCCTCCCGGTAGGAACCCGGGAGGGGCCTCGTCGCGTTCGGCGCCTGACGACCACCATTCGTGCGATCGCACGAGCGCTTTCACGAGGATGCCCCATGACGCGAAGTCCGACGGCCACGACCGACGATGACCCCGACGCACCCACGCTGACACGGGGGGCGACAGCCCGGCGCGCCCTGATCCTGCGGCGCGCCGCCAACCGCACATCCCGGCGCATCCTCCGCTCGCTCGGAGGCAAGGCCGCGCCAGTGACGCAGCCGCTCCTGACGGGGATCGACCGGCCCGCCAGCGATCCGGTGCGCGCTCCACTGGGGCGGCCCGTCCACCCTGACGAGGCGCTCGACGCCGAGCGGAACCGCTGGGGCGGCCGCCTCTAGACGCGGATGGCCGCGGCCGCCGGCGCCGCGGCCCGCGCGATGCGGCGCAGCATGCCGCCGAAGATCAGGGCGTGCAGCGGCATCACCAGATACCAATAGCACAACCCCGGGAGGCCGTGCGGATCGAAGATCGCGGTCTGCCTGACGATCGATCCCGCGCCGTCCGGCTCCACCTCGAACTGCAGCCACGCGCGCCCCGGCAGCTTCATCTCGGCGACGAGGCGCAGCATCCGCGGCGGCTCCACGGCTTCGACGCGCCAGAAGTCCAGGACGTCCCCAGGAAGCACGCTCTCGGGATCGCGCCGGCCGCGCCGGACGCCCACGCCACCCGCGAGCAGGTCGAGGAATCCGCGAATCCGCCACAACCCGTCGGCGAAATACCAGCCGGTCGCTCCCCCGATGCGCCGGATCGGCGCGAACGCCTCCTCGACCGACGCGTCGACGCGCACGGACCGCGAGTCGATGCGCCGCGATCCGAACCGGATCTCAGGCGAGGACTCGGCGCCATCGCCTGAC
>DATHUW010000168.1:0-21542 GCA_035461825.1 Gemmatimonadaceae bacterium
CATCCGCCGGGCGGGAGCGCCCTCGGCGGGTGCCGGGCACCGTCGTAACACGCGCGCCGTCTGCGTGCCACGACAGCTCGACCCCTGGCCGCTCTCGCGGGGTCGGTCGGCGTGCGACGGGTCGTAGATTACGGCATGTCCGAATCTCCGTTACCCGCGTTCCAGAATTCGACGCCGTACGAGCAGCTCGGCGGCGAGTCCGGCGTGCGTCGACTCGTCGACCGGTTCTACGACCTGATGGACTCGTCGCCGGAGGCGGCGAACGTGCGCGCGCTACACGCGAAGAGCCTCAAGGCGTCGCGGGAGAAGCTGTTCCTCTTCCTGACGGGGTGGACCGGGGGGCCGCCGGTCTACATGGAGCGATTCGGCCACCCGCGGCTCCGGATGCGCCATTTTCCGTTCGCGATTGGCACGCGCGAGCGCGACGAGTGGCTGTGGTGCATGGACCGCGCGCTGGATGCGCACGACATGCCTGACGAGTTGCGGGCGCACCTGCGGGCGCGGCTGCACCATCTCGCCGATCACATGCGGAACCGTCCTGACTGACATCCGCTCGCCGATCTCGACCCAGCGAGGATTACGCGACGTGTGAGGCTGTCAGTCGCGCACCATCCTACGAGCGCATCGTGATCGCCGGGTCGATCCGCGCGGCCCGCAGCGCGGGAATCCAGCAGGCGGCCAGCCCGATCGCCGCCATCGCTGCCGCGACGCCGATGAACGTGGCGGGATCGTGAGGCGCAACGCCGAACAGCATCCCGCGCATCACGCCGGCCGCGAAGTAGGCACCCGTCACGCCGATCATCAGCCCGATCCCCAGCAGCACGCCGCCCTCCCGCAGGATCATGCGCTGCACGCGTCCGCCGTCGGCGCCGAGGCTCATACGGATGCCGATCTCGTTCGTGCGCGCGCTCACCGAGAAGGCGAGCACGCCGGCGATGCCCACCGCCGCGGTGATCACTGCCAGGACGCCGAACGACGAGACCAGCGCCGCGTTCAAGCGGCGGGGTGAGACGCTCTGATCCTTGATCTGGGCCACGGTCATGACGTTCTCCACCGGCGCCGTCGGCGCGATGCGGCGCACGATGCGCGTCGCAAGGGTCGAGAGCGCCGCGACGTTGCTGTCGGCGCGGATCACCAGCCCACCGCTCAACGCCAGCATCTGCGCGAACGGCATGAACACCACCTGTCGGGGCTCGGCATCCAGCCCGCCGTCCCGCGTATCGCCGACCACACCGACGACGGTCCGCCAGTCGCCGCTGATCGGCGTGAACCGCAGCACGTCGCCGGTCCACGCGATGCGCTGGCCTATGGGGTCCTCGTCAGGAAACAGCCGCGCCGCCAGCGTCTGGTTGATGATCACCCGGCCCCGCGGTGCGCTCGTCCGTCGCCGCGAACTCCCGCCCGCGGAGCAGGGGGATCCCCGCGGCCCGGAAGAACCGGGGGTCGGCCGTCCGCAGCTCCGCCCGCGGCATTGCCTCGCCCACGCGAAGCGGCCTCCCCTCCGCCTTGACGTCGAACTGCACGTCCGAGGTGCGGAGCGGCGTCGGCGATCCCACCCCCACCTCCACCACGCCGGGCAGCGCCGCGATCTCGGCGCGCATCCGCTCGTACTGCGCCTTGGCCCGCGCGTCGGACGCCGGATCGAACAGCAGCTGCGCGGGGGTGAGCAGCGGCACCTGCATCGTGAGCACCTCCTCCGTCCTGAGGCCGGTGTGCACATCCGCGAGCTGCATCATCGTCCGGGTGAGGAGTCCGGCGCCCGCGAGCAGCACCACGCTCACGGCGACCTGGACGACGACCAGCGTGCGCTGCACCCGCTGCTTCGTCAGGCTCCCGCTCGTGCGATGCCCGCCGCCGAGGATCCACGACGCGAAGCCGCCCTCCCGTGGCAGGGCGGCCACGAACGACAGGAGCAGCGCAACCGCCACAGAAAGCGCGAGGGCAAACCCCAGCACCATCCCATCGAGCCGGATCTCGTCCGCGCGCGGCGAGTACCGTTCGGCCAGGGAGGTGAGCAGCCGCACTCCGCCTATCGCGATCGCGAGGCCGAGCCCCGCTCCGAGGAATGCGAGCACCAGATTCTCGACGAGCAGAAGTCGGCGCAGCCGCGCCACCCCGGCGCCGAGGGCGGCGCGCACGACCAGTTCGTGCTCGCGGCGTACTCCGCGCATGAGCGTCAGGTTGGCGACGTTCGCCGCCGAGATGATCATGACGAAGGCGGCGGCCCCCATGAGCAGCCACAATGTCGTGCGCGCCCGCTCGCCGAGCACCTCACGGAACGGGATCACCGCGACGCGGTGGTGGGAGCCCGGATCGTACGCATCCGGGTGTTCATCCTGAACGCGGCGGGTCACCGCTCCGACTTCCGCGCGCGCCCGATCCAACCCGGCGTCCGGTGCGAGTCGGGCGACCACCTCCGTCATGCGATGCGTGCGCCCTTCGACCATCATCGCGCTCACGTGGTGATCACTGTTCACCATGTTGAGCAGCGCCTCCACGCGGCTGGGGAAGAACGGCGCCGGCTGCAGGACCCCGATCACCGTCACCGAGCGGTCGTCCAACCGTACCTGCGTGCCGACGATCGCAGAATCTCCGCCGAACCGCTTCATCCAGCTCTCGTGGGTGAGCACCATCACCGGCGGCACGCCGGGGCCGTCGTCGGCAGGCGCGGTGACGCGTCCGAGCACGGGGGAGAGGCCCATCACCTCGAAGTAGTTGCCGGTGACGAGGCCGACGGCCACGCGCTCCGTGCCTTCACGTCCCTGCAGCCGCATCGTCCACGGCGAGAACTCGGCGATGCCGGCCAGCGAACGTGCCCCTTCGCGGAGGTCTCGGACCTCCGGCACGGAGAACGCGATGCTCGCGCCGCCGGGACCGTCGATGGAGTGCCGCAGGTAGACGAGTCGGTCGCCATCGCGGTGGGGCAGGGGCTTGAGCAACACCCCGCGGACCACGGTGAAGATCGCCGTGTTGGCGCCGATGCCCAGCGCGAGCGTCAGGACGACGATCGCCGCGAACCCCGGATTGCGCCGCAGCGCGCGGACCGCATAGCGCAGGTCGGCGGCGATGCTCTCGATCCACGGGAGCCCGCGGCGGTCGCGCACCGCCTCGACGGCCTGGGTGATGCCGCCCGACGCCAGCAGCGCCTGACGACGCGCTTCATCCGGCGCCAGGCCGCGCCGGACGTACTCGGCCGTCTCCAGGTCGAGGTGTGCCTCGAGCTCCTCACGGAGCTCATCGTCCGCCCCTCGAGCCGTGAAGAATCCGGCAATGCGCGCGAGCGCGGCGCGAACGCGGCTCATGACTCCTCCCGGCGTGGCGCGAGGAAGGCCGCCATGAGATCGGCGGTCTGATGCCATTCGCGCGCCTCACGCGCCAGCTGCTTGCGTCCCGCCGGCGTGAGCGCGTAGTACTTGGCGCGCCGGTTGTTCTCCGACTGGCGCCACTCCGACTTGACGAAGCCCTCCTGCTCGAGCTTCACGAGCGCGGGGTAGAGCGTGCCGTAGTTGAGCTTGAGGCGATTGCCGCTCGTCTCCTCGATGCGGCGCGCCACGCCGTAACCGTGCAGCGGTCCGAGGACCTCGAGGGTTCGGAGGATCATCAGCGCGAGCGTGCCCTGCTTGACGTCCAGCTTGCCGGCCATGGCGTCTGTCCTATGGGATTCCCATAGGACAGTAACGGCCGCCCCGCCAACGCGCAATACTGGACCTACGCCACGCACTCCGTGCGCATCCGGTCCCGCTCCACCACGATCTCGCCGTTCGCGTTCGCGACGTAGTGGCCGGTCGTCACCACGCGAAACGTGCGGCGAGACTCGCGTCCGATGAGCTCGAACGACTGCCGGAACGTCCCCACGTAGCCCATGAGCGTCTGGCTCACGGTGCCGTGATGCCCTTCCTTCACGCGGTACTCCTCCCCGCTCTCCGCTCCGACCCCGGCGAGCCCGATAGGCATGGTGTGACTCGTGGCGTGCAATCCGCCGGCCGGCGTGAGCACCGCCGTGTAACGCTCGTAGATCTGGCCTTGCATCGCGATGAGCTCACTTTCGGTGCCGTCGGCGCAGATGAACCATGTGAAGACGCCATCCAGGTCGTACAGCCACTCGTCCACCAACCGCTCCGCGCCTTTGGAGCTGGTCAACGTTGCGCGAGGGGTGGCGGCCGAGGGTGAGGTCGGTGTCGGTGCGTCGGCGCACGCGGCGAGCAGGGCGACGGCGAGTATCGGGATGGAGCGCATCACGGGCTGCATGGTCGATCTCCTGGGTTCGATGTGGGTGACGAGGCGCTTCGGCCTCGCCACTCCCCAGGCCGGAAATCCGGGCGGACTCCCTCATTTCGGCGGTCCGACCAGCCCGGCGTCGCGGTTCCGCCGCCGTTCGCGCATTATAGGACGCGCGACCCGGCGGCCACGACCGCCCCCCGGGGCGACGTGCGGTCGGATGCGCACGCCCGGTTTTCCGGTCAGAAGGAATAGCGCAGATGCCGCCTGACAACCACGACGTCACCGAGCTGCTCCGCGCGCACGCGGACGGAGATCCGGCGGCGTTCGATCGCCTTTTTCCGCACGTCTACGATGAGCTGCGGCGCATCGCGCGCGGGCGGCTGCGGCACGAGCGCGCCGGCCACACCCTCGGTTCTACCGAGCTGGTGCACGAGGCCTTCTTCCGCCTCGTCAGGCTCGACCGCATCGACTGGCGCGGCCGCGCGCACTTCCTCGCCATGGCGTCGCGTGCGATGCGCAACGTGCTGCTCGATCACGCCGAGCGTCGCGGCGCGGCCAAGCGTGGGGGCGGGGATCGGGCCGTCACGCTCGAGCGACTTCCGCTCGTGCACGAGGCCCAGGCCGAAGAGCTGACCGCGCTGTGCGAGGCCCTCGTGCGGCTGGAGCAGCTCGAGCCTCGTCAGGCTCGCGTCGTGGAGTGCCGCTTCTTCGCCGGCCTCAATCTCGACGAGACCGCGGCGGCGCTCGGCATCTCGGCGGCGACCGTGAGCCGGGACTGGACGATCGCGCGCGCGTGGCTCCACGCGCAGCTGTCGGACGGCTTCACGGGGGAACCCCGCGTGGCCAGCTGATGAACACGCGCTGGGAGGCGATGCAGGACATCTTCTGGGCGGCGCGCGAGCTGCCCCTTGCGGAGCGCGAGGCGTATGTCGCCACGGCGTGCGCCGGCGACCCCGCGCTGCTCGCGGATGTTCGCGCCATGCTCGCCGCCGACGCGCAGCAGGGGATCCTCGATCGCGCGTCGGTGGTCCTCGATCCCACCGGCGATCCAATGGCGCAGCCGCGGGTCGACCGCGTGGGGCCCTACGTCGTGACTGGAGAGATCGGGCGCGGCGGCATGGGCGTCGTGTACCGCGCGTACGACCCGCGCCTGCGGCGCGAGCTCGCGCTCAAGTTCCTGCACGCGTCGGCGTCGCACGAGGCCGGCGCCAAGTCGCGCTTCATGGAAGAGGCGCGCGCCGCGTCGGCGCTCGATCATCCGCACACGTGTCCCGTGTACGACATCGGTACCGCGGAGGATGGGCATCTGTTCATCGCGATGGCGTACTGCGGCGGCGGCTCACTCGCGGAGCGGCTGGCCGCGGGGCCGCTGTCGGTCGATGCGGCGGTTCGCATCGCGGTCCAGGTGGGCGAGGCACTCGATGCGGCGCACGAGGCGGGGATCCTCCACCGCGACGTGAAGCCGGCGAACATCGCCTTCACCGAACGCGGCGAGGCGCGCGTGCTCGACTTCGGCATCGCGATCCTCGGCGCTCATGAATGGGCCTCGCCGCGCACCGGCGCCGGCACCCCGTCGTACATGGCGCCCGAGCAGCTCCGCGGCGGCGCCGTCGATCGCCGCACGGACGTCTGGGCCCTGTGCGTGGTGCTCCACGAGATGCTCACCGGCCGCAAGCCGTTCGTCGGCGCGGACCGCGCGTCGCTCGAGGCGGCGATTCTGGAGGGCGAGCCCGCCGACCTGCGCCTCGAGCGTCCCGAGGTGCCGCCGGCGCTGGCGGCGATCGTCAGGCGCGGACTGGAGAAGGATCCGGCGAACCGGTTCCCCACGGGGGCCGAGCTGGTGGCCGCGCTGCGGAACCTGACGAGCGGTGTGCCGGCGGCGCCGAGCCGGCGGCGGACCCGCCTCCGCGTCGCGGCGGCGCTCATGGTGGTCACGGTCGCGGTTGCCGGCGCAGTGCTGTACCGCTCGACGCTCGGCTCCGAGGAAGCCGCGCCGCTCGACCGCGCGGCGGTGGTGGTCGTTCCCTTCAGGGTGAGCGGCGAACCGTCGCTGAGCTACTTGCGCGAGGGAATGGTGGACCTGCTCGCGGCCAAGCTCACGGGCGAGGGCGGGCTGCGGGCGGTGGATCCCCGCACGGTGTTCGACGCGTGGCGGCGCATGTCCGGAGTGGAGGGCGATGCGACGCCTGACGCCACCGCGTCGCTCGCTCGGCGTCTCGGTGCGGGCAACGTCCTGCTCGGCGAGGTGGTGGGGACCTCCGCGAATCTCGTGGTCAACGCCACGGTGCTGAATGCACGTGGCGCGGTGGTGAGCCGCGCGAGCGCGGAGGGGGCGCACGACGACCTGTCCGGGCTCGTGGACCACCTGGTCGCCCGGATCCTCACGCTGAGCGCGGGGGAGGAGCCGCAGCGGCTCGCGGCCCTGACGAGCACGTCGCTTCCCGCCCTCAAGGCATATCTCGAGGGGCAGACTGCCTATCGAAGTGGCCGGTACGCCGAGGCCCTCGAGAAGTACGGGCTGGCGCTGGATCTCGACTCGACGTTCGCGCTCGCCGGGCTCGGGCTGCACGCCGCCGACGGATGGGTGGGGACCGGTCACGCTCGCGAGCGCGGCGACGCGGCGGCGTGGCGATGGCGCCATCGGCTGAGCGATCGTGACCGCGCGATCCTGGAGGCGGCTCTGGGAACCGCGTACCCGCGGCCGCCCACGACGCGGGAGCAGCTCGAGGCGGTCGAGCGCGCGCTGCGCCTCGCCCCGGATCACGCCGAGCTGTGGTACGAGCTCGGCGATCAGTACCTGCACTATGGTCGCATCCTCGGCGCCGACGATTGGGAATCGCAGGCCGAGCGCGGCTTCCGCCGCGCCCTGGAGCTCGATTCCACTTTCTCCGCGCCCATCAATCATCTCGTCGCGCTGTACGCGCGCCAGGGTCGGACCGCGGAGCTGCGGGCGCTGACACGTGCGGAGCTGTCGCGCGAGCCCGTGGGGCCGAGCGCCGACTACCTGCGGCTGCACGAGGCCATTGCCAGGCGGCTCCCGCTTCCGCAACGCGAGGCGGAGCTCGACTCGCTCGCCACGGAGACGCTTGCCTGGATAGGCATGAACACCCAGGACGAGGGCGTGGCTGTGGCGCTAGGCACTGCCTCGATCGCGGTCCGCGGCGGCCGTCCCGGGACGCGGGAGGAGCGGCTCGAGCGGCGCCTCGCGATGCACGCGGTCGCGTTGAACGGAGGTCGGCCGACGACCGCGACCGCGCTGACCGAGACCATGCGCGACCTGCAGCCGGATTCGAGCTTCGTGCTGCGGCTGCGCGTGCTGAGCGCGCTGTACGGCGATGGCGATCGCGGCGCCGCGCAAGGCGCGGTGAGTGCGCTCCTCGGCCGCCGCGCCGCGGACGGACCCATGCGCCGGCTCAACCGGTGCGTGGTGGATCTGTGGCGCGTGGAGGCCGGTCCGATCGCCGGCGCTCCGCGCAGGAGCGTGCCCGGACCGGCGGAGCGCCCCGCGGGCCGCGATTCCATTGCGCAGGTGGTCTGCCACGCCGTCCTGCAGGCGGCGCTCGCCGCCGCGCGCAATGACGGCACGGAGGAAGCGGCGATGACGCGGGTCGACGACCTGATCCGGAGCGGGCCGGTCGAGTTCTACCGCGGCGACGGCCACGCCGAGTACGCGCCGATCGTGCTCGCCAGGCTTCGGGAGCGTTCGGGCGACCGGGCGGGAGCGCTCGCGGCGCTCCGGCGCCGTCCGTACTTCATCGGCTGGCAGCCGTTCCTCGCCGCGACGCTGCTCGATGAGGCGCGTCTGGCCGCCGAGGTGGGCGATCGCGCGGGAGCGCTGCGCGCCTACGAGCATTATCTCGCGCTCCGCGCCGACCCCGAGCCCAGCATGCGCGCTGTCGCAGAGTCCGCGCGCGCGGAGCTGGCGCGCCTACGTTAGGTAAACCTTCGAGGGACGAGGGACGAGGGATGGGAGATGACGAGCCCGCGCGTCCTCCCGAGGTGGGAGGCCATCGCGAACCTGCTGCCTCCGAACGAGGCGCGCGAGATTTCATACTGCAGTCGAGCGGCTCTCGAGTGGGTCGTCTCGAGACCTTCAGGTAGAACACCTCGAGAACGGCATCCGAAGGTTCGTAAGCGACCGCTGATTTCTCCTGTGCCTTCCGCGCAGCCGCGGCGCCCTCCGCGGTAATACGACAACGGCCCGGTATCGACGAGAACGCCGACCTGGTTTTCTCCCGCCGGACGGGTCGCGTTCGCTTCCCGGCTCTCAGGGAGTGTGAGGGATTCCCCCGGCGTTTTCCGCCTACCGGATGAGCGGCCGTTCGTTCCGAGCGCCGCCAGGCGCGACCGATCCAGACCGGCCGCGGCCTCGACTCTCCATCCGGTCACCGGAGGCCCGATCATGACGACCCGTTCCCGCACCCGCGTCGCCGCGGCGCTCACCGCGGGGCTTCTCGCGCTGCCACTGCATTCGGCGTCAGCCACGCCACCCCCGCGCTTCTCGACCATCAAGCTCTCCACTGGCATACAGTTGCATTACGCCGAGCAGGGCCGCACGAACGGCGAGCCGGTGATCCTGCTCCACGGGTACAGCGACTCGTGGTTCTCGTACAGCCGTATCCTGCCGCACCTGCCGGACGACCTGCGCGTGTTCGCGCTGGATCTGCGCGGGCATGGGCAGTCCGACCGGCCGGCGAGCGGCTACGGGATGAACGATCTGGCGGCCGACGTCCTCGCGTTCATGGACGCGAAGGGGATCGTGCGCGCGACGATCGTCGGACACTCGATGGGCGGCTTCGTCGCGCAGCAGGTGGCGCTGGCCGCGCCGAAGCGTGTGTCGCGGTTGGTGATCGTCTCGTCGGCGCGTACGCCGCGGGCGTTCGCCGGCATCGAGGAGTTCAAGCCGGTGGTCGACGCGCTGCAAGATCCGGTGCCGTACGAGTTCGTGCAGGAGTTCCAGCTCAGCACCGTGCACCAGTCGGTACCCGACGCGTTCATGGACAACGTGATCGCCGAGAGTCTGCGACTCCCGTCGCGCGTATGGCGCGGCATCATGGACGGAATGCTGGCGATGGAGCCGGCCGTGGCGCTCGGGCGCGCGGGGATCCCATCGCTGGTGATCTGGGGGGAGCAGGATGCCTGGCCGCCCCGCGCCGAACAGGATTCGCTGGTGGCGATGTTGCGCACGGCCAGACTCGAGGTCCTCCGGAACATTGGGCATGCGCCGCACTGGGAGCGGCCTGACGAGTTCGCGTGGGTCCTGCGCGAATTCATCGGGAGGACGAGGCCGGCTGGCGAATGAGTCAGGCATGAGAGGAGCTCGCCCCGCGTACGGAGGCGACTCCTCCCATGTGCTCGTGAGGCCGCGCTCGACTTACATACATCCCTCTGCGCTATCGGTCTGATCGATTGCGCCGGCGACGTGCCCCGGGCGCGCCGGTCCTCCGCGTCAGGAGCCCGGCGCCGGGCGGTCCGTGTTGAACATGTCGGCGACGACCTTCCATTCGCCATCGCGCTGTTCCCACACCACGAGATATTTGCCGCTGTCCTCCACGCGGCCGTTCGGTCCATCGAACGCAAACTCGTATGTGCCCACGTCGTACGCCATCGAGGCGTCTCCCGACACGTGGATGCTGGTCGGCGAGAAGGTCAGCGAAACGTTCGGCAAGCCGAGCAAGCCCTCCCACACGCCGCGAATCGCCCCCGCACCGGAAGCCGGGAGGGCGTTCGGGACCATGAGCACGCCGTCGGCGGCGTAGATGTTCACGATCGCCGAGGTGTCCTTGGCGGCTACGGCTTTGACACACTGCCGGACCAACTCTCGGATGCGCGCCTCGACGGCCTCAGGGGTCTGTTCTGCTGTCGAGCGCATGCCCGTCGGATCGTCAGGCTCGGTCAGCATGCGGACAGGGCGGCGACCGCCAGCATGGGGAGCACGCCAATGATGCGGTTCGTCATCGTTCCTCCGAGGTGAGGATACCGCCGTTCCGGAAGCCCAGCGAACATGCAGGCGTCGCGGGCGCGCAGCAAGCAGGCCCAGCGCGGTGGCGCCAGACCTGCTTTCCACACGACTCGGACGACACTCGTACCACTTCGTTCTCCAGCGGCGGGGCAGCAGGACCGTCGGCGAGCTTAGCGGATGCGAAGACCGGTAAGGGGCTCCCGATGTCTCCGTAGCAGCCCATCGAGCATCAGTGCTGTGTCAGCACCACGTCCACGGTCGTGCTGTCGAGCGCGAGCATCGTACCGTCCGACTGCTGCTGCAGCACCCGGAGCGTGAATGTCCCAGCACCGGGCGCGAGGGTCGCTCCTCCGGTGATGCCGTGGCTCATGGTGCACTCGCCGTACGGCACGATGCCGTTCGGCATGGGGCAGTAGGCGAGGAATGCGCTTGCCTGCACGGGCGGCTGGTTGTTCTCCGATTTCAGTTCGCCCTTCAGATAGATCGACTTGACGTCCTTCCGGCTTGGGTTGGTCACGGTCACGGTGTACGGCGTGTAGCCGCCGCTGAGCGACACGTAAATGGAGCTGAGCTGGAGGTCGGAGATGTACAGGGTGCGCGGGCGCGGCTTTGCGGCCGACGTTTTGAACACCGCGGCAGCGCGGTCGCTCGCGGGGGCCGTCGGCGATGGGCTATCGCTGCATGCGGCGGCCGCCAGCGCGACGAGCGCAAGCAGGCACACCGAGCGGATTCCAGTGGGGCGCTTCATGTGAAAACCGTCCACGTACGGGAGTATTAGATGCTGCCGGGCCAAGGGGCCGGCGCGCGGCCGAGGGTCGGCCACACTCCTCTTACGCGAGATGTGAGTGCGGAACGTGCCAGGCTGTCCGCCGCGGACGCGTCGTCGTGGACCGGCGCTGTGTCAGACAGGGACGCTACCTGGCGTACTTTTCCGCGCCCATGAAGTGCAGCGACACGTACGGCTCGCCGCCGACCACCCAGCTGTCGTGCGGCACGGGCGGGATGTAGAACAGGTCCCCCGCCCGCAGCTCGATTACCTCGCCGTCGTCGAAGGCGGCGGTGGCGACGCCGGAGACGACCAGCCCGAGATGCTCGACCTCGCAGTGCGACTGTCCGAGCGCCCGGCCCACGTGCTCGGACCACCGCCAGCCGGGTTGATAGGTCGCGCGTCCGATCGTGGTGCCGGCCATCCGGACGATCTCGAAGCGGCCGCGGGTGAGCTCACGGATCTCGTCAGGCTGCTCGAAGCGTCGGAGGATCAGGTCGGGGTTCATTGCGCGTGGATGGAGGGAGGGCGTCGAACGTGCTCGCGCTCGGGTGAAACGATGGCGCCGCCGGTCGAGTTCCGTGCGGCCGCCGCGATACCGGGGGTCAGCGGTCGGCCCGATCCGTCACGGCAGGCGTTCGGTGGAACAGCACGGCGAGCAGAATAACGATGACGAGGAACACCGGCACATACCCCACGATGCCGATGTTGCGCAGCCGCATGTCGCCGGTCGCGACTCCGCTGAGGCCCGCGAGCGCCAGGACACCGCTCGCGATCATCAGGAGCCGCACCGAACGCGCAAGACGGCTTCCCGAGAACACAGGCGCCGCGAACAGCATCGACAGTGCGAAGAACACGTCCCAGGCCAGGATGTCGAGCGCATACGCCGCCGAAGGCCACTCGAACGACATCGTCCGGTGCAGCGCCGGCATGTTCGCGAATGCCGGATGGCGGCTCACCGTCAGGACCACGGCGTGCACCATGGACGTGATGCCGGCGAGTACCGTCATGAACGCGAGCGCCGTCAGGCTCAGCGGCTTCCTCTCGTGCGAGGCCCAGGCGTGTACGGCCACCATGAGCGAGACCATCCCCGGCACGAGCGCGATGATCAGCACCTCGAGCGCGGTAAATGCCGCGCCGCCGACCGGGTCGTCCGGAGACTCGAGCGACGCGAGCCCGGCCGCCAGCGTCATGGCGTAGGCCGTGAGGAGCGTCGCGACCCAGATGGCCGAGAAGCGACCGAGGCGTCGAGCGGTGGAGGTGAAGCGGAAGGACGTCGGTCCGGGGACTGCGCTCATCAGGACGTATCTCCTCTGGGTGAATCGACACCCTGCCGCGACGCCACGCCGGAGCTACCAGTGCAGTCGAGGAGCCGTGTCCCGGCGTGCGCGACGATCACGGCACGAACAGCAGATTTCCGTTTCCCCGGAGCACTCCAAAATACGTGTGGGACAGATCCCCGACGACATGGATGATGATCCCGGGCAGGATCGTGCCCGTGCGACGTGCCAGTAAGCCGTAGAGCACCGACGCCAGAAAGAGTCCTGGTCCGAGGAGCAGCAGGGCCTGCAGCCCGTGCGTCACGTGCGAAGCCGCGAACACCAGACTCGTTATGAATATGGCATTCGCCCGGTCGTGGTTCTCGAGTCCGGTTTGCATGTATCCTCGGTACGCCGCCTCTTCCACGACCCCACTCAGCACGCCGCCCATGATGAACATCGACCAACGGTAGGCGGTGGTGGGGTAGGCGCTGAGGTCCGGCAACGGAGACGATCTGCCGATGACCACCCAGAGGGCGTACAGCAGGACGAGGAGGAACACGATCGCTGCCGTCGACAGCGCCCCGTCATGTGCTCCGCCGTTGGGGGTGGGCGGCCAGAGCCTGAGCCGGCGACGGCGCTCCGACGCGGTCCGGCTCGGCGGTCCGAAGCCGTGGAGCCAGGCGAGCAGGACCATCAGCAACCCCACTGCCGCGAGCGCCGCCCACGGGAGGTCCGGCCGTACCGTCCGATTCATCGGCGCCATCAGCGTCCACGGGACGAGCCCCGCGGCGACGATCGACAGGCCCGCGACGATGGGTCGAACGTAACCGCGATAGGCACGCGGTGTTCGCGAACCGGTGTCCATGAGGTGGGATGTGGGCGCGGAATGCCGTCGCCGTCTAACGTTGGATGGGCTCCGGCGCGTCCTTATACCGGCGGTACTTGCCGAGGAGCGTGCCCACGGCCACCAGCACGGGGAACAGGACGCGCTGCACCGGCGCGGGGATCTCGTTCAACGCGAACTCGTTGCGGTACCGTGTCATCAGGAACGCGGCGTCGAGCATGTTCGGCCGGGTGCCGCCGCTCCGCTTCGTGGACGCGAAGAGCTCCGTCAGCAAGTATTCCGCGTTGTCGGCCGGCTCGACGTGCGCCGTCAGCCGCAGTTCATCCTCGCCCGCGTTCCAGAATCTGTGCGGCACCCCCGGCGAGAACGCGACCGTCTCTCCGGGCCCGGCGAATTGTGGTGGCTCCCCGAGGCGCTGATAGCCGATCCGCCCCACCTGGACAGTGAAGATCTCTTCCTGGAGGTGGTGGACGTGCATCGGCGGACCGACGCCCGGTCTGGTGACGTTCTCTCCCTCGATCCTGTCGCCGGTGCGGCCCGGCACTCTGCGGAGGAAGGTGATACGCTCGCCCGCGCCGTTGTCGATCGTGTGCGGATAGGTGTACCGGTGCATTGGCTGAGAGGTGCGCTGGTGGTTCGGAGCGTCCCGCAGCACGAGTGTGTCACGCCCCGGCACGGATGGCCTAACAACCGGCCGTCGAGCAGGGATGCGGCGTACCCGGCTCGGCGTGCCGCACCGCCGCATCGACGTACCGCCGGTGCGCCGCCGCGCTGTCGGCGAGCCCCAGCGCCCGGTAGGCGGACGCCAGCAGCGCGTGGAGCTCAGTGTGGCTCACGTACAAATTCGCGCCATCCAACCCCGAGCGCAGTGCTGCACTCAGCAGCGGAACGGCTGGGCGGGCTTCGCCCCGCGCGAGAAGCACCCGGGCGAGGTCTCGGTTGGATCTCGTGAACCCGAGGGTCGGCGAATAGATCGCCTCAGTGAAGTGGCGCATGGCCGATGCGGTATCGGCCCGCGACAGCGCGAGCAGCCCCTGTCCGTGATGAATCAGTTTGGCGTCGCGGCGGCTCGGGCTTCGCCGTTCCCATACCGTTGCCGAGTCCACCGCGGCCGCCAGGCCGGACGTATCTCCGCCCTCGAACCGCGCTCCAGCCGCGAGGACGTACATCATCACTTTGCGCCGGGCGCGGGATCCCTCGCGTTCCTCGTTTCCGCGCGCACGAGCCAGCGAATCCCAGATGGCCGCCCCGTCGAGCGGCCGGCCCGATTCCTCGAGCACCAACGCCATGTTCCTCTTCGTCAGGTGACCACTGCTCCCCTCGCGCTCCGCTGGAGACATCGCGTCGAGCTCCTCGCGATGGAGCGCGAGCGCTTCGCTCCACCGCTGCTGGTAGCGCAGGCTGATCGCCAGCGTCCAGTAGGCGAATTCCGAGGTGACCGCATTTGGCGCCGCGCGGATCAGCGCGCGGCAGAGGCGATCGGCCTCCTCGAAGTCGCCGGTTTTGATACGGACGGCGGCGGGGAACACGGCGTCGTAGGCGTCCAGCGGGTGGATCTGCGTGGCGGTCCGTCGCGCCCCGATTGCCTCGTCGGGCCGGTCGGCGGCGAGGAGCAGACCGGCGAGGATGGACCAGGCCCTTGCGGAACGCGGATCGCGTCGAACCCACGCTCGGCCGAGGCGTAGCGCTGCAGGCACAGAATCCAGCGCGTGCAATGCATACAGCTTCTGCTGCATCGCGTCGCAGGCGAGGCAGCGCCCGGTCGAGCCGCTCAGCGAAGCCGAGTCGAGTGCGAGCACGCGGTCGAAGTGGGGCAGCGCCTCGGCGATCTCCCCGTGCCGGAGGCGGAAAAAGCCCAACAGATAGTGGCCGTCGGGTTCCGCCGGATACCGAAGTGCGAGGGTGTCGGCCGGCCCGATCGAGTCCTGGGTGACTGCCAGCCATCCCTGGATGAGCAGCCGGTCCCGGTCGTTCGCCCGCGCGGACAACCGCCGGACCCGGTCGAGCTCCTCGGGGGTGAAGCTCGCGCCCCGCTGGCTCTGCGACATCCAATGGTAGAACGCCGCCAGCGCAAACGAGGTATCCTCGCGCAGGGCTGCCGCGAACAGGCGCTCCGCTCCCAGATAGTCTCCCCGCGCGAAGCCGACCAGTCCTTCCTCGTAGAATCGATAGGCGATCAAGGAGCTCGAGCCTGGCGCGAGCCCGCCGGCGGATACCCCCAGGGAGGCGGCAATCTCGCCGGTCGCGCGCTCAACCAGCTCGAAGACGTCGCGCCCCTCGACCCGGTGAGCGGCGCGCACCGTTCCGCGGCGGAGGTCCACCCGGCGCAGCTCGAGCAGCAGCTGCCCGGAACCTAGCGAGTACAGGCCGCCCTCCACCAGCTCGGTCGCCCCGGCCCGCTTGGCGACGCGCGTCCACGCGCCGGCGGTGTCGCCGCCAGGTGTGAGCGCCTCGCGAAGTTCGAGTGCGCGCGCCCGGCTCAGTACCTGGAGGCCGGGCACGCTGACCAGACTGGTCGCCAGCATCTCGGCGACCGGGTCGGCAGGCGCCCCGCCCGCGGCGCGGAAATCCACGATCGAGCCGACCGCGAGCAGCGACGCGGCCGTCGATCGCGCGACCTCCGCGCGCCAGGTGATCGCGGCAACCGCCACGGCGACGGCGACAAACCCCGCGCCGCCGACAGCGGCGACTCGCCAGGCGCGATGTCCAGAACGCGGAACCTCGCGTGCCGCGAGACTCGGCGCGGAAGGCGCAGGTCCCTCGGGTGCCGCGCCGCCGAACGGAACGGTCGCGGTCGGTGTCGCGACGCCAGCGGTGACGCTCGGAGCAGCCGGCGCCGCTCCTCGCGAAGGGCCACCGGAGCGGGCGTCCGCGCCGTCCGGTTCCCGCGGCAGGCCAAACACCGGTAGTGCGGACGGTTGACTCCGGAGTTCTTCCGCCAGCTCCACGACCTGCCGGTCAGGCTCCAGCGCGAGCTCCTGCTCGACGAGCGCTTCATAGATACGCGCATGCTGCAGCGCGGCATGCCGTTCACCCGCGGCCGCCAGGGTCCGCATGAGCTCGACCGCGACTCTCGCATTGAGCGGATCCAGGGAGGCGATCCGCCGCCACCATCCAACGGCCGCCACCGCATCGCCCTGCTGATGCGCTCGGCGCGCCAATCGCTCGAGCGCGTCGACGTACCGGTGAGCGAGACGCGAGCGCTCCTCCTCGATCCATCGCTCCAGTTCGGCGGCGCCGGGCACGCGGAAGCCGTCGGCGAACGGGCCCCCGTACAAGCCGGCCGCTCGCTCCAGTTCGCGTCCTGACAATGCTGCCTCGAACTGCACCGCGTCGCAGGAGGCAACGTCCGGATTGAGGCGGAGCTCCTGAACCCCGAGGAACAGCTCCTCCTGACCGAGATCGCGTCGGAGAGCATGGAGCGCCTGCGCCAGGGAGCGACGCGCCGACTCCTCCGGCGCGTCAGGCCACATCAGGGCGATCAGGCGGTCCCGCGTAATGCCGCGATCCCCAGAACAGGCGATGAGCGCCAGCACGGCCAAGCGCCGGGGCTGGGTCGCCGCGCCCACAAAAACGCGCCCCTCATCCTGGACGGACAGCCCGCCCAGTGCTCGAAGTCGAAGCATTTGCTATGGGAAGAGCGACTACCATACCGCCGGAACGCGGCGGAGGGCAAGCCGCAGTAGCTGCCGAGCCAATCGCGGCGGGCGCTGAGGGCGTGGGAGCATGCGCGCGCGCGCCGCGTCCGGTGATTTTCCCGTGAGTATCCAAAGATCCCTCCCCACTATCCTCGCAACGCTGCTTCAACCCTCACCGGCACAACGAGAGGTCACCGTGAATCCTAGACATCTGCTGCTCGTGCGCGAATCATGGGCCGAGCTGGCACCGCAGGCTGATGCAGTAGCTGCGCTCTTCTATCACCGGCTCCGGGAAATCGAGCCGGCGCGCGGAACGCTGTTCGCGCGGAGCGACCCGGTGTCGCTGCGGCGAAAATTCCACCTCATGCTCGCGGCATTGCTCGATCTAATCGACTCGCCCGACGGGTTCGTGTCGTCGGCGGTAGCCCTCGGGCGGCGGCATGCCACGTACGGCGTAGAGCAGCGGGACTATGACAACGCGGGTGCGGCTCTGGTCTGGGCCATCAGCGAGGCGCTCGGGAAACGAGCTACGGCGGAGCTGGCTGAGGCCTGGAGAGAATTCTTCGTACTCGTCGGGGCGCTGATGCGCCGGGGCTGCGCCGCCCCGGCCGACGCGGACCTCCTTGAACACAGTCCGCAGGTCGAAAATCGATCCGGTTGAGGGGCCCTAGTCCGTGCGTTCGTCGCGACAGCCGTAGAAAACGAATCAGCCGGGTCGTTCATCGACCCGGCTGACGGCATTTCGCGTGCGTGGGGTTATCAGGGAATGTTTTGCAACAGCTCGGCGTAATAGCCTGCCGGGTCCGCATCGTTCCAGGCGGCGATCGACCATGCCCAGGGGATCGGCGCCGACACGATGCGGACGTCGGTGAATGCTCCACTGTTGTTGACACACAGATGTAGCAGTGCGGACTGCGTCGGCGGCGAAATGAAGATGTCCGATCCGGACAGCTGACCGCCCGAAGGCGCTGCCCCGACCTGCGCATCGACGTTCGCGCCGAAGAGGTTCGTGGCGGGCGGGTACTTCGGGGAGGTCTTGCCGGTCTTCCGGTGCACGCACTGCCACTGGACCCTATACGTCGTCCAGATCTTCACGCTCGCGGGTCCGGGGGGAAGATTCACGGCCGTGTACGCGCAGGTGAATCCGTTCGGCTGGGTAGAGTACGTGCACCCACTTCCGGTCGCGAAGTCCACGCCGCCGGCATTGGTGAGGACCGCCAACGAGGGTGGCGCCACCGGCAGCTCGGCGGGGGCGAGCGGTCCATTGTCCGAACAGGCGGCGAGCAAGATCAGTGAAACGATTGGAATAACGCGCGTCATGGTCGTCTCCGGGTATCGCGGCGTGCTGCCGTCGCTATTGAGTGTCCTCGCCGGTTCCGGCGAGGCGCCACTCCTCGATTTCACCGGTCGGGAGCGGCTGGTGTGGCGACAACCTACCCGGGGCATTTCCAAAAACGTCACGAGATTCTCATCGAACGCCTAACAGGCTGGCAGCTGGAGACTTGCGCGTCCCTTGCGCTCCTGCGATCGGCGCACGCTGGCGGCTGGCCGGGTGCCGCAAGGGCCGTGGAATCGCGCGCGCGAGCCCGATCGGCTCCCGACGCCCACGGCGGGTGATCGGGGTCGTTCCCAATCCGGCTTGCGGGACCCATGTGAGCGTCGTTCGACGCATCACGCGGCCCGGCGTCCAGCTCAGCTCTGCTCGGCGGGCGGTCGGAGCTAGGTCGCGGAGGATACGGTCAGCTGCGCTTCGGACGCGATGCCCTGCTCGCCGCCTCCGGCCTGCCGATCCTCCAGCCGCGCAATCGCCCGGTAGATCGCGTCGCGCAGCGCCTTCTCGCGCGGGTCGTTCTCGAGGTAGAAGTCCAGCTTGTTCATCACATACGCGTAGCCGAGCCGCCGGTCGGGATCGGCGAAGGCGAACGAGCCGCCCGCGCCCGGCGAGCCGAACGCGCGCTCGCTCGAGCCGAACGACACCGTCGGTCCCGGGCGCAGGAAGCCGAGCGAGAAGTACGACGGCAGGCCTAACACCACGTCGATCGGATCGTCGGGCCGCGGCGGGGCGGTGATCTCGGCGAACGTCTCCGGATCGAGCCCGACCTCCGCGCCGCCCTCGGCGAACGCGGAGTACGCGCGCGCGATGCCGCGCGCGGTGCCGACGCCGTTACCCGCGGGCACCTCCACCTCGTACGAGCGCCGGTCGCGGTAGTCGAGGTTCGTGCCGACGAACGACCGCCGCAGCAGCGACCCCGGCGCGATCATCTTCATCGTCACCGCGAAGGGCGTGTAGCGCAGCGCCATGAGACCGCGCTTCCGCGACAGCGTCTGGAGCCTGGCGAGGCGTTCATCGGGGATCTCGCGCGGCAGTCCGATGAAGAACTCCACGCCCAGTGGCTCCGCGATCTCTTCGTGGAAGAAGCGGCCGAGCGTGCGGTGCCCGGGATCGACGCGGCGGATGAGCTCCTGCATGTAGAGGCCGAGCGTCATGGTGTGGTAGCCGTGGCGCGTGCCTGGCTGCCACGCCGGCGTCTGCCGCGCGAGCACGCCCGCGACGTAGTCGAGGTCGAACAGCGTCTCAACAGGTAGCTCCTCATCGAGCAGCACCAGCCCGGCCTCGTGGCCGATGAGCTCGCGGACGGTGATCGCGCCCTTGCCGTTCTGCGCGAACTCCGGCCAGTAGATCGCGACCGGCGCGTCGTAGTCCAGCCAGCCGCGCGCGTGCGCCACCGCGAGTGTCATGGCGCTCAGCCCCTTGGTGGTGGAATTGACGACGACCATGGTGTCGCGGTTCCACGGCGCGTCGCGCTCGGGCGTACGCCACCCGCCCCAGAGATCCACGACCTTCTCGCCGCGCCAGTAGGCGGCGACGGCCGCACCGATCTCTCCGCGCTCCGCGAAGTTCCGCGCGAATTCGGCGCGAACCTCCTCGAATCCGGGGGCCGTGTGGCCGTCGGTCATCGGGAATCGGGAATCGGGAATCGTAGTGCCGGAACGGCTGGTCGCCTTACGAGCGCCGGACTCTGCCCTCAGCAACATCACCGAGAGCACCGCCATCCAGAGCAGGGCTGTGTAGACATCGATGCGCTCGATGACCCCCAGGCCGGGGGTCGGGAGTCCCGCGGCGAGCCGGCTCGCCAGGGTCGACGTCCACACGCCGAACGCGATGACGGCGACGATCGTGAGGATCGAGTAGAGGCGGAACCGCCGGCCTAACGCTGCCGCGCCGAACCCCATGGCGAGGAGCCAGAGCAGGACGAGGGCCGCTGTGAGGACGATGTGCGGCAGGTCCGTCTCGATGCTGCCGGTATCCCGCTGCTCCATCCTGGCGAGCGGGCCGGCAAAGCCGATGACGGCGAACGCGATCAGCAGCGCGCCAACCACTCGTAAGGCTCGACCCCGGGTCGCGCCCTCGCGCCAGACGCCAATGCCGAACGCCAGCACGAGCACGCCGTAGAGGAAGAACAGGGGGCCGACCAGCCGCGCCGACGGCGCGCCGACGGCGCCGAGCTCGCTGATCGCCTGCGAGGCGAAGTCGTAGCCGGGATATGCGAGGCCGCCGAGGAAGTCGGTGGCGACGTACAGAATCGAGGAGAGGAGGCCGGAGGCGAGGAGGACCCGCCGGACGCCGATCCCGGCCCGAACGGGTGTTCCCGCTGCGCGCTCCGGCGTGATGCCGATGGCCGTCATGGTGCCCTCCGTGGTGCGGGCCGCGCGAATCGCGCGGTCAGCATTCATGATCGGCCCGGACGGGTGGGGCGTCTGTCGGAGGAAGGACGGAGCAGCGTAGGGGATGACGCGCGTTCGGTGAGCCGTTTCGGGCTGCATTCCCGATAAGGATCTCGCGGGCTCGATGGCGCTCCAACGCTCAGATGACGGTCATCTCACGCTCCGGCGCTATCTCCCGTCCTTATCGCGATCCGTAGACGCGGCCCGGCCATCGCGTCTTCACAGGCGCGATCTCCGTTCTCCTTGCGAGGTGATCCATGCTCGACCGCTCGACCATTCGGGGTGTGCTCACGGCCGGCCTCCTCTGCATTGCCGTGGGGTGCAACGGCGACGACCCCGCTGGCCCGGCCAGCGGCGAGCTCTTCCGGTGGAGCTTCGGCTCCGACCTCGAGGGGTGGCTGACGGGGGCGGACGATGCGGGCGGCTGGGGCGACGTCACCGTCGTCAACGCCGATCGGCAGGACGACCCGCCTGACGAAGAGAAAGGAAGCGTGAAGCTGGACGGGACTGGGGATCCCGGGGAGCCAAATGCCTGGATCCATCGCAGCATCGCGCTGCCCGCGGACGCCCGGACCCTGGCCTACTGGGCCGCCGGCCACAATCGCAACGGCGGCGATGCGGCGCTTCGGGTGCGGCTCGTCGACGGCGGCGGCGCGAGTCACACGCTCGCCGACTGGGAGGAGTTCACGGGCAGCGAAGGGGTACACGACTGGGAGTCGCGCTCGGTATCGATCGCCGCATACGCGGGGCAGACGGTGACGCTGTACTTCGAGCAGGACGACAACGGGCCCGGCTCGCACGAGCAGATCTACCTCGACGACATCCGGATCCTGCGGAACTAGCTCGACGGGGAGCCGCGCCGGCGCGGATGGCGCGCCGGTGCGGCTCCGGCCTGCCTATCGCCTGACTGCCCGGAAGGCGAACCGCGACAGCCGCCGCTCGGCCGCCAGGCGGCTCGCCACCTCGAGGAAGCGCTGCTGTCCCTCGAAAGTCGCGTCGCCCTCGATGCCGCGAAGGTCGCGTTCACGCTCGGCGCGCGCCACGCGCCAGCGCGCCACCATCTGCGCCATGTTGTCCGTGCGATCGGCGCGCTCGGTGACCTCGAAAGCCGCGTTAGCGAGCG
>DATHUW010000169.1:0-6343 GCA_035461825.1 Gemmatimonadaceae bacterium
AGCACCAGCTGGTTCGTCCCCTCGGTGACGGTCACCGGGCGCTCGGTGTTGTCGCGCAGCGTCAGGCAGGGGACGCCGAGCGCGGTGGTCTCCTCCTGCAGCCCCCCGGAGTCCGTGATCACGACCCGCGCGCCCGCCGTCAGGTCGAGCGTTGCGTGGTAGGGCGTCGGGTCCATCACCCGCACGGCGCCGAGCGCCGCGACATCGCCGTTCGTCAGGCGGGAGCGCGTGCGCGGGTGGATCGGGAATACCACCGGCATTTACCGCGCGATGGCGCCGAGGGCCGAGGCGATCCGCGTGAGGCGTGCCGGGTCGTCCACGTTCGATGGGCGGTGCAGCGTCACCAGCGCGTACTCCCCCTCGGTCAGTCCCAACGACTCCCGAAAGCCTGACGCCCGCGCGGCCGACAGCGCGTGCATCAGCGTGTCGATCATCACGTTCCCCACGAACACGACCTTCTCCCGCTCCACCCCCTCCGCGCGCAGATTGTCGTCGCCGTCGGGCGAGGGCGTGAGCAGCAGGTCGGCCAGCCGGTCGGTGACGAGGCGGTTGATCTCCTCGGGCATTCCGCGGTCGCGGCTGCGGAGCCCGGCTTCCACGTGCGCAAGCCTGACGCCGAGCTTCGAGCAGACGAGCGCGGCGGCCGCCGTGGAGTTCACGTCGCCGTACACCACTACCCAGTCCGGGCGCTCCTCGAGCACCACCGGCTCGAACCGCTCCATGATGCGCGCGGTCTGCACGGCGTGCGACGCGGAGCCGACCTCGAGGTTGATGTCCGGCGGCGGGATCTCGAGGTCGCGGAAGAAGCTCTCCGACATCGCCTCGTCGTAATGCTGCCCGGTGTGCACGATGCGTTGCGTCACGCCGGGGTGCTTCGCGAGGGCGCGCACGCACGGCGCGAGCTTCATGAAGTTCGGCCGGGCGCCGACCACGTGCAGGATCTTCACGCCTCGCCTCCGCCCGCGGCCGCCAGTGCGCCCGCGCGGATCGACCAGCGGCTCGTCTCCAGCAGCTCGTCAGGCGGAATCGGGACCGGCCCGCGCCCGGCCGCCGCCGCGACGAACGCCGCGGCCAGCGCCTCGTGCCCCTTGTCCTGCGACCGGGGCAGCACGGCGCGCGGCGCGGAAACGCCCCACCCCTGCATGCGCCTGAAGTTGTCGATGCTCACGATGCGTCCATCCCAGATCAGCTCGATGCGCTCCTTGGGGAACGCGCGATGTCCATTTGCCAGGTACTGCACGACCGCGATCGACCCGTCCGCGAAGCCGAGCTGCAGCGCGGCGACATCCTCGACCGGCGCACTGCCCGACGTCGCGACGGTCAGCCGCAGCGACGCGATCGGCGAGCCCACGAAGGCCCTCGCCAGGTCGATGAAGTGGCACGCCTCGCCCACGATCCGCCCGCCCCCGCTCTCACGGTCCTTCGTCCAGTGGTCGCTCGGCAGCGCGCCGGCGTTCACCATCATCGAGATCGCCAGCGGTCCCGACCGGCCCGACATGGCCCGCCGCGCGTCCAGCACCAGCGGCGCGAACCGGCGGTTGAAGCCGACGCACAGCATGCCCGGCGCCCCCTCGAGTGTGGATGCGACGCGGTCGAGCTCGGGCTCGGTGAGCGCCAGCGGCTTCTCCACGAAGACGTGCTTCCCCGCCTCGAGGGCACGCACCACCCAGTCGGCGTGGGAGTCGTGGCGGGTGGCGACGACGATCGCGTCGATGTCGGGATCGGCGAGCGTCGCGGCGGCATCGGTGGTTGCCTGACGAAAGCCGCGCGCGGCGCCGACCACCGCCGCGGAGACGCCGCCCGCCGAGGCGATGGTGTGCAACTCCGCGCCGGCCTTGGCGAGCGCGGGGATGAGCATGCGGGAGGCGAAGTTGCCGGCACCGATGACGGCGACGGCGGGGGCGGGGGACGGGCGACGGGGGGCGGGGGACCCGTGCGTCGGGCCTTGCGACGCCACGCCTGCATCTCGACGGAGCGTGACAGTGCGGGATTCCGGGCCCGGGCGGCCGTTCTTCTCCGGGTACGTCAGCACCACGGCGAGGCTGCTTCCTCCGTCGGCGATCACGTCGTAGGCGGCCGGCGCCTCCGAGACGCCGAAGCGGTGCGTGACCAGCGGCGCCGGGTCGAGGCGGCCGTCGGCCATGAGATCGAGCACCGCGGCGAAGTTGCGCGCCTCCGTCCAGCGCACGTACGCCGCGGGGTAGTCGACGCCCTGGTCCTCGTGCTGCGGGTCGTATCGCCCCGGCCCGTAGCTGCAGGAGACCTGGAAGCTGAGCTCCTTCCTGTAGAAGTCGTCGCGCCGCAGTCCGAGCCCCGTGACGCCGACGAGCACGAGCCGGCCGCGCTTGCGCGCCATGTCGGCGGCGGCGTGCACCGGCTCGTCGGAGTCGGTCGCGAGGGTGAGCAGCACGATGTCGGCGCCGTCGCCGCCGGTACGCTCGCGCACCGCGGCGGCCACATCGATCCCCTCCTCCGCCGCGATCCCCGTCGCGCCCCATCGCTCGGCCATGGCCACGCGGTCGCTCGCGCGGTCGATGCCGATGACGCGGCAGCCGGCGGCGCGCGCGAGCTGCACGGTGAGCAAGCCGATGAGCCCCAGGCCGTAGACGACGACCGTCTCACCTAACGTCGGGCGCGCGAGGCGCAGCCCGTGCAGCCCGATCGCCGCGACCGGCGCGAACGCCGCGTGCTCGAAGCTCACCCCGTCCGGGATCCGCGCCGCCAGCGTGTGCGGCACGCGCACGTACTCGGCGTGCGGGCCGTTCGTCACCACGCGGTCGCCGGGCGCGAACCGCTCGACCCGCGGCCCCGCCTCCACGACGATGCCCGCGTTGCAGTACCCCAGCGCGATCGGCGTGTCGAGCTTGGCGCGGACGGCCTCCACCGTGGTCCGGATGCCGTCGGTGCGCATCTTGTCGAGCACCTGGCGGACCTTCTCCGGCTGCTGCCGGGCCTTGTCGAGAAGACCCGCGCGTCCGAACTCGACGAGCATGCGTTCCGTGCCGGCCGAGAGCACCGTCGCGCGCGTCTCCACGACCAGCGAGGCGCCGCTCGCGCCCGGCACCGGTACCTCGGCGAGGACGGTGCGTCCATCGGACAGCGACTGCAGCACCTGGATCATGCGCGGGGATTGACGGATGCGGCGTGGGCTTCGACCATCCGGTCGGACCGCGCCGGGGCGCGGCATACGGGGTCGCTCATTCCTGCGGGAGGCACGTGGCGGAGTATCGGGGCAAGCGGCTGCTGGACTTGGCGGCGGTGGTGCTGGCCGCACCGGTCTGGGTTCCGGCGTTAGGAGTGCTCGCGGCGCTGGTGCGCGTCAGGCTCGGCGCGCCAGTCTTCTTCACGCAGACCCGCCCGGGACGCGACGGCGAGCCGTTCACGCTCATCAAGTTCCGCACGATGACCGACGAGCGTGCCGACGGCGCGCTGCTGCCCGATGCCGAGCGCCTGACGCCGTTCGGCCGCTGGCTGCGCGCGACGTCGCTCGACGAGCTGCCGGAGCTCATCAACGTGCTGCGCGGGAACATGAGCCTCGTCGGTCCGCGCCCGCTGCTCCCGCAGTACCTCGAGCGGTACTCCCCCCGCCACCGGACGCGGCACGACGTGCGGCCGGGGATCACAGGCCTGGCCCAGGTGTCCGGACGCAACGCGCTGCGGTGGTCCGACAAGTTCGACCTCGACGTGCAGTATGTCGAGCGATGCTCGCCGGCGCTGGACGCGTGGGTCCTCTGGCGGACCGCCGTGGCGGTGGTGCGCCGCGAGGGGATCAGCGCCGCGGGCGAGGCGACGATGCCGGAGTTCACCGGCTACGACTGAGCGCCGGCGCGCCGATCGACGCCCTCAGGGTCTCGATCACCCGGTCCTGCTCCTCCATCGTCAGGCTCGACGAGGACGGCAGGCACACCCCGCGCGCGTACAGCGACTCGGCCACCTCGCCGCCGACCCGCGCCGCCTGCGCGAACATGGGCTGCGTGTGCATCGGCCGCCACACGGGGCGCGCCTCGATGTCGGCCGCATCGAGATCCTGGATCAGCTGCGCCGGCCGCACCGGGCACTCGACCGGGTCGAGCTCGATCACCGAGAGCCAGCGCGTGTGCGTGCCCCACGGAGCCTCCGGCTGGAGCGCGACGCCGGGCAGGTCGCGCAGCGCCTCCGCATAACGCGCCGCCACCCGCTGCCGCTGCGCCACGCGCGCATCCAGCACCTGCAGCTGGCCGCGGCCGATCCCGGCGACCACGTTGCTCATCCGGTAGTTGTAGCCGAGCTCCGCGTGCACGTACTCGAGCGCGGGCTCGCGGGCCTGGTTCGCCCACTTCTTCATCCGCGCGAGCGCGGCCTCGTCGGAGGTCACGACCATGCCGCCGCCGGTCGTCGTGATGATCTTGTTGCCGTTGAAGCTCAGGATCGCGTACGGCGCCGTGGTCGCCGTCTGGCGCCCTCGATAGGTGGAGCCGAGCGATTCCGCCGCGTCCTCCACCAGCGTCACGCCGTACGACGCGCAGAGTGCAGCGAGCGGATCGAGGTCGGCGTGCTGCCCGTACAGGTGCACGACCACGAGGGCCTTGGGCAGCTCGCCGCGCTTCGCCGCCGCGCGGAAGTACGTGTCGGCAATGACCGCATCGAGATTCCACGAGCGCTCCTCGCTGTCGAGGAACACCGGGATGGCGCCGAGATAAAGGATCGGAAAGACCGACCCCGCGAAGGTCAGGGTCGAGACCGCGACCCGGTCGCCCGGCCCCACACCGATCGCGCGCAATACGAGGTGCAGCGCCGCGGTCCCGCTGCTCACCGCCAGCGTATGCCGCCCGCCCCCCAGCCGGTCGGCCATCTCGCGCTCGAACCGGTCGATGTTAGGCCCGACCGTCGACATCCAGTTCGTGCGGAACGCCTCCGCGACGTACCCCTCCTCCATCCCGCTCATGTGCGGAACGCTGAGGTGGATGCGACCGGCGCTCATGCGTCGAGCGGGCGGGCGGGAACGCCGGCGACCGTCGCGCCAGCGGGGACGTCGCGGTGCACGACGGCCCCGGCTCCAACGGTCGCGCCATCCCCGATCGTGCGTCCCGGCAATACGACCGCACCGATGCCGAGGTGCGAGCCGGCGCCCACGCGGACGGTGCCCGCGAGCTTCACGCCCGGCGACAGGTGCGCGTTCATGCCGACGACGCAGTCGTGCTCCACGATGCTCCCGGTATTGAGAATTGCATCCTCGCCGATCGTCGCGTTCGCGTTCACCACGCAGCGCGGCATCACCACGGTCCCGCGGCCGATCAGCGCGCGCTCGCTCACGACCGCGCTCGGATCGACGATGGCGCCCGCGATGCACGGATACCGTTCGCGCAGCGACCGGCGCCGCTCCAGATCTCCGACCGCCAACACCACCGGCACGTCGGCGCCGAGCTCCTCGAGCGGCGCGCGAACCGTGCCGCTGGGGAAGCGCGTAAGATCCGGCGAATCGTCGCTCCAGAGCGTGATCCGCATCACCCCCGCCCGCCGAGCGACATCCGCCACCACGCTCGCATGGCCGCCGGCGCCGATGAGGTGCAGCACGTCAGCGCGCGAGCTCCGCGGCCAGCCGCGCCCGCAGCCGCGCCTCGTCGCGCATCGCGCCGAACCCCGTCACCGCCACGAATCGACCCTCCTCCACCGCACCCAGCAGTTGCACCGATCGTGCCTCGCGCTTGTGACCGTACCCCTCGGAGATCCAGCCCATCACGGACGACTCGTCGCCCACGGCGTCGCTGCGCTCCGCTCCGCCGCTGCCGATCACGGAAATATCGTCCGCCTGACCATCCACGAGCCAGTGTACGATCGGCGCGAGGTGCGAGTCCCGCGGCGCGAGCAGGCGGTCCACCACCAGCACGCCGTCGGCATGCAGCTCGCAGGTGCGCTCGTGCGCAATCCCCTGCTCCGCCCAGGACTCGTTCAGCAGGCGGACCAGGAAGTTCCCATCCGCGGGGTTCTCGACGGACGCGATGCGCGCCCGGGGCCAGCCGAGCCAGAGGAACCGGGGGCCGCGGCGCGCCATCGGTTGGCCCGGGATGGTGAGCGTGTTGTGCACCGCCTCGCCGGCCAGGCCGTTCCGCCACGGCGCCGGCCCGGCATAACGATACGTGCCGGCGTCGCGGGCCACGGGACGACCGCCGATCCACACGTCCACGTGCAGCGCATCGATGTGGCCGGGCCGGCCGCGGTACGACCCCGCCCGGGCGAAGATCCGTGCGCCGCTCGTCACGCCGTGGACCCAGCCGCTCCCGCCGAACCGCACGCGCGGGACCGCCGGCGCGGGCGCAACCAGCGGCGGCGACACGGCGAGCCAGGCCAGCGTCTCCTCGTCAGG
>DATHUW010000170.1:0-82130 GCA_035461825.1 Gemmatimonadaceae bacterium
TCGCCGCGTCGTACGCTCAGGTCGCGGCGCGGTTCGCCGTTGACCAGCAGCACGTTGCCGAACCGCCCCATGAGCGCGTGGGTCGCCGCTTCCCTGCCCCAACCGACCAGCCCCGACTCCGCGAGGAGCAGGTCGTCGAGCATGAGGATCTCCTGCCGGTGCGCCGGACCGTAATAGCCGGGTTCCGCGGCGTCGACGAGCATGTTGCCGTATAGCCCGAGGTCCTGGAGCACGTCCTCCCGATGATGCGGATGGTACCAGTAGATGCCCGCATCCGGGAAATGAATGGAGTAGGGGAACGATTCGCCGGGCGGCACCAGTTCCTGGGTGACGTGCGGCACGCCGTCGAACCGGTTGTCGAGCCTGACGCCGTGCCAGTGCACGGCGCCGGGAAAGTCCGTGCGATTGGTAAACTCGATGTGGATGGTCGATCCCTGGTCGACGTGGATCAGCGGCCCGGGATACTGGCCGTTGAAGCCGAGCATGGTCACGGTACGGCCGAACAGCACGCGCCGTACAGGCGCGGCGACGAGCGCCAGCGAATCCCCGTCGGCGAGGCGAACGAGCTCGCGCGGACGGGCGATCGGCGCCCCGGCGGAGTCAGGCAGGTACGACGAGACGCCTGGACGGAGGCGCATCAGCTCCGGCGGCATCGTTATGCGCGGATGCATCGGCGGCGCAGTCCACGCATCGGCCGATGTGGCGGTCTCGTGGTGGGCGTGCCCTCCCGTCGCGGCGGCGCTGTCCGCGCCCTTGATCATCCCGCCGAGGAGGAACGCGAGGTCGTCAGGCTGCAGACGGGTGCTCGCCGACCCGCCGCGCAGCACGAGGGGACCGGCCCGGCGGGCGACGGTCGAATCGGCCTCCGCCGTGATGAGCAGGAGGAACTGATCGAAGGCGACGGGCCCGCGGATCGTCAGGCCTGCCGCGACGGTGCCGAGCTTGACCTCGGTGGCGAGGCTCGGGGTTGCCGCCCAGGCGACGAAGACCGTGTACGGTCCCAGCGCTCCGGGCGCCGGCAGCGAGTCGAGCGCGAACGCGATCTCCCACCGCGGAGATCCGTCGGGATACACCGCGAGACCGAACGGCGAAGGCACCGGCCGCATTTCGGCCGTGCCCGTCGCGTCGTGATCGCGCGCCGGCAGCAGCTCGATGCAGTACAGATCGCGACTCGGGCCCCGTCCCTCGGGCGGTGCGCCGGTGAGCGATGAATCACGGGCAACCGCCGGCGTGCAGGCGCCGGGGGGTCGCTCCTGGGCCTCGAGCGGCGGAGCGACACCACACGGAGCGGCCGACCCGATGGCCACGAGCAGCGCGGCGGCGATGCGGCGCAGCAGGTGAGGAGCGACGGAAACGGCGCGACGCGCGCACAGCGAGAGGGCCGGAGGGAACACGCGCGCAATCTACGACGTGGGCGGGGAGCGGGCGACCATCAGGACGCGTGTGTGAGGAGCTCGATGCACGAAGGGCCCGGGAATATCCCGGGCCCTTCGGTCCAGCCCTCCGCGGTGGTCCTAACGACCGCCCGCGGCCGCCGGTGCGGCCTGGGGCAGCAGGACCGCGTCGATGACGTGGATCACGCCGTTCGACGCCGCGACATCGGCCGTGGTGACCTGCGCGCCGTTCACGTACACCGTTCCGCCCTCGAGCACGATGTCGAGCGGCAGCCCGTTCACCGTCTTGGGCTCGGCGCCGTTGGACTTGACGATGTCACCCGCCATGACCGTCCCCGACACGACGTGGTACGTGAGGATCGAGGCGAGCTTGGCCTTGTCCTTCAGCAGCGCTTCGACGGTCCCGGCGGGGAGCTTGGCGAACGCGGCGTCGCTGGGCGCGAATACCGTGAACGGCCCTGGGCCTTGCAGCGTCTCGGCCAGCCCCGCGGCCTGCACCGCGGCAACGAGCGTCTTGAAGGTTCCGGCCTCGACGGCCACCTGCACGATGTTCTTCATGGGCTTCTTCTCCGCGTTGTTGGAGTATTGCGCCGACGCCATCGCCGGCAGCACGAGCATCGCCGCGGCGGCAGCGAGCGTTCTGGTGGTGATCCGCATGGTCGTTTCTCCTTCCTGTAGTGTTCGGTGAGTCCGGCAGCACGGCGGAGCAGATGCGCACCGTGAGGTCGTCCATTACTTGTCGAGGAAATATCTGGACAACAAACAGGATTGTCAAGGGTCGGCGTGAAAATACTTTGACATTTGCTGGACGTGAACCCAGATTGCTCCCGTGATCTCACCTCGGACGCCAGACCCAGCCGAACCGCGGCACCCCATCGCCGTGGTCGAAGAGCGAACCGGACTCACCCAGGACGTGCTCCGCGTCTGGGAGCGGCGGTACAACGCCGTCACGCCCGGACGCTCGGCCGGCGGCCAGCGGCGCTACTCCGACGCCGACATCGAACGCCTCCGGCTCCTGCACGCGCTCACGCGCGGCGGCCGCAGCATCGGGCAGGTCGCAGACCTGCCCACGGCCGAGATCGCCAGACTGGCCCGTGAAGACGCGGCGGGACGGCTCCTCGGCGACTCGTCAGGTTCCGACGGCGCCTGGGGGCGAGTCGCGGAGGTCGTCGAACCGGCGATCGTGCATGCGCGCGCGCTCGACGCCGCCCGCTTCGACGCCGGAATTCGCCGCGCGCTCGCGCTGTTTGGCCTCCCGGTCTTTCTCGAGGCGGTGGCGACGCCGATCCTGCGACGGATCGGCGACGAATGGCACGCCGGCCGCCTTACGCCGGCCCAGGAGCACCTGGCCTCCGCTGCCCTGCACGACCTCATCGCCGAATCCACCCGCGGCATGGTGGCCGAGGACGGTGCGCCGCGCATCCTCGTCGCGACACCGGCGGGTGAGCGCCACGCGATCGGTGCCTCGCTGGTGGGCGCGGCCGCTGCCGCGGAGGGATGGCACGTCATCGCGCTCGGCCCTGACCTCCCGGCCATGGACATCGCAGAGGCGGCCGACTCGACGGGCGCGGCGCTCGTCGCCGTCAGTCTCCTCTACAGTCCGGACGCCGAGCGCACGGTCGCAGAACTGCGCGCGCTTCGCACGCGCCTGCCGGCAGGCATCGAACTGCTGGCGGGTGGTCCTGGCGCCGTCGCGCTCACCGATGCGCTCGCTGGCTCGGGGATTCGGATCGGCGCGACGCTCGGCGACCTGCGCGACGCCCTGCGCGAACGGCGCGGGAGCCCGGTCGCGTAAGGCGGCAAGCCCCTCACGCCGGTGTGGTCCACGCGCGCGTGAGCGCCCGCGGACGCTACCGGCGATCGTCGCCCGGGCGGGCGGGCCGCGCCACCTCGCCCGCGGCCGACCGAGCCTGCTCGAGGATCAACCGCTGCTCGGCTGCCGCAATGTTCGCCCGCGTGCGTTCCACCGCATCCGGGTTCACCGAGATCGAGTCGATCCCCCACCTGACGAGTCGCTCGGCGTAGTCCGGATGGACCGACGGCGCCTGGCCGCAGATCGAGCAGGTCACGCCGAGCCTGCGGCACTCCGCGATGATCACGCGGATCGTCTCGAGTACCGCCCCGTCCCGTTCGTCGAACAGCGGCGCGACCGATTCGCTATCGCGATCGACGCCGAGCACCAGCTGCGTGAGATCGTTGGAGCCGATGGACACGCCGGTCGCGCCCGCACGCACGTAGTCGCCGAGCCAGTACACCACCGAGGGCACCTCCGCCATCACCCACAGCTCCAGTGTCCGGTCGCCGCCGAGCTCGCTCTCGTCGATCATGCGCTTGCACTCGGCGAATTCCCAGGCGGTGCGGACGAAGGGGATCATCAGATGGATGTTCGGGTGTTCGCGGCGGACCGCCGCCAGCGCGCGCAGTTCCAGCGCGAACAGATCCGGCTCCCTGATGTAGCGATAGCATCCCCGATACCCGATCATCGGGTTCTCCTCCACCGCCTCGAACTCCTCGCCGCCCACGAGACCGCGGAACTCGTTGGAGCGGAAGTCCATCGCCCGATAGATCACGGGACGCGGACCGAATGCGGCGCCGAACATTCGCAGCTTGTCCACCATGCGCCCGACGAGCTCGTCGCCGCGCCCCTCCGTCAGGAGCTTGCGCGGATGCGTCCGCTCGAGCGCGGACAGGAGCATGAACTCGGCGCGCAGCAGCCCGACGCCATCGACGTCCAGGCGCGCCACTGCGTCCGCGCGCTCCGGCTCTCCGAGGTTCACGTAGAGCCGAGTCGCCGTCACCGTGCGTGCACCGTGATCGGTCTCCGCCGCGGCCGGAGCGGGCGCGGGAACGTTCGCTCCGGCGGTGATCCGACCGTGCGCGCCGTCGACGGTCACGACGTCGCCGTTCGTCAGGCGCGTCGTGGCATCCCTCGCGCCGACGACACAGGGAACACCCAGCTCACGAGAGACGATCGCCGCATGCGAGGTCATACCTCCCGCCTCCGTCACGACGGCCGCCGCTCGACGCATGAGCGGCACCCAATCCGGCGATGTCATGTGGGTCACGAGGATCTCGCCCTCCTCGAGCTCTCCAATCTGATCGGGACTCGTCAGGATGCGAACGCGGCCTGAGGCAACGCCCGGGCTCGCGCCGAGTCCCCGCGCGAGCACCGCCGCTGTCCCGTCGGGTTCCGCGACCTTTCCCGCCGAGAGTCCGAGCGTGGTAATGGGCCGCGATTGCGTCAGGTAGATGTTCCCCCCGTCGATCGCGAACTCGATGTCCTGCGGCGTGCCGTAGTGCGCCTCGACCCGGCGCCCCAGCTCGCCCAGCGCCCGGATCTCTCCGTCGGTCAGCACGGGAGCGGTGCGGCGCGGGTCTCTCGTCAGGTCGACGCGCTTCGTGGCGCCGGTCTGCTCATCCCGCACGAGCATGAAGTCCTTGATCCCGGTGGAGGCTTCCACCTGCGCCAGCGTCGACTTCTCGAGCACGTAGCGATCGGGCGAGACCTGCCCGAGCACTACCACCTCCCCGAACCCCCACGCCGCTTCGATGACCAACCGTCCGAGGTCCCGCGTGGCGGGATCGACGGTGAACATGACTCCGGCCTTGTCGCCGCCCACCATCCGCTGCACGATCACGGCGACCGGCATCTCCGCCGGCATGCCCTGCTCGAGCCGGTAGAAGAGCACCCGCGCATGGAAGGTCGAAGCCCAGCAGCCCCGCACCCGACGCATCAACTCCTCCCGGCCGCGCACGTTCAGGAACGACTCGAACATGCCGGCGAACGAGAACTGGCTGGTGTCCTCCGCCGTGGCGGACGATCGGACGGCCACGACGCACGGCGTCCCGCTGCCGTCGCACAACTCGCGATAGGCTCGGGCGATCTCCTCCTCGAGTTCGTCAGGCATCGCCGCGGCCTCCACCAGCTCACGGAGCGTGCGCGACGCCTGCTGGAGTGCGTCGGAGTCGGCGACGTCGAGACCGCGCAGGATGTCGGCGATGGCGCCAGCGAGACCGGCGCGTTCGATGAAGTACGCGTAGGCATCTACCGAGAGCACGAAGGCGCCGGGCACGGGCAGCCCTGCTCGCGCGAGCTCGCCGAGATTGGCTCCCTTGCCCCCGACGCGCGGCACGTCATCGCGTGCGAGGTCGCGCAGCCAGTGCACGACGCGCGGCAAAGCCGCGAGATCCAGTGCCGGGCTGGTCGAACCTACCCCCGAATCGGCTCGGCGGGCTGGCGGGGCAGTGCGGGTGGTGGTCGTCATGGCTCTCACATCGGCAGTGCCGAATCCCGGTGCGTGGCGTGTTGGTCCAGGGTGGGCCGTCCGGAGGCTTCGGCGTTCAGGGGACCGCGCGTAGCGTGGTCATTCGCAAGCTCGCACCTGCGGCGACGCGATCCAGCGGGGGGCCTCACCATTGGCGTGAGGGAATCGCTCACCGGCGCGGAGCTCAGAGCTCGCGCGGCGGTCGGCGAGCCCCCAGGGCGATGCGAAGTGCGTCTGTGACCGCGCCGCGCGCGGCCTCGGGGAAATCCTCACGACCGCTCGGACCATCGCCGACGGCGAGCGGCGGTCCGGAAGCGCACAATGTGCATGGGTGATCTGCACCGCATTTCAGGAGGATCCGATGGTCGAACGACGCAGCCCTTACGGCCTGGGCGCCGTGGTTCCCCTCCCCTTCGAGCAGGCGCTCCAGCGCACGCGCGAGGCTCTGGCGGACGAAGGCTTCGGCATTCTGTGCGAGATCGATGTCGCCGGCACCCTGCGCCAGAAGCTCGGAGTGGACATGCCGCCCTACATGATCCTTGGCGCGTGCAATCCGCCGCTTGCTCGTCAGGCGCTCGAGGCCGAACCCGACATCGGGCTGCTGCTGCCCTGCAACGTGGCGGTGTACGGCACGCAGAACCCCGACGAGTCCGTCGTCGTCTCGATCGACCCGAAGGCTGCGCTCACGCTGTCCGGCGCGCCTGACCTGGTGCCGATCGCCGAAAAGGTGGCGCGCAAGCTCCGGACGGCAATGGACCAGATCGTCTCGAGCGAGCAGACAGCACACGACTCCGGCCGCTGACGCGAATCGCGGCGAGGCGCTCATGGGGCGCCCGCCGCCCAACGATACGAGGATGTTCGATGCCCATTCCTACGCTCGAGCTCGAACCCGTCGTGGCAGTTAGGGACGGTGCGAGGCTCCCCGCGGGCCCGATCGTCGTCGCGACCGATGGCTCGGAGGAGTCAGACGACGCCCTCCGGATGGCCTGGGCACTCGCCGGGCGCACCGGGGCCGACGTCCAGATCGTGTCGGTCCTCGAGCCGCTCCCCGCCGCCAGCGAGATCGCGGCGCTCGTGAATGCCGCCGACTTCCGGACCGAGCAGCGCGAGTCGCAGCTGGCCGCCGTCAAGGCGCAGATCGCGCGCGTGGTGCCGGCCGAATGCAGCTGGCCGGTCGAGCTGATCGACGGCGCGTCGGCATCGACCCTGGCGCGGCATGTCGCCGCCCGGCGGGCCAGGATCCTCGTTATGGGACGGGGGCGCCACCGGCTCCCCGCGCGGCTGGTCGGCGGTGAGACGGTGCTCCGCGCGCTCCGCTTCGGCGAGACGCCGGTCTTCGCGGTCGAGCCGGGGAGCACCGGCCTGCCTCGCCGGATCGTCATCGCGACGGACTTCAGCGCGTACAGCATCCATGCGGCGCGCGTGGCGCTTGCGATCAGCGCTCCCGATGCGCTCGTGTATCTCGTCCACGTTCGCCCGCATGCCCGGTTCGCCGGACCAGCGAGCGCGCGATGGGAGCATCGCTATGCGGCCGCGGTGCCGGCGCTCCTCGAGGACGTGCGCGATCAGCTGCAGGCCGGACCCGACCTGCAGATCGAGACCATCGTGCTCAGCGGCTCGGCGGCGCCGGCGGTGGTCGAGTTCGCGGAGACGGCGGCCGCCGACCTCATCGTCTCGGGCACGCACGGCTACGGGTTCATCAGTCGGCTGGTGCTCGGCAGCATGGCGGCGGAGCTCCTGCGCGAGGCGCCAATGTCGCTGCTCTGCGTCCCGGGCTCGGCGGTCGCGCACGCCGCGGCGCGTGATGAGAAAGCGTCGCAGCTGCAACCCGACGCGGTGTCGCGCGCAGACTGGGCGAGCACGCTCGATGCGTTCACCCGGCGGCACGAGGGCGAACCCTGCACGATCGAATGGGTTCCCTCCGGTGGCAGCGGCCTGCATACGATCGAGTTCGGCCATGCCTTCGTGGGCGCCGCGTACGACGACCGGGACGGTGCGGTGACGCTGATGACCGGCGCCGGCCGATTCGACGGCCCGCACACCACGCATTTCGTGGGCGACGTGCGAAACCTCGAGGAGCTACGCAGCGTGGATGGCGAGATCCACGGTCTGCGCGTGCTCGGCCGGCAGGGCGCGACCTCCCTGCGATTGCTGCCGTGACGTGGACGTCGGCGCGGGACCTTACGAGAAGGTCCCGGTTCCCTGACGGACGGCGGGAACCGCCGCGCGCATCTTCTCGACGCCGGCATGTGAACCACGACAACGACAGGAGGAATCCATGTCACGCAGCAAACTCATGCGCCGCCGGCCCACTTCGATGACGCCGTTCTTCTCGCGGGCGTTCGCGGGACCCGAATTCGCGTCATTGGCAGAGGCCGCGGAGGAAATGAGCGCCCGCGCCGATGAGATGTTCCGTTCGGCCTTCGGCGGAATGCCGCAGCTGGCGGCGAGCGAACGCTTTCCCGCGCTCAACGTGAGCGAGGCCAAGGAAGAGTTCACCGTGACCGCCGAGCTGCCGGGAATGGCGGCGGAGAACGTGACGATCGACTACTGTGACGGCGTCCTCACGATCCGCGGCGAAAAGGAGCACGAGGAGACGAAGGAGGAGGACGACCGAAAGTACTACCTCTGGGAGCGCCGGTTCGGGTCGTTCCAGCGTGCGCTGCCCTTCCCTGGGGGCGTGAATGAAGAGAAGATCACGGCGGAGTTCAAGAACGGCGTGCTGACCGTGCATCTGCCGAAGGCGGATGAGGTGACGTCGAAGCACCGTCCGATCCCGATCACGCCGGCCTAACGCCTACGCGACCCTTGTGGCACGGCGAGAAACGACGGTGGCCCCCCGGCTCACGCTGGGAGGCCACCAGTCGCTGTGCCCCGGCACGCGCGCCGGGACGAGGCTCTACGGCGTGCGCGTTCCCTCGAAGAACACCGACCCCTCGATGCCGCGCATGCGGACCTTCGTGGCGCGCTCACCGTCGACGTCGAACTCGAACGCCCCGCCCATCTCGACGTTGAACAGCTTGCCATCGCGGTAGAGTCCCGCGCTGAGGCGATCCTGCCCCGACGGAATGAGATCGAACTCCAGCTCGTCGCCCGGGTGCACCGGGAAGTTCATGCGGCCGCGCAGCATGCCGTTCCGCTCGAACACGTCGAGTTGCCCCGTGGTCGGCCAGCCGAGCCCCTCGGGGATCGTCAGGGCGTAGCTGCCGATGTATCGGCTGCGCACATCGGGCGCGAGTGCGACGGAGCGGCTGGGTTGCACCACCACCTGCAACGGAAGCGCCGTCGTTCCCCACTGCATGCGGAGGGTCGCGCCGTCGCCGGAGACCGCGGGAAAGGACCAGGTGAGCATCTCCACGTGCTCGCGCTGTTCGGGCGCGGCGGCGATGCGGATCTGCTCCGCCGTCGAGTCGGGCTTCTGGAAGTGGAAGAGCTTGTGGTCAGGATCGAGCACCACGGTCCAGCGCTCCTGCCGGGGGATCAACCAGACGGAGTACTTGCCCGCCGGCACATCCGTGCCGTTCAACCGGACGGCCTTGTCGACCTCCAGGGTCGTGGCCCAGTTCGCGCCAGTCCACGGCTGGTTCCACTGTACCGTGGTTCCGAACAGCGTGCGGCCGCGCGCCGCTGGTCGCGAGTATTCCACGACGATGCGGGTGCCATCGATGACCTGCATAACGCTGCCGAGCTCGCTGCCACGGATCTGCGCCGGCGCGTCTGGTGCCCCGAGCGCGATCGCCACCGCCGCGCTCAAACCGACGAAAGCACGTCCGTACATGACTGCCTCCTGAAGAAATCGCATGCGCTGAACTGCGCCTTCATCTGCAACATGGCCGATTCAGCGTCAAGGGCCGGAGCGGCGCCCCGCAGCCGCGCGCCCCGGGCAGGCGCCGGCCACCCGATGAATATGCGCGCCAGCGCGGGAAGTCACGACACCGACGCTCCCGCGATGCCCGGTCAGCGTTTCGTCAGAGTGCCCCGCCGGCTCTGTCGACGGCTCGAGTTGCCACCCATCGTGGCAGCGGTCGCGGCCGGGGCCCACCGCGTCGGTGCCGCCGTCGCCCGGCCACCGCCAGGGGAGCCCGCCATGCGCCGAGCGACACTCATCGCCTGTCTCGCGATTCCGCCGTCCGTGACGTCGTGCGCGAGCGGCGCGCCACCGCCTGACGCATCCGCGAGCTTCGCCACCGACAGCGGCTTCGTCTCGGCGGACGACGGCGTGCGGCTCTTCTACCGCACCGTCGGAAGCGGCGCAACCAACGTCGTCGTGCCGCTCGGCTTCTATCTCGAGCAAGCCCTATCGCCGCTCGCGGCGCCGGACCGACGCCTGGTCTTCTTCGATCCGCGCGCACGCGGGCGCTCTGAGGCGGGCGACCGCTCCCTTCTCACGCTCGATCGTCAGGTTGCCGATCTCGACGCGGTACGACGGGGTCTCGGCATTGACCGCATGGTGCTGATCGGGTGGTCGGGGCTCGGCATGGAGACGGCCGTCTACGCGATGCGGTACCCCGATCGTGTAATCCGGCTCGTGCAGCTGGCCCCGATCGCCGCGCGAGACGAACCGCACAACGCGAACGCCTATCGCGCGCGCGGCACGCGGACGGATACCGCGGCCCTCGCGCTCGTGCGCCGGCGGCGACAATCCGGAGACTTTGCGAACGATGGGGCCGCCTACTGCCGCGCCCTCCGCGACATCACGTCGCGGCCGAGCGTCGCGGACCCCGCGCACCTCCCGGCGCTGCCCGACGTCTGCCGGTACCCGAACGAGTATCCCGACAGCCTGGCGCTCGTGTTTCCTTCTCTCGTGGCGTCGTTCCAGGGCTACGATTGGCGCGGCGACCTGCCGCGGCTCACGATGCCGCGCCTCGTCGTGCACGGACGACTGGATGCGTTTCCGCTCGAGGGCAGCCGCGAATGGGTGCCGGCGGGGTCCAATGCCCGGCTGCTGGTGATCGAGAACGCCGCACATTTTCCGTTCCTCGAGCAGCCTGACGAGGTCATCCCGGCGCTCGAAGTGTTCCTCCGCGGCGAGTGGCCGCGCAGCGTGGAGCGGTAGCCACCCCGCCTCTGCGGTCACCAAAGGGGGGTACTCCACTTTCCCGTACCGCCTGTCCGACGGACCCTGACTGAAGCGAGGCATCGAATTCGCGAGCGTACCGGGGTCACCCGTACCCGCGGAGAGCTGGTCATGCACCATAGCTGGGCGGAGCCCTGGCGCATCAAGGTCGTCGAGCCCCTGCGCATCACCACGCGTGCCGAACGCGAGCGTGCCATTGTGGAGGCCGGTTACAACACCTTCCTCCTGCGCTCCGACGACGTCTACATCGATCTGCTCACCGACTCCGGCACCAGTGCGATGTCCGATCGCCAGTGGGCCGGCATGATGCTGGGCGATGAGGCCTACGCCGGATCGCGCAACTTCTACGCACTGCAGGATGCGGTGCGGCGTTTCTACGGATACCCTGAGCTGATTCCGACCCATCAGGGTCGCGGCGCCGAGCACATCCTCTCGCGCATTCTCATCACGCCGGGCGATCACATCCCCGGCAACATGTACTTCACCACGACGCGCGCGCATCAGGAGCTGGCCGGCGGCACCTTCCACGACGTGATCATCGATGAGGCACACGATCCAGCGTCCGAGCACGCATTCAAGGGCAACATCGATCTCGCGAAGCTGGACGCGGTCGTGCGGCAGTCCGGCGCCGCACGAGTGCCGTACGTCTCCGTCGCGGCCACCGTGAACCTTGCCGGCGGCCAGCCGGTGAGCCTGGCCAACCTCCGCGAGGTGCGCGAATACACGCGCAAGCACGGCATTCTCGTCATCCTCGACGCGACGCGCGCCGTCGAGAATGCCTGGTTCATCCAGCAGCGCGAGCCCGCATTCGCGAACCGAAGCGTCGCCGAGATCCTGCTCGCGATGTGTGAGCTCACCGACGGCGCGACCATGTCGGGCAAGAAGGACAGCCTCGTCAACATCGGCGGGTGGCTCGGCCTGCGCGACCGCCGCCTCGCCGAGCGTGCGCGCAACCTCCTCGTCCTGTTCGAGGGGCTGCACACGTACGGCGGGCTCGCCGGTCGCGACATGCAGGCCATGGCGATCGGAATCGAGGAGTCGGTGCAGGATGACCACATTCGCAGCCGCATCGGACAGGTCCTCTACCTCGGACGCAAGCTCATGGACGCCGGCATTCCGATCGTCAGGCCGGTCGGGGGCCACGCGGTGTTCCTCGACGCGGCGGCGATCCTTCCGCACGTGCCGCGGCGGCACTTCCCCGCGCAGGCGCTCGCAGCCGCGCTCTACGTGGAGTCGGGGATTCGCGCCATGGAACGCGGCGCCGTGTCGGCCGGTCGTGAGGCGGCCACGGGCGAGAACCGGTACCCCAGCCTCGAGCTGGTCCGCCTGACGATTCCCCGGCGCGTGTACACGCAGGCGCACATGGACGTCACGGCCGAGGCGGTCGTGGCGGTGCACGAGGCGCGCTCGAGCGTTCACGGCCTTCGGTTCACCTACGAGCCGGAATTCCTGCGCTTCTTCCAGGCCCGGTTCGAGCCGGTACGGGCGCGCGAGGCCTCCACTCCGGCATCGCATCGCGCCACGGACGCCGCGCTCGTGAACACGGCCTGACGTACACGACCCGGTGCCGTTCCGCACGATCATCGAGCCGTTCCGGATCAAGACCGTCGAGCCGATCCGCCAGACGACGCCTGCCCAGCGCGCGGAGGCACTCGCGCGTGCGCACTTCAACGTCTTCCTCCTCCAGGCCGAGGACGTGCTGATCGATCTGCTGACCGACTCCGGCACCGGCGCCATGTCGGTGTTCCAGTGGTCCGGCATGATGAAGGGCGACGAGTCGTACGCGGGCGCGCGGTCGTTCGCCACGTTCGACCGCGCCGTCCGCGACATCACCGGGTTCGCGTTCGTGATCCCGACGCACCAGGGACGGGCGGCGGAGCACATCCTCTTCTCGACGGTCGTGCGCCCGGGCGAGGTCGTGCCAAGCAACACGCACTTCGACACCACGCGCGCCAACGTGGAGGACCGCGGCGGTGTGGCCCTCGACCTCCCGATCCCCGAGGGACACGAGCCGCAGTCCGCCCATCCGTTCAAGGGCAACATTGACGTGGCCGCACTCGAGCGCACGCTCCGCGAGCACGATGGCCGGGTGCCCCTCGTCATGCTGACGGTGACGAACAACTCCGAGGGCGGCCAGCCCGTGAGCCTCGAGAACGTGCGAGCGGTGCACGAGATCTGCCGGCGGCACGGCGTCCCGTTCTTCATCGATGCGTGCCGATTCGCCGAGAACGCCTGGTTCATCAAGACGCGCGAGCCGGGACAGGCCGACCGCACCCCGACCGAGATCGCCCGCGAGATGTTCGCCCTCGCCGACGGATGCACGATGAGCGCGAAGAAGGATGGGATGGCGAACATCGGCGGCTTCCTGGCGATGAACGACCCCGATCTGGCGCTGCGCTGCCGCACCCGCCTCGTGCTCACCGAGGGATTTCCGACATACGGCGGACTCGCCGGCTATGATCTCGAGGCGATCGCCGTGGGACTTCGTGAGGCGCTGGACGAAGACTACCTGCGCTATCGCATCAGATCCATCGAGTATCTCGGCGAGAAGCTGCTGCAGGCGGGAATCCCCATCGTCACCCCGACGGGCGGACACGCCCTCTACCTGGATGCGAAGCGCTGGCTGCGCCACATCCCGCAGCGGGAATTTCCGGCCTGGGCGCTCTCGCTCGTGCTTTACTTGGAGGGCGGCATCCGCGCCGCCGAGATCGGCTCGGTGATGTTCGGCCGGCAGCCTGACGGCAGCGAGCGGCCGGCCGATATGGAGCTCGTGCGCCTCGCATTCCCGCGCCGCGTGTACACGCAGAGCCACGTGGACTACGTGGCGGAGGTGTTGCTGCACGTTGGCACCATTGCGCATCGGATTCGCGGCGTCAGAATGGTCGACTCGCCGCCGGTGCTGCGGCACTTCACGGCGCACTTCGAGCCCCTCGGCGGCGGGGTGCTGGCACAGCACTAGCGTGAGGTCGGCTCGTGTCCGTCGCGCGCGGCGCGGATGGCGGAGAAGGAGAGGCCCGCCCTGGCCGGAGGTTCGATGATGCGATTCCCTGCGCTGGTCCTCGCGCCCGCGTTGCTCCTGGCGATCGGCTGCGAGGGCCAGGCCGATCGCGCCGCTGACGACCCGTCGGAGTCCACGCACGCCGCCGCGCCGCATGATCCCGCGCACGAGGCGGCCGGCGACAGTGCGCACACGGAGCTCGCGCTCCGCCCCATCATGGTCGGGCTGGGTGCCGCGATGGGCACGTTGACGACCGCGCTGTGGATCGAAGACTACGAGACCATGACCCGCAGCGCGGCCGAGATCGCCGATCATGCCCACATCTCCTCGGAGGAGCTCGCGCGGATTCAGGCAGCGCTCGGCAGGGAGATGGCGGATTTCGAGACGATCGATGGCCAGGTGCACGACGCCGCGGTCCGGCTGCACGAAGCCGCGGACGCACGGCAGCTCGATTCCATCCTCGTCAGGCTCGCCGCCGTGCAGCGGGGCTGCGTGGCCTGCCACGAGCGATTCAGGGACCGCCTCCGGACCGACCTCGACAGCCTAGGCTGATCTCGCGATGCAGCTTCCCGAAGCCTGGCTCCGAGGCGCACTGCCGGGAATCGCGGCGCCGCTCCAGCCCGCGGCTCACGCGCTCGTGCAGGCGGCGGAAGACATTGCCGGAGCGGCGACCGGCCTGACGATCGAGGAGCTGTGGACGCGGCCTGGCGGGGCCGCCTCGGCCGGCTTCCACCTGCGGCACATTGCCGGCAGCATCGAACGGCTGTTGACCTATGGCCGTGGCGAGCAGCTGAATGCCCGGCAGCGCGAGGCGCTGCGCCTCGAGCGCGAGCCGGGCGATCCGCCGGCCGACGCCGAATCGTTGATCCTGCAGGCGACGGGCGCCATCGAGGTGGCGCTGGGAACCCTCCAGACCACCAATGCCGACGCCATGGCCGAGCCGCGCGCGGTCGGGCGGGCGGAGCTGCCGAGCACGGTGGGCGGGATCCTGTTCCACATCGCCGAGCACACCCAGCGGCACACCGGCCAGCTCATCACGACCGCCAGGATCGTGCGGGCGCTCGGCCCGACCCCGCTTTGAGCGGCAGGTCCGCGGCGCCGCGAAAACGAAGGTCGTGCCGCACGCCCTTGCGGGGCGCGCCCGCGCTGCAAAGCTTGATGGCGACGGAAGCGCATCCCTCAGGAGGCATTCATGCGTCGCACGGCTCTACTGGGCATCGCGCCCGCCCTCATCGCGACCACCGCCCTCGCACAACACGAGCATCACGCGGGCGAACAGCCGGTCGGGCAAGTCAGCTTTCCGACCTCGTGCACCGCGGCGGTCCAGCCGACGCTCGACCGCGCGGTCGCCATGCTCCATTCCTTCTGGTTCGAGGAGGCCGCCGAGACGTTCGAGGTCGTCGCCCGCGACGATTCGAGCTGCGCGATGGCGTACTGGGGTACGGCAATGACGATGTGGGGCAATCCGCTCGTCAGGCAGCCGATCCCCGCCGACCGGCAGGCGGCGGGGCTGGCGGCCGCGGAGCGTGCGGCCGCACTGGCCGCCCGCGCCACGCACCGCGAGCAGATGTACGCGGATGCGGCGCTCGCGTTGTGGCGTGAGGCCGACGCGCAGGACCACCTCGCCCGGCTTGCCAGGCACGAAGTCGCGATGGAGAAGCTCTACAAGGCGCACGGCGAAGATCCGGAGGCTGCGATCTTCTACGCGCGTGCCGTGATCGCCAACGCACCGCCGAGCGATCTCACGTTCGCGCGTCAGAAGTTCGCCGCGACGATTCTCGAGCCGCTGTTCATGAAGCAGCCGCTGCATCCCGGGCTGGCGCACTACACGATCCACACGTTCGACTCGCCGGCGCTGGCGCAACAGGGGCTGGCCGCGGCCCGGCGCTACGCGGAGATCGCGCCCGCAGCACCGCATGCCCTGCACATGCCGTCGCACATCTTCACGCGGCTCGGCCTCTGGGATGAATCGATCGAGACGAACCGGCGCTCGGCGAACGCGGAGCCCGATTCGAACGCGGCCGTGCACCCGAACGACTACATGGTGTACGCCTATCTCCAGCAGGGACGCGACGCCGAGGCGGAGCGCGTGGTGCGCCGGTCTCGCGAGGCCGCCGACCGGTTCTATGGCGGCGTGATCGGCTACAACGCCATCGCCATGCAGGCCCGGTATGCTCTGGAGCGCGCCGCGTGGGGCGAAGCCGCGGCGCTTCCGGTGCCCGCATCCGGCGCGCCGTTCATCGCCGCGGTCGCGCGTTTCGCTCGGGCCGTGGGATCGGCGCGCAGCGGCAACGCCGCCGCGGCGAGCGCCGAGGTCGAGGCGCTCGCGGGACTGCGCGACACACTGAAGGCGCGAGGCGACAGCTACTGGATGACCATCGTCGAGGCGCAGCGCCTCGCCGCCTCGGCGTGGATCGCGAAGGCCGAGGGGAAGACCGACGAGGCGGTCCGCCTGGCGAATGAGGGGGCGAACCTCGAAGAGACGGTCGAGAAGCACCCGGTCACGCCGGGTCCGCTCCTTCCCGCGCGCGAGCTGCAGGGCGACCTGCTCCTCGAGCTCGGGCGGCACGCCGAGGCGCTCGAGGCCTACGAGCGGACGCTGGCGCGAGAGGCCAACCGCGCGCGTGCCCTGTACGGCGCGGCGGCGGCCGCTGAAGCGTTAGGCCGGCCGGGAGTCGCACGGCGGCACTACGAGAACCTGGCGATGCTGATGGCGAACGCGGACGCCACGCGGCCGGAAGCGCGGAAAGCGAGGGAGTACCTGGGGCGCAGCGGCGGCTGACCGCGCGACCCCCCTCTCGCCCCATCCCGGATCCGAGGGCCGGGAGCGTCGCCGGTTCGATTGTCAGGGCACCACCGGATGCGCGATGCGAGGTCTACACGCATAGCGCTTTCGCTTGCGCCAGCGGACGCACCGAGATCGGTTCGGCATTTCGGGTGGAGGCAGGCATCTCCGGTTGAGGCCGCGGCGCGGCGAGGGCGGGGAGAGCGTCCTCTATTGACAAAAATTTCTGTCTATTGTACCTTCGCGCCATGTCCACTGAGGCCGTCGCCGTGCTCCGCACCCCCGCGGCCGCTCTCGCCCTGCTCGACCCCGAGCGGTGCCGGCTGGCCGAGGCGCTCTCCGCCCAACACGACTCCGCCGCGGGACTCGCGCGCCGGCTCGGCGAGACGCGCCAGCGCATCAACTATCACCTCCGCGTGCTGGAGGAAGCGGGCCTGATCGAGATGGCCGAGGCCCGCCAGCGCAGAGGGCGCGTCGAACGGGTCATGCGTCCGAGTGCGCAGCGGTTCGTGATCGATCCCGCCACCGTCGGCACGCTTGCCGGGGCCGATCCCGACGCGATCGGCGACCGTTTCTCGGCCGCATACCTCGTGGCCCTGGCGGCGCGGGCGATCACGGAGTTGGCCGCGCTGCTCGCGCGAGCGGCGACGCGGCGCCAGCGCCTTGCGACGGCCTCGTACAACACGCGCGTCCGGCTCGCGTCGCCGGCGCATTACCGGGCCTTCGTCGACGAGCTCAATGAGGCCATCGCGGACGTCGTAGCCCGACACCATGAGGGGCGCGGCGAGGGACGCTGGTTTCGGGTCATCGGCGCGGCATATCCCGGCCCTACGCCAACCAACGTTACGGAGAATTCGACCAGTGCCTGAGCACACCGCCCCATCGTCAGGCGAGCGCCTCGCGCCGCCAGGAACCCGCGCCGCGGAGGGACGAGTCGTCATCGATGCCAGCGCGGAGCGCGTTTGGCGCGCGCTGACCGACGCGCGCGAGCTCGAGCGGTGGTTCCCCCTGGACGCACGCGTCGATCCGGGCGAAGGCGGCACCATCTGGATGTCGTGGCGCAACGAGTTCGCCGGCGACATGAAGATTCTCGTCTGGGACCCGCCGCGGCATTTGCGCACGGCGTGGGCGTTCCACGAAGGCGACGCGCCGGCGCAGGTAACGGACTACCTGATCGAATCGCAAGGCGGACGCACGGTGATGCGCGCCGTGACGTCGGGGTTCCCGACGGACCCGTCGTGGGATGGGTGGGTGGAAGGCACGCGGCGCGGGTGGGCGTTCGAGCTGCGCTCGCTGAAGCACTATCTGGAGCGGCACGAGGGAGAGCCGCGGCACGTGGCGTACGTGCGCCGTCGTGTGCCGCTGTCGGTCGAGGCGGCCTGGCGCCGGCTGGAGGAGCGCGCCGATCTGCGGCGCTGGATCGAATCGGGTGAGCCCTTCGACCATCGCCCTGGTGGCCAGGTGGCGTCCGTCTTGGAGCCTGACGGTGACCTCTTCCGGATCTCGCTGGAGCCCGGCGCGCCCGGGTCCGACCACCGCGAGGTGGTCATGTTCCTCTCCGCCTGGGGCGACAAGCAAGGCCGGGCGGAAGCGATCCGTACGGAGTGGGCCGCGGCGCTGGAGCAGGCCTTCCCGGAGGGCACCACCCCCTGACCCTCCGGCGGCCGGAAGGCGCCGGTAGCACACCTCTTGCGCCTCCGGGAAAGCGCATGAAGGTTCGAGACGAACGCCAGCTTTCCCGCAGCAAGAGGGCCACGTGGTGCGTCGCATGCACAGCTCAGGTCGGCAGGTCCGACACCGGCCGCTCGCCGGGGCCACCCCGATCGCGGTGGTCGCCGTGTTGTTCGCAGCGGCACTCCAGGGCTGCGATGACGACCCGTCCACGAGCCCGTTCGTGCAGTCGATCGGCGTGGCGCTCGGCGCCGGGTCGCTCACACTCGAGCAGGGCGAGACCGGGACCGTCACGGTCACGGTCACCCGAGGCGGCGGGTACGCGGGCGCCGTCACGCTCTCCCTGACTGCGGTGCCTGACGAACTGACGGCCGCGCTCGACCCGGTCTCCTTGTCGGGCGCCGGCGCGAGCACGCTCACGCTGACGGCGGGCCAGTCGGCCGTGCCCGGCACGTACGATCTCATCGTCACGGGCAGCGGTGCCGGCGTCGCCAGCCGCTCGGCGACGCTGTCGGTCACGATCACCGCGCCGTCGCAGTCCCCGTCGATCGGCGTCGCGTTGAGCGCGACGGCACTCTCGCTGGCGCAGGGGCAGAGCGGCACCGTGGGCGTGGACATCTCACGCGGCGGCGGCTACACCGGCGACGTCTCGCTCGCGGCATCGGGACTGCCCGCGGGCGTGACGGCGGCGTTCACCCCCGCCTCGGTCTCGGGCGCGAGCAGCGTGCTCACGCTGGTGGCGGCGTCAGGCGCGACGCCGGGCACGTACACGATCACCGTCACAGGGAGCGGCGCCGGCGTGACCGACGCATCCGCGAACCTGACGCTGACGGTCAGCACGCCTTCCCCCTCACCGTTCATCGGCGTCCGGCTGAATGCGGACGAGATCTGGGTCGCGCGGGGTCAGAGCCGGCAGTGGGAGGCCATCGTCACGCGGGGGAACGGCTTCACGGGCACGGTGAGCCTGACGATCGAAGGGCTGCCTCCCAATGTCGTCGCGACGCTGACTCCCTCGTCGCTGAGCGCCGGCGTGAGCGGCAGCCTGTTGATCCTGACCGCGGAGTCAGGCGCAGCGACCGGCACGACCAACGTGACGGTGCGGGCGCGCGGATCCGGCGTTCCGGACGCGACGGTGGTCGCACCACTGTCGGTCGTCGCGCCCTGATCTCGAGGCGGCGCGGTTCCATCCGCGCCGTCACTTCGCGGTGGCGCATTGGCCGCCGATGCGACAATCGCTGCGTGTCGCACTCACTTTAGTGTCGTGAACGGACGAAGGGCCCGGCGTCTGCCGGGCCCTTCCCTTCCCCTAACTCCTAGCTCCTAACTCCTAACTCCTGTCTTACTGCACCGCGTTGATCATGTCGAAGATCGGCAGATACATGGCGACCACCATGCCGCCGACCACCACGCCGAGGATCACGATCATCACCGGCTCCATCAGCGACAGCAGCCCCGACACCGCCGTGTCCACCTCGGTGTCGTAGAAGTCGGCGATCTTCGTCAGCATCTCGTCGAGCCCTCCCGTCTGTTCCCCGACCGCGATCATGCTGATCACCATCGGCGGGAACACCGCGCTCTTGGCCAGCGGCGCGGAGATCGTGTCGCCGCCCGCGATGCTCGCGCGCGACTCCATGATGGCGTCGTGGATCACGCGGTTGCCCGCGGTCTTGGCCGTGATCTCCAGCCCGTCGAGGATCGACACGCCTGACGAGATCAGCGTGCCCAGCGTACGGGTGAACCGCGAGACGCTCGACTTGCGGACGACGTCGCCGAGCACCGGCATCTTCAGCATCAGCCGGTCGATCGCCAGCTTGCCGCCCTGTGTCGCGTAGTAGCGCTGCAGCAGGAAGATCATCGCGTAGATCCCGAGGCCGACCGCCCACCAGAAGGTCTGGAGGAAGTTCGACAACCCGATCACCACGCGCGTCGGGAGCGGCAGCGCGAGGTTCACGCTGGCGAACATGCTCTCGAACGTCGGGATGACGAAGATCAGGAGCACCACGATGGCGATCGCGGCCACGCTCATGATCACGCCCGGGTACACCATGGCGCTCTTCACCTTCCCGATCAACGCATCGTTCTTCTCGAGGAAGGTCGCGAGGCGCATCAGGATCGTGTCGAGAATACCGCCCGCCTCACCGGCCGCCACCATGTTCGTGTACAGCTCGGTGAACGCCTTGGGGTGCTTGGCGAGGGCATCGGCCACGGTGTGTCCCGACTCGACGTCGTAGACCACCTGACGCGTCACCTCCTGCAGCGCCGGGTTCTCGCTCTGCTTGGACAGGATGTCGAGGGCCTGCACGAGCGGCAGCCCCGCGTTGATCATCGTGGAGAACTGCCGGGTGAAGATGACGATGTCCTTGGTCTTGACCTTTCCCATCCGCTTCCGCTTTCGCTCCTCGTCGATCTTCACGACGATGAGCCGCTGCCGGCGGAGCTGGGCGACGACGTCGTCGCGCGACGGCGCGTCGAGCGTGGCGCTCTTCAACTCGCCGTTGAGCGTGCGGGCGGTGTACGCAAACGTAGGCATGGATCGCTCCGGTCAGATACCGTGCTACCGCCGGGTCCCGGCGTACTTGCCGGGCCCGTTCGTACCGCGCATCGGCGCGGCGTCCTCATCGCCAGGCAACTGCTCGCCGACCATACGCGCCAACTCGGTCGGGTCGCCCGACACGCGGAGGCACTCCTCGAGCGCCACCTCACGTGACATGTAGGCCTGGTACAACGCATCGTTCAGGGTCTGCATCCCGTGCTTCTTGCCGCTCTGCATGAGCGAGTAGATCTGGTGCACCTTGTCGTCGCGGATCAGCGCGCGGATCGCGGGCGTCACCACGAGGATCTCGGCGGCCATGACGCGGCCGCCGCCCCGGATGCGCGGGATGAGCGTCTGGGTGATGATCCCTTCGAGCACGAAGGCGAGCTGGGCGCGCACCTGGGACTGCTGGTAGCTCGGGAAGACGTCGATGATGCGGTTGATGGCTTCCGCGGCGCTGTTCGTGTGCAGCGTCGCCAGGCAGAGGTGGCCGGTCTCGGCGATGGTGATCGCGGCCTGGATGGTCTCCAGGTCGCGCATCTCGCCGACGAGGATGATGTCCGGGTCCTCGCGCAAGGCATACTTGAGCGCCGACGCGAAGCTCTTGGTGTCGGTCCCGACCTCGCGCTGGTTGACGATGCAGTTCTGGTGGCGGTGGATGAACTCGATCGGGTCTTCCACCGTGATGATGTGGCCGCGGCGCTCGCGGTTGATCTTGTCGATCATCGCGGCGAGGGTGGTGCTCTTGCCGGACCCCGTCGGGCCGGTGACGAGCACGAGCCCGCGTGGCTTCTCGCTCATCTTCGCCACGGCGGCGGGGAGGCCGAGCTCCTCGAACGTCTTGACGTTGAAGGGGATCTGCCGGATGACCAGCGACACGCAGCCGCGCTGCTTGAAGCAGTTGCCGCGGAAGCGGGCCAGGTTCTGGATGCCGAACGAGAAGTCGAGCTCGTCCTCCAGCTCGAAGCGCTTCTTCTGGTTCTCGGTGAGAATGGAGTAGGCGAGCGCGAGGGTGTCCTTCGGGTTGAGCGCCTCCTCGTAGCCCGAATTGGTCATCTCGCCGTCGATGCGCAGCTTGGGGCGCTCCCCGGCCGTGATGTGCAGGTCGGAGGCGCCGCGCTGGATCATCTCCTCGAGCAGCGTGCGGAGATTCAGCGTCGAGTGGGGGCTGGGGGCGCCCGGTGCGGCGGTCGTCATGCGGCGTGGGGTCTCGGGAAAGAGGGATCGACGCGGGGCGCCGGGGTCGGGCGTTCGGCGGGCCGGAGCTCCCGCGCGGATCCACCCTTCCCCGGGCCACGCATCGCGTCAGGCATCGTCATGCGCTCGTCTCGCGGATCACCTGTTCCATCGTGGTGATCCCCTTCATGACCTTGAGCAGCCCGTCCATCCGGAGGGTGAGCATGCCGTTCTCGAGCGCCGCGTCCTTGATCTCCTGGGCGCCGGCGTTCTGCATGATCAGCTTCCGGATCTGCGGGCTCATGGCCATCACTTCGTAGAGGCCCTGCCGGCCCTTGAGGCCGCTGCCCGCGCACGAGTCGCACCCGCGGCCCTTGAAGAACGGGAGGTCCGCAATACGCGAATCGAGCGTGGTGGTCTCGAGGTACGGCGCTGCTTCCTTGGTCGCCCGCGCGCGCAGTCCATCGATCGACTCCTGGGTATAGCGCATCTCGCGCAGCGTCATCTCCGGATTGAGCTTGGCCGCGCGCAGCTCTTCGGGTTCGGGGTCGTACTTGGTCTTGCACTTGGGACAGATGCGCCTGACGAGACGCTGAGCGAGCACCAGGTTGAGCGCCGAGGCCACGTTGAAGGGCTCGAGCCCCATGTCCAGCAGACGGGTGACCGTCTCCGGTGCCGTATTGGTGTGCAGGGTCGAGAGCACGAGGTGGCCCGTGAGCGCCGCCTTGATCGCGATGCCGCCCGTCTCCAGGTCGCGGATCTCGCCGACCATGATGATGTTCGGGTCCTGCCGCAGGAACGCCTTGAGCGCCGCGGCGAACGTCATCCCGACGTCGTTCCTGACGAGCACCTGGTTGATCCCGTGGATGTTGTATTCCACCGGATCCTCGGCCGTCATGATGTTCACGTCCTCGTTGTTCACCTTCGACAGCGCCGAATAGAGCGTGGTCGTCTTGCCCGAGCCCGTGGGGCCGGTGACGAGCACCATGCCGTACGGGTTCATCACCGCCTCCATCAGCTCCTGTTCGGCGCGCGGCTCGATGCCGAACTTTTCGAGCTCCAGCGTCAGGTTCCCCTTGTCGAGGATGCGGAGCACGACCTTCTCGCCGAACAACGTCGGCAGCGTCGAGACGCGGAAGTCGATGACCTTGCGCCCCATCTTGAGCTTGATGCGCCCGTCCTGGGGCACGCGTCGCTCGGCGATGTTCAGCTGCGACATGATCTTGAAGCGCGAGATCAGCGCGGCGCGCAGCTTGATCGGCGGCCGCATGACATCCTGGAGCGCGCCGTCGATGCGGTAGCGGACGCGCAGCTCGTGCTCGAAGCACTCGAAGTGAATGTCCGAGGCGCCGCGCTTCACCGCGTCGGACATGATGCCGTTGATGAGCTTGACGACGGGGGCGTCGTCGATGGCCGCCGCGAGGGCGGCCATGTTCGTCTCCTCGTCCTTGTCCTCCACGATCTCGACGTCGCCGTCGCCGTCGCCGAAGTCGATGTCCTTGAGCAGGTTCTGCAGCGCGGAATCCGCGCCGTCGTAGTACCGCTCGATCGACGCCCGCAGCGTGTACTCCCCCGCGATCACGGGGAAGATGTCGTAGCGCGTGATGAACTTGAGATCGTCCAGCACCCCGAGATCCGTCGGGTCGGCCATCGCGACGGTCAGCGTGCGACCGTCGCGCTTGAGCGGGAGGACGAGGTGCTTCAGCGCCAGGTCGGCGGGGACGAGTTTCGTTATGCGCGGATCGACCTCGAATTTCGACAGGTCGACCGCGGGCATGCGGAACTGGCGCGCGAGCATGCGCGTCAGGTCCAGTTCGTTCAGGAACCCGAGCTTGATCAGCGCGTACCCGATGCGGGAGCCGCTCTGCCGCTGTTCGACCAGCGCCTTTTCGAGCTGGTCGCGCGTGATCAGCCCCTCGCGGAGGAGGAGATCGCCGATGCGTTCGGTGGCTGCGACGGGAGCGGCCATGCGCGAGGGGAGCGGGCGAGTCGAGGAACGGGTGGCGCACCCCCTGGGGACGCGTCGAACGGACGCATCAGGGTACGCGCGGACGCGCCGAGGGGCCGCGGCGCGTCCCGCTGGACGCCCGTTTCCCCCGGTCTTCCACGCTGAAATGACGCGGTGTCTGGGAAAACGTCACGCGGTCGGCGAGGCGGCCGGCCATCCCGGGGCCGATCCCCCGGACCCGCTGGAAGCCCTGCAGGGAGCCGAAGGGTCCTAACGAATCCCGGTCCGCGATGATGCGCGCCGCGAGCACCGGGCCGATCCAGGGGAGGGCCTCGATTTCGGCCTCCGTGGCGAGGTCGAGGTCGACAGGCCGGGGAGCGGGAGGCGGGAGACGGGAGGCGGGGGATTCTGGCCGCGCTCTGGCGGGCCGAGGCGCTCCGGTCGCGGATGTAGTCGATCGACTCGGCGCTCGTGAGCTTCGGCTGTTTCCCGAGGTCGGCCGCGCCGCGGACCTGGTTGGCCGGGCAGCGCGGACGCTGTCCACCGCCGAGAGGTGCGCCGCCAGCGCCGTCCGCTCGGCCACCGACGCCCGCGGTTCCTCTACGCGCGACCGGGCCAGGCGGACACCCACCCCCAGCAGGAGCAGGGCACTCAGAAACAGGAGGGCGTTGCGCTCGGATGGCGTCATGTGGAGGAGCCGCGGGGTGCCCGCCACGATCGCCCGACCTCAACGCCTCGATGTCATCCGAACGCGGCATCCCGTGTCCGCGAGTTGCGAGGAGCGGCGACACCCTACCGTCCGGCCGTGCGCGGTGACACTATGGGCTGCCGTGCCATCCGCTGGAGCCGCCCCGCGACGCGGCAGTTCCCGCCAACCCGCTCTGCCCGGCCCATGCGCCCACGCCTCGCCATCCTCGTCCCGCTCCTCGCCGGCGCCTCGCTCGCCGGCGCCTGCTCCGATAGTTCGGGTCCGCACAGCGAGAATCTGGAGGGCGAGTACCCGCTGTTTCAGGTGGGAGCGTCGCTGCTGCCGGTATTCGACCGATTCGCGGGATTCAGCACGCGGGACTCGCTGATCATCACCGGCGGCACGCTGCGTGTCCTGCCTCGGGAGCGCGTGTCGATCGTGACGAACGTCGAGTGGCGCGGCCCGCAGGGGATCGGCGTCGTCACGCCGGAGACGCTGATCGTCGCCTACACGCGCATCGGCGACGCGCTGGTCGTTCCATTTCCTAACGCGATCGGCGGCGCGTACTCGGACACGATCGTGGTGTTCACCGACCTCCTGCAGATGAGCCGACTGCGCGCACACCGTGAAGGGAAGTCCGAGCGCCGCCATTTCCTCTACCAGCGCCCCTAGCAGTACGGCGGAGTCGCCTATCCGTGGTGGCGGCCGGCGCGGTTCACGGCCCGACGCTCCGATTCGTCGTCCGCTCGCGGCGGACGTCCGGCTACCCCACCCGCCGTATCAACGCCATCGCCACGTTCCCGACGATCTGCATACTCTCGCGCGACACCTTGTCGAACGTGTCGCGCGGGGTGTGGTGCGCCGGGTAGTCGATGTCGATGACGTTGATCACGCGCAGCCCCACGTCCAGCAGCGGCAGGTGGTCGTCCGTGACCGAGATGCCCCCCGTCGGCACGAAGACGTTATGGTACCCGAGATCGGCGGCCGTCTGCCACACGCGAGACACGATCTCGGGCGCCCGCTGCACCGAGTAGCCTTCCTGGTAGATGCGCAGGTCCTTGTCGCCGATCATGTCCCACAGCACGCCGAACAGGGGGCGGTAGTCGGGCGCGGGCAGGTTCCGCGCGAAGTACTTCGAGCCGATCAGGACGTCCGTGTCGCTCGCGAAGTCGCCGAAGTCCTCACCGTCGACGAACAACAGGTCCACGCCGACGCGCGACGGCGACTGGCGTAAGGCATCCGCCACCCCGATCAGCAGCGCGACGCCCGATGCGCCGTCGTTCGCGCCCGGCACGGGCAGCGCGCGATCCGAGCCGCTCGCCGCGTCGGAAATCGGCCGGGTGTCCCAGTGCGCCAGGTAGAGAATCCGCTGCGCGGCGTCCGGGTTGAACCGCGCGAAGATGTTGCGCATGGCCAGCGAGTCGCCGGCCGCCGTGACGTGAATCCATTCCTGCACGAGCACCGTGTCGGCGCGCTCCTGCATCTGCTGTACGATCCACTCGCCGGTCTGCCGGTGGCCGTCGGTGCCCGGGATGCGCGGCCCGAATTCCAGCTGGGTCTGGATGTAGCGCATCGACGCCTCGGCGTCGAACTGCGGAGGCGCGCCGTCGGCATTGCCGCACGCGCTGAGGACGAGAAGCGCCGCGACACCCGCGCGCTGGATCACCGCAGGTCTCCCGCGAAGAAGGTCAGGTGCAGCGTGGCCGTGATCACCATCTGCGTGAAGCGGCGATCATACAGACGGTCGAAGTTGCTGGAGCGCGACAGGGTCATGCTGAAGGTCATGTTGTCCGAGACGTCGGTGTCCGCGTTCATGTTGATCCCCCACCGCCCGAGATCCTGCACGCGCTTCACCGTCGTGTCGGCCTCGAAGAAGCTGTTGCTGTTGCTCTTCGCGAAGCCCATCGACCAGCGGAGGATGCGGCCCTGATACCGCTCGGGCAGCTTGAACGCCTTGCCGACGTTGGCGGTCATCTCCGTCGTCTGCCCCCGCGTCACGCCACCGCTCCGCAGCTCGCTGCGATCGGTGCGGCTCCATCCTCCGGCCGTCGTCAGGCCGTTGCCGAGAGCCCACGTCACCGACGGGCTCAACCGATAGACCGTGTTGGCCTGCTCCGAACGGATCCCTTCGCCCTCGGAGTCGATCTCCCCGCCTTCCCCCACCGTCGGCTGGAAGGTGCGCGACTCGGTCTCACGCCAGTCGGCGGTCGCGCCAAGACTCTGGAACAGGAACGCGAGGCGCCGCGGCCTCATGGACCAGCGGAGACTGAGATCCGGGAAGGTCACGCTCTCGGACTCGAGCACGGTCTGCGCGTCGACGCGGCGGCTGAACGCGCTCGACGTCACGCGGTTGAATCGCGTCTGCAGCGTCGTGCCGAACGGCAGGTTGAATCCCGTTCCGGCGTTGAGGGATCGCGTCACGCCCGCGCTCGTGGCCTGAATCCCGTCCTGCTCACGGAAGTCGTCGAGGCCGCCCCACCCGAACTGATACCCGAGTCCCGGCGTGAACGGCACGCCATCGAACGAGGATCGCAGGTCGCGCCGCCAGTTCACGTCGAGCGGCTGGAGCAGGGCCGCGACGCGGCGATAGGCGCTGCGGTCGCGGGTGTGCAGCAGAATGGCCCGGCCGATGTCCATCGACGTCCCGATGCCGAGCCCCTGTGAGTTCGTCAGGCGCCGGGGGAGGCGGAACGGTCCCGTGGAATCGCCGAGCTGGAGCAGCCGCGGTGTGTTGGGGTCGCGCAGCAGCGAGTACGACGTGTTGAAGTCGAGCCGCGGCCGGATCCAGGTCGACAGCGAAGGCGAGAAGTTGAACACCATGTTCATCTGGCGCTCGCGCTCCAGGCCCAGGTCCACGCCGAGCAGCTCGTCCCGCTCGCCGCGCGCCACCGCGCCCACGTTTACCGTCCCGCCGATGGGAATGCTGTCCCCGTAGTCGCGGAGGTCGCGCACCGACGTCACGTTCCACCGAGCCGTCAAGGCCGGCGTCGGCCGCATCTCGAGCAGCGCGACGTTGCGCAGAACGCTCGTCAGGCCGTTCACCGGACGCCCCGAGTCGGCGGCCGTCGCCACCGGCAGCGTGAACGCGCGGCGCGTATCCTCGGTCTTCGCGTACGTCGTCGAGAAGCGGAGCTGCGTCGGATTCCAGCGGAACTGCGTGTTCTTGATCGACCGCACCGCGTCGCTGTTCTCGAGGAACCCCGGGAGAATGTCCAGCAGCCCGGTGAACCACCCGGGCAGGCGCGCCGTACGCGCCGTGGCCTGCAGACTCCAGTCGACCGCGCCGGACATGCGCGACGACGAGCCGACCGCGTACTCGCTCGTCGACGAGGCCGTTCCGTAGCTCGCGGTCGCGTTCAGGTTGTTGACGACCGGCGCGAAGACCGAGCCGCGCAGCGGTGTCGCGCGTCGGGCGGAGATCGAGTAGTTGGTCGACTGGGACTCCGGCACCCGCAGCCCGTCGATACCCTGCGCCTGCACGTCCGACCGGGCGAGGAAGAACGGGTCGTTGCCCGAGCGTGCGTGGCTCACCGAGACGGGGAGGATGAGCCCCAGCCGCTGCGGCAGGAACTTGTCGAGCCGGAACGAGGTCGCGATGCCGAAGTCGCTCGCCGTATTGTACGACGGCTGCTCGGCCAGCTGGCGGAAATTGCGATCGCGGCGGCTCGCCGTGAGCTGCACCTGGCCGACGTCACCCGCCTGGACGTTGAACGCGACCTGTCCCGCGTATCCGGGATCGTCGACGACGCCGGTGAGCCGGATGTCGTCGACCCAGATCTCCAGCGAGTCGGTCGGCAGGATCGAGCCGCCGCTGCCGAGTCCCGTGTCGCCCACGCGCATCATACCCACGGCCATCTCCTGGACCCCGGCGAGATTGGGCGGCGTGATCCCCGGGTTGGCCGTGTAGACGATGTATCCGTCATCGCAGGCGGCGAAGCGGTTGGTTCCGGAGCCCGACGGCAGCTCCGACAACGCCACGAGCACCGAGTCGACGCCGGTACAGGCAATCTGCTCGCCGCCCTGCAGGAAGTTGTTCTGCACCTCCGCGCGCAGCGCGTAGAACTTGTCGAAGTCGACGACCACTTCCGGGAGCCACGCGTCGCGCGACGGGCCCTCGTTCACGGGGGTGCGATACAGGTAGAAGTTGTCCTCGTCCCGGCCGATCTTCACGAAGAAGTTCATGTCGCCACCAGGACCCCACCCCTTGTTGCGGCCGCGCGCCCAGACCCGCAGCTCCTTGTAGCCCATGAAGCTCTTCTCGCCCTCCGGGAACCGGTAGAACGCCTCCACGCGCGAGAAGAGCGGGACGTCGCCGGCCACCAGGCGCATCGACTTCTCGTTGATCTGGATGATCCCCTGGTCGAAGTCGCTCTGCTTGTTGTCGGCTTGATCGGTGACGCCGGGCGGCGACTCATAGAACAGGCCCCCGGCGCGGCTGTCGCGGTCCTGGGTGCCGACGACCGTGGCGATGATGAAGCCGTTCCCCTCCGGTCGGGCTCCGCCGGCCCCACCGAGCGCGCGGTCCCCGCGCTTGACCCACGGCGAGCCCACGAGCTTGAGCCTGGCGATGGGCACCTGCGACAGCACCTCGCCGGCGTTCGGCGACGAGACCATCGTCATCCGCAGCGACTTGATGCGCCTGACGAGCGGATCGTTCACGACCTCGGTGGGGGCGCCGAAGGGCACGCGGACGTTCACCCAGCAATAGGTGCCCGCGCCGGTGATGCTGTCGGTCACGCTGCCGAGGCAGCGGCCGAACCGGTTGTACGCCGACGCATCCGACAGATCGATCACGTAGCGCAGCAGCCGCTCGCTGTCGCGTTGCGAAGGGGCGAGGTTCAGGACGCCGTCGAGGTCGAGATCCTCTTCGTCGAGCTGCCGGTTGCCGACCGTACAGTTGTTCTTCGTGTCGCCGAGGAGCTGGAGCTGGAGCCCGTTATGCCGGCAGATGGGCTGATCGTACCGCATCATCTGGAAGCCCGAATCCACGTGGATGACGAACAGCGAATCGGGTCGGTGGCTCGGCAGTCCGACGTCGTTGCGGATGTGGTCGAACGACTTGGTGATCGGATCGCGTTCCGAGTCCATCACGCCGAATCGCTCGATACGGCGGCCGAACCAGGTGCTGTCGATGCGTGCCCGCAGGCCGCCGGCGCGGAGCGTGTCCGTCACCGTCCGCACGACGAGCGTCTCCGGCACGACGGAGACGCTGTTCTCGGAGATGTCGCCGAAGTCGAACACGAGCGCGGGGTTCGTCCGGCGCCCCACCGTCGAGGTGTCGATCAGCACCCAGAAGTCGAGGTTCTCGACGCGCGACAGGTCGATGCCGCTCGGGCTGAGCGTCTGGCTCAAGGAGCGCCAACGCCGGCCGAAGAGGCCCGGGATCTTCCACTTGAAGTCGGAGCGCGCGCACTCGTTGCAGAACTGCCCGCCGACGCTGAGCGGGTAGAGCGTCATCCAGAGGACCTGCTCCGGCGAGCGGAAGGCGTTCGAGCCGGTGAACGTGATCGTGGTGTCGATCTGCTCGGCGAAGAACTGCACGGCATTCGCCTGTCCGGTGGCGCTGTCGAACACCGCGGCGAGGTTCTGCCAGGCGATCGTTCCGGCGGAGGTGGTGTCGAAGTCGATCGGCACACCCGCGACCATCGTCGCGCCGGCCGGCACCGCCGGCTGACTGCCGAGCCGCCAGGCGAGTTCGGAGAGCGTGAGCGGAATGCCGCCCTCGCCTTCGAAGCTCTCGACGTACGCCTGCCCCGCGGCGTTCGGCTGCGGCCGGCTCGTCGCGATCTCGCCCTGGAACGAGATGTACGACGGCGAGGTCGTCTCCACCATTGGCAGCCGGTCGAGCGCGCGCGTGAGGGCGCGGCTCTCCCATCCGAACGTGCCGTTCGCTCCCGCCACGAGCGCGCTGGCCGGCTCGAAGCCGAGCGGCGGCCGGTTGAAGGTCGTCTTCTGCGACTGCGAGATCGCGACGAAGTTCAGCTGGCCGTTCTCGAACGGGAACTCGGAGGCGATGCCGAAGATGGACGTGGGCGCGGAAGCGAAGAGCGGGTTCTCCTCGTAACGCACGGCCACCTGCTTCGCGGTGCGGAACAGCGTGTCGGGCCGCAGGAAGGTCACCTGCCCCAGCTCATAGTCGACGCGGTAGTCCACGTCCCGGACGAGCGGCACGCCGCTCATCGTCAGGCGCTCGGATCCCTGCCGCACCTGCACCGAGCCGAGCGCGATGACGCCGGCGTCGCCGCCGCCCTCGGCCTGGTAGCGGGCCCGAAGCCGGTACTGGGTGGGCGGGCGGCGCTGCGAGTAGAGGTCGTCGTCAGGCGTGCGGTACAGCGAGTCGTTCACCGGATCGGGCGGGTCGGCGAGGCCGGCGTCGGCGAACGGCTGGAGTGATGGGAACATCACGAAGTAGTCGCGGATGAGCTTCGTGCTGCCGCCCCCGGCGTTCGCCGCCTGGTTCGGATCGCCGGGGCGCGGCCACAGCCGGTTCTCCACGTCGAACGCCGACGTGTTGGTCCGTTGCGCCAGTCCGTAGACCTGGAGGTAGGTCGGCGCGCCCGCGGCCTGCGACCGCTCCTGCTCGCCGCTGCCCACCACGATCTTGAGCTCGACCGTGCCGCGCTGGATGTCCTCGCCGCCCAAGCGATAGACGTTGCGCATCTCCCGCACGAACGGCGCGTCGCCCGGCAGCAGCTCGTTGTCCCACAGCAGCACGAGCGTGTCGGTGCCCCCCTGGTTGCCCGCGGTCGGGAAGGTGCCGCCCACCGTGGGGATCGTCGCCTCCGCGCCGCCCGCTCCCGTGACCGTGTAGGAGATCGCCAGGCGCTCGCCGCGGTTGATCGGGCTGACCAGCGCGATCCACAGGTTGGTCGGATCGATGTAGTAGTCGACCCCCTGCTGCAGCACCTGGTACGGACCGATCGGGTTCTGGTTGCGCGCGCCGAGCGCCACCGCCGTGGGCCCGTTGATGTCGCCGGAGATGCTGCCGCTCGCGCTGGGCGGGCGGTAGCGATAGACCAGCACGCGTCGCGGGCGCCGGTTGGACGGAATCTGCGACACCAGGGACGCCATGCGCGCGTTGTCGAGCACGTCGATGTTGGGATAGGCGCCCGAGAACTCGACCGTCGGATCCACCACCCAGAAGAATCGCCGGCGCTCGACCTGATAGTCCTCGATGTCGCGGTCGACCGTCTGCACGGTGCGATCGCCGACCGTGAACACGCGGTCCTTGACGACGTTGCCCTTCTGCTGGGCGACGATCGTGCGGAAGTTCATCGGGCCTAACTGGCCGGTGGCCTGGAGTCCGTAGTTGCCCGCGGGAATGCCGCCCGTGATGAACCGCGACGAGGGAGGCGCGAAGCTGACGTTCCCCACCTCGAGCCGGTGGATGATCTCGTCGCTCTTCCCCTCGTAGTAGACGTTGATGTTGTTCGACGCGTCGAACTCGCGCTCCGAATCGTAGTCCACGTTCACGTGCACCCGCTCGGCGACCGTCCCGCCGGTGCGCACGTTGAACTGGAAGTCGAACTGTGGCTGGAAGCTGCCGGAACAGTTGGCGACCGGATTGAGGATGTCGAACGACGTGCATCGCTCGTTCTTGTTGCGCTCGAGCTTGCTCTGCAGGCGCGCCTGCAGCTGGAGGCCGAGATCCGCGTACTGCCCGAGCAGATCGGTGGCCGCGCGCATGGCGTCCGGAAGCGAGTCGCGTGCGGCGGGGCGCGTGGCCGTGTCGCCGAGCAGCGGCGACGGGGGCTCCAGCCCCGGCGCCGGCGGCGGCCGCTCCGCGAGCTGGCGCTCGGCGCCGGAATCCGGGAGGGCACGCGGCGCGAGCGCGTCGCGGAGCGTGGTGCCCCAGAGCGCCGAGCGGCGGAGGGCGGCGGAGTTCTGCAGCGACTCGGTGCGACGCCTTGCGACCTCCTCCGGTGCCTCACGAGCCCCGCCGAAACGCCCGAAGTCGCCAAAGACGGACGGCCGCTGGAGGAACAGCGTGTCCTTGCGCAGCCGCATGGAGAGCGGCAGCGGCAGCAGCGAATCGCTCGCCGCAGAGGCGGCGGCGAGGCTGTCGCGAGGCGTGGCGGTCGTGTCTCGTGCCGGCTGCTGGGCCGAAAGCGTCCGTGCGGGGATCGCCGCGGCGGCCAGCGCCACGAGCGCGGCCGAACATGCGTAACCTGGGAGGCGCACCTAAACGCGGCGAGACGGGTACAACGGGGCAGGCGCGCGGGCGTCGACGGGGCGAAACACGTCGCCACCCGGCCGCGGCGCATGTACATTAGTCAGTCGCCCGGAATATAGCGGCCGCATCAGTCGCTACAACCCGGCCCTGGGGCGGATGTTCCGCCCCTTCGCGCACTTGGCACCGTGAAGATTCTCCAGCGCTACGTCCTCAAGGAGCACGTCGGACCGCTCCTGTTCGCCCTGGCCACGCTGACCTCCCTGCTGCTGCTGAATCAGATCGCCAAGCAGTTCGGCAATCTGGTCGGCAAGGGGCTGGAATGGTCGGTGATCGGCGAGTTCTTCATGCTGTCCGTTCCGTTCATCATCGCGATGACGCTGCCGATGGCGGTGCTGGTCGCGGTGCTGTACGCGTTCAGCCGGCTGGCCGCGGAGAACGAGATCACCGCGCTCAAGGCGAGCGGCGTCGGGCACTTCCGCATCATCCGGCCCGTGCTGTGGGGCGCTTTCGCCATCGCGCTCGTCATGGTCTGGTTCAACGACCAGCTGTTGCCGCGCGCCAACCACCGGCTCAGCACGCTCCAGACGGACATCGGCCGCACCAAGCCGACGTTCGCCTTGCGCGAGCAGGTCATCAACGAAGTGTCCCCCGGCCGGCTCTACCTGCGAGCGGGCGACATCGACGAGGGCTCGAATCGCCTGCGCGAGGTCACGATCTACGACATGACCGATGCGCAGCGGCGGCGGACCGTTCACGCGGACAGCGGCAAGATGCAGCTCGCCGCCAACCGCGAGGACCTCGAGCTGACGCTGTACGACGGCTACTCGCAGGAGATCCCCCGCGCCAACAGCACGGAGCTCCAGCGACTGTACTTCCAGACCGACCTCATCAAGGTGCGCGGGGTGGCGAGCGGATTCTCCCGGACGGCCGACAAGGGCTACAAGAGCGACCGGGAGATGACGATCTGCGAAATGCAGGGTGAGGTGAACGGGTCGACGCGCACCCTGCGCGCGACGCGCGCCGACCTGGCGAACACCCTCGGCAATGCGGCACACTATCTGGCGACCGGCGAGACCCGGCCGGTCGAGCCGGCGTCACCGGAGCCGCGCGTGCGGTCGCTCGCGGCCGCCTACTGCGCGTGGATTCTCCCGCTGTTCACGGTGCAGGAGGCCGCGGCTGCGCCGGTGCCTGACGATCCGGACGCGGTCCCACCGGCGCAGGAGCCGGCCGCACAGCCCCGGCGCGTGAGTCCCGACAGCGTCCGTCGCATCACCCTGCCCGGCACCGTGGGCCGCGCCCTGCCATCGTTCCGCGGCGGGCAGGATTCGGCGTTGGTGCCCGGCATCCCCGCGCTGACCGGCACCGGCGTTGCGCCGGCGCGCAATCCGTCGATGGACCCGTTCGTGGTGGCCACCGGTCAGCTGCAGTCGGCCGAGGGACGGATTCGCAATGCCCGGATGGACGTGAACCAGTACCAGGTGGAGATCGAGAAGAAGTTCGCGCTCGCCGCCGCCTGCGTGGTCTTCGTGCTGCTCGGCGCTCCCCTCGCGCTGCGCTTCCCGCGCGGCGGGGTGGGCCTCGTGATCGGCGTGAGCCTTGGCGTGTTCGGATTGTACTACGTGGGCCTGATCGCCGGCGAGACGCTGGCGGACAAGCTGATCCTGTCGCCGTTCCTCGCGATGTGGCTGGCGAACATCCTCTTCACGATCGCCGGACTGGTCCTGATGTACATGCTCCGCCGGAGCGGTACCACGGCGCGGGGCAGCGACCTCGGGGAGCTGTGGGATAGGCTCCGGGGGCGCCTGTCGAGAAACGCCCGCCGCCCCGCGCCGACCCTCGCGCGCCGCGGTTCGGTGGCGTCGTGAGGCGGCTGTTCACGCCGCTGGACCGGTACGTCTTCCGCGAGTTCTGGAAGATCTTCACCGCCACGGCGATGGGCTTCCCGATCCTGGTGATCGTGATCGACCTGGCGGATAATCTCGACAAGTACCTCAACCGGAACCTGACGCGCGAAGCGATCGCGATGTCGTACGTATACTGGGTGCCGGATTCGATGTTCATGGCGCTCCCCGCCGCCGTGCTGTTCGCGACCGTGTTCACCATCGGTGCCTTCACGCGGCACTCCGAGATCACGGCGGCCAAGGCGTCAGGCATCAGCTTCCATCGGCTCGTCGCCCCGATCTTCGGCGCATCGATCGTCGTGACGCTGCTCGCCGGGGTGCTCAGCGAGCTGGTTCCGGTCACGAACCGCCGCCGCGCGGAGCTGCTGGAGGAGCGGCGGTTCGAGGCCTCGGGCGCACGCTACAACTTTCCGTACGCGTCGGAGAGCGGGCGGGTATACAAGATCGCCGCGCTCAACGTGGAGCGCGGCGCGCTGGATGCCATCGAGATCGAGCGGAAAGGCGTGGGACCGGATTACCCCACCTATCTGCTCACTGCGCGCACCGCGCGGTGGAGCGCGGACGCGGACCGCTGGACGCTGGTCGATGGGGAGATGCACATCCTCCCCGACAGCATGACCGATCTCGTGATGGAGTACGACAGCCTGGTCGACAATACGTTGCGGGAAGCGCCGGAAGAGCTGGTCGCCCGCGCGCGCGAGCCGAGCGAGATGCGCTATCGGGAACTCGGCTTCTACATCCGGGCGTTGGAGCGTTCGGGCGCCGACGTGAACGAGCTGAAGGTCGAACAGGCGCTCAAGATCGCCGTGCCGATCACCTGCTTCATCATCGCGATCTTCGGCGCGCCGCTGGCCACGAGCACCAAACGCGGCGGCGCGGCGTTCGGCATCGCCATCAGCCTCGCGACGACGATCCTGTTTCTGACGCTGATTCAGATCACCAAGGCGGTCGGCGGGGGCGGACTGCTGCCGCCCACGCTCGCCGCCTGGACCCCCAACATGCTGTTCGCCATGGCGGGCTTGCTCCTCCTGGCGCGCGCCCGCACGTGATGCCTCACGACCGGGAGCGCGCGCGGTGAGCGCCTACCGAACGCCGGGCGATGTGCGTGCGACGACCAGCTTTCCGGTCCCGCAGCGCGCCGGGATCATCCTCTTCCGGCAGGTCTCGCGGACGACCATCGGCTACTTCCGCGAGACGGGGCGGCGCGTCTACTTCCTGGTCGAGACCGCGCGGGCCTTCGGCGAGCCGCGCACGTATCTGCCGCTGACCATGCAGCAGATGCGCGGCATCGGCGTCGACTCGCTGCCGCTCACCGCGATCGTGGCGGCGTTCATCGGCGCGGTCACCGCCTATCAAACGTATTACCAGCTGTTCCCCGGCGCGGGCTACTCGGCGGTCGGGCTCATTCTCCGGCAGAGCATCGTGCTGGAGCTCGGTCCGCTGCTCACGGCCCTGGTGCTCACCGGCCGGGTGGGCGCGCGCATGACGGCGGAGATCGGGACGATGCGCGTGACCGAGCAGATCGACGCGCTGGAGACCCTCTCGTACGATCCGGTCGCCTATCTCGTGGTGCCGCGCGTGATCGCGGGCGTCGTGATGCTGCCGCTGCTGACGATCGTGGCGGATGCGGTCGGCATCCTCGCGGGCGTGGGGCTCGGCATCGCGGCGACCCCCGTGTCGGCGGCGGACTTCGAGCAGGGGCTGCGGCTCAGCTTCAGCAACTTCCAGGTGGTGTACAGCGTGATCAAGGCGACCCTGTTCGGGGCCGCGATCGCGTTTGTGTGCTCGTACGAAGGCTACGTGACGGAGGCTGGCGCCGAGGGCGTCGGGCGGTCGACGGCTCGCGCGGTGGTGCTCGCCTCGGTACTGATTCTCGTGCTGGACGCCATCACCGCGCTGTTCCTCGCCGAGTACATTGGAGCATGAAACGACGCGACGAAGTGCTCGTGGGCGTGTTCATCACGGCCGCCCTGCTGGTGGGAATCAGCGGTTCGCTGTGGCTCGCCCGCCGCGGGTTCGGCAGCGGCTACACGATGCACGCGCAGTTTCCCTGGGGCGCCGGGCTCAAGACGGGACAGCAGGTGTTGCTGGCAGGCGTCGGCATCGGCTACGTGGACCAGGTGACGCTCAAGCCTAACGGTTACCTGGACGTGCAGCTGGAGATCGAGAAGGACTACCAGATCCCCGAGGGGACGACGGCGACCGTGGTGGCGGTCGGGTTCTTCGGCGACCAGGCCGTGGCGCTCACGCCGGACAGCGCGCTGCTGCGCGGGCTGCCAGCCGGCGTCACGATTCCCCCGATGCAGCCGGGCGACACGATTCCGCGCGGACGGCCGGCGCCGAGCATCGCCGACCTGCTCCAGCGCGTCGACACGATCACCGCAGACGTGAGCAGCCTGACCACAGCGCTGAACCGGCAGTTCGTGACGCGGGGCGGCTTCCAGGATGTGCACCAGACCGTGGAGTCGACCCAGCGCCTGGTGGACCAGCTCGCCGGCGTGGCGGCGGAACAGTCGCGCAACGTCACGGCCACGCTCGCCATGATCCGCCGCTCGGCGGCGGCGATCGACAGCGCGACGGTGGACTCGCTGATGGGCAACCTGAACCAGACGACGGCGAACCTGTCCCGCCTGACGACGGAGCTCAACGCGACGACGACGCAGCTCAACGGCATCCTGGCGAAGGTGGACCGCGGCGACGGGACCGTGGGCCGCATGCTCACCGACACGACGCTCTACAGCAACATCGTGAACCTGGTCGCTCGGGTGGATTCGCTGACGGCGGACTTCAAGAAGAACCCAAGGAAGTACATCAATCTCGAGATCTTCTGAGGGTCCGCATGTGGCGGCTCACTGAAGAGTGACCGACCACCGGACGGCGCGCTCCCGCCCATCGGGACCGAGGGCGATGCCGGCGGTGAGGCCCGTGAAGTTGATCTGCTGCGCGTAGCTCACGCTGCCGCCCCGCAGCGTCCCCAGGTCCACCATGCCGCTCTCGGCGGTCCACACGAATGCGTGGAATTCGCCACTCGGAACCTGACTGTAACCGACGACTTCGCCGGAGTCGTTGATGCCGAACGCGACGCTCTGCGGGCCGCCCAACGTTCCGAGATCGGTCATCGAGCCGGCGTGCCACAGGAACGCGTGCGGAAGCCCCTCGGCGGTGAACGCGAAGCCTGCCACCTGCGTCGAAGCGTTCACCGACAACGCGTAGCTCGAGACACCCCCTGGAATGGTGCCCAGGTCCATCAGCGACCCGGTCGACCAGTCGTACAGAAAAGCGCGGTCGCCCTGCGGGGTATCGCCGTAGCCGACCATCTGCCCCATGTCGTTCAGGTCGTGCCCGAGGGTGTACGATCCGCCGGGCAGCACGCCGACGTTCGTCATCCTGCGCGTCACGGCCGAGTGGTAGAACGCGCGCATGGAGCCATCCGCGATCGTGGCGCTCCCAGCGGCGCTGCCCAGCGCGTTCACGGCCATCCCGAACGACTCCCCACCGGGGACCAGCGTGCCGAGGCTGGCCGGCGTCCCATTGGCCCAGATGGTCGCGACGCTCTTCCCTGCCGAATTCTGCGAGACGCCGACGACACGTCCCGCGGCGTTCACGCTGAAGGCGTACGAGTGGAAATGACCCGGCAGAGGGTTCAGCGTCGTGAGCGTGCCTGACGATCCCCACGTGAACCCTCGTATTCGCCCGCCCCGGTTGACCATGAATCCCGCGATGTCGCCGCTCGCGTTCACGTCGTAGGCGGCCGAGCTCACCACGTCCGCCGACTGGCTGAGCTCCGCCACGGACGACGCCGCGACGATCTTGCGGCTCGGCGGGGGCGTGAGGATCTCGCGCACGGCCACGTCCGGCGCCGCGGGATTCTCGCACGCGCCGACGACCATGAGGCAGAGGAGGAACAGCGAGCGGATCATTGGAGATTCCCTGGAACGGCGCCGGCCAGTCCGGCACCGATGCGGACGCGCCACGGGCGACACGCCACCGCGCGCCCGACGCTCCCGCTCGAACGTCATCTTGAACGGGCTCATGAGCGCTCTGACCTTCAGGTTAGAACGAGTTAACGAGGTCGAATGTCACCTGCGGCGGCCGGCGCTCCTGCACTCCGGCGGTACCGAAATCTCAGATCGTGACAGGTCGCGGCCTTGACGAACGCGCGGCGGGTGTTCGGGATGTGCGAAGCGCCCAGCACCGCGCACACGACCGGAATCGCGAAGCCGGCGGCGCGCCGAGCTCATGAAGAACGGCCGGACGGGATATCCGTCCGGCCGCTCCTCCTTCCCCGGCCAGCCTACCGAGACGCGATCAATAGGAGTACCGGACCGACACCTGGATCTGATAGTTCGACTGCAGGTTCTGCGTGTTGTACCGCTCCTGATTCAGGGCGAACTGGAAGATGCCCTGGGAGCCGTTCGCCCCGGCGAGCGCCCCGTCGGTCTGTCCGACGTGCGTGAGCAGCGGCACGTTGCTGTTGAACCCCGGCACCAGGCGCGCCTGCCCCCACTTCTTGTTCAGCAGGTTGGTGAAGTTGAACACGTCGACCTGCAGCGCGAGGGTGTGCCCCTGGAGCGACGGCAGCGACTGACGCAGCGAGAGATCGACGATGTTCGACCACGGGGCGCGGCACGAGTTGCGCTCGAGGAGCTGTCCGCGCTGCTCGCGCAGGCACTCGACGCTGTTGATGAACCTGTCGAATGCCGCCGCTTGCTCCGCCGCCGTCACGGTGACCTGACCGCCGCTCGTGACGTCGCGGAACATGATCTCGCTCGGGTCGTTCACGTCCGCGGGCACGTAAATCAGGTCGTTGCCCTGCACGCCGTCGGCGTTGAGATCCCCCGATCCGGACGTCGGACCGTTGCGGTAGATGTAATCATGCGGAGCGCCCGACACCCCGCTGTAGATCACCGACAGATCCGTCTTCCACGTCTGCCACGGGAACGTGTACGTGCCTGACAACTGCACCTTGTGCGGCTGATCGAACTGGGAGGTCGTGGCGGTCTCGTCGAGCTGCGAGCCACTCACCGTGCGGCCGAAGCGCCAGTTCGAGATCGCTCGGCTCGAGCCCAGGCTCTGGACATCGCGCGCCTGCGAATAGGTGTAGGAGGCGCGTGCCTCGAACCGGTCGTCGAAGCGCTTCTGCACCTGCCCTGTCAGGCTCCACGAGTAGTCCTCGGACTGGTTCGTCACGTCGATGACCTCGGAGTAGCGCGAGTCGATCAACGCGGGGACCGACCGTCCGTTGGTGCGGATGCTGTCGCCGTAGATGACGCGCCCGTTGCGGTCCACCCCCTGCTCGCCGGCGAGATTGCGATTGACGTAGAACAGGTTGTTGATGCCGCGGGTGTACAGCCCCTCCACCGTTCCGACCAGCCCCCAGAGGCCCAGCTCGCGGTCGTAGCCGACCGACGCGCGGAAGGTCTGTGGGAACTTGAGATCCTCATCGAGCAGGTTCACCGGCCCGACGACGCCAGTCGCAATCCCTTGCCCGTTGCGACAGGCGAGCGGCTGCGCGTCCGGATCCGCGACGAAATCCGGGGCGGGACCCGGCGAGCCGGAGGTTCCGCAGTTGAGAATGCCGAGGTTCGCGCCGGAATTCGTGAACACGTTGCTGATCCAGACGAACGGCGGACGGCCCACGAACAGCCCAGCGCCGCCGCGGAGTTGCGACCGCATCTCTGACTGGGACAGGTCGTAATTGAACCCGACCCGCGGCGACCATTGGACGTTGCCGGACGGAATCTGGTCGGTGCGCCGTCCATAGATGGTCTCGATCTGCGAGTTGCGCGCGGGCTCATCGCCGACCCGGGGAATGTCCGCGCGGAGGCCCGCCGTCACGGTGAGTCGCGGGTTGACCTGCCACACGTCCTGCGCGTACAGCGCGAACCGGGAGGCGCTGAAGTCGGCGACGATCCCCCCGCCGAGATCGGTCGAGACGCGATAGCTGCTCGGATTCCCCGCCTCGAGCGAGTCGAGGTTGCGGAACGTGTACACACCGAACGAGCTCTCGGTGAACACGTTGACGATGTCGTAGAACTCGGCCCGCGCGCCGATCGTGAAGCGGTGGGCGTTCCACGGAATCGTGAAGTTGTTCGTGAGCTCGAGAATGTCCTGGTCGAGCGAATTGCCTTGCGAGAACTGCTCGGCGCCGGCCCGCATGGTCGCGGTTCCACCCGCGGGGTTGTCGACCGTCACCGCGATGCTCGGCGCGGACACCCGCGGCGTGCGCTCGTCGCGAATCCGCGTGAAGCCGACGATCAGCTCGTTGTCCATGCCCCCCGCGAACGAGGAGTACAGCTGCCCGACCGTCGCGTTCTTGTCCGACTTGAAGAAATAGCCGTACGACGACAGGTCGAATTCCCGCGACCGCGTGAAGTTGTCGTCCTCGGCATAGCCGTAGTTGTGCCGCAGTACCGCCCGATGCCGATCGTTGATCTGCACGTCCACGCGACCGAAGACGTTGCGCAGGGGGTTCTCGTTGGTCACGGCCCCCGGCGTCCCCGGCTCGATCCCGTAGTCGTTGCGAAGGATGTCCGCGAACCGCTGGACGTCCGCCGGGGCGACTGGCAGCGGCGTGGTGCTGGAAGCGCTCTGTCCGATGAAGGGCCCGTTCGCGGGCGCCTCACGCTGCTGGAACTCGCCCGCCAGGAAGAAGTGCGCCTTGTTCCGGACGATCGGGCCGCCGATCGACCCCCCGAACTGGCTCTGATCGAAGGCGGCGCGGCGAATGAAGTCCTGATTGCGGGCCAGCTCCTCGTTGCGCGAAACGAGGAATCCGGTGGCCCGGAAGTCGTTCGTTCCACCCTTCGTGACCGCATTGACGAGCAGTCCGGTGAAGTTGCCCTGGCGCACGTCGTAGGGCGCGAGGAGCACCTGATACTCCTTCACCGCCTCGAGCGGGATCGCCTTGCCGTTGGCCTGTCCACCCGGCTGGCCGGTGGAGCCGAGGCCGAAGACGTCGGACTCGCTCGCCCCGTCGATCTGAATGTGGTTGAACCGGTTGTTCTGGCCCCCCCCCGACGCGCCGGCGCCCGTTGTCGAGACCTGCGGCACCGTTCGCACGAAGTCGGTGAAGTTCCGATTCAGCGTCGGCAGGCGGCGTAAGGCGGAATCACTGACGACCGTCCCCACGCCCGTGCGCGTCGGCGAGAAGACGGCGTCCTCCTCGGCGGCGATCTCGACGGCTTCGAGCTGCGTGGCCTGCGGCGTCAGGCGGAAATCGACCGGGAGCGTCTGACTCAGCGCCACCCGGAGGTCGTTCTGGGTTTCGGGGCGGAACCCGATGCGGCGAGCCGTCACGGAGTACGGGCCGCCGACCTCCAGCCCGGGGATGAAGTACCGGCCGTCGGCACGCGTCGCGCCCCCGCTGGTATACCCGGTCGCGCGGTTGACGACCTGGATCTGCACCGCGTCCAGCGGTTGTCCGGTCGTGTCGGTGACGATGCCTCCGATGGCTCCGGTGGTGACGCCCTGGGCGGCGAGCCCGGGCGCGACACAGGCGAGCAGTCCCGCGCCGGCGAGTGCCCAACGACTTCTGCGCATAGTGTGGATCCGGCTGGTGTGGAGGTTGGCCTAGCGATCACGGAGCGTGGTCGACTCGTCTCGGGGTGCACCGCATCCGAGCGTCGGCGACGAGTCGCTCTCCGAACCCTGCGACGCTCGAGGTCGCCGCCCGGCGTTGGCGTTCCGGATGTCCGAAAGGCGCGCCGACCGCCGAAAAGCTACCGGACCCGGCACGGCGGTCAAGCGCCCCGGAGTAACGGCTCCGTCACCCGCTCCGCCGGTGCGCTCGAGCGACGGTCAGGTAATAGACCGGAACCCCGAGGAGGATCGCGCCGAACACCGCGAGCGTGCCCCACCGGCTCGAGGCATCCACCACCGAGTTGCCGAGCAGGAACAGCGTGGCGAGGATGAAGATTGCCGGGAAAACGGGGTACAGCGGCACGCGGAACGACGGGTCGTACCCCGACGTGCCGCGCAATCGGAACACGGCGGCGACCGCCATGAGATAGAACGGCACGACCGCGATGACGAACGTGTCCGCGAGCTGCTCGAAGTCGCGGGCAAGTGAGAACGCGATGCCGAGCACTGCGGTCAGCGCGATGGCGATGTACGGCGTCTGGAACCGCGGGTGTACCTCGGCGACCTTGCGGAAGAGCATCCGGTCATCCGCCATGGCGAAGAAGATTCGCGGCGACGTGAGCGTCGAGCCGTTGAGCGTTCCTAACGTCGAGATCATCACCGTCGCCGAGACGAACACGAGGCCCCCGGCGCCGAGCACGCGCTCGGCCACGTCCGCCGCGACGAGCGGGGACTGCCGGATCTCGTTCACGTCGAGCACCGCGAGGTAGGCGAGGTTGGCCAGCAGGTAGACGCCGATCACGGCGAGCGTGCCGCCGATGAGCGCGCGTGGGAGCGTCCGCCGCGGATCCTTGACCTCGCCCGCGACGAAGCTCAGGTCCGCCCATCCATCGTAGGCCCACAGCACGGAGACGAGGGCGAGCCCCAGCGCGCCGACGGAGAAGCTGCCCTCCGGCACGAGCGGCGTGTAATTGCCGCCGGTCTCCGGCAGGCCCAGCGAGAAGGCGAGCAGGATGATGAAGAGCAGGGCCCCGTACTTGGCGAGCGTGGTGATGTTCTGGATGGCCGCACCGAATCGAACGCCCAGAATGTTCATCGTCGCCATGACGCCGATGGCGACCGCGGCGGTGTAGTGGACCCAGGCATCGTAGGGGGCGACCAGGGTGTTGAACCCGAGCACGCGCAGAAAGTACTCGGCGAAGGTCGTGGCGATCGCGCCGAGCGCCGCCGCGCGGATGATCGTGAGCTGGGCCCATCCGAAGAGGAACGCCGCGATGCGCCCCCACCCCTCGCGCAGGAAGACGTAGACGCCGCCCGTGCGCGGGAGCGCGCTCGCGATCTCGGCGAGGGTGAGGGCGCCGCAGAGGGTGACGAAACCCGCCAGCACCCAGACGCCGATGAGCGGGAGGGGTCCGGGAAGGCGCTCGGCGATGGCGGCCGGGGAACGGAAGATTCCCGATCCGATGGTGGAACCGACGAGGACCGCCACGGCGCTCCAGAGGCCGAGCTTTCGTGGCAGCGAGCCTCGGGGGTCGGCGGGTGTGGACGCCTCCGAAGCGGGGTCGGAAAGGGGGCGAGCGGTCATGTGGGGCGGGCGGGGGTCGGGGCTGGGAGTCGGAGGGGTGGACGCCGTGGCGAGCAATGCGCGGGCCGGCCCGCGCCGACACCGGATAACACGCGGCTCGCGCGGACGCAATGCCTAACGCTGACCGCTGGCTCCCACCCGCGCCGCGCGCTCGGCCGCGGCGTGCCCGCGCCCCTCGCCCGTCCTACCCCGTTCCACTACCTTTCCGACGTGATTTCCCTCGTCTTCTGGACCGCCGTCGGACTCTGTGCGGTCGCGCAAATCTTCATCATCGCGGGAGCGATGCGCGCCAGGTCGCCGCAGGGCAATGACCGGACGCTGCCGCGCTCGTCGCGCGCCGTGGAGATCGGCTGGACGATCATCCCGGCCATCGGGCTGGCGTTGCTGCTGGTGTTCACCCACCGCGCCATCGTGACGTCCGGACGCGCCGATGCGTCGGCGCCCGCCTCGGCGATGCACGCGCCATGACGGGGCTTCGACGGTTGTCGCTGTTCGGCCTCGGCGTCGCGGTCGCGCATCTCGTGTTCGGGGCCATCGTCCGCATCACCGGATCGGGGATGGGCTGTGGCGACCACTGGCCCAAGTGCTACGGCCGCTGGTTCCCCCCACTCGACCGTCCCGACCTCGTCATCGAGGTCACGCATCGGTACCTGGCCGCACTCCTCGTCTTCTCGCTGCTGGCGCTGCTCATCCTCGCGCTCCGCAGGCGCGATGAGCCGGAGGTGGGTGGTCGAGGTGGCGTGCTACGGGCGGCCGCTGCGGCGTTCGCACTCGTCCTCTCGGCGGCGCTGTTCGGGGGCGTGACGGTGAAGCTCGGCAACGCGCCGATGGCCACCGTCGGGCACTGGCTGATCGCGGCGCTGACGGTGGCCGCGGTCGCGACGGCCGCGATCCGGACGGGAGCGCTGGGCGGCGCGAGCGCGCTCGCGCAGGCGGCGACCCCGAAGGCGCGTCGGGGCACGATGATCGCCGCCGGCATCGGGCTCCTCGTCGTCATGCTCGGGGGGCTCACGGCGAAGATGCCTGGCGCGGCCTTCGGATGTCTGGGCTTTCCGCTGTGCAACGGCGAACTGCTGCCGAGTCAACCGGCGCAACACGTGCAGATGACGCACCGGTTGATCGCGTTCCTGCTGTTCTTCCACGCGATCGGCCTGACGATCGGCATCGGCAAGCGGAACGAGGCGCCGGTGGTGCGGCGGGCGGTGTGGACGGCACTGGGATTGATCACCCTGCAGCTCGTCGTCGCGGCGGCCATGGTCTCGATGGTACTGCCTCCGGCCTTGCGGTCGCTGCACCAGGCGATCGGCGTGGCAATCTGGGTTTCGCTGGTCATCGCGGCGTATCTCGCGCGGATCGCGTCGGGCGCGTCGGCGTACGGCGCGCGCCACGCGAATGCGGTGCGGCACGAGCCGGACGGGCTCGCGGAGCGCGCGGAGGCCGTGTCGTGACAGGAATTGCCATACCGGCCACGCGCACGGGCTCGGTGGCGCGCGACCTCGTCGCCCTGACGAAGCCGCGCATCATCTCGCTGCTGCTGGTGACGACCGTCGCGCCGATGTTCGTGGCGGGCTCGCCGAGCGCGTGGCTGGTGCTCGTGGTGTTCGTGGGCGGGTACCTGATGGCCGGCGGGGCGAACGCGGTGAACATGTACCTGGACCGCGACATCGACGACCGGATGGCGCGGACGCGCCTGCGGCCGATCCCGAGCGGACGCATGCAGCCGCGGGCGGTGCTGGCCTACGGGCTGCTGCTCGCGGTGCTGGCGACCGGCGTGCTGGCGTGGGGCGCGAACGTGCTGAGCGCGGCGCTGGCGTTAGGCGGCTTCTACTTCTACGTGTTCGTGTACACCCGGTGGCTCAAGCGCCGCACGCCGCAGAACATCGTGATCGGGGGCGCCGCGGGCGCCTTCCCTCCACTCGTCGGCTGGGCGGCCGTGGCCGGCCGCGTGGATCTCACCGCGATCTACCTGTTCCTGATCGTGTTCTACTGGACGCCGCCCCACTTCTGGGCGCTGGCGCTCAACAAGCAGGTGGACTACGGCCGCGCGCGGGTCCCGATGGCGCCGTTGATCTGGGGCGAGCGCGAGACGCGTTGGCAGATGCTCTGGTACACGCTCATCCTCGTGCCGATCACGCTGCTGCCGGTCGCCTTCGGCGCCTTCGGCCTGACGTATCTGGTGGCGGCGGCGGTGCTCGGCGCGTGGCTGGTGGCCCAGGTCGTCACGGTGCTCGTCGTCACTCAATGGACCGCGCCGTCGTGGCGGCTCTACAAGTTCTCGCTGCTCTACCTCGCGCTGCTGTTCCTGGCGATGGCGGTCGACCGCGCGATCGCGCGGTGATGAGCGTCGGGTTCCACCGTCGCGGCGCGGCCAATGCCTGACGAGCCGCGCGCCTCGACGCCGTCGCGCGATCCGATGGCCACGCCGGCGACGGTGCGGGTGATCGACGACGCCGCCCGCCGGCGGATCCCGTCGCCGCGCGTGCTGCGCCCGCTGCTCCCGCGCGTCCGACCGCATACGGGCAAGCTCACGATCGCCGGCATCACGCTCGTGCTCAGCGCGATCGCCGGCCTCGCCTTCCCCCAGGTCGTGCGCTACCTGCTCGACGCCGCCTTCGTCGCGCGGGACGGCGCGCTCCTCGACCGGATTGCCTTGGGGCTCGTGGCGCTCTTCGCCGTTCAGGGCATCCTGACGTACGTCCAGGTCTACGCCTTGAGCGCCACGGGAGAGCTCGTGATCGCCCGCCTGCGCGAGGACTTGTTCGCGCACCTCGTCCGGCTCTCGCCCGGATTCTTCGCGGACCGGCGCACCGGCGAGCTCACGAGCCGGCTGTCGAGCGACGTCACGATGCTCCAGTCCGTGCTGAGCCACCAGATGAGCGAGCTCGCGCGACAGTCGCTGTATCTGGTGGGGGGCGTCACGCTCCTGATGGTCACGCATCCGCGCCTGACGATCACCACACTGGCGGTGATCCCGATCATCGTGGGCACGGCGTGGGTCTTCGGTCGCGCCCTGCGTCGCGCGAGCACCGGCGTACAGGACCGCGTGGCGGAGGCGACCGGAACGGCGGAGGAGGCGTTCTCGCAGATCCGCACGGTCCAGAGCTTCACGCGCGAAGCCGAGGAGAGCCGCCGCTATGCGGACCACCTGCGCGACGTGGTGCTGGCGGCGCTGCGCCGCGCGAAGCTGCGCGGCCTGTTCTTCGGCGTCATCAGCTTCGTCGCGTTCGGCGGCGTGGCGGCGGTCCTGTGGCAGGGGGGGCGCCTGGTGCTCACCGGCACGCTGACGGCGGGCGCCCTCGTCTCGTTCCTGCTGTACGCCATCTACGTCGCGGCGGCGGTCGGCGCGCTCGCGTCGTTGTTCGGGACCTACCAGGAGGCGATCGGCGCCGCGAGGCGCGTATTCGAACTGCTCGCTACCAGCCCGACGGTGGCGGAGCCGGCAGCGCCAGCGACGCTGCCTCGCCCCGCGCGTGGCGACGTCAGGCTCGAGCGCGTCTCGTTCGCCTACGCCCCGGACCTGCCCGACACGCTGCACGAGGTGTCGCTCCACCTGGCGCCCGGGGAGGTCGTGGCGCTCGTCGGCCCGTCAGGCGCCGGCAAGACCACGGTCGCGTCGCTCATCCCCCGATTCTGGGACGTGACCGCCGGCCGCATCACGCTCGACGGCATCGACGTCCGATCGCTTCGGCTCGGCGACCTGCGCGGGGCGATCGGGATCGTGCCGCAGGAGCCAGCGCTCTTCAGCGGTACGGTGCGCGAGAACATCGCCTACGCTCGCGCGGCCTCGGATGAGGAGGTGATCGCGGCCGCGCGCGCCGCGCACGCGTGGGAGTTCATCGAACGGCTGCCTGACGGGCTGGATACCCGCGTGGGCGAGCGGGGCGTGAAGCTCAGCGGCGGCCAGCGGCAGCGCATCGCCATCGCGCGGGTGTTTCTCAAGAACCCGGCGGTCGTCGTGCTCGACGAAGCCACGTCGAGCCTGGACAGCGAGAGCGAGCGCCTGGTCGAGGCGGCGATGGAGGACCTGCTGCGGAGCCGCACGACGCTGATCATCGCGCACCGGTTGAGCACCGTGCGCCGCGCCGACCGCGTGGTCGTGCTCGACCGCGGCCGGGTCGTCGAGGAAGGCACCCACGCCGCGCTGCTCGCGGAAGGCGGGGTGTATGCGAGGTTGTACGAGGTCCAGTTCGGGTTCGAGCGGGAATCGGGAATCGGGAATCGGGAATCGGGGCTGGCGCCAACGGCGCGCTGAATCCGATACCCGATTCTCCCGCCTCCCGCCTCCCTACTTTCCGGTCCCGTTCTCCACCATCTCCGTCTGATTCTCCCACCAGAACTGCGGCGCCGGACGCTGCTGCGGCCAGATTTCCGCCAGCGTGTTCGCGTCGTAGAGCCGGCCATTCTTCATCACGTAGCGGATCGCGGTGGTGTTGCGGATGTCGTCGAGCGGGTTGGCGTCCAGCACCTGGAGATCCGCGAGCTTGCCGCCTTCCAGCGTGCCCATGTGCTGGTCGAGCCCGATCGCCTCGGCCCCGAAGATCGTCGCCACCCGCAGGGCATCCATCGGCTTCATTCCGCCTGACGCGATCGACCACAGCTCCCAGTGGACCCCCAGGCCCTGGAGCTGGCCGTGTCCGCCGAGTCCCACACGGCCGCCGGCATCCACCAGCTTCTTCGCCTGTTCGGCGAGCAGCTGGAACGAGTACTGGCTCTCGTGCCACCAGCCCGGACGGCGCAGGCCGCGGCGCATCAACTCGTTGGGCGGTACGAAGCGCTTGAGCTTCTCATCCGCCAGGATGTCGTGGCGCTGGTACCAGTAGTTCTCCGCCCAGGGGCCGCCGTACTCCACCAGCAGCGTCGGCGTATAGGTGATGCCGCTCTCCGCGAGCACCTTGATCACGTCCTCGTACAGCGGCGCGATCGGGAACGAGTGCTCGGTGCCCGCGTAGCCGTCCACGGCCTCGGTGAAGTTCTTCCTGAAATCCAGTCCGCCCTCGAGCGTCGGCGTGAGGCCGAGCTCCTTCGAGGCCATGATCACCCACTGCCGCACCTTTCGGTCGCCGACCATGTACTGCTTGATCGTGTGCGTGTGGTAATGCTCGGTGTAGCGGCGCAGCACGTCGCGGGCGTCCTTCAGGCTCTTGATGTCGTCCGACCAGAATACGCCGGGGCCCGTTGAGAACACGCGCGGTCCGACGAGCTCGCCGGTCTCGACCATGTCGCCGTACGACAGCACGTCGGTGGTGGCGGTCTGCGGATCGCGCGTCGCCGTGATGCCGTAGGCGAGATTGGCCGCGTACTCCCACACCTGCGTGCGGTGTACGCCCCACGCGGGCCAGATGTGCGCGTGGATGTCGATGAGCCCCGGCATGATCGTCTTGCCGGTGACGTCGATCTCGCGCGTCCCCGCCGGAATGGTGACCGAGCCTCTGGCTCCGACCGCCGTTATGCGGTTGTTCGTCACGATGATGTCGCCGTTCTCGATCACCTCGTCGCCCTTCATCGTGATGATGCGCGCGCCGCGCAGTGCCACCGTCCCGCTCGGCCGGTCCTTCGCCACGCGGATCTCGACATCGACGCGCTGCGGCTCGTAGACGGGCCTGGCCGAATCCGCCTTCGCGGAGTCCGCGGAGGCCACGGTGCGTTCGGCGGTGGAGTCGCGGGCGGTGGAATCGCGCGAGGGACTCTCGCCGCGCGCGCGCTTCACGGAATCGGCGCGCGTGGTCGAATCGCGGATCAGCGAATCGGCGCGCGGCAGGTCGTAGAGGAACACGGTCCGGCCCAGGGCGTACGTCACGCCGCGCCCGTCCGCCTGCCAGTTGATGAACTCTCCGCCGACGCGCGAGAGCTTGCGCACCGGAACGGCGGAGTTCGCGGGATTGGAGACGGACACGCTCGGGGTCTCCCCGCCGATCATTGGCAGCGGGACCACGTACACGTGGTGGTCGGCCTGCACCAGCACGCGATCGCCGGTCGGGGAGATGAGCACCTCATCGGCCGGCGTAGGCCGGGGCTGTGCCTGACGCGCGTCCACGTACCCGGTGACCTTGAGGTGCGCCTTGCGATCCGTGCCGTCAAACCGCATCGAGACGAGCCCGTCGCGGCCGTTGTACTGGAACACGCGCGTGGTGTCGTCGCTGAAGTGCGCGCGCCCGCTCCCGAGGAGGGGCGAGATCACGTGCGCCTCGCCGCCGTTCGCCGGCAGCCAGACCAGCTCCATGCCGCGTGCCCCGCCCTGCTCCTCGATTCGCGGCAGTCGCGGACCGCGGGCGACCACGATGCGCGAGCCGTTCGGCGTGTACGCCGGCTTCTCGTAGAACGCCGCGCGCGGCGTCAGGCGTTCCGACGATCCACGGCCATCCGCGCGGACCCGCTGCAGCGAGCCGCCCTCCTCGGTCCACGTGACGTACGCAATGTAGCGGCCGTCCGGCGACCACACCGGGTCGTGCTCGCCGACGCCGGACGCCGTGTTCGTCAGGCGGCGGGGGCTGCCGGCGGGCAGATCCATCACCCACAGCTTGTCGAGCGCCGTGAAGGCGATCCGCCGGCCGTCGGGGCTCGTCCGCGGGTTGCGGACCTGGCTCACGATCAGCGAGGAGTCACTGTACTCCATCGCCGTGCGCACCAGGGGGCCCATCCCGATTTCGACATCGGCCTCGAAGGGGATCTCCGTCTGCCGGCCGTCGGGGATCGAGACGCGCCAGATCTTGCCGTGGTGCGCGACCACGAGCGAGCGACTGTCCGGCGTGAAGCTCATCCCGGGCATGAGGTCGCGCACGAAGCGCGATTCCTGATCGTCGCGCTGGACGTCGCGAGCGAGCCACCGTTCGTCGCCCGTCTCGAGGTCGCGGAGGCGCAGCGACGTCACGCTCACGTCGCGCGTCGCATAGACGAGCCACTTGCCGTCGGGACTCACCACCGGCCGCATCCCGCTGCCGAGGGACGCGGTCCGCTGGTAGGTCTCGCCGGTCTCGCGGTCGTACACCGCGACCTGCCACCCCAGCGCCGTCTGGTTGTAGCCGCCGGCCCCCTGCCGGGCGGCGACGAAGACATAACGAGGATCGCTGCCGAAAGCGGCGCCCACATAGTTGTTCGGGCCGCCTCCGCCGCCCGGGCCGCCGCCCGGCGGCGGCTGCTGCGCCCCGCCGGCGGGACCCGTCATCTTGATCCCGCTGCCCCCGTCCACATGGTAGAGGTACAGCTCGTAGACCGGAGCGAACAGCGAGTTGTTGCGCGACGTAACGATGTACTTCCCGTCAGGCGTCCACTCCGGCGAAACGAACTGGCGCTTCTCCATCTTCGTGAGGGCGCGCGCGTTCGTCCCGTCGGCATCGGCGATCCAGAGGTTGTCCGACCCCGAGCGGTCGCTCACGTAGACGATCTTCGTGCCGTCGGGCGAGTAGCGCGGTTGTCCGTCGAACGCCATCCCCTCGGTGATGCGCGTCGCCTTTCCTCCGGCGATCGGCATGGTGTACAGGTCGCCGGCGAGGTCGAACACGATCTGCCGGCCATCGGGAGACACATCCAGCGAGACCCAGGTCCCTTCGCGCGTCGTGAAGCGCGTCGTGCGGGTGGGCTCGAGCGGCAGTTCCGCGTTCGCGGCGCGCGCCGCGTTCGGCTCTTGCGCAGCAACCGGGAGCGCTGGGAAGGCGAGCAGCAGTGCGCTCGCTCCGACGATGAGGACTCGCATGGCGATGGAAGCTGAGGTTGACGCGAGGGCGCGTGGAGTCGCGACCGTGTGGCGCCGAGTCGGGCGTCAAGTATGCGGGCCGGGGCCGCGCTGGGGAACCGGCTTCGCCAATTCCTTACTGCCCGGATTCCAAAGTGAGTCTCGGGGCGCCGAGTCCGCCGTACGGCCCCTGGAAGCGAGCCTACTCTCCCATCCCTATCGAGATCGCCAAACGACTCGTGTCTCCCGCCGTCACGACGACCGTCGTGTCCCGCTGCCCCGTCGACGGGTGCCAGACCACGAGCGTATAGCGTCCGGGCGGAATCGAGTCGAGCGCGAACGTTCCGCCGCGGTCGGTCATCGCGAAGTACGGGTGGTCGAAGACGTGGATCCAGGCCTCCATCCAGGGGAACCGGTCGCTGCGAACCGTCACCGGTCCGGGCAGGCTCAGGACGCTCTCCAAGGGCACGACCTGCCCCGCATCGAACTGCTCGACGCGGCCGACCGTTCCTTCCGTGCCCGGGCGGATGAACTGGAGCCGGTGCACCAGGCGGTCGAGGCTCAAGACGTTGAGCATGCCGCCCGCAATGGCCGGCTGCACCGCCGGCGTCAGGCGGCAGCGTTCGGTCGCGAGCTCGAACCGCCGCGAAGCAGACAGCGCCCTGCCGCGTCGCGCGTCGGCCAGCCACACGATCGATCCGGCAACCCCCCCGCCCGCGGTGCTCACGATCGTCAGGCGCATCGAGGAGCCGCCACAGATCCGCGCCAGCGAGTCGCCCACCGCCACGACCGAGTCGCCTGGCAGCGGTCCCTCCCACCGGACCGTGCCCTCGATCCTCCCGGCGTCCTCGAGGGGGATGGTCACATACGGGGGCGGCGGGGGCGGCCCATCGGCGCCCGCGGCGGCATCCCGCGCGTCGGAGCCGGCCCCACCGCACGCGTTCAGCGCGAGGACGGCGAGCACCGGGAGCAACCTTCGGGGGCAGGACATGGCGCGGCGCTCACGCATCAGTCGCACCACCGCCGCGCGCGTGTTTTCCCGAACCCATCAATCCGCGCTCGTCGGCGCATACCGCCGCTCGAGCATCGAGAAGATCCAGTAGGCCGGCACGCCGGCGGCGAGCAGGATCGCGCCCTGCAGCGATGCCCGCGGTGCGCTGGCAATGGCGCTGGCGACCCCCACGAGCGCGACGAACACGAACAGCGCGGGGAGCACCGGGTAGCCCCACACGCGGTACGGCCGCTCGGCGTCGGGCTGCTGCCGCCGGTAGAAGAAGATCGTCGCGCCGGCGAGCGCGAAGAAGATCCAGTCCGCGAACACCACGCCGCTCAGGAGCTCCCCGACATCGCCGCCGGACAGGAAGAGCAACGCGAGTGACCAGAGGGCCATCAGAACGATCGAGCGGTGCGGCGTGCCGTAGCGCGGATGCACCGTGCCGGCGAAGCGGAAGAACAACCCATCGCGTGCCATGGCGTAGAACACGCGCGGGGTAGCGAGGAGGATCACGTTCACGATTCCGAGGATCGAGAGCATCACGGCGATCGAGATGATCGTCGCGCCCGTGTCGCCCGCGATCACTCGCGCGGCATCCGCGGCGACGGCCTCGCTCAGGGCGAGGCCATCCCGACCGAGTGCCCGGAGGTAGACGGCGTTGGCGCCCAGGTAGCAGGCGACGACGATGACGACGCCGAGGGCCAGCGCGCGCGGCAGGTTCCTGGCCGGATGTCTCACCTCGCCGGCGACCATGTTGAGGTTCTGCCATCCGCCGACCGAGAACAGCACGGGGACGAACGCGCCGGCAAGCGCGACCCACAGACTGCCGGTCGGGGTGGGCGCACCGAGCACCGGCGGAGGGTCCGCGAGACGCGCCCACATCACGGCGCCGAGGACGATGAGGAGACCTAACGCCGAGGTCTTCGCGACGGTCAGCACGTTCTGCACCCATGCGCCCGGCCGCACGCCCACGTAGTTGAGCACCGCGAGCATGGCGATCGTGATGGCGGCCGCGCGCACGGGCCCGCCGACGACCGACAGGTCGACATACTGGCCGAGGTAGTTCGCGAAGGTGACGGCGACCGCAGCCTCGGCGCCGGTCGCGATCGTGGTGAGGAGCATCCACCCGTAGAGAAAAGCGGGAAGGCCGCCCATGGTCTCGCGGAGATAGACGTAGGAACCGCCCGCCTTCGGGCGCATGGCGCCGAGCTCCGCGAACGTGAACGCACCCGCCAGTGCGACGAGCCCGCCGAACGCCCACACGCCGAGAATCGCGGCGTCACCGTCGAGCGAGCGCGCGACGTTGGCGGGGGTGAAGAAAATGCCGCCGCCCATGATCGCGCCGATCACGATCATGGTCGCGCTGAAGAGCCCGAGGGCCCGCCGCAACTCGCGGGGCGCCGGGGCGGCAGCCGGCTCGTCAGGCCGGGCGAGTGGCGGCGACGTCACGCCGCCGTCTCAGACCACCATCAGCTCGCGCTGGTACTCGCGCGGCGTGATGATGGCCTCTCCGTCGCCGAAGACCGCGTTGACCTCGCTGCGCACCCCGAACTCGCCAGGCAGGTAGATCCCCGGCTCGATGGAGAACGCGACCCCCGGCTGGAGCAGCCGCTCCTCGCGCGTTTCGTAGTTGTCGAGGTGCGGACCGGATCCGTGGAGGTCGCGGGCATCGATCGAATGGCCCGTGCGGTGCACGAAGTGCTGCCCGAACCCGGCGGCGACGATCACGGCGCGCGCCGCATCATCCAGCTCGGCGCCCCGCACCGGTGCGCGGCGCGCGGCGCGGTCGCGGACGAGGGCAATCGCGGCATCCCGCGCGTCCCGGACGGCGGTCCAGACCTGCTGCACGCGTTCCGACGGCGGACCCAGGCTTCCCATCCAGGTCTGGTCGGCGTGGACCCCCTCCGGCTCGGTGCCCCAGAGGTCCACCAGCAGCACGTCGCCGCGCGCGATCGGCACCGGGCGCGCGGGTGACGGCTCGTAATGCGGGTTGGCCGCGCCGGCGTTGACGGCCACGATCGCCGGGTGGTCCGTGCCCAGACCGGCGTTCGTCAGGCGGGACATGATCCAGTCCCGCAGCTCGTGCTCGGCGAGCGGCGTGCCGGCGGCTGCGAGCTCCCCGGCGCGGCGGATCGCCGCCTGCCCGGTGTCCGCGACGATGCGGGACGCGCGCTCGTGCGCGGCGATCTGGCTGGGCGTGAGGACCGCGTAGAACCGCGTGACCAGCTCGCCTGACGACACCACCCGCGCGCCGGCGGCCCGCACGAGCTCCAGCACACCCGCGGGAACCCGATCCAGGTAGGGAACGGCGTCGCCCGGCGAATATTCCATCGCCACCGTGCGCCCGCCGACGTGCCGGGCCAGCAGCGCCTCGAGCTCCTGCCAGGCGCTGTACCGCTCGCGTGTCCACGCCGGCGGCCAGTCGCGCCACGCCCCCTGCTCGATGTTGTGCGTGATCGCGACCGGCACCCCTTCGCGCGGCACCCAGCCGAAAATGCGCCGCGTGAGCATCCCGTGCACGCCGAGCATCCCCCCGGCCACCGGATTGAGACCGCGGAAGTCGAAGAGCAGCCAGCCGTCGACGCCAGCCTCCGCCAGCGCCCGTTGCACCGCCGGAAGCGTTTCCGGCGTCAGCACGCGGGATCCCCGGTGCCGACTTGTGGCTCGATCGGAGATGGTGTAGCCTCGCTGCGCGCCGGATGGGCGGCGCCAGCGACGGGAGAGGTCGGCATCGGCATAGGGGAGATCGCGCTTCTCGCGGCGCTCGGGGTGGCGGTCGGGACGTACGGGACGCTCGTCGGACTTGGCGGCGGCTTTCTCGTCGTGCCGCTGCTGTTGTTCGTGTATAAGTTGTCGCCCCCCGCAGCCGCCGCAACCTCGCTCGTCGTCGTATTTCTCAATGCGGCGAGCGGATCGGCCGGCTATCTGCGCCGCCGTCGCGTCGAAGTCCGCGCCGGCCTGCTGCTCGCGCTCGGCACGATTCCCGGTGCCCTGATCGGCCCGGCCATCGCTACGCGGCTGCCGCAGCGCACCTTCGAGCTCCTCTTCGCCATTTTCCTGATTGGAATGGCGCTCGTGCTCTTCGTGCGCCCGGAGATGCAGGGGGAGCGGCCCTCGACCTTCGGCGGCAACTGGATGCGCATCAGTCGCTCCTACGTCGCGCCCGGCGGGGCGGAGCACCCGATTTCGTTCAGCGTCCCCGTCGCGATGGTGATCTCCTTCTGCGTGGGCGTGCTCGCCAGCCTGTTCGGCATCGGCGGCGGGGTGATTCACGTGCCCGCGATGATCCGCCTCATGGGATTCCCCGTGCACGTGGCCACGGCGACGAGCACCTTCGTGCTGGCAATCACGGCCCTCACCGCGGTGCTGGAGTACACGCGCCGGGACTTCGTGCAGTGGCCGCTCGCGGCGGCGCTCGGGGTGGGCGTGGTGCTGGGCGCGCAGCTCGGCGCGGCGGTCTCGCACCGCATTCACGCACGATGGCTGGTCAGGCTGCTGACGCTCGCCATGGTCGGACTCGGCGTTCGCATGCTGGTGCACTGACGAACGACTGATGCGGTGGGGCGAGTCGGCTGGGCATCCTTCCCAACCGCAGCGCGTGTTGCGACATCAACCGCAGAGCATGCCGATCGTGAACGTCGTGTTGGCCTGAAGGGTGAAATCCGTGTCCTCCCACACGAGACCGGCACCGCCAATCTGCCGGGCGCCCGCGGTGTGCGACCCCTCGGCGACGGTGAACGACTGCACGGTGGCGTTTGGAACCATGGCGAACTGACCCTTCACCTCGCCGTCGAGACTGAGCTCGACCGTACCATTGGGACATGCGGCATCGGCCCTGAAGACCACCGTGCCGGTCCGCGGCGAGACCGGATCGTCCTTGCAGGCCGGGAGGGCCCCCAGTACGACGGCGAGGACGAGGGTGGCGAGTGTGCGCACGGGCGAATCGGGAGCGAAGGGTGACGCAGCTCGCGGGCGGATGGGTCTGCGTCGCACCTAGCATACGGCCGGGCGCGCGCGGCAGCAACCGCGACACGGTGAGCGTGCGGCAGGCCGCGACACGGGCACGAAACCCCACGAGGAGCGGCGCGTAGGACCGTCGGCTGCAGACGCGGCGCCTGCCGCTCCGAGGCTGCCCCGCTCTACCTGGGCGGGCGCCGTTCCACTTTCAGCTCCCGAGTGACTGATGTCACGCCGCACATGCATTCGAACCGCCTTCACGCTCGCCGCCGCGCTGGCGCTCCAGGGGTGCGCCGCGGGCGCCCTGCAGATGGGACTGGGCCCGCAGTCGTTCCATCGGGCGCCCTATTATTCGGGCCGTTCCGTGGCACCGGCGCGCCTCGTCGCGCTGCCGATCACCTACCAGCGCGGCGGCGCGCAGCCGCCGTCGTGGGACCCCCAGGGCGGTCCCGCGATGCAGGCCTTGCTTGCCGAGATGAACGCCTTTCTGGATTCGCTGGTCGGAGGAGCAGGCCTCTCGATGCCGGCGCCGGGCCCCGGAACGCCGCCCGACGTGCGGTTCGCCTGCGCGATGGACCCCGCCGGCGACTGCCTAACGGAATCCGACGAGCCGTCCACGCCGGCCGAGCAGCCGAAGTCCATGACGCTCTCGGTGGACCGGGGCTCGGGCGCCTTCACGGCGTGGTTCGCGCCGGCACTCGCCGAGTCGAAGGCGTCGCATGCCCTGCTCATCACGCTGGAGATCGCGCCGTTCTGGCCTCGTCAGACCGGGCTGCGCGGCAACAAGGTCGTCGATCTGGGCACGGGCTACTCGCAGGACCTGCCGTGGCTCACCGCGCTGGATGATCCGATCTGGGCGATCCAATTGACCGGCGCGCTGCTGGATTCGACGGGACGTGCCGTGCGCATCGGGGCAGAAGGGCTGTTCGCCAAACGCACGCGGTTCGCGCTCTCCGCGATCGGCGGTCAGGAGATGGTCACGGAGGAGGACATCGCGCAGCTTCGCGCGTTGCGGCGGACGGATCTCGCGGGGCAGCCGCTGGTGTGGGAAGCGGCGTTGCGGGAGCTGGTGGGGCGGCTGGGGGGATAGAAGGGATCAGGGATCAGCGATCGGGGGGGGAACGGCGGACCTGCGTGTCGCTGCCGCGATGACGGCGAGCGCCTAACCCCTAACCCCTGACCCCTAACCCCTGACCCCTGATCCCTGATCCCCGACCCCTGATCCCTGATCCCTCAACTCACTCCCGCCACTCCGCCTTCCACTCACATTCCCCTTCGCCGCGCGAGGCGCACCGGGTGTGCTCCACGGCGCCTGACGTGTTCACGAGCAGCGACAGCAGCTCCCGCAGCACCGACTCGTAGAACGCGCAGCCGCACGTGAGGGTCGCGGGATCGAGCATCACCGGGTGCGGCACCGTCAGGAAGATCGATGATCCCACGCGCCGCATGCTGCCGTTGAGGTAGCGTTTCGCAATCCGATTCGCGCGCCGCAGGGCTACCGGGCGCGCGATCAGGTTCGGCAATACGCGTAGGAGCTGTCGCGTGACGATGGGAATGGTGCGATATGCTTCGGCGGCGAGGTGACGCCCCGCCTCCCGGAACACCGCCCCGGCGTCCGGCCGCCGGCCGATGAGCTTGGCCAGCGCGGCCGCCTCCTCGGCTCCGGTGCGCTCGCTCTTCCTCGCGGCATCCGTGTAGCGCCGGATCTGGGCGTAAACGGTCTCGCTCAGCCCCAACCGCTTGTTTCGCAGCTCGAGGGTATACTCGGCCTCGACGTCGTCGTCGGGGGTGTCGACGCTTCGGACGGCGTGCAGCAGGCTGAGCGGGAGAAGGGCGTCGACGGAGGGAGTCATAGTGATGCAGGTCACAAGCTAGCGCGCGATCGGCACGTTCTCAAGCGAGCCGATCCGGGGGAACGGACGGCCGGGCTCGGCCGTTCTGCTCTGTGAGAGACGCGCGGATGCCCTTGCCGGCAAACGCGTTCCGTCCGAACGTAGGAGCCCATGCCCGGCGATCCGCTATCCGACGACCTGCACGACCTCGACTGTGACGAGGCGCTCGAGCGCGTCTACGAGTTCCTCGATGGCGAGCTGACGGAGTCCGTCGAACGGGCCATCCGGCGGCACCTGGCCGCCTGCACGCGGTGCATGCCGAAGTTCGAGCACGAGCGCGTGTTTCTGGAGTTCATCGCGCAGCGGGCCCGTCTCGAGCACGCGCCACCGGCGCTGCGGCGGCGGATCCTGCGCGAGCTGGTGGACGAAGCGACGCGCCGCGCCTCGGAGTGATCGAGCGTGCGGCGGCGGGCGCCCTCCTCGCGGCGCTCATCGCCGGACTGGGGTGGTGGGCTCGGGCGCTCACCGGCTCCGGAGCGGCAGTGGCCGTGGCGATGGGGACGCTCGCCGTCGCCGCCGGGTGGCGCCTCGCCATTCTCCTCATCCTGTTCTTCCTGGCATCGAGCGCATTGTCCCGCGCCGGCGCGGCTCGTAAGGCGACCCGCATGCGCGGCATCGTCGAGAAGGGCGGCGCGCGCGACGCGCGGCAGGTGGCGGCGAACGGCGGCGCCTTCGCGGTGGCGGCGGCCGCGTCGTTGGGCGGCGCGGGCGATGCCTGGTTGGTCGCCGCGATCGGCGCGCTGGCGGCGTCGACCGCGGACACGTGGGGCACCGAGATCGGCGCGCTCGCTCGCGGCGCCCCTCGCCTCGTGACGACCGGGCGCCGGGTGCCGCCGGGGACCTCCGGGGCGGTCAGCGTTCCCGGCCTGGCGGCGACGCTTGCGGGCGCCGGCTTCATCGCGGCGACGGCGGTTCTGCTAGGCTGGGCGGCGTCGGTGGGCGCCGCCGTGTTCGCGGGCGGGCTCGCCGGAGCGATGGCGGATTCCCTGCTCGGCGCAACGGCGCAGGAGCGGCGCCGGTGCGCATCGTGCGGGACCGACACGGAGCAGCGCACACACGTGTGTGGCCAGGGGACACGACGCATCGGGGGGCTGGCGTGGCTGGAGAACGACGCGGTAAATCTCATCAGCAGCGCCGTGGGTGCGGCCGTCGCGGCCACGCTCTCCCCCTGACCCCCATCGACCCATGCGCCTCGCCCTCGCCCTTGCCACCGTGGCCCTCGCGCTCGCGGCGCCGGGCTGCTCGTCGGACGGGCCCACCGGGAATCCCAATCTCGTGCGGTACGTCGCCATTCAGGGTGGCGATCAGATGAACGTGGGAGCCTTCGGACCACTGCAACTCACGGCGTTCGCCCTCAACGCGGACCGCGTGGAAGTCGAGCCGGGCACGTTCACCTTCACGTGGCGCAGCCTCGACCCCGCCGTCGCCGTCGCGGTCTCCGGCGGCCTCATTACCGTGTTTCAGAACGGCACCGCGCGCATCGTGGCGCAGGTGGGTGCGGCCGCCGACACCATAACGCTCAACGTTCAGCAGGTGGCGTCCCGCATCACCTTCGCGCAGGATACGGCGGTCGCCCTCGAAGAGGGCGCCGAGCACCTTTCCGGCGACGTGCTGCCGAGCGACACGCTGTTCGTGGTGGCACGCCGGGCGGACGCGAACGGCAACGCCATGCCGAGCGGCGCGGGCGGCGCGATCACCTGGTCGTCAGGCTCGACGCTGCTGGCGCTGGTGCCCATCGCCGGCACGGATTCGGCGAAGATCATCGGAACGTCGCCCGGGAGCGGGTCGATCACGGCGGCGATCCCCGGCCTCGCCTCCGCGCAGCTCCCCTTCCAGGTGGTGGAGCGCTACGCGGTGGTGCGGATGAACAAGCCGAACGTGCCGGGCGCCGTGACGCAGATCATTCCCGCGACCGTCACGATTCCGGCCGGCGCGGCGGTGGTGTTCCGCTCCGCGGATCAGGATCTCCACGCCGCGGTGTCGAACAGCGCGGAATGGCGCACGTCCGCGCTCAAGGGCCCGACGGGTCGTGAGGCGCAACGGTTCGGGAACGCGGGGAGTCATGCCTACAAGGTCGAGAATACCGCCGGCACGGTCGTCGTGCAGTAGCGGGCGCCGGTGGCGCCGGATCGCCCTCGGCGCCGCGTGCGTGCTGGCGCTGGCGTGCGGCGGCGAGCGATCTACGCTGGGCGTCAGCGGACCCGGTGCCGGATCCACTCAATCCCCCGTGCGCGATGCGACGCTCGTGGGATCGTGGTGGCGGATCCTGCTGTTCACCGATGACGACGGCACGACTCACGCATCCGAGACGACGTGGCGGTTCGACTCCGATGGGAGCGCGACGCGCACGGTGGTCGCGAGCAATCTGACCTACGGCTTCTTCGACACGGTGGTGGCGGGGGCGCGGTGGCGCACGGAGGGAGGCACGGTCGTGATCACCTACGTTTCGCCGGACACCGGCACGGTCCGATTTGCCTATCGAGTGCGCGGGGACACCCTGCGGCTCGATACCCGCGAGTTCCTGCGGGTGCCGTGAGGGAGGCCGCGGCGCGCTCTGCGGCCGGCGGCGCACGCGTGCTGCTCGTGAGCGCGAACCGCGAGCGCCAGCCCTTTCCGGTGGTGCCGAACGGCGTGGCGTGCGTGGCGTCGGCACTCGAGGCCGCGGGCCACGCCGTGCGAGTGACGGATCTGTGCTTCGCCCGCGACCCGCACGCCGCGGCGCGGCGTGCCGTCCACGCCTTTCGCCCCGACGTGATCGGGCTCGGCGTGCGCAACATCGACAACTCGGATTGCCTCGCGCTGCGCCACTACACCCCCGAGGCGGCGGCGCTGCTCGCGACGCTGCGTGCCGCGGCGCCGCGGGCGCCGGTGGTGGCGGGGGGCGCGGCATTCGGCGTCGCCCCCGAGTCGCTGCTCGACGCCCTGGGGCTCGACTACGCGGTGGCGGGCGACGGCGAGCGGGCCACGGTGTCCGTCGTGAGCGACCTTGCGGCCGGGCGCGAACCGGGTCCGATTCCGGGTGTCGTCAGGCGCGAGGGCGGCCGCGCACGCCTCACGCCGCCGGGCGGCGATGCCGGACTCGACGCCCTGCCCCCCGCCGGGCTCGCGCGGTGGCTCGATCTGGCGCGCTACGAGCGGCATGGGGGCACCGTGCCGATCCAGACGAAGCGGGGCTGCGTGTTCAAGTGCGTGTACTGCACGTATTTGAACGTCGAGGGCTGGGGATACCGGCTGCGCGACCCCGAGGCGGTGGTGGACGAGATGGCGGCGCTGCGGCGCGACGCGGGCGTGCGCCACTTCGAGTTCGTGGACTCCACGTTCAACGCGCCGCCGCGCCATGCGACGGCGGTCTGCGAGGCGATCGTCAGGCGCGGGCTCCGCGCGCACCTCGACACGACGAACTTCACGCCGGCCAACGCCCCCCCGGAACTGCTCGCGGCCATGCGCCGGGCCGGCTTCCGCTGGCTCGGCATCACCGCGGAGAGCGCGAGCGATCCGGTCCTCCAGCGGCTGCAGAAGGGGTTCGACGCGGATCGGGTACACGCGGTGGCGCGCGACGTCGAAGCAGCCGGGATCGGCGTGCTGTGGATCTTTCTCGTCGGCGGCCCGGGGGAGACTCCCGGCACGCTGGAGGAGACGCTGCGGTTCGCGGCATGGCGCCTGTCGCGCGGAGACGCCGTGTACGTGACGGTCGGCGTGCGCATCTATCCCGGCACCACGCTCCAGCGCATCGCCATCGCCGACGGCGTCGTGACCCCCGACGATCCGCTGCTCGCACCGGCCTTCTACCACTCCGAGGCGCTCCCGATCGATGCCGCCATCGCGCGCCTGCGGCAATTCGCCGTTCGACACCCGCGCTTCATGTTCTCCGCCGACTCGCGCTCGTTCGTACTGCCGTGGCTCACGCGCGCCGCGTCGCTGCTGCGGCTGCCGCGTCCCCACTGGCGCTACATGGGCATCTTCCAGCGCGTGGCGCGGGCGGTGTCGTGAGGCAGCACCCGCCCGATGTGCTCGTGGTCGGCGGCGGTCCGGCCGGGGCGTACACGGCCTGGAGCCTCGCCCGCGCTGGCGTCCGCGTCCGGGTGCTCGACCGCGCGCGGTTTCCGCGCGACAAGCCCTGCTCGGAGTACCTGAGTCCCGAGGCGTCACGGCTGCTGGAGGCGATGGGCGCGCTGCGCCTGGTGGAAGATGCGGGCGCCGCCCGCCTTGCGGGGATGCGCGTCCGCGCGCCCGGCGGCCTGACGATGCAGGGCGACTTCGCCGCCGCGCACGGCCATCGCCCGCACCGCGAGCACGGCCTCGCGCTCCGCCGCCCGCTTCTGGATGCGATCCTGCTCGATTGCGCGCGCGCCGCCGGCGCGGAGGTGGAGGAGGCCGTGCAGGTGACGGGCCTGACGCGCGACGCGCGCGGCGCCGTCATCGGCGTCGTCGCGCGCGCCGCGGATGGGGCCGCGCTGACGCGAGCGGCGCGCCTCGTCGTCGGCGCGGATGGACTGCGGTCGGTCGTGGGCGCGCGCCTGGGGCTCGTCCGGCGCGCGCGACGCCCGCGTCGCATCGCGATCGTGACGCATTTCGCGGGCGTGCGGGGCATGGCACCATACGGCGAAATGCACGTCGCGGCTGATGGCTACCTGGGCCTCGCGCCGGTGGGAGGCGGCCTGACGAACGTCGCGCTGGTGGTGCCGGCCGCCGAGATGCGGCGCTGGCCGGGAGATGCGGCGCGCCTGCTCGAGGCGCGGATCGCCCGCGACCCGGCGCTTCGCGAACGCTTCGCCGGCGCGGCGCGCGAGACCTCCGTGCGCACCACCGGGCCGTTCGCCGTGCGCGCCCACCGCGCGTGGGCGCCCGGCGCCGCGCTGGTCGGCGACGCGGCCGACTTCTACGATCCATTCACCGGCGAGGGCATCTTCGCGGCGCTGCGCGGCGCGGAGCTCCTCGCTCCCTTCGTTGGGGCCGCGCTCGAGTCGACCGCCACCGAAGGGGCGGGCGAGGCGCTCGCCGCCTACGATGCCGCGCGGCGCGACGTCTTTGCCGGCAAGTGGATGGTGGAGCGGCTCGTCGCGCTCGCGGTGGCGGTGCCGCCGATCCTCGACGGCGCCGTGCGCGCCATGCGGCGCCGGAAATCGCTCGCGGACCTCCTCGTCGGCGTCGCGGGCGACTTCGTGCCGCCGTCCGCCGTGCTCTCGCTGCCGTTCGCCCTCACCATGCTGGCGCTCGCCCTCGCCCCGCGCCCATCATCGACGGGGCCCCGCGTCGACGTGCCTGCGTCTCCCACTGGAGCGTGATGTCCGTCGACCAAGCCACCTTTCGCAGCGTGCTGGGCCGCTTCGCTTCCGGAGTCACCATCATCACCGTGCGCGACGGCGACGTCGATCACGGCATGACCGCGAGTGCCTTCTGCTCCCTCAGCCTCGATCCGCCCCTCACGCTCGTGTGCGTCGACCGGTCGACGCGCATGCACGAGCTGTTGACGGTGGCGGAGGCGTACGCCGTGAGCCTGCTCGCGTCGCATCAGGAAGCGATCTCGCGCCGGTTCGCCGAGCCGCCTGACGACACACGGTTCGACGGGATCGGCTTCGACCGCGGCGTCACCGGAGCGCCGCTCCTGCACGAGGCGCTCGCGCACGTGGAGTGCGAGGTGGTGGACCGGCACGCCGGGGGGGACCACACGATCATCATCGGACGCGTGATCGCCGCGGACGCGTGGGATGCGCGCCCCCTGCTCTATTACCGTGGCGGCTATGCCGAGCTGGGGCGGTAGCGTGGGCTGGCTCGTGCCGGCCCGGCGGCAAGGACCGGAGATTCTCGACGATCCCGCAACCGACGCGCTCGTCGTCAGGCGCTCGCTGGCGGACGTCGCTCGCGCGAATGCGCTGTTCGGCGGACGGCGGGCCGTGTGTCGCGAGCTCGCGGACCTGCTCGCCGCATCGCGCGGCGAAACGCTGACGCTGCTCGACGTCGGCACCGGCTGCGGCGACGTGCCCGCCGCGGCCCGGGTGCTCGCCCGGCGCTGCGGGACGTGCCTGCGGACGATCGCGGTCGAGTCCAGCGCGCCGCTCGCCGCGGCCGCCCAGGGACCCGACCTCCCGGTGGCGCGCGGCACGGCGCTCGCGCTCCCGTTCCGTGACCGGTCCATCGACATCGTGATCTGTTCACAGCTGCTGCACCACTTCAATGACGACGCCGCGGCGCGAGTCCTGCGCGAGATGAACCGCGTCGCGCGCCGGTGCGTGATCGTGAGCGACCTGAGGCGCAGCTGGCTCGCCGCAGGCGGCATCTGGCTCGCGAGCTGGCCGCTGCTCTTCCATCCGGTGAGCCGCCACGATGGCGTCCTGTCGGTGCTGCGCGGCTACACGGTGCCCGAGTTGCGCGACCTCGTGCACGACGCGATCGGACGGGTGCCCGTGGCGCGAACTCGCGCCGGGTTCCGCGTCGCTACCGCCTGGACTCCCACGGAGGGATGATGCCCAACGACACGCTGCCCGCCCGCGCCGATGGATCGTTAGGACCGATGCCGCTCGGCCGTGCGATGGAGACCGTCGATGAACGGCTCGTGCGCGCTCCGGCGCGCGCCGTGTTCGACGTCGTCCGCGCCGTCGAGGAATGGCCCGCGCACCTGGCGCACTACCGCTACGTGCGCTACGAGCGGCGCGATCCGGACGGCGGCGGACTGGTCGTCATGGCCGCCAACCGGCCGTTCGGGCTGGTGAGCTGGCCCACCTGGTGGCGCTCGGAGATGCGCGTCGATCACGAGGCGCCCGCGATCCGTTTTCTGCACGTCGGCGGCATCACCACCGGCATGGACGTCGAATGGACGTTCACTGAACGCGACGGGGATGCCCTCGTGCGCATCGTGCACGCGTGGAACGGCCCGCGGTGGCCGCTCATCGGCGTGCCGGCGGCGGTGATGGTCATCGGCCCGGTGTTCATTCACGGCATTGCCTCACGGACCCTCGCCGGCCTGGCGCGGGTGACCGAGAGCTCGCGCGCTTCGGCACGCGGCAACACTTAGTGAGAGGGAGGCGGCATGGCTCGGCGGCGTGTGGTGGTGACGGGCATCGGGGCTCTCACCCCGATCGGGATCACGCGGGCAGCAATGTGGGAGGGGCTGCGCGCGCAGCGCTCGGCGGTCCGGTCGATCAGCAAGTTCGACCCCAGCGAGTTCCGCAGCCATAACGCCGCGGAGGTCCGCGACTTCGTCGCCGGCGATTTCCTCGACCGCAAGCGCGAGAAGCGGCTGGATCTCTTCGGACAGTATTCCGTAGTCGCCGCGCGCCTCGCCATCGAGGATGCGCACCTCGACCTCGCCGCCGAACGCCGCGAGCGCGTCGGCGCGAACATGGGCACCGCGCTGGGCGGCGTCGGCTTCGCCGAGGCGCAGTGCCGGGTCTACTTCGAGCGCGGGCTCAGGCACGTGGATCCCGGGCTCGCGCTCATGGTCTTCGGTGGAGCCGCGAGCTGCAACATCGCGATCGAGTTCGGCGTGCAGGGTCCCAATTCCACCAACGCAATGAGCTGCGCCTCGGGCACGATCGCGATCGGCAACGCCTTCCGCGCGATCCGCGACGATGACGCGGATGTGATGCTCTGTGGCGGATCGGAGGCGCCGCTGTCGCCGCTCTGCTTCGGCGCGTTCGCGATCATCCGCGCCATGTCGTCGCGCAACGAGGAACCCGAGACGTCGTCGCGGCCGTTCGATCGCGACCGCGATGGCTTCGTGATGGGCGAAGGCGCCGTGGTGCTCGTGCTCGAGGAACGCGGACGCGCGATCGCGCGCGGCGCGCCGATCTACGCCGAGGTACTGGGCTTCGGGTCCTCGAACGACGCGTTCCACATGACCGCGCCGCGACCCGATGCCAGCATGGCCGCGTACGCCATGGAGCGTGCGCTCGGTGATGCCGACGTGAGTCCCGAGGAAATTGGCTACATCAATGCCCACGGTAGCTCGACGCCGCTCAACGACGTGACCGAAACGGTCGCGATCAAGCGCGTCTTTGGCGATCGGGCATACCGTATTCCCGTGAGCGGCACGAAGGGCTACTACGGGCACGCCCTCGGCGCATCGGGCGCCTTCGAGGCGGCGATCTGTTCGTTGGCGCTGCAAGCGGGCTGGCTGCCGCCCACGGTGAACCTCGACACACCCGACGACGCCTGCGACCTCGACTACCTCAGGGGACAGGGCCGTTCCTCCGAGCCAGAGACGGTGCTGTCGAACTCTTTCGGCTTCGGGGGCATCAATGCCTCGCTGGTGATGCGCCGCGCCGACTGAGCGCACCAGAAACATCCTGCGTGACGCGGGCGTGGCACCGGCGTCCTCTGTCGATGGGAACGCCAACGCTACTCGCCAGCATCCTCTCCGCGGGGGAAGGCGACGACGACCGCGGTCACGATACGCCCAGCGCGGCTTCTGACGGAGAACTCGCGCCGCTCGCCAGCTTCGACGTGCTGCCGACGCCGACCTGCGATCGCATCGTGCGTCTCGCGGCGGCGGGTTCCGGCGCGGGAGTGGCGCTGGTGACCGGAGACGACTTCGGCAACAGCGTCGTGCGATCGGCCGTGGGACTTCCGCCGGGTGTCATCATCGGCGGCCGAGCCCCGTCGTGGCTCGAGCTCGAGCGCGTGACGGGCGAGCCGAGCTCCGGCGCGCCGATCCGCGATGGACACGGCGCCGTGATCGGCGCGCTCGTGCCGCTCACCGGCACCGGCATCGCGAACCGGCCGCATTCCATGCTCCAGGAACTGGCGGAGCTCGCGAGCCAGGAAGCGCGCCTGCGCGTGGACCTCGACGCGCGCATCCGAATCGAAGACCGGCTTCGCCACAGCACGCTGCACGACGCGCTCACCGGCCTGCCGAACCGCACGTTGTTCATGGAGCGGCTGTCGCACGCGATCGCGCGCTCCAAGCGGCGGAAGGAGTATCTGTTCGCCGTCCTGTTCCTGGACCTCGACCGCTTCAAGGTCGTGAACGACAGCCTGGGGCATCAGGTCGGCGACGAGCTGCTCATCGCCGTCGCCGCGCGGCTCCAGCAGTGTCTGCGCACCGAAGACACGGTCGCGCGGCTCGGCGGCGACGAGTTCGCGATTCTGCTCGAGAACATCAGCGAGATCAGCGACGCGGGCCGCATCGCCGAACGGATCCAGCACGAGCTGGCGGCGCCGGTGAACTTGAGCGGGTACGAGGTGTTCACCTCGGTGAGCATCGGCATCGTGGACAGCGCCTCCGCCTACGGCCTGCCTGACTACATGCTGCGCAGCGCGGACATGGCGATGTATCGCGCGAAGGCGTCGGGCAAGGCCCGGTACGAGATGTTCGACCGCCGCATGCATGCGCAGGCGCTCGCGCGGCTCCAGACGGAGACCGATCTGCGGCGCGCGCTCGAACGGAGCGAGTTCACCCTCCACTATCAGCCGATCGTCGCGCTGGATACCGGCCGGATCTGCGGCATGGAAGCGCTCCTGCGATGGAACCATCCGGAGCGCGGGGTCGTCAGCCCGGGCGAGTTCATTCCGGTCGCCGAGGAGACCGGCCTCATCGTGCCAATCGGCCACTGGGTGCTCGCCGAGGCATGCCACCAGCTCGCGGCCTGGCAGCGCACGCGGCGCGGATCGGGTGCTCCACTGTCGATCTCCGTGAATCTCTCGGTGCGGCAGATCGCGCAGACGGACCTCGTGCAGTCGGTCGCCGCGGCCCTCCAGAAGACCGGCATCGCGCCGGAGTCGCTCAAACTCGAGGTGACGGAAAGCGTCATCGTCGAGAATCCGACGGCGGCGACGGGCGTCCTGAACGACCTGAAGGCACTCGGCGTCGAGCTGTACATGGACGACTTCGGCACCGGCTACTCGTCGCTCAGCTACCTGTCGCGCCTTCCGATCGATGCGATCAAGATCGACCGATCGTTCGTGAGCCAGATGGATGCGCTCGACCGCCACTTCCAGCTCGTGCGAACGGTGCTGACGCTCGCGCACACGCTCAATCTGCGCGCCGTCGCCGAAGGGGTGACGACGGAGGCGCAGATGGTCGCGCTGCGGCAGCTCGGCTGCGAACAGGCGCAGGGCTACTTCTTCTCGCCCCCGGTCCTGCCGGACGCCGCGGCAGCGCTGCTCGCCGCCGCCGACTCCTGACCGCTCGCTAGGCGGGCGTGCGCCGCGTCGTGTCGACGGGCGTGAGGCGCTGCGGGCGGACCGTCTCGCGCACCTCCTCGATCGCCTCGACCCGGCGGCCGATCTCCCGGGCCGCCTCGAGGTCCCGCGTCAGGTTTTCGAGTGATCCCGCCCCCGCGTGCAGCCGCAGAAGCTCGAGGCGCACGGACTCCAGTGCCGAGACGACCGTCTCGAGCCGCGCCGCGGCGTCGCTCGACGGCGGACCCGCTCGCAGGGCAAGCGCGTGTGACTCCAACCTGCGCACCACCTCCGGCACGTCGCCCGCAACGCGCCGCTGCTCGTCAGGCAGGGCCGCGAATAGTGCCTCCACCGCATCGCCGATGGCGAGTACCGTCGGCTGGCCGGCGACCGGCTTCCTCTCCTCGTGTCCCCGCATGCCAAGGGCCGCGATGGCGAAGATTCCCACACCGAGGCGTCCGCGCAACGCGCGGTACCAGTGGCTCGGTCCTCGCCGCAGGTCCGTCCAGAGGCGCCGGACCGTTACGGCAGGAATGGCGACGACGCCCGCGAGCCCCGGCATGAACAGCCACGCGGAGTCGGCAGTCACCAACCAGGCGGCGAGCGCCGTCTTCGCGACGCCGAGCGTGCCGAGCGAGATGGTCTCCCACCGCGGAGGCGCCTGGCGAGCCGATGTCTCCTCGACCTGCGCGCGCTCCTCGAGCGCCAGGCCCGCCCGCACGCCACCGTGGTCGTAACCCGTGCGCACGAGATCACGAGCGCCCGCGATCAGCATGCCGAGGCGGCCGAGCGCGAACGCGCCCGTGACCACCGCGGTGACGCCGAGAATCGAGCTGGCCATCGAATAGTCGAATCCTCGTCCCAACGACATGAAGAACGCCGCGCTCCCCGCGGAGGCGGTCGCGACCATCGCGCCCCCGATCTCGCGGCCCGCACTGTCCGCCTCCCGCACGAAGGCGCGCACCGGGGCCGGCAGGTCGCTCCGCGGATCGCGCACCTCGGCCACGGCCTCGACGAGCGCCTCCGCGGAGACGAACCGCTCGTCAGGCACCTTGGCCAGGCATCGCTCGATGGCGCGGGACAGCGCGCCGGGCAGCCCCGGCCGGACGCCGGAGAGCGCCGGCACCGGCGCCGCCGCGTGCTGGGCGAGGAGCGCCACGGTCGTGGGTCCCTCGAACGGGAGCCGGCCGGCCAGGGCGTAGTACATCGTCACGCCGAGCGAGTACAGGTCGCTGCGGACGTCGAGCGCCTCACCGGTCACCTGCTCCGGGCTCATGTACTGTGGCGTGCCGGCGTGTTGCGCGCCGCTGTCCGACCCGTCGGAGTCCGACGCGCGCGCGATCCCGAAATCGGTCACCAGCGCACGCCCGGTGCCGCGCTCGAGGAGAATGTTGTCCGGCTTGACGTCGCGGTGGATGATGCCGCGTGCGTGCGCGTGCCCCAGCGCCCACGCCACCTCGCGGAGGATGCGCGCGCCCTCCGAGGCGCCGAGCGGCCCCGCCCGGCGCACACGGTCGCCTAACGTCTCGCCATCCACCCAGGCCATGACGAACCATACCAGCCCATCGCGCTCGTCGACGGCGTGGATCGGCACGATGTGCGGATGCGAGAGGGAGGCCGCGAGGCGGGCCTCGCGCACGAACCGCGCGCGCCGCCCGGCCATCGCCGCCCGCTCCGGAGGCAGGAGCTTTATGGCAACGAGACGGTCGAGCGCCACCTCCCGCGCCAGGTAGACGATCCCCATGCCCCCACGGCCCAGCTCCCGCTCGAGCGAGTAGCGTCCGGCGAGCGCCTGTTGCAGCGCGACGAATTCCGGCGAGACGGTTGCGGCGGACATGCCTCACCTACGGGAGGAGCCGGGCGCAGGATTCCGCCCACGCGCAGTATTAGAAGATGGCCCCGATGGTGAACGGAACGAAGTGCACCGCGCCCGCATCCCCGCGCACGACGTGATACCGTGCCTCGCCGAACAGCCGAACCGCGCCTAGGGACAGACGGACGCCGGCCCCGGCGTTCCAGCCGGCGCGACGCACGCGCTCGGCGTCGGGGCCGTCCCATCGGGACCAGTAGTACCCTGCACCGCCCACGACGTACATCGACGCCACCGCGAGCGGCACCACATCAATTCCGAGACTCGCGGTGAGCCCGCTCACCGCGAAGTCGGCGGCGGAGCCCGGTGCGCCGCCGAGCCGCGCGTGCAGCGCATCGATGCGCCCGTGAACGGGAACGAGCGGCACGCCGAGCCGGAGGGTCAGCTGGCCGTGGTAGCCACGGTCCGCGGCGCCCTCGAGGCGGTCGCGCGGCACGGTCACACCTCCGCCGATCCCTAACGCCACCGGCCCCTGGGCCGCGGCGGCCGGCACGACGGCGGTCAGGCCGGCCAGCCACGCCGTCGCGATCGTCAGGCGCGCGATCGGGCTCCGGATCGCGGTACGACTTCGCCTCATCATCACACCTCGCGCTGCTCGAGTGGCGCCGCGCCGTGCGCGGCATCGCTGTTCGTAGAGACCCGGGAGCGGCCGCCGCGTTCCCCGCCCACCTTCGCGGCCGCGCCGGCCTGAGCCGTCGGCGGCCGGCCCGCGCGACCGGCCGATCCCGTGCCGAACGTGTCACGCAGGAGCGACCCCAACTGCCTGGCGAGCTCCGCGTCGGTGCGGAAGGGGTGCGCAGCCCGCCACGCGGACAGCCGCACGACCGCCTTCGCCATGATCGGATGTCCGCCCGCTCCGCCATACTGGCCGAACACTGCGCGCAGACGCTCCCCCAGCCGTGCCTGCTCCGAGAGTGCGCGCGTGCTCATCACGAGCTTGCTGCCGAACACGCCGGACACGGCGCTTACCTCCGCGCCCGCGACGCCGAGGCAGAACTCCGCGAACTGCGCCACGACATGCTCTTCGCTGCGCGGCAGTTCGCCCAGGTGCAGATAGGCGACGCCGCGCTCCGCCGTGACCGTCTGGAGTGCCGCGCCCAGCCGGCGGAGTGGGAGCGGGCCGTACGAGGGATGGTGAATGCGCCGGAGCGCCGAGTGTTCGGCGATGGGGAACAATCGCGCGAACATCTCGAGGTCCTCCTCGCTCGTGTGGCGGGACAGCGACTTGGTGTCGGTGACGATGCCGTACAGGAGCGCCGTGGCCATCGCCGAGTCGACCTCGCCGTGATCGGACGCATACAGGTACTCGGCGGCCATGGTCGCGCAGGCGCCGTACGCGGTCCGCACGTCACGATGCCGGGCTCGGTACCGGCCGGCGGGCGGATGATGATCGATCACCGCCGCCACATCGCCCAGCCGGTCGCCGAAGTACGTGGGCTGAACGTCGACCAGCACGAGCGGACGACGCTCGTCGAGCCGGTCCTCCGGCACCTGCTCCACGCGGATGCCGAGCGCATCGAGCAGGCGGCGGTTCTCCGGACGGGTGACGCGCCCGCACGACACGATCGGCGACTCGTCAGGCGTGAGGCGGAGCGCGGCACGGAGCGCGAGCGAGGCCGCGATCGCATCCGGATCGGGGTCGTTCTGCACGAGGAACGTGCACCGCCCCGCGCCGCGCAGGGCGCGCCGCAGCGAGCGGAGGCGCTTCCGGGCCTGCGCCCGCCGGAGCACCGACTCGATCGCGTCGGCGAGGAGCTCGCCCTCGTCGATGTACGTGATGCCCACGCGCGTGCTGGCATGACGGCGTCCGCGACGCCGCGCCAGCACCACGACCTCGGCCTGCGGCAGCGCGCGGCAGATCGCACGTGCCGCCTTCGTCGCACGCGCCTCATCGGCAAGGTCGACGATCGCCAGCATGTCGCCGTCCAGGAGATGCTCGTAGGTAGCGGCGCGGGTGGGGTCGCCACGGAGATGCGTCGACCAGGAAGGCGGGCTCGATTCGCCCTGCAGCCACAGGTGCACGTTCCGCCCGGCGAGGGCGCTGGCCCGCAGCGACACGAACCGCTCGGGCCGGTCGGAGATGAGGAGAATTGGCGGCTTGCTCATTCGCGCCTCGACACTCGATTCACTTGCCTCCCTGTCCGTTGAATCCTAGGTTGGCCGCCGACGGTCGGCGGGCCCAACATTCAGACGAGGACCTCATCATGCGAGACTCGCTCCGGCATGCGGTGGCGGAGTTCATCGGCACGTTTGCGCTCGTGTTCGTCGGCAGCGGGGTGCTCCTCCTCGCCCGCGCGACCGGGCAGCCGATCAGTCTGCTCGAGATTGCGCTGGCCCACGGGCTCATTTTGGCCGTCATGGTGACGGCCACGATGCGCGTTTCGGGCCACCTGAACCCCGCGGTGACCATCGGCTTCCTGGCAACACGGCGGATCGCGCCGCTCATGGGGCTCGTATACATCGTGGCGCAGCTGTTGGGCGCGATCATCGCGGCGTACGTGCTGAAATCCGTGTACCCGGAGGCGGACTTCATGACCGCGCGCGCGGGCGGCACGATGGTCGACACGAGCATTACGACGGGACAGGCGTACCTGCTCGAGGCGATCGCGACTTTCTTCCTCGTGTTCGTGGTGTTCGGGACGGCGGTGGATCCGCGATCCCCGAAGGTGGGCGGGCTGGCGATCGGCTTCACGCTGGCGGCGGGGATTCTGGCCATCGGGCCGCTCACGGGCGGATCGCTGAACCCGGCGCGGTCGTTCGGCCCGGCGGTGGCGACCGGGCTCTGGGAGGGACAGTTCATCTACTGGCTCGGCCCGATCCTTGGCGGCGTGGCGGCGGCGGCGCTGTACGAGTGGCTGTTCCTGCGGCGATCGGTGGAGCCGGTGGATCACGGGGCGGTGGCGCCGAAATGAGGGACGGGGGACGGGGGACGGGGACGGGGGTTGCGCGGTGCCCTGCGCACCGTCACCGCACGACAAGACCGGAGGCCACGCCCCGCTCCTCGTCCCCCGCCCCATCGCCCCCCGCCGCTCACGGACCTAACGCCAGATACCGCTGCTCGTACGCGCGGATCCCCTCCATCACCGACTCCGCCGCGCGCTCGGACTTCTCCCATCCGATCACCTCCATCCGCTTTCCCTCCAGGTCCTTGTAGATCCCGAAGAAGTGCTCCACCTCCCGCAGGTAGTGCTGCGGGATGTCGGCGATGTCGAAGTACTCGCCGTAGAACGGGTCGTGACTCGGTACCGCGAGGATCTTGTCGTCAGGCTCGCCGCGGTCCAACATCCGGAGCACGCCGATCGGGCGCGCATCGATCTGGCACCCGGGAAACGTCGGCTCGTTGAGCAGCACGAGCACGTCGCACGGATCGCCGTCCTCGGCGAGCGTCCGCGGAATGAAGCCGTAGTCCCCCGGATAGTGGACCGCCGAGTAGAGCACCCGGTCGAGCCGGATCAGCCCGGACTCCTTGTCGAGCTCGTACTTGTTCCGGCTCCCCGCGGGAATCTCCACCACCGCCGTGATGATGTCCGGCGGATGAGAGCCTGGGCTGAGATCGCGCCAGAGGTTGATCACGTGGCCTGGGCGACCGGATCGGGCGGACCGGCCGCCGGCGCCTCCGGCGCGTAGCGGTCGTGCAGCTTGACGGGTTTCGCGACCTTGCGCATCCGCATGTTCAGGAGTTCCACGCCTAGCGAGAACGCCATCGAGAAGTAGATGTAGCCCTTCGGGATGTGATGGTCGAGCCCCTCGGCGATCAGCGTCACGCCGATCAGGACGAGGAACGCCAGCGCCAGCATCTTCACGGTCGGGTGGCGCTGGACGAAGCTTGCGATCGTCGGCGCGGCTACGAGCATGACGATCACCGCCACCACGACGGCGGTGACCATCACCCAGAGCACGTCGACCATCCCCACGGCGGTAATCACCGAGTCGAGCGAGAAGACCAGGTCGAGGATCAGGATCTGCCCGATCACCGACCAGAACGACGGCGACACCTTGCGCGAGGCCTCACCCTCCTCGCCCTCCAGCTTCTCGTGCATCTCGAACGTGCTCTTGGCGAGCAGGAACAGTCCGCCCAGGATCAGGATCACATCACGCCCCGATATCTCCTCTCCAAGGACCGTGAACAGGGGCGCCGTCAGGCCGATCAGCCAGGAGAGCGAGAAGAGAAGCGCGATGCGCATGAACATCGCCAGGCCGAGGCCGACCCGGATCGCCTTCTTCTCCTGCTCGGGCGGAAGCTTGGTAGCCAGAATCGAGATGAACACCACGTTGTCGATCCCGAGGACGATCTCGAGCGCGAGCAGCGTGAAGAGGGCGATCCAGAGCTCGGCGGTCATGGGGCAAGAAGATTGTGGGGTGGTGCCGCGGGTGCTGCGGGAAGCGGAAGCGGGATACTGAAAACGGAAACGGGAACGGGAAACGTCGATATGCAGGAGCCGGTCCGCCGTCGATATGGGCCGCTGCGCGCTTCGGGTCCCGTTCCACGCTTTCCGTAGCGAGCGCCGGCACGGACCTCGCGCCTGCGCCAAATGGTAGCCGATCGCGATGTGGCCCGAAATCGGCCGCTCGGCTGGACGGAGCGCAGGGCAGCGGCTACGCTACGAACTCCTTGCCGGGCCACCGCGCCCGCACCGGCATCCCGTTCGTTTTCCCCAACGGCTTCCATGACCGACATCAGCGTCCTGCTGCGCGAGAACCGGCGCTTCCCGCCCCCGGCCGACTTTCAGGCCCAAGCGCGCGTCCGCGACCGGTCGATGTACGAAAGGGCCGCCGCCGATCCGCAGTCCTTCTGGGCCGAGCAGGCGCGCGAACTCGAATGGATGGAGCCGTGGAAGGCGGTCCTGGAGTGGAAGCCGCCGCGCGCGAAGTGGTTCGTCGGCGGGAAGCTCAACGTGTCGGTCAATTGCGTGGACCGTCACATCGCCACCGCGCGGCGCAACAAGGCCGCGATCATCTGGGAGGGGGAACCCGGCGAGCGGCGCACGCTGACGTATTGGGATCTCTACATCGAGGTGAACCGCTTCGCGGCGGTTTTGCAGGGGCTCGGCGTCGGCCATGGGGACCGCGTCGCGATCTACCTCCCGATGATTCCCGAGGCCGCGGTCGCGATGCTCGCCTGCACGCGCATCGGCGCGATCCACTCGGTGGTGTTCGGCGGATTCTCACCGGAGTCGCTGCGCGACCGCATCAACGATGCGGCGGCCAAGGTGCTCATCACCGCGGACGGGAGCTACCGGCGCGGACAGATCGTGCCGCTCAAACGGAACGCCGACCGCGCCGTCGCCGAGACGCCGAGCATTGAGCACGTGATCGTCGTGCGGCGGATCGGCGATGCGGGAGAGGAGCTCGCGCCGATGAAGGCGGACCGCGACCTCTGGTGGCACCGGCTGATGCACGACGCCCCGTCGCGCTGCGAGCCCGTGGCGGTGGAGGCGGAGGACGTGCTGTACATCCTCTACACGTCCGGCACGACCGGCAAGCCGAAGGGGATCGTCCACACCACCGGCGGATACCTCACCGCGGTCGCGTCGACCACGAAGCTCGTTTTCGACCTCAAGGACGAGGACGTCTACTGGTGCACGGCGGACATCGGCTGGGTGACGGGGCACTCGTACATCGTGTACGGACCGCTGGCGAACGGCGCGACCTGTCTAATGTACGAAGGCGCGCCCGACTGGCCCGACCGCGACCGGTTCTGGTCGATGTGCGCTCGTTATGGGGTGACGATCTTCTACACCGCGCCGACGGCGATTCGCGCGTTCATGAAGTGGGGCGCGGACTTCCCGGCGCGCCACGACCTCTCGAGGCTCCGGCTCCTCGGGTCGGTGGGCGAGCCGATCAACCCCGAGGCCTGGATGTGGTACCACGAACACATCGGCGCGGGGCGGTGTCCGATCGTCGACACGTGGTGGCAGACGGAAACCGGCGCGATCGTGATCTCGCCGCTCCCGGGCCTGACGGAGACGAAGCCCGGCAGCGCGACCTTCCCCCTCCCGGGGTACTCGGCGGACCTGCTGGACTCCGCCGGACAGCGGATCGAGACCGGCGGCGGACTGCTCGCGCTCACGCAGCCGTGGCCCTCGATGCTGCGCACGATCTGGAACGACGATGAGCGGTACGTGCAGACGTACTTCTCGAAGTGGGAGGGCCGGCCCGATCTCTACTTCCCGGGCGATGGCGCAAAGCGGGACGAGGACGGCTACCTCTGGATCCTCGGCCGAGTCGACGACGTGCTGAACGTCTCGGGCCACCGGATCGGCACCATGGAGGTGGAGTCGGCGCTCGTCGAGCACCCGGCGGTCGCGGAGGCGGCCGTGATCGGCAAGACTCACGAGCTCAAGGGCCAGGCGATCGCGGCGTTCGTGTCGCTGCGTGGCGGACGGACCTGGACGCCTGCCTTACGCGACGAGCTGAAGGAGCACGTGGTGGACAAGATCGGCGCGCTGGCGCGGCCGGACGACGTCTTCTACGCGGCCGATCTGCCGAAGACACGCTCGGGCAAGATCATGCGCCGCCTGCTGCGGGACATCGCGGAGGGCCGGGCGTTAGGCGATACGACGACGCTGGCGGACCCCGCGGTGGTCGCGGACCTGAAGGAGAAGTACGAGGAGAAGGAAGGGTAGCGAGCGGGAGGCGCGACCTTCGTCCCGCTTCGCGGGGCCGGCACTAGCCGCCCTCGCCTCTCCGGATTCGCACGTCCGGCCGTCCGTCGCCTTCCCGCTGTCGGCGGCGGTACGGCACCAGCTCGTCCCCGAGCACGACCAGCGCCCGCGTGACCACGACGCCGGCCATGGGCTCCGGCACGCCCATCACGCGGATGTACGTGTCGATCGCCCGATCGAAGCTCATGTCCTCGGTCAGCGCATCCACGAACATCAGCGCATTGTCCACGTGCGCGCGGATGATGGCCTCCTCCGCACGCGCCTGCGCGAGCCGGAGCCGTTTTTCGGCGGCCTCGCTCAGCTTGCGCGCGAAGATCGAATCTGGGAAGAAGCGGGGCATCAGGGCCGCGGGAACGAGGCGCGACGCGCGACGCGCACGCCTGGACGATCTACGTCGCCGGTGCGGCGCGCGGCCCGCGCGTCGCGCGCAGGTCCAGCAGCGACAGCACGAGGATCACTGCCATGAGCATCGCGGAGACCACGCACCACATGCAGATCGCGTCGATCACGTACAGCTCGAGGTACGTCAACCACGCCGAGAACAGCACGTTCCACGTATTCAGCCCCACCAGCAGCCAGGAGATCATCCGCGACTCCACGAAAGCCGGCTGCAACCCGGTCAGCGCGAGCGCGAGCACCGCGAGGTACGCACCCACCCCCCACACGGCGACCGGCACGCCGAGGAAGGTCGCCCACTCGCTCAACTGCACGGTCTCGCAGGAGCCGACGGAGCACGTGAGCTCGCCGATCACCCCGAGCTTGTACAGCGAGAGGTACAGCGCGAGGATCACGCCCCCCATGGCCAGGAGGGCGATCCCCATCCGCGTCTTCATTGCGTCGACGCGGCGCCCGCGGGTGGGGCGTTGGATTCGGCCATCGCGCTGTCGACCAGCGCCTTCAGCTCGTCGAACGGGAGGACGCCCGGCCGCAGCCGACGCCCGATGATGAACGTCGGCGTGCTGTTCACGCCGAGCCGTTCGCCCTCGCGCTGATTGGCGAGGATCCGCGGCATGTGCGTGCCGCTCTCGTAGCACTCGTTCCATGCGTTGAGGTCGAGCCCGATCTCCCGCGCATAGCGCTCGAACGCCCGCTTCGGCCGGCTGTTGCCCGCCCAGTCCGGATGCCCGCGGAAGATCGCGTCGTGCATCTCCCAGAATCGGTTCTGGTCGGCCGCGCAGGCCGCCGCGTTATGGGCCTGGTTTGCGTTCGAATGGATCGAGAGCGGAAAGTCGAAGAAGCGCAGGTTTGCCTGCCCCGTCTCGATCAGCCGCTGCACCACGTCGGGCTTCTGCACCGTCGACCAGGTCGCGCAGGCCGGGCACTCGAAGTCCGCGAACTCCATGATCGTCACCGGAGCGTTCGGATTGCCGAGCAGGTAGCCTTCCGCCGTGCCCGGCTGCACGTTCACGTATCGGGCCCCACCGCCTGACGAGCGCTGCGACTGCCAGACGATCGCTCCGATGCCCGCGACCGCCACGACGGCCAGCAGGATGTAGAAGCTGCGCATCGACGAATTCCGGCGCTGCTTCACCACGTTGGCTCGTCGTCCTCGTCCGGCGCCCATTCGCTCTGCTCCCAGTCGGTATCGGTCTGTTTGGACTTCTCGACGATCTTCCGGCTCTCGGCCACTTCCGGCGTGTCGTACGTGGCGCGTACCTCGTAGTGAAACAGCTCGCTGCGCACATCGCCGATGTGCTGCGTCAGCTCGCCCGCGTGGCGCAGCAGCTCCCCACGCGCATCCAGCTCCCGAATGCGCTCCGCCAGGGCGCGCAGCATCTCCTCGAGGCGTCGCGCCCGCTTCTCATCGTACGTTTGCTCGGACATCTGTACCGCCTGCCAACAAGGTGAAAGCTTGTGCAGTCGCCGGCCGGCAGTCGCGGGAGACGTGCCGGCGGCATCCCGATCCGCCGCGACCTGCACGGCGAAGCGCATTCGGAACGTCCGGAGGCGGGCGGCGTGCACGGTCCCACCCGAGCGGACCGGACCGTGCACGCGCGAAAGGTAGACCGCCGAATCCGGCCGTGCAATCACGAAACGCATTCGTCGACGCGCGGTTTCGCGCTGCCGTTCATACCCCGGTTAGAGACGAGGTTGCGGGCGCCTGGATACGTGTCCGGGAACCGAGCGACCGGATCCACTCGGCAGAGACGCATCCCTTGACCCATCCCTCCGCCCCCCACACCATCAACGCCGAGCACGACCTCCACTCTTCTCCAGTCCCCGTGAGCGCCGAACCCGTCGTCGACGCCGATCTGCTCCAGGTGCCGGCCGGTCCTGGCGCGCTCCATGTCGAGCGCTATGGGCTGGGCGGCGTTCCCATCGTGCTGCTGCCCGCGTTCGGCACCTCGTGCTTCCTGTGGCGCGCCATCGCACCCGCGCTGGCCGAGCATGGGCTGCTCGTCTACGCGGTCGACCCGATGGGCTACGGCGAATCAGACCGCCCCTTCGACGGCGACTACTCCATCCCGGCGCAGGTCGACTATCTGCGCGCGGCGCTGGGAGCGCTTCGTCTCGATCGCACCGCGATCGTCGGGGTGGAGATCGGAGCCGGCATCGCGCTCCGCCTGGCGATCGACATGCCGGACCTGGTCTCCGCGCTCGTGCTGGTGAATCCCGTTGCCTTCGAGGCGTGGCCCGGCGAGGATGTGCGGCGGCTCCAGAACGCGACGGCGCGGCACGCCGTGCGGCTCGCCCGCGGCATCCTCGGCGCCGCGAGTCTGCTGGAGCCCTTGCTGATCGAGAGCGTCGCAGCCGACGAGCGAATGCCTCCGAGGCTCGTCGCGCGCTATCTCGCACCGTACACGGGCACGGACGGCGCCGTACACCTGTTGAATCTCGCGCGCGCGCTGCACACGGAGGATCTGGAGAGTCCGGACCTGCTCCGCATCCGCGCCAGAACCGTGATCGTCCGCGGGGCGGCCGATCGCACGCTGCCCCCGTCGATCGCGGCTCGGCTGCATGCGGGAATTCCGGGGAGCGCACTGGTCACGGTTCGCGATGCGGCGCGTCTTCTCCCGGAGGATGCGCCGGCGGAGTTGGTGACGATCATCACCCGCGCACTCGAGAGCCGTTCGATCGCGGAGGATGTGGAATCGTGGAACGAATCGTGATGTCTGGGTAGCACAGGTAGCAGCGTCCTGCCGCGACCGCTATATTGCACAGTCTTTATCACCTCAACCGGGACTTCATGGCAAAGAACAGGAATCGTCAGCGGTACGCCCCTACGCCTCCGACGCCGTTCGAGCAGGCGCGGGACGAGCTTCTCCAGCACATCATGCGCTGCGGCGTGATCGACGCCGCGACCGAGCACCAGGCCGAGTGGTTCGACGACACGATGGCCTATCTCGCGGAGCGGTTTCCGGAGCTGAAGGCGCCGGAAGTGGCCGAACTGCGGACGCTCGGCCAGCGGTTCTGCGAGCCCCCGAAGGCTCGCGCGACCGCGGAAAGCTCGGCGGCCTGACGACTTGCGGTTTCGAACGCCTCCCTCGGGAGGCGTTCCGTTTTTGGGGACTGGCGCCGCGACTCAGCGCCGGTCCGCGTGGGCCCGGCGCACGCCCACGCCGAGCCTCACGCCCCCGCCCAGCCCGAGTTCGGCGAAGGGGACGCCACCGCGCCAGCGCGGCCCTTCCGCACCTAACGCGACGAGCAGCAGCTCGCGCGCGTCGCCGCCCGCCGCAAGCACGCCGACGCCCGCGCCGCCGTACATCGTCCACCGCCGGGTGAACTCCGGATCGAGGACGAACCGGCCGAGCAGGTCCGCGCGCCACTCGCCCCGCGTGCCGCCGCCGGGGCGTTCCGTCAGACCTCCGCCGGCGGTGACGTCCACCCGCGCGTAGCGGGCCACGCGCACGGACAGGCCCCCCGCGAGATGCCAGGCGGCCTCGCGGGAGAGGCGCGCATCGGCGCGCAGATGCGGCTGGATCGCCGCTGGCGCGCGCTGAGCGGACAGAGAGGACGCGCCGCAGGCCAGGGCCAGCGCCAGGGTCCGGGCGGCCCTGGCGCTGGCCTCAGGGAAGCGTGACCGCCAGCGCGGTGAGAAAATCTGTGGCGCCGGTGAAGAGGAACTCCGGACCCGCGCCCGGTGTGGGGTTGGGCACGAGCCATCCGTCGGAGTTGAGATCGATGCGCAGCGTCAGCAGCTCACCGTCGCGCACGGCGCGCGCCACGTCGCGCGTTATGCTTGGCGCGGGCGTGCCGGCGAGCAGGTCCACCGGCGCCGCACCTGGCATCGCGAGCGTCGCCTCGAGCAGCGTGAGGCGGATCGAGGCGTAGCTGCCGGCCGGCACCGAGTCCGGGGTGGCGACCAGCGCGCCCCCCGCGGAATCGATCGGCACCTGCGCGAACAGCGAGCCCGTATCCGGAACGTTGGCGGCGAGACCCGCGCGCAGCAGCGCCGCCGCGAACCGCACCGAGACCGTGGGACGGGCGCCCGCGCTCAGCACCGGCTCCGCGCCGGCCGGGTCGTCCACCACGGCCACCTGGACCGTCGCGGCGCCGCTGCCCCCCGGCGTCCCCACAATGCCGCGCAGGTGCCGTTCCTCGCACGCGGCCACCGCCGCGACCGCGACCAGACCGATCATCATCCTTCGCATAACGACCTCCGTCATTCGGGGCGCTCGAGCGCCCACGCCAGGGCCAACGTGTAGTCGGCAATGCAGACGACCGAGGCGAGCCCCACGATCGTGGCCGCGGCGGCCGCGTGCCCCGGTACCAGCGTGAGCGCGAGGATCGCCGCCAGCTGGAGCACCGTCACGATCTTGCCCGACATCCTCGCCCGGAACGTCGTCGGGGTGAGTCCCGGAACGACCACCGCCACCATGGCGCCCAGCGCCGTGGCGAAGTCCCGGAGCAGCAGCACGCCCCACTGCGCGGGCGTGATCTCGCCGTGCACGAGAAACGCGGTGAAGGCCGCGAGCATGAACGTCTTGTCCGCGACCGGATCGAGCAGCGCGCCGGACCGCGAGGTGCGTCCAAGCCGGCGCGCGAGCCACCCATCGAGCATGTCCGAGGCAGAGGCCATGCCAAGAATGGCCAGTCGGACGCCCGTACTCTCCGTCGCCAGGAATCCCAGCGCCAGCGGAAACCGCACGACGGTGAGCAGATTGGGCGCGGAAAACAGACGATCGGCGGCCACGGTCAGGGCAAGGTACGGGGGTCGTCGGGAATCGGGAATCGGGAGTCGGGATTGG
>DATHUW010000171.1:0-9384 GCA_035461825.1 Gemmatimonadaceae bacterium
ACCGTCACGCGCGTGAGCGCCCCGAGCGTGGCGATCTCCACGACCCGGCCCTGAAACTGGTTGCGTATCGAGCTCGTGCGCGACTCCGCTGCAATCACGACCTCCTCGGCCCTGATCACCGCGTACGCCGTGCCCTCGGGCGCGTCGCCGATCGTATGGATCGTCAGGCCGCCGCTCGTGAACTCCAGCGCGTGCACGCCGGCGGTCGCCCGGCCCAGGTCATCGCCGCCCGCCCAGTCCGGGGGAATGTCGCGAAGATGCCGCACGGTGCCCGCGAAGACGTTCTCCGCGCCGAGAAACTCCGCGACGTACGGCGAGGCGGGCCGCCGGAACACCTCCTCGGGGGGCCCGTACTGCAGCACGCGCCCCGCGTCCAGCAGGATCGCCACATCGCCGAGGAGCCCCGCCTCCGTGAAGTCATGCGTCACCTGGAGCACCGTCATCCCCCACTCGCGATGCAGCGATCGCACCTCGCGCCTGACGAGCGTGCGCCGCCGCGGATCCAGAGCGCTGAACGGCTCGTCGAGCAGCAGCACCGGCGGCCGCCTGGCCAGCGCGCGTGCCAGCGCCACCAGCTGCCGCTCGCCGCCGCTCAGCGAGCGAACGCCGCGCGCGAGCAGCGGCGCCGCGCCGAGCCGCTCGGCGATCCGGGGCACCTCCGCCGCGCCGGCGGCGCCGTAGGCGATGTTCTCCTCCACCGACAGATGCGGGAACAGGAACGCGTGCTGGTACACGAAGCCGATGCCGCGCTCCTCCGGCGGCAAGGCGCCGACCTCGCGCCCACCTAACTGCACCGAGCCTGCGGTCTGTGTACGAATGCCGGCGACCGTCTCGAGCAGGGTCGTCTTGCCCGACCCGGCGGGACCGATCACGACCCCGTATCCACCCGGCGGCACCTCGAAGGTGACCTCGCGCAGCAGGAAGCGCCCGGACCTCGCGCCGAGGCCACGCACCGCGATCACGCCGTGGACTCCTCGGCGTCCCCGGCCCGGTCCCGCCGCAGGGCGCGGAGCATCGTAAGCGGTACCAGCGCGAGCAGCGCGAGCACCGCGGCCACCGGCAGCGCCTCGGGCAACCCGAAACTCGTGAAGCGGTCGTAGCTCAGCACGCTCGCCACCTTCGGGTTGTACGCGAGAATCACGATCGCGCCGAACTCGCTCACGGCCCGCGCCCACATCACGACGGCGGCGGAGATGAGCCCCCGCATGGCAAGGGGTAGCGTGATTCGTCGAAAGGCGCGCCACGCCGGATCGCCGAGGGTCCGCGCTACGGCCTCGTACCGGGGATCCACTCGCGCGAACGCCTCGCGCGCCCCGCTCATGTAGAGCGGCGCCGACACGAAGAGCATGGCACACACGATCCCGACGGGCGAGCCCACCACGCGGATCCCCATGTCCAGCAGCGTGCCGCCCACGGCGCTCTGGCGGCCGAGCACCAGCAGCAGCGCAATGCCGGCGACCGGATGCGGAATCAGGAGGGGGAGGTCGAGCACGGCCTCCACGATCGCACGGCCGCGAAACGATCGACGCGCAAGTAGATAGGCGAGCGGCGTGCCGCCGACGATCCCGAGGACCGTGGCCGTGGTCGCGGTCAGCGCCGTGAGGGCGAGCGACCCCCGCAGCTCGGCGTCGGTGCCGAGCTTCCGTACACCGCTCGCCCCCCCGAGCACGATCAGTTCGGCGAGCGGCGCGAACAGGAAGAGCAGCAGCAGCGATGCCGCGATCGCCGCCAACACGCTCGCCAGGCGGTGCGCGGGACCCACGCGCGACCCGACGCCGCCGTTCATGCGCGTGGCGTCACGGCGCCCCGGTGGCGGCGACGATCTCGCCCGGCGCGCCCGAGCCGACCAGCGCGGGGCGTTCCATTACCGGCAGGTGCGCGCCCCGCATGATGTGCTGGCCCGCGCCTAGCATGAACGACGCGAACGCCCGGGCCAGCTTCGGATGCGGCGCGTCGCGTGGAATCGAGAAGCCGTAGACGATCGGACTGCCTCGCACTTCGATCGAGTCGCCGATCGCCTTGCCGACCACGCGGACGACGGCGGAGGCGTAGGCCGCGGAATCATCGGGCGATCCGAGATCGACGGCGGACGGCAGCCGCACGTAGCGAAGGCCGGCGGCGCGCGACACCGACTCGTACTGCCACACGTAGTCGAGCTCCCCCGCCTGCAGCAGCGCCACGAGGTCCACTTCCTTGGGGCGCACGTTGCGCTCCGGGGCGGCGGAGAAAAGACGAGTGGCCAGGTCCGGGTCCTCGTAATGCGTGCCGGCCAACTGCATCGCGAGCAACGCGCGGTACCCCGCCGGATCGAGGTTCGGATCCGCGCGGCCCGTCTCGATCCGACCGCGAAGCAGGATCCTGTGCCAGTTGTCCGGCGTGATCTCGCCGGCGAAGCGCGACCGGTCGGTGTACGCGATGACCAGGCGGTTGCGGGCGAATCGCACGTACCACGTCGTGTGCTCCGGCACGAGCAGCGCCGGGAAGACCTCGTGATCCGCGAGCGCGATGACGTCGGGAATCTTGCCGAGCTCCGTCATCTTGCGAGCGGTCTCGAGGCTGCCCGCGTTCTCCTGCTCGTACGGAATGCCCGTGGCGGCCGAGAAGCTGTCGAGCACGGCCCGGATCGGAAGCGCGAGGCTGCCGGCGTTGTAGACGACGAGCGGGCCGCGTTCGCTCCCCCGATCGCCGGGCGAGCACGCCGCGGCCCAGAGGACGAGCGCGGAGGCGGCGATGCGCCTCCGTGAAGCAATCCGGTGTGGCATTCGTATGGGAATGGGAGGCTGTACCTATCGTGCGCCCGCATATTCCTTTCGCTGGACACGGGGCGCAAGATGCCCGAACTTCCCGGCGAGCGCGCGCTCGTCGGAGGTCTCACGTTCTTCTGCGCTGCATTGGCGCAATTCGGCAACAGGGACGAGAAGCAGGCACTCTCCACTTGCCGTTGGACCTCCCTGACCTAGACACCTGAGCCCTCATCCCCTCACCCTGGGGGCCCCAACCCCTCTCACCCGCACCCCCGTGACTCCAGCTGTCGAACTGCAGCACGTCGTGAAGCGATTCGCCGGGCACGTGGCGGTGCGGGATCTGTCGCTCACGGTCCCACCCGGTTCCGTCTACGGGCTCCTCGGCCCGAACGGCGCGGGCAAGACGACGACGATCCGCATGATCCTCGACATCATCGCCCCGGACGAGGGCACCGTCCGCATCTTCGGGCGACCGCCGAGCGAGTCCGGAGTGCTGGACAGGGTTGGGTATCTGCCGGAGGAGCGGGGACTCTACAAGAAGATGCAGGTGCGGCGCCTCCTGCGATTCATGGCGGAGCTCAAGGGCGTGAACGGCCGGACCGCCGATGCCCGCATCGATGAGTGGCTGGACCGGCTGTCGCTCCGCGATGCGCAGAAGGATTGGGGAGAGGCCAAGCTGGACGAGCTGTCGCGGGGCATGCAGCAGAAGGTGCAGTTCATCGCCACGCTGCTACACGACCCGGAGCTGGTAATCCTTGATGAGCCGTTCAGCGGCCTGGACCCGATCAACGCGCAGGCGCTGAAGGACACGGTGGTCGACCTGCGGCGCCGGGGCAAGACGGTCATCTTCAGCACGCACCTCATGGAGAACGCGGAGCGCATGTGCGATTCGGTCTGCATCATCGCCCGCGGCGACAAGGTGCTGGATGGTCGTGTGGCGGACGTGAAGACCCGGGACGGCGCGCGCCACGTCGCACTCGCGCTCGACGGCGGATCGGATGCGGGCGTGCGCGGCGTGCTGGCCGACCGCTCGCTCGTGAGGAGAGTGGACGACTCCAGCCACACGATCGAGATCGAGCTCACGCCGGATGCCGATGCGGGCCTGCTGCTTCGGCGCCTGGTGGACACGGGCGCGGCGATCCAGCGTTTCGAGCTGGTGCAGCCATCGCTGCACCAGATCTTCCTGGACAAGGTCGGCGCGAGCGGCGTCGAGACGGGGATGAGCGGCCATGGCTAAACTCTGGGTCGTCGCCAAGCGCGAGTATCTCGAGCGCGTGCGCACGCGATGGTTTTTCATCGCGACGTTCTTCGGGCCCGTGCTGTTCGGCGCGCTGATGATCGTGCCGCCGCTGGTGGCCGAGCGCAGCAGCGCGTCGGTGAACGTCGCCAACATCCTCATTCTCGACGCGTCAGGCACCGACCTCGGCAACCGGGTCTCGGGCGCGCTGGGCGGCATCGGCGGCTCGGACGGCGGCGGCACGCGCGTGCTCCCGATCGCTCCCGCCGAGATGGCGGCGGCGGAGTCGTTGGCCACGGACTCCGTGCTCCAGCGCCGCGCGCGCGGCTACCTGGTGGTCGACTCCACGACGGTGGCGGGGACCGGCGCCCGGTACGTCGGGACGAACGCCTCGACGATCGCGGACATGAACGAACTGACGCGGATCGTCCGCGAGCAGGTGCTGGCGATGCGGTTCGAGCGCGCCGGCATGGACCCGCTCGAAGCCTCGAGCATTGCGCGCACGCGCCTGCGGCTGGAGACGGAGCGCCTGACGAGCACCGGACGCGGCGGTTCGGGCCGGGTGAACATCGTCTTCGCGTTCGTCGTCGCGATCCTCCTCTACTTCACGATCTTCCTCTACGGGCAGAACGTGCTCCGCGGCGTCATGGAGGAGAAGCAGACGCGGGTGGCGGAGGTCGTGTTCGCGTCCGTCAGGCCGTCGACGTTGCTGGGCGGCAAGGTGCTGGGCGTCGGAGGCGTGGGCCTCACCCAGCTGGTGCTCTGGGTGGCGAGCGGCTTCCTGCTGTATCAGATCCGCGAGCCGCTCCTGGCACGATTCGGGGTGGAGCAGACGAGCGTCCCGTTGCCCGACATCTCGGCCGCCATGATCGGGGTGCTCCTGCTGTTCTTCGTGCTCGGCTACGTGTTCTACGCGGCGCTGTTCGCGGCCGTGGGCGCGATGGTCAACAGCGAGCAGGAGGCTCAGCAGGCGCAGCTGCCGGTGGTGCTGCTGCTCGTGTCGAGTGTGGCGCTCCTGCAGGCGATCGTCACGCGGCCGGATGGCGGACTGGCTCGCCTGCTCTCGCTTCTGCCGTTCTCCTCGCCAATCGTCATGCCGCTCAGGATGTCCGTGGTGCCGGTGTCGCCGCTCGAGATCGCGCTCGCGGTGCTGTTGCTGGCAGCCGGCTGCCTGGGCGTCGTCTGGCTCGCCGGCCGGATCTACCGGGTGGGGATGCTGATGTATGGCAAGCGGCCGACGATGGGAGAGGTGGCGCGGTGGGTACGGAGCTAAGGCGGAGAGGCGCAGGGAATGCTCGCGATGGTCGGTCTCGATTCCCGATTCCCGATTCCCGATTCCCGACTCAGCCCGCGTCGCCGAGCAGTGCCCTCCGGAGCTGCCGCAGGAACCGCCTGCCTAACGGCCCGAGCTCTTCCTCGCTCTCGATGCGGAGCGCATCCTCGAGCTCGATGGGCGCCGTCTCCGGATAGGCGGCGCGATCGCGCGCCGAGTACCCGAGAAAGGGGAGCACCGACGCGTCCACGGCGACGGGCGTCTCCTCGTCCACCAGCTCGTAGAATGGGACCATGAAGCTCCGCTCCGCCTCGAGCTTGTAGCGGAAGAAGGCGCCGTGGCAGTCGGGCGAGATGATCAGCGTCGTCTGCCAGGGCTTCGGGAAGTGCTCCAGCATGTGCCGCTCGTCGCCCGCGATCATTCGCCGCCCGACCGCCGCCCGCGAACGGTACCACCCCACGACCTCTTCGCCGCAGGTCGCGAGGTGCACCCGCGCCCGGTGCAGCGCGCCGCGGAACGCCTGCCGCCCCTCTTCGCCGGCCTCGACGCGCCGGATCGGCACCACCCGGGTGATCGTCGGATAGAGGAAGCCCCGCTCCGGACTCCGCGCGAGCACCCCCCCTAACAATCCGACGACGGGATACTCGTCCTCGATCGCCAGCCGCTGCTCCTCGACCTCCATCAGCGCCTGTTGCGTGATGAAGAGCGGGTAGTGCGTGCGCTGGTCGCCGAGCACGGCCGCGAGCAGGAAGTACGAGTCGCCGAGCGGTCGCCAGCAGATGCTCCGGTGCAGCGGCATCGTCGCGAGCGGCGCGTCATGGCCGTTCGACTCGACGCCGCGCATCAGGGCTGATCCTCGAACGGACTCGTGGCCGTGAGCAAGACCTGGTACGCCGTCGTGCCGCGCAGCGGCTGGAGTCGCGCATGCTGCAGCACCGACCAGAGTCGTGCGCCGCGCGGCTGCGCCCGCTGCAGCGCCTGCAGGGCGAGCGCGCGCTCCCCCACCGCCACGAACGCGAAGGCCAGCAGCTGTGCCTCACGCACGGACAGTGCGCGCTGCGACCGGACCATCGGCCGCTCCGCGAGCTGCCGGGCGCGGGCCCGCGCTCCGGTCACGTCTTCGGCGGCGACATCGACGAGCACGCTCACCGCCTCGCCTTGCGTGGGGCTGCCGAGCCGCACCGCCGTCTCCGCGTCGCCCCACGCCGCCCGAAACTCCCGTAGCGGAATGCGCGCGAGCACGCGGAGGATGTATGCGTCGATCCCGGATGGGTTGGCCTCGAGCGCGGCATTCAGCAGCGCGCAGGCCTCGCCGTAGCGACCCTGCGTGAGTCGCATCTCCGCGAAGTCGGTGAGCGCGCCCGGGTATTCCGGTTCCAGGAACAGCGCGGACCGGAAGTGAGTCGCCGCCCGCTCGTGCTCGCCCACGTACGCGAGCAGCGCGCCGAGCCGCCGGTGCGCCTCCCAGTCATCGGGATCCACGGCCAGCGCGCGCTCGTATGCCTCACGAATCGCCGACGCCGCGCGAGGATTGCGACGCTGGAGCAGGTCGGCGCGGACGACCCACGCCTCGCTGCGGCCGGCGTCCAGCGCCAGCGCCCGGTCCGTGGCGGTGAGCGCGGCGGCGACCATCGCGTCGGCGTCGCGCGCGGCGATGCCGTCGGTGTCGAGAAAGCGCGAATAGGCGGCCGCGAGATGGATCCACGCATCGATGAACGCCGGGTCGGCGCGCCACGCCGCGTCGTAGGATTCGATGGCGCTCCGGGCGCTCGGCCGACCTCGCCTCGCGGATGCCTGCAGGCCGGCGAGGAATCGCGCGTAGGCGGCCGGGTTCCGGGTGGGCGGAGCGGAGATCTCGCGCACCTCCTCGTTCGTCAGGTCGCTCAGGGTGCGCGCCGCGACTGCGGAAGCGATGGCGCCCTCGAGCTCGTGCAGGCGTTCGCGAGCACGGGCGAACCGGCCGCGCCAGATCTCGCGCCCGGTGCTGCCGTCGAGCAGTCGGACGTAGAGCGAGACGCCGGGGCGGTCGGGTTCGAGGGTGGCCGCGAGGAGGTAGCGCGCCTCGACGCCGGCGCGCCGGTTCAGACCGCTGCCGGAGGCGCCGGTTCGCCCGGGGCGCGCGATGACGTCACGCGGGCGTAAGGCGCTGAGCCGGCGGGAGACGCGCGATCCTAACGCCGTTGCGAGGTCGTGCCGCGCCTGGTCGCCGCTGGGGGTGTCGAAGGCGAGCACCGCCAGCGAGCGCCGGCCGGCCCGGACCGCGGGCAGGTCGGAGTCCGCCGGAGCCGAACACGACGGCGGAGGTGGCGCAGCTCGCTGTGCCGCTGCGACCGGAACGACCGGCGCGGCGAGCGCGAGCATTGCGACTGCGAAACGGAGCCTCATCGTCGCATGCGCTCGCGCTCATTGCACGAGAATCGGCCGCTGCGCGTAACCGCGCGCCGGCCCGATGGTATCGCGACCCGCGTACTGGGCATACACCTCGCCCGCCTCCGACAAGTCGATCGTCGCACCGATGATGACGAACGTGCCCACGTCCACCACCTCGTAGCAGAGCGCCCCCCCCGTCGAGAGGCGGTCCTCATCGAAGATCACGTTCGTGTCGTCGAGGCAGGCGGCGCCGGCCGGCACGGGTTGGACGATGGGAACGCGCACGGCCCGGCCGATCTGTCCCCCACTTCCATAACAGGCGTCACCCGTCAGGTTCGCGCAGAAGCGAACTAGTCCTCCACCCGCGCTCGTGCCGTCGATGGTCTCCTGGTTGTAGCCACCGATCTTGGCCTGCACCTGCATTAGCGGCAGTAGACGGTGACACGTCGGCGCGAACGGAAGAGTCAGCGACAGGTTCAACGCGTAGTTGTCCACGCCATTTCCGAGGCTGCTGGGATAGGGCGGCAGGTTGATCGCGCCGTAGGTCGAATCCGGTGCGTCGCTCGGACGCGCCAGGCGCTTGACCGTAAAACGCATCGGGAAGTTGCGAAGCACGGTCGCCGATGGCCGACCCTCACTCGGCAACCCGAGCGGCCAGTTCGCGAGCTGGATCGCGAATGGTGCCGCGCACGGCGTCGCGGTGACCGGAAGCCACGCGGCGACCGTCGTCGAGAGCGTGAAGTTCGACCGACCGAAGAGCCGCGCGAGATAGAAACGCTGCTCCGGACCCGCGAGCTCCAGTCGAACGGCGTTCGCGATGGCCGAGCAGCCGCTCGAGCAGAGCGGCACGAACCCGGTGGTATCGCTCCAGCGGCCGTACTCGAACGTCGTGATCGTCGCCACGTCGCCGAAGACCGCATTGTCGGCAAGCGAGCGATCGGCCTCAAGCCGCGCGGAGTCGTGCTGCGTCTCGTGCAGTAGCTGGAGCGTGGCGGCGAGGACAGCTGCATCGGCCGTCCGCCTCAGCTCGCTCTTGTACGCCTGCATCTGCGAGATGTCGATCGCAAAAGCGCCGAAGCCGAGCAGCACGACCATGAGCACGGCCACCAGCACCACGATCGACCCCTTCCGCTCATTCGTTCGCATGGACCCCTCCAATCGCGCGCGATCCCCGGCTCCAGGCTGCGAGCACGGTTCTCCCGTCGCTCACTGGTTCTGTCCGAACCACGAGATGATGCGCATTACCGCCGGCCCGAGAATGACCACGAACAGCGCCGGCAGAATCATGATCGCCAGTGGGAACGTCATCTTGATCGGCGCGACCGACGCCTTCCGCTCCGCAGCCTGACGCCGCCGCCGGCGCAGCGTTTCCGAGAACACACGGAGCACCTTGGACACGCTGCTGCCGAGCCGCTCGGACTGGATGAGGTTCTGCACCAGTACCTGTACCTCTTCCAGTCCGGTCCGTTGGTGCATAGCCCGCAGCGCATCCCCGCGCGTGAGGCCCGCATTCACCTTGCGGCTCACCACCAGCAGCTCGCGCGACAGGTCCGGATGGACCGGCTTGGTCTCCCGCGCCACGCGGAGGATCGCCGCATCGAGGCCCAGCCCCGCCTCCACGCAGAGCACCAGCAGATCGACACCGTCAGGCAACGCGCGGCGCAGCCGCTCCTGCCGCAACCGCATTGCCCGCTCGAGCCAGTAGATGGGCATCAGGTAGCCGACCAGCGCCACGATGCCCACGACGAGCAGGAAGCTCG
>DATHUW010000172.1:0-2954 GCA_035461825.1 Gemmatimonadaceae bacterium
GGCGGGCGCTCCGCTGCGCTGACCTAACGCCTGCACGACCTCGCCGGCGACGCGGCGCACCGCATCCGTCGCGAGATGCTCGTGCGCAGGCGTCAGGCGGCCGGCGTGCCATTCTTCCCCAACCGCGCGGAGCAGTGGCGCCGCGACGCCGGTGAGGAACGCCTGCAGCCCCAGCAGCGACAGCGCGCGCTGGAGCTCGTGGTCGAGCGCGTACGCATCGAGGTGCATCGCCGCGCGCAGCGCCGTGTCGACGCACTCGTCCGCGAGCGCGCCCGCGGCGCCGTTGCGTCGGGCATCGAGCGCCGCGCGCGCCGCGCCATCCTCGTCCACGAGCCGCGCGAGCTCCTCGGTCGTGTGGTGCGCGATGCGGCCAATGCTCCGTCCCGCGAGCGTCGCGATGTGCAGCAGCCGCAGCCGCTCGACGTCGGTATCGCTGTAGAGGCGCTGGCCGCCCTCTGCCCGCGCCGGCCTGACGACACCGTAGCGCCGCTCCCAGACGCGCAGCACGTCGGAGGACAGGCCGGTCCGCTCACTGACGACCCCGATCGGGTGGCGGGGCTGGTCGGGTGGGATTCGTTTCTCCATAGGGTGAAAGGTCGGCGGTGCTTTCCCAGTTGTCAATGCCATGTCCTGGACAATACCGGACCGGTTGACGCTGCGCGCAGGGCCGCGAGATTCCTCCCGGCGACCATGACCACCCTCCTCTGCCTCGCCGCCGGCGCGAGTTCGCGCTTCGGCCGCCCCAAGCAACTCGAGCCCGTGCTGGCCGACGGCGCGACAATCCTCGACTTCACCATCGCGGACGCCGAGCGCGCGGGCGTCGGCGGCGTGGTCGTCGTGATCCGCGAGGAGCAGCGCGCGCGCTTCGAGTCGGGGCTCCGGGCCCGGTGGGCCCCCCGCTTGTCGATCGAGCTCGTCGCGCAGGCCCCTCGGGCGCCCGGCGGAGCGCCATGGGGCACCGTCGACGCAGTGCTCGCCGCCGCGCCGTTGCTCCGCAGCGCCTTCGTCGTAACGAACGCGGACGACTTCTATGGAAGGGCGTCGCTGACGGCGGTGATCCGCGCGATGGCGCCGCTCCATCTCGAGACGCCGCAGTGCGTGGTCGCCGGATTTCGCCTCGGCGACACGCTCTCCGAGGCAGGCGGCGTGCATCGGGCCGCGCTTCGCGTCCGTGCGGACACGCTTGCCGGCATCGAGGAGCTTCGTGACCTGGTGGCGACGCCGGACGGCGGTGTGATCGCGGAGAACGCGCCGGCACGCCGACTGTCGCCGGACACCCTGGTCTCGATGAACCTGTGGGGCCTTACCCCCGCCGTGCTGCCCGCGATGTCCGCGGCGCTCGACGAGTTCCGGCGAACCGCGGCGCCTCACGCCGAGCTCCGGATCGCGGACGTGGTCGCGTCGCTGCTCGCCCACTCGGCGTTGGTTCCGCGAGTCATCGCGGTGCGCGGGCCCTGGGCGGGACTCACCCACCCGGCCGATCGGGCGGGCACGTCGGCGCTACTGCGCTCCCTCACCGAACGCGGGGACTATTCCTCTCCGCCGTGGTCCTGACGTGGCATCTCTCAGTCGTCAGGCGCAACCGCGAGACCTGAATCTGGCTCGCTGCGCGTCATCGGATTCCGACGCGTGTCCGCGGAGTCATCGAACCGTCAGGCATCGCCAACAGCTTCTCACAACAGCGGACGAAGAGAGTCACAGAGGACGCCGCGACCTTGCGTTCCGGCGGCGCGTCATGCAGCGCGTCTGGGTTCCCCGGGCATTGCCGGATACGCAGCGCGGATCTTCGGGAAGAAAATTGGTCTCATCGCGGTGGGACACCCAGGCGTCCTCGCTGGCCGGATGAAGCCGACGTTGAAGCTGCGCTCCGCTTGTTGTCGCGCGGAGCCGCGGAGCCGCGGAGGATCCTGATGGCAACGGTCTAGATGCTTCCATGGAGCGATCCGTTGCTCGCACTTCCGCTACAGGTACTTCACAAGGCGGTACAAAGAGGTTTGTCCGGCATTTCCGAGCAATGCAGCGCGGAACCTCAGGAAGAAGGCAGGCCCGCGACCCGGCTTCGGCGGGCGATCGTACCGATCACCAGTGCTTGCCTTCTCCGTGTAGGTCTCTTCTGGCATGCTTCCTTGCCTTCCTCGACGCCCCCCTCGCGCGTTGATCGCCCGGTGCGACAGCTCGGAGCGTTGGCACGGCACCCGTTGAATTTTCAACGATCGGCTTGGGTGCGTCGCGGGCTCCGCCCGTGTTCCACCGAACGTAGGGGTTTTACCTACAGCCGGCGCTCGGGAGTTCGGCCTTAAGCCGTCCCGAGCGTCCCCGAAGCGCCGGCGTTTCCCGCACAAAACTTCCGGCAGTCGGCGGACGGCCAGAGGGCTCCCAAACAAACATCATATCTCCATGCGAATATCGCGTTCACATGGAGGGCGTCGATGATCACCAGGACCGCCGAGTATGCACTGAGGGCCCTGCTGGTCCTCGCGCGCGAGGGGCCTGGGCGACCGGTCCCGTCGGAGCGCATTGCCACGGCGACTGGCATGCCGGCCAACTACACCAGCAAGACACTGCACCGGCTCGCCCAGGCCGGCCTCGTGTCGAGCACCCGCGGACCCGCCGGTGGCTTCACACTGGCGCGCACTGCCGACGCGATCTCCGTGGCCGATGTCGCCGCCATCTTCGCCGAGCGCCCGCGCACCGACCGGTGCCTGCTCGGCAACCGGGTGTGCGACCCCGCAATACCCTGCGCCGCGCACGACCGCTGGACGATGGTGAAGAACTCGATCCAGGCCGCGCTCGCGACCACGAGCCTCTCGGATCTCATTGCGAACACCACTTCCGACTTCCGCGGTTCGCGGGAGTCCTTCGCCTCCGGCCTGGCCGGAGCTTTCTGAGGATTGGCAGCCATGACGACCCTGATCAAGAGCCTTACGAGCGCGGCCGCCGCCGCGGCCATCGCG
>DATHUW010000173.1:0-1664 GCA_035461825.1 Gemmatimonadaceae bacterium
AACCGCGTTGACGCCGACGCGCTTGGACTCGACACCAGTCACACGACCTACACGCCGCTTGCAGAACTGGCGACGGCGACCGACAAGGCACGGCGTGACGCCGCCTCGATCGCCGTCTGCGAGATCTAAACGCCAGCGCGCCATATCTGCCGCTCGGTGCGGTGCCAACGGTCTCGCGGACGGCGCGGGCCGGCGGCTGACCGCCGGGGTGCGCCGTACGACGCTAGGGAAGTGGCTGCGGTCTCCCGATCAGGAGCGTTCTGTCACACCGACGCCTATGGCGAGCGTCGCCAGGCGGGTGGGCGGCCGCGCTTGAGTGTCATCCCCCTAGGGCTACGGCGCGCTCGCCCGTGGAGAACTCCAAATCCACCGGACTGTCGATCTCCTGGTCGCCCCGGCGCGCCGCTGCGGCCGAGTCGAGGACCACCATCAGGCCGCTGTAGTCATCGAGTGGCCCGACCTGGAGGATCGCCGCGCCAGACCGGGTCGTGCCCAGACGCGCGATCCGTTCCGCCTCGGCCAGCAGCTCGGCCTCGGTGTAGTCGGCCGGATGGACATCAACGGTGACCGCGGACGCGGCGATCACCGAGCCCATCTCGTCAGGAAGCTCACCCTTCCAGTAGAGGGTGACCGTGCCCGCCTCGTCATCGATGGCAATCCCCGCGAAGCCGTCTAGGTCGTGCTCCTCGACCACCCGCTGGATCTCGTCCGCCACCGCGACGAGTGGGGCCTGCGCCCGAGCCTCCTCACCGATCAGGTCCTCGAGCTCGTCCGGATCGGTCACGATGCGTCGCTCCGCGTCGCTAGGCGGCAACTCCGGGAGCGAGCCGGTGTAGGGAGCCGGCGTTGGCGATCCCCCAGTCGCGACCGGCTCATCGCCGTCGCCAGCACCGACAGCCAGATGATCTGCAACGACCACCGCGACGACGACCACGGCAATCACCGCGGCGCTGACGAGCGCTGCCCGCCGGCGCCCGGCGACTCCCCCGTGCGGTTGGTCCACGTCCTTCCTCCGTGTGACAACCTCGCTTGGCGGCAAGGGTACCGACGCCACCAGCCACAGGACGCGAAAGAGCGCGACGCAGCGGCACATCGCCGGGAATGGCGCGCGTGACGCATCGATTCGGCGGGGGCACCGCGCGAGAGTCGACGCCGGGCGGGACTGCTCGCCCACGCGACGACGTGTGCTCCGTCTCCGCGCCGCTGTACGAACCCCGGCCGGGGACCCGCATCGTCGGCGACGACGTGTCGAGCTCAACACCGGCGTCATAGGACTCGACTCGTGCGTCCGCCCGACTGGACCACGACGGGGGCCCGGCCGCGGACGGCGCCGCAGGTGCCGCCCGCAAGGCCGGGCCGGCGCCGGCTCTGCCGGCGCCCTTGACCAGATAGAGCCAGATTCGGCAGCGCAGAGCTACGCGCCCGTGTCCGACTCCGGCTGATGCTTGACGATCCGGATTCACCTGATCCTTGACGCTCCGACGGGGTCGGAAGCGCAGGCGCCAGGCACCGACGTCGCAGATCCGGCGTTTGGAGCTACTCAAGCCCCCTCGTCTCGCCGCGCGATAGGGGGCAGTGGGACCGGAGCGATTTCGAGCGGATTCGGGACGCGGCCATGACAATGGGCAACCGCTCGTAAGCGGCACTTGTGGGCTACCTCGCTG
>DATHUW010000174.1:0-3088 GCA_035461825.1 Gemmatimonadaceae bacterium
TGGCGCCTGGACCCCTCCCCGCTCTTCCTCGTCCCTTGAACCCGTCCGCTCCCGCGTCAGCCGCTCCCCCTCCGCCCGCCGCCACGCCGCAATGCGAGCATGGTCGCCCGACAGCAGCACGTCGGGCACGGCGTGCCCCCGGTAAACCGCCGGCCGCGTGTAGCTCGGTGCGCTGAGCCCCGGCTCCCAGTGCGAGTCCGTTCGCGCGCTCTCGGCGTCCGACATGGCGCCGGGCAACAGGCGCACGGTCGCGTCGATGACGGCCAGCGCGGCCGGCTCGCCCCCCGACAGCACGAAGTCGCCGACCGACAGCTCCTCGGTCGCGAGATGGTCCGCCACGCGTTGATCGACGTCCTTGTAATGACCGCAGAGCAGCGTGAGCTCGCTGCCTGACGCGAAACGGACCGCATCCGTCTGCGCGAACCGGCGCCCGCGCGCCGAGAGCAGCACGATCGGCGGCCCGGCGCCGAGGTCGTCGAGGGCCTCGAAGAACGGCTCGGGCTTCATCACCATGCCGGGACCGCCACCGAACGGATAGTCGTCCACCGTGCGGTGCCGGTCGTGGGTGTACGCGCGAAGGTCCGCCACGCGGTACTGCACCGCCCCCGCCGCGGCCGCGCGCGCCGGGATGCTGAGGCCCAGCGGCACCGTGAAGAAGTCGGGGAAGATGGTGACGATCGTGACGCGCAGCATGGCTACTCGAGCAGACCGTCGGGCAGTTGCATGACGATCCGCCTCGCGTCGCGGTCGAGGTCGCGCACGAAGGCGTCGATGAGCGGAATCGCCGCGCGCGCGCCCTTCCACTCGACTTCGACCATCACGCCCTGCGGCAGCTCGTAGTAGTCCAGCACCTCGCCCACCGGCGTGCCGTCGTCGAGCACGACGTGCATGCCCGGCAGCTCGTGCAGGAACGCCTCGGACTCGCCTGGCGGCACAACCTCGTCGGCCGGGACGAACAGATACCGCTCGCGCCAGGCGTCGGCTGCGGTGCGATCGTCGATGCCGACGAAGTGGAGGATGAGGCGGTCGCTCTTGAAGGAAGTGGCGCGCGCGATCTCGAGCGCGACGCCATCGCCCAGCTCGCCGGCGCGGTCGCCGCCGAAGACGCGACGGCCGGGCGCGAAGATCGCGTCCGGCGCGTCGGTGAGCGGCTCCACGACGAGGTCGCCGCGGATGCCGTGGGCTCGCCGCACGCGCCCGACGATCAGGTGCGTGGGCGCGTCAGGCACGTCAGGTGTCGCTGCCGCCCTCGGAGACCGGCACGGCCGCGCCGGCCCGCTTGGCGGCGACGCGCGACTCGTGCCGCTCCTTGAGCACGCCCGCACGGCGCAGCAGCGACCGCACCGTGTCCGACGGCTGCGCGCCGTTGTCCAGCCAGTAGTTCGCGCGCTCGGCCTCGACGGCGAGCCCGCCTTCCGCCTGACGAGGATAGTAGTGTCCGATGGTCTCGATGAACCGCCCATCGCGCGGGCTGCGCGAATCGGCGACGACGATCCGGTACATCGGGTTCTTCTTCCGCCCACCGCGGCGGAGACGGATACGAACGGCCATGATATTCTCCCGTCAGGGTTTCCGTGCTGCATCCGAGCTCATCGCGCGCACGGGGAATCCGTGGACGCACCCGGCTTTGGGGATTGGGGATTGGCATGTGCGCCATACGCAAAGTCCCCAATCCCCAATCCCTATCTCAGTCCCCCCATCATCCCCGGCGGCAACCCCATCCGTCCGCCGCCGCCTGCCCCGAACTGCTTCATCATCTTCTGCATCTGCTTGAACTGGTCGAGCAGTTTGTTCACCTCGCTCACCGGGCGCCCGGCGCCCTTCGCGATGCGTGCCCGCCGCGAGCCGTTGATGATCCCCGGCGACCGTCGCTCGGCCGGCGTCATCGAGAGCACGATCGCCTCGAGGTGCTTCATCCGCTTGGGCTCGATCTTCGCCTGCGACAGCATCTTCTTGTTCACCCCCGGCAGCATGCCGAGGATGGATTCGATCGGCCCGAGCTTCTGCATCTGCTTCATGGCGACGAGGAAGTCGTCGAGGTCCATCCCCTGCTTGCGGACCTTCTTCTCGAGCTTCTTCGCCTCATCCTCGTCGAACGACTCCTGCGCCTTCTCGACGAGCGAGACGATGTCCCCCATCTGAAGGATGCGCCCCGCCATGCGGTCGGGGTGGAACTCCTCGAGCGCATCGACCTTCTCGCCGACGCCGATGTACTTGATCGGCTTCTTCGTGATGCCGTAGATCGAGAGCGCGGCGCCACCGCGGGCGTCGCCGTCCATCTTCGTCAGCACCACGCCCGTCACGCCGAGCGCCTCGTCGAAGCCCTGCGCGATGCGGACGGCGTCCTGCCCCGTCATCCCGTCGGCGACGAGCATGATCTCGTCAGGCCGGATCGCCTCCTTGAGCGACCGCAGCTCCTGCATCATCTCTTCGTCGATCTGCAGCCGGCCGGCCGTGTCGACGATCACGACGCGCTCGCGCGCCCGCGTCGCCTGGTCGATCCCGCGCTTGGCGATGCGCACGACGTCCGTCGTGTCGCGCTCGCTATGGACCGGAATCTCGAGCTGGCGGCCGAGGGTCTCGAGCTGATCGATGGCGGCGGGCCGGTATACGTCCGCGGCGACGAGTCGCACCGAGCGTCCCTCGTTCTTCAACCGGCGCGCGAGTTTGGCGGCGGTGGTCGTCTTCCCGGATCCCTGCAGCCCGACCATCATGACCACGGTCGGAGGCACGGAGCTCACCCGCAGGCCCTCGCGCTTCTCGCCGAGCATGGTCGCCAGCTCGTCGTGGACGATCTTGACGAGCTGCTGGCCGGGGGAGACGGTCTTGAGCTGCGAGACCCCCACGGCCTGCTTTTCGACACGCTCGAGGAACTCGCGCGTCAATTGGAAGTTGACGTCCGCCTCGAGCAGGACGCGCCGGACTTCCCGGAGCCCCTCCTTGATATCACTCTCGGAGAGGACTCCGCGACCGCGGAGCCGCGTGAAGACGGCGTCGAGTTTTTCGCTGAGCTCGTCGAACATAAGCAGTGAAAGTTAGCCCGTTTGCTGGCGAGGGACTAGTTGGGGGATTGGGGATTGGGGATTGG
>DATHUW010000175.1:0-24815 GCA_035461825.1 Gemmatimonadaceae bacterium
TCGGCGGGCACTACGGACGCTCGGTCTACTTCCACGTGGCGGACGGCACGATGCGCGTCCGCTCGGTACGGCGCGGTGAAGTCGTCGTCTAGAGGACGCCGGCCGACCGTCCTGGTCGTCGACGACAGCGCCTTCATGCGCAAGCTCATCTCCGAGCTCGTCGATGGCACGGGTGAGTTCCGGGTGGCCGGCACGGCGCGCAACGGGCTCGACGCCCTCCGCAAGGTCCACACGCTCGACCCCGACATCGTCACGCTCGACATCGAGATGCCGGAGCTCGACGGCCTGGCGACGCTCGGCTACGTGATGAGTGAGGCGCCGCGCCCCGTCGTCATGCTGAGCGGCCTCCCCTCCGGTGAAGCCGACGACCTGACGATTCGCGCGCTGGAGCTCGGGGCGGTGGATTTCGTGCGGAAGCCAGCCGGGCAGATCAGCCTCGACCTGCGTCCAGTGCGCGACCGGCTGCTCCAGGCGCTGCGCGCGTGCCGCGAGGTGAATCTCGGCGGCGTGCCGGTGCTCGCCAGGCCGTATGTCGCGCCGTCGCCGCTCGCGGCCCGGTCGTCAGGCGGCGGATCGCCTCACGTGGCGCGCATGGTCGCGATCGCATGCTCCACCGGCGGCCCGCGCGCGCTCGCCGAGGTCGTTCCGCGGCTGCCGTCGGACCTGGATGCCGCCGTGCTCATCGTGCAGCACATGCCGGCGGGGTTCACCCGCAGCCTGGCGGAGCGACTGAACGCGCAGAGCGCGGCGGAGGTGGCGGAGGCGCGGCACGGCGAGCCGATCGTGAACGGCCGGATCTACATCGCGCCGGGCGGCTACCATCTGCGCGTCCAGGGCGAGGGAGGCGTGCCGTCGATCACCCTGGACGAGACCCCGCCAGTCTGGGGGGTGCGTCCCGCCGCCGATCCGCTGTTCCGCTCGGTCGCGGAGCTGTTCGGCCACGCCGCGATCGGCGTGGTGCTCACCGGGATGGGTCGCGACGGCGCCGCCGGCGTGCGGGCGATCCGCGAAGCCGGCGGCCTCACGATCGCCCAGGACCAGGAGACTTCGATCATCTTCGGCATGCCCCAGGCGGCCATCTCGGCCGGCGCGGAGCGGGTCGTGCCGCTCGGCGCCGTGGCCGAGACCATTGTGGCGTCGCTCGCCCGACGATCGCTCGCGGCGAGGTTGTGACCCCGTTCCACGCAAAACTGTCCTTCTCGTGTGGCGGACCGGTCCGCGGCCCGCATCGCTTCGACCCGTCCGTCGCATGGCCAGCCAGCCCAGGAAGCCGAGATCGCGCTCGCGCCGCAAGGCGTCGCCGCCGGAGGATCGCGCCCCGGCGGGCGACGCCGAGGGCGCGGTGGTGCTGTGCGGCGACGATCCGGCGGCTGCCGCGCCTGACGCCGCGCCGGCGGAGTCGGCACCTCACGCCGATCCCGGCGGCCCGTCGCTCGACGGCCACGCGGAGGCGGTCGCGGTCGCGCTGGCGGAGCTGGCGGACGCGGCACCCGAGGCGCCGGCCGAGCCTGACGAAAGCGCGGTCGAGCGGATCCGGTCGGTGCACGAGCTGCTCGCCCGCACCGAGGGCGAGGTGGAGCTGCTGCTCTTCCGGATCGGTGCGGAGTCGTTCGCCTTCGACCTCGCGGCGGCGGAGGAGGCGGTGGAGCTGGAAGGGGTGCACGGCGTGCCGGACATGCCTGACGCCATGCTGGGCGTGTTCGACCTGCGTGGGCGCCTGGTCCCGGTCTACTCCCCGGCCGCGGCGCTGCGTGTGGAGAACGCGACCGAGGCGGGCGTGCTGTTGTTGATGCGCGCCGGCGATCGCCGGGTCGGGATCGTCGTCGACGACGTGCAGGACGTCGTGGTACTGATACGCGCTCGACTGCGTCCGCCGCCATCAGGCGAGGGCGACGGTCTGGTGCTGGGGGTCGCCTTCTTCGGCGATGAGCTCGTCACGATCCTGGATGCGCACGCGCTCGTCGCGTCGTGCGCGCTGCCGGCAACCGCGGAGGCCGCGTGAGCCACGCTCCCGCTCATCAAATCGTCACGTTCCGGCTCGGCGAGGACTACTTCGCCGCCGACATCTTCGCCGTGGAGCGCGTGCTTCGTCATGCGTCTCCCACCGTCGTGCCCAACCTGCCGCCGTGGATCGACGGCGTGCTGGAGTATCAGCACCGGATCATCCCGGTGGTGAACCTCCGGCGGCGGTTCGGTCTGCCCGACGTGGCCCCGCGTCCCGAGATGCGCATTCTCGTGCTGGCGAGCGAGGGCGAATGGATCGGTGTGGTGGTGGACGCCGTGCAGGAGGTAGTGTCGGTGGCCGCCGCGCAGCTCGCGCCGCCGCCAGCGCTGTTTCGCGGCCTGTCGAGCGAGTTCCTTCGCGGCATCGTGCGCCTCGACGACAAGCTCATCGTCTTTCTCGATGTGCAGCGCCTCCTCGCGGCGGACGAGCGGTTGACGCTGCAGCAGGCCACTGCCGCAGCGCATGGGTGAGGCGGAGCACGACGCGCTGCGACGCCGTCATGCGGCGCTGGCGGCGCGGCTGGCGCGGTCAGATGCGACGGCGGAGCGCGACGCGCTGCGGGTCGAGATCCTCGCGTTGTTCCAGGATGTGGAACAGGCGGCGAGCAGCCTCACGAGTCTCAAGGACGATGTGAAGCGGCTGGCCGCGCAGTGGAAGGCGCTTCCGGCGCCCACGGCGGATCCCGCGCCGGCGCCACGGCTCACCGGCGTGCAGCCCGCCGTCCACGCCGACCACCTCAACGCCTCCACCTTCGTCGAGAAGGGCTGGAGCCTCATTGCGCTCGGGGACCACGCGGGAGCGGAGCGGGCGCTCGTACGCGCGCTGGAGCTTGCGCCGGACGACCCGCGCACCGAGGCGCTGCTGGGATGGGCGCAGATGCATCAGGAGAAGTACGACGAGGCGCTGCTGAGCTTTCAGCGCGTGCTGATGCGCGAGCCCGCGAACGCCATGGCACGGGTGAACCTCGGCTTCATCTGCCTCAAGCGGGAGATCTTCGGCGAGGCCATCGAGCATCTGTCCCGCGCCATGCGCGCCGAGGATCGGAAGGCGGCGCTCTACGCGCACTTCTACATGGGGCTGGTGTATCTGGAGCGCGAGATGTTCGATGACGCCACCGCGTTCCTCGAGCGCGCGATCGCGCTCGGCCCCAACCTCATCGAGGCCTATTATCATCTGGGGCGCGCCCATTGGAGCCATGGCGTGTGCGACCGCGCGCTGGAGGCGTGGCGGCGCGGTGCGGACGCCAACAAGTTCAATCCATGGGCCAAGCGGTGCGCGGACATGCTGGAGCGGGCGGAGCGCGGAGCGGCGGTGTCGCCCTCTGCCTAGCGCTGCTCGCCTGGCTCCACCCGCTCGCGGCGAGCGCGCAGGATGAGGCGCCGCTCCGGCTGAGCGCCGGCCGCATCACCATCGCGGCGTATCCCCGGGACGAGACGCTCGCGCGCTCGCTCCTCGCCGCGTCGTCCGCGCGCGACACCTTTCCGGGGCTCCCGCGCCCGCGCGAGCGCGTGCTCATCGCGATCGCGCCTGACGCGGAGAAGTTTCGGGAATGGATCGGCCCCTACGCGCCCGAGTGGGGCGCGGCGATCGCCTTTCCCGAGCAGCGGCGGATCATCCTGCAGGGGAGCGCGGCCCCATCGTCGGCCGGCGATCCGATGCGCGTCGCGCGCCACGAGCTGGCGCACCTGGCACTGCACGAGGCGCTGGGGAACCGCCCCCCGCGCTGGTTCGACGAGGGGTATGCGTCGTTCGCCGCGGGCGAATGGGGGAGGGACGAGGTGCTGGCGACGAGCTTCGCGCTCCTCGTGCGCGGGCTGCCGACCCTCGACTCCCTCGACCGATGGTTCGCCGGCGGATCGTCGCAGGCCGGCGCGGCGTACGCGCTTGCCTATCGAGCCGTGAGCGACCTCGCGGCGCTCGACCCGGAGCGCGGCCTGACGCTGCTGTTCGAGTACTGGGAGCGGCACGGCTCACTGGACCGCGCTGTGCGCGAGGCCTACGGGGTGACGCTGGATGGCTTCGATGCGCAGTGGCGCAAGCGGACCATGCGGCGCTACGGCGCGCTGGCGCTGTTCGCGGACCTGACCCTCGCCCTCGGCCTGTTGACGCTGCTCATTCTGCCGCTCTATATCGCGCGGCGCCGCCGTGATCGCCGGCGCTTCGCGGCGCTGGTTGCGGCGGATGAGGCCGCCGACCGCGCGGCGCGCGAGAGCGCGCTCGAGGAGCTGCTGAAGAGCGCGGGAAGCGGGACGCGCGACGCGGGACCCGGCACGCTGGACAGGGAACCGTCTCCCGACGCCCCCAACTCGCCGCCCGTCGATCCGGGGGACGAGCGCGGTCCGCATGGCGCGTGACCCGCACGCACTCCACTTCCCACTGGTCCCCGGGTTCGCGCCGCCGCCGGCCTCGCGCATCGCACGTCGCGCATCGCGCGATTGACACCACTTTACGCCCCTCCTACACTTACCCGACCATGCTCAAATCGGAATCGGGAACGCGCTCCCGTGCGCTCCTCTGGTGGGGGGCCGCCGCACTGGCCCTGCTCGCCGGCTATGCCGATCTCATACGGGGCGGCGAAACGCTGGCACCAATCCTGTTGGTAGTCGGCTACTGCGTGCTCATACCGGCCGCCATACTCAAGTCGTAAACATCGGAACGTCCGGAAAGACGGCAGGTCTCGCCGCTGGGCATGCCATCGCGTGCCTTTCGGCGCGCGTCGTGCATTTCGCGGGGGCGAATAGCTCAGCCGGTTAGAGCGCCTGCCTTACACGCAGGATGTCGGGGGTTCGAATCCCTCTTCGCCCATGGGGCAGGCGGACCCCGACACCCGGGTTCGGGGTAGACTGAGCGAGACTTCTGGAGGAACGGAACAGTGACGGCATCGACACTCCCGGCTCGCGTGCTGGGTGCACTGGTGGTGGCTGCGGCGCTCGTGTCGCCGGCGACCCCCGAGGCGCAGCGCAGGCAGGTGCTGACGCCCCCCGAGGGCACGTCCCGCTTCATGGTCCCCACCCTGCGCTCCACCGAACGGGGCATGGGGGTGCAAGGGGCCGACGCTATCCGCTCGCGACTGCGGCAGGACTTCGCCACGAGAGACCTGTGGGTGATCTCGAAGGAGAACATCTGCGCCCTCCTCGAGGCGTCCGGCTTCAATTGCGACAACGCGCCGGAGCGCGTGACCGCGAAGCTGCTCGCCCAGCAGCTCCGCGCCGATGAGTATCTCGAGGGCAGCATCAACAAGGGGGGTGACGGCTTCGTCCTCACCGCCAACATGGTGCTGACGCGCAACAACAACCTGGTGCAGCCCATCGGCACGTTCACCGGCGCCCGCATGCTGGATGTGGCGACGGCCTTCTCGCGCGAGTTCAAGGAGGCCCGCAGGCAGCTCGAGGCCAACCAGGCCTGCGAGAACGCGATCCGCGATGGCAACCTCGGCCAGGCGCGCCAGCATGCCCGCGCGGCGATCGAGGCATACCCCAAGGCGACTCTCGGCCGCCTCTGCATGATCAACGCGCTCGTCGAAGACTCGGCCTCCGCCGACTCGATTCTCGCGCTGTCGCAGGAGGTGCTGCAGATCGACTCCAACAGCCGTCTTGCGCTGCTGTATTCGGCACGTGCCCACGCCCTCGCGCAGGACACCACGCGCGCCGTCGAGACGTACACCAAGCTGATTTCGCTCGACCCGACGAACATCGCGCTGCAGACGGAGGTCGTGAACTACCTCGCGGCCGCGGGGAATGCGCGGAGCGCGATCCCGATCATCGAGGCCGCGGTCGAAGCCAATCCCGGCGACCCGGACCTGCTCCGCCTGCGGTTCCTGATCTACCTCACCGTGCGTGAGTGGAAGCAAGCCATCGCGTCAGGCGAGGACCTGCTGGCGACCGATACCGCGGCGACCGACACGCTGTTCTTCCAGCGCCTCGCCATCGCCTACGCGACGGACAGCCAGCCGCAGAAGGCGGCCGAGATTACGGCGCGCAGCGTGGCGAAGTACGCGGACAACGCCGGCCTGTGGTCTCTGCACGCGCGGATGCTGAAGAACGCGGGCCAGCTGCAACCGTCGGCGGAGGCGGCGCGTCGCGCGCTCTCCATCTCGCCGAACAACTCGGCCGGATGGCTCGCCCTCGCGGACGTACTCGTCGAAATGCAGCAGCCGGACAGCGCGGTCGCCGCGCTGCGCTCGGCGATCCAGTACTCGGATACCACGTCGAAGGCACAGATCGCGCAACGCCTGCTGATCATCGGCAATCAATCGTACCGCGCCGGCAACGACTCGAAGAATCGTGAGGACTTCCTGCGAGCGGTGCGGATCCTCTCGGTCGCCGATACCGTGGCGCAGGAGCAGAGCGTCAAGACGGCGATGGGGCAGACGTACCCGCAGCTGAAGTTCGTCCTGGGCGTTTCCGCGTTCCAGGTGGCGGCGAGTGCCGCGCAGGAGAACCAGGAGGCCAAGCGCTGCGAGCTGGCGCAGATGGCACAGCAGCATCTGCTCATCGCGCAGCTGAACATCCCGGTGGGCGGCGCCATCGCGCCGCAGCAGGCCGGGCAGATTCTCCAGTCGGCGCAGCAGTTCCAGCCGGCGGTCGAGGGGCAGGTCGCCAGAGACTGCCGCTGATCGCGAACGACCGGATGGGCGCGCACGGCCCCGGTGTCGGAGCTCCGATGCCGGGGCCGTGCCGCATTCGGTCCCAGCGGTTCGCGTTATGTGTCCGACTCGCGCGGCGGCAGGTGGATCCGCAGGTCGCCGGGTCGGGCGGCGTACACGAACCGGCGCGCCTCCGTCGTCTCGCCATCCACGTTCACGACGATGGGGCGCCGCACGGAGACGACGACCTCGGGGAGCTGCACGTAGTGCACGCCGTCCTCGCCGAGGTGCTCCCCGCGGCGCACCTTGAGCAGCATGCGGCCGATGTCGCCGCGCGGCAGCGCCTCCACCACACAGAGATCCAGCAGCCCGTCCGTGAGGCTCGCCTTCGGCGCGATGCGGCTTCCGCCGCCCGTGTGCGTCCCGTTCGCGACCGCGAACAGCAGGACCTTGCACTGCAGATCGAAGTCCGGTCCGCGAAAGCGGGCGGTGTAGGGGTCGAGGTCGGTGAGTTTGCGCAGGCCGCTCAGCGCGTAGGCCAGCACCCCGAGCGATTCCTTGGCATCGGCCGGCGTCTCGGCGGTGACCTCCGCGGCCACGCCACCCACCGACACGTTGAGATAGCGGCGGCCGTTGGCTTGCGCCGTGTCGATGCGCACGGCGGGGTGGTGGAGCACGACGTCCATCGCATGATCCACGTCGTCGGGAATCCCCGCCTGACGCGCGAAGTCGTTGGCCGTGCCGAGCGGAATGATACCGAAGGCCATGTCGCTGCCCGACAGACCGTTCACGACCTCGTTGACGGTGCCGTCTCCGCCGGCCGCGATGACGGTGTCGAACGGGGGCGTCGCCTTCGCGGCTTCCCGCGCGAACCGCTCCGCATCGCCGCCTTCCCAGGTGACGCGCACGTCCACGGTGTGTCCTTTCTCGCGCACCCACGCGACGAGATGCCGAAGTGCTGGCAGCTCCGAGCGCGCGCCGTGCAGAATGAGGCAGAGGCGCTTGCGATCGGTGCCGCCGGTGCTGCGCATGACGTTCGAGGTGGGAGGGAGTGCGCTTGACGCTGCGAACGAGGACCACGTAGTATGCATGCCCCGCACGGGAACGGCGAGCGGTGGAGCAGTGCATATCATGCGCCGGTCCTCGTCGAGGAAGTGCTGCGAATGCTCGCTGGCGCAGCGCGCGTGCTGGATGGGACGCTGGGCGGCGGCGGGCATTCGGCGGCGTTGCTGGCCGCCGGCGCGACGGTGACGGGCCTCGATCGCGATCCCGATGCGCTGGAGGCCGCGCAGCTCCGGTTGCGGGAGCACGAGGAGGTCGGGCGGTTCATCGCCGTGCAGGGCAACTTCGCGAACGTGGATGACATCGCGGCGCTCGACGGCGCCCGATTCGACGGGATTCTCCTCGACCTTGGGGTGTCTTCTCATCAGCTGGATGCGCTCGAACGCGGGTTCTCCTTCCGGGAGGGTGCGCCGCTCGACATGCGCATGGCTGGCGCGAGCGCGCCGGTGAGCGCCGCCACGCTGCTCGGCACCGCCGATGAGCGGGAGCTGGGCCGCATCTTCCGCGAGTATGCGGACGAGCCGCGCGCGATGCGCCTGGCAAGGGAGATCGTGCGGCGTCGCGGGTCGGGGTCCATGGCCACCAGCGACGATCTGGTCGGAGCGATTCGCGGTGCGCTCGGGCCACGCACCGGTCCGGGCGATTTCGCGCGCCTGTTCCAGGCGGTGCGAATCGCGGTGAACGACGAGATGGAGGCGCTGCGCGACGGGCTGCCGCGGCTGCGCGATCGCCTGACGAGCGGCGGGGTGATGGCCGTCATCACGTACCATTCGGGGGAGGATCGGCTGGTCAAGCGGGCGTTCCGCGAGTGGAGCGCCGCGTGCATCTGCCCGCCGCGCCAGCCGGTGTGCACCTGCCGGGGCGAGCCGTTGGGCGAGCGGGTGGCGCCGCGCGGCATCACGGCCGGCCCCGAGGAGATCGCCCGGAATCCGCGCGCGCGGAGCGCGCGCGTGCGCGGATGGCGGCGCGCCGCGTGAAGCGCCGGGGCCGCTCCCGGCTCGCCCTGGCGCTCGTCGCCTTCCTCGTCGTCGCGCTGCTCGTGGTGTGGCGGCGCACGGTCGGCGTCGAGGCGGAGCGCGCGCTGGAGTCGCTGGCCGACCGCCGCCGGACACTGGAGGCGGAGCGCGCGCGCCTGGAGTCGCAGGTGCGCGAGGCCGAGAGCCGCGGGCGCATCGCGCCGATCGCGGAGCGGCGGTTGGGGATGACGGTGGCGACCGATTCGCAGTACGTGGTGCTCCCCAGGCCGCGTACGGAGCGTTAGGTGCCGCGCCCCGCCCGGCTCTTCCTGGTGCACGCGTCGCTGATGCTCTTCGTCGTGCTGCTCATCGCGCGCACGGCGCAGGTCCAGCTCTTCCAACGGGAGCGCTGGGCCTCGGTGGCGCAGCGGCAGCAGACGGACACGGTGGCCATCCCCGCGCCGCGCGGCGGCATCTACGACGCCGAGCGCGCGCCGCTCGCGCGGAACATCGAGTACGTCAGGATCGGCATCGCGCCGCGCGAGGTGCGGAACCGCACGGCGCTCGCCACGACGCTGCGCGAGCTGAAGCTCCCGCGTGCCCTCGTTCGTCAGGCGACGGACCCCGATCGCGTCTGGCTGCACGTGCCCGGGCTGTTCCCGCACGATGCGGTGGCGGAGCTGCGGGGCATGCGCGGCGTGGTGCTCGAGCCGGTCTACCAGCGGTGGTACTCCAGCCGGCCCTCCACCCGGCGGCTCGTGGGCCGCGCCTCCCCCGGCGGGAGCGGCACGGACGGACTCGAGCGCGCCCTCGACGAATACCTCACCGGGGCGCCGGGCGCGCAGGTGAAGGTGCGGGACGGCGTCAGGCGCGAGCGCGGATCGCCGGAGTTTGCCACGGTGCCGCCGCGGCCCGGCGACGACGTGGTGCTCACCATCAACCAGCAGTGGCAGGAGATCGCGGAGCGCGCCTTACGCGAGGCGGTGGACAGCACGGGGGCGGCCGGCGGCGACATGGTGGTGCTCGAGCCCGCCACCGGGGCCGTGCGCGCGCTCGCCGCGGTGCGTCGCGGACGGGCCGTGTCCGGCATTCCGGCCCTCACCGACCCGTACGAGCCCGGCTCCACCATCAAGCCGCTGTTCGCCAGCCGGCTCCTGCTGCTCGGGCGCGTGACGCCGGACGATCGCGTGAACGTGGGCAACGGCCAGTACACCGTCCACGGCCGCACCATCAGCGATGTGCACCGCGGCGACTCGCTGCTCACGCTGACCGACGTCATCGTGCATTCGAGCAACGTCGGGATCGCGAAGTTCGCGGAGCGCTTCACCCGGCCGGAGCAATACGAGACCCTGCGGGATTTCGGGTTCGGGACGCCGACGGGGGTGCCATACCCGAGCGAGGCGTCGGGCACCCTGTACGCGACCGCCCGATGGTCGAAGCAGTCGGACGCCTCGCTCGCGATCGGCTACGAGGTCGCCGTCACGGCGCTGCAGATGGCGGCCGCCTACGGCGCCATCGCCAACGGCGGCGAGCTGTTGGAGCCCGCGCTGGTGCAGGAGATCCGCGCGCCGGACGGCACGCCGCGCTTTCGGCACCGCAAGCGCGTCGTCAGGCGGGTGATGCCCCCGGCGATCGCCGCGCGGGTGATGGCGATCCTCCGGCAGACGGTCGAGGCGGGAAGCGCGACGGCCGCCGCGCCGGCGGGCTACGCCGTGGCGGGCAAGACGGGCACCGCCCGGCGGATCGAGGGGGGCCGGTACAATGGCCACGTCGCCTCCTTCGCCGGCATCTTCCCGGCGGACGATCCGGAGGTCGTGGTCGTCGTCAAGCTCGACAATCCGACGGGGCGGTACTACGGCGGCCAGATCGCCGCGCCGGTATTCCGCGCCGCGATCGAGGCCGCGCTGGCCGCGACCGGCACCGCGATGGACCGCACGGCACTGGCGTCGTCAGGCGCGCGGGCCGACACGGCCGCCGCGCCGTTCGTGGTCGCGGACGCGGCGATCCTCGACGAAGCGGTGGATGCGGCGGCTGCGGAGGAGATGGCGCCGGCCCGGTCCGCGCGGTTCGCCCTCCCACTCGCGCTCCCGCCAGACACGGCCTCGCGCGCCCCGCGCGCGGTGCCGGACGTGCGCGGCCGCCCGCTGCGCGAGGCGGCGCACGCGCTCCACGCCGCCGGCTTTCGCGTTCGGATCGGCGGCAGCGGGCGGGTCGTGACCTCCGCGCCCGCGGCCGGGACGGTCGCCGCCGCGGGCGCGATCGTGCGGGTCGTCGCGGAGCCCTGATGCCGATCGACGTCACCGCGATCGCGGGGGCGCTGCGCGCCGCCGGGCTCCTCGTCGAGACGCGCGGAGCGCTCCCACCGTCGGTGGCCGACATCGCGGACGATAGTCGTCAGGTCGCGCCGGGCGGGCTGTTTCTCGCCGTGCGCGGATCGATCATGGACGGCCACGACTTTCTCGGGGACGCGGCGGCGCACGGCGCGGCGGCGGCCGTGGTCGAGGACGCGCACGCCACCACCTTGCCGGCGCTGGTGGTGAGCGACAGCCGGCGCGCCGCCGCCATGGCCGCCGGCGCGGCCTTCGGGTTCCCCGCGCGGACGCTGCGACTCGTGGGCGTGACCGGCACCAACGGGAAGACCACGACGGTGAACATCCTGCGCCACCTGCTGCACGAGCCGAGCGCCATCGCCGCCTCGATAGGCACGCTCGGCGTGCTGATCGGGTCGCCGGGGGACGCGATGGAAGGCGGCGCGGGCCTGACGACGCCGGGGCCCGTCGAGCTCCAGCGGCTGTTCCGGGCCCTCGTGGACCGCGGCGTGCGATCGGTGGTGATGGAGGTCTCGTCGCACAGCCTGCACCAGCACCGCGTGGAGGGCGTGTCGTTCGCCGCGGCAGTGTTCACGAACCTGACGCGCGACCATCTGGACTACCACCAGACGATGGAGGCGTACTTCGCCGCCAAGGCGAAGCTCGTCGGGTTCGTCCAGTCCGGCGGCGTGATGGCCGTCAACGCCGACGACGCGGCGTGGCTCGCGCTGCCTGCGGGGCCACGGACCATCACCTTTGGCGTCCGGGAGCCGGCGATGGTGCGGGCCACCGGCGTGCGCTACACTCCGTACGGCAGCGACTGGACGCTCGAGATCGACGGTGCGCGCGCGGCGGTGCGCCTTCCGCTCATCGGCGACTTCAACGTGGCGAACGCGCTCGGCGCTGCCGCGGCGGCGTGGGGGATGGGGCTCGCGCTGCCGGAGATCGCCTTCCGCCTGACGAACGCGCCGCAGGTGCCCGGACGGCTGGAAGTCCTTGCCACGCGCCCCACCGTCCTGCGCGACTACGCCCACACGCCGGACGCCCTGGCGCGCGCGCTCGACGCCGTGCGTCCGTTCGCGCAGCGCCGGCTGCTCGTGGTCTTCGGCTGCGGCGGCGACCGCGACCGGGGCAAGCGCGCGCCCATGGGTCGCATCGCCGCGGATCGCGCCGACCTCGCGATCGTCACGAGCGACAACCCGCGCACGGAAGACCCGGAGCGCATCCTCGACGACATCGAGGCGGGCATGCCGCCCGGGCGCCACGAGCGCTACGTCGACCGCCGCGAGGCGATCGCGCGCGCGCTCGCCCTCGCCGAGCCTGACGATGTGGTGCTGCTGGCCGGCAAGGGACACGAGACCTACCAGGTCCGCGGCACCATCAAGTATCCCTTCGACGAGCAGATCATCGTGCGTGAGCTGATGACGGCCGGGGGCAGGTCGTGAGCCAGGGCGCTGCGCCCCCGACCGCGTCCACCGGGTACTGGACCATGGATCGCGTGGCCGCGGCGCTCGCACCGCTCGCCGATGGCAATCTGCCCCTCGGCAGTGCCCCGCTCACGGCGGTGTCGACCGATACCCGCCACATTGCGTCCGGCGACCTGTTCGTCGCGCTGGCGGGGGAGCGGTTCGACGCGCACGACTTCCTGGCCGAGGCGGTGGAGAAGGGGGCGGCGGCCCTTGTGGTCTCCCGGCCGGATCGGGCGGCGGGACTCGGCGTGCCCGTCTTCGCCGTGCGGGACACCCTCGTGGCGTTAGGTGCGCTGGCGCACGCGTACCGTCGTGCGTGGAACGGGCCCGTGGTCGCGGTGGCCGGCTCCAACGGGAAGACGACCACGAAGGACATGATCCGCGCCGCGCTCGGGCGCGTGTATGCCGTGCACGCCACCACCGGCAACCTGAACAATCTCGTCGGCGTGCCGCTGACACTGCTCGCGATGCCGCCGTCGGCGGAGATCGCGGTCGTCGAGCTCGGCACGAACGTGCCGGGCGAGGTTCCGCGGCTGCGTGCCATCGCCGATCCGGACATTTCCGTCGTCACCTCGATCGGCGAGGAGCATCTCGAGGGGTTCGGCACGCTCGAGGCGGTCCTGTCTGAGGAGGCTGCGGTCTTCGACGCCGTGCCCATCGGCATCACGCCGGGCTCGCAGCCGGAGGTGGCGGAAGCGGCGCGAGGGCGCGCGGCGCGCGTCGTCGTCGCCGGGCTGCACGGCGGCGATCTCCCGGTCACCGGATGGGGGGTGGAGTCCGATGGCCGGGGGTGGTTCGAGGTGGACGGTGTCTCGGTGAGTCCGCCCGTGCGGGGCGCGCACAACCTGCGCAACGCGGCCCTCGCCGTCGCCGTCGCCCGTGAGTGTGGCGTGTCGTTCAGCGATGCGGCGGAGGGGATCGCGGCCATGCCGGTCCCCGCGATGCGCACCGCGTGGGAGACGCTCGGCACGGCGACGCTCATCAACGACGCGTACAACGCGAACCCGCCGTCGATGCGCGCCGCGATCGATCTTCTGGCCGGCGTGGATGGCGCCCGGCGGCGCATTGCGGTGCTCGGCGGCATGCGCGAGCTCGGCGCGCACGCCGGCCGCCTGCACGACGAGGTCGCGCGTTATGCACTGGCGGCGAACGTCGAGGTCGTGGCGGGGATCGGCGACATGGCCGACGCGCTCCTGCGCGTGGCGCCTGGGGACGCGCGGATCGTCACCGCGTCGGACGTCGACGAGCTGTGGCCGCTGCTCGAGCCGCGCCTGTCGCCGGACGCCGTCATTCTCCTCAAGGCCTCGCGCGGGGTGCGGCTCGAGCGCCTCGTTCCTCACCTCTCCGACTGGGCCTCGCGCACGTGCTCACCGAGTTGATGATCTCGCTCCAGGAATACTGGGGCGCGCTCCGGCTGTTCAACTTCATCACCTTCCGCGCGGCGGGCGCCGCGGTGTCGGCGATCCTCGTCGCGTTCCTCGTGGGCCCGGGCGTGATTCTGCGGCTGCGCCGGATGCGCGTGCGCCAGGTGGTGCGCGAGGGCACGCCGGACACGCATGCCGGCAAGTCCAGCACGCCGACGATGGGCGGGATCATCATCCTGATCGCCGCTATCGTGCCGACGCTGCTCTGGATGCGGCTGCACAGCATCTACGTGTGGGTCGCGCTATTCACGATGGCGTACATGGGCGCGATCGGCTTCTGGGACGACTACCTGAAGCTCAAGCAGAAGCGGGAAGGGAAGGTGAACACCGGGCTCGTCGAGCGGCACAAGTTGCTCGGACAGGTGTCGCTCGGCGTCATCCTCGGCGTGTTCCTGTGGCAGGTGGAGCTGGCGCCGCCCCTTCCCGGCGCGTCGACGACGCTCCCGTTCTACAAGTACGTGCTGGTCGTGCCGATCTTCGGCTGGATGTACGTGCCGTGGGTGGCGTTCCTGCTGACGGGTGCGACCAATTCGGTGAACATCACCGACGGACTGGACGGGCTCGCCGCGGGCTTGTGCGGAATCGCCGCCGGGACGTTCGCGCTGTTCGCGTACGTGATCGGGCGCGTGGATACGAGTAGTTATCTCCAGATCTACTACATGCCCGGCGCGGGCGAGCTCACGATCTTCTGTGCGGCGGTGTTCGGCGCGACGATCGGCTTCCTGTGGTTCAACGCGCATCCGGCGCAGGTGTTCATGGGCGACACCGGCTCGCTGGCGCTCGGGGGGGCGATAGGTGTGGTCGCGATCCTGCTCAAGTCGGAGTTTCTGCTGCTGCTGATCGGCGGCGTGTTCGTGGCCGAGACGGCCTCGGTGATCCTCCAGCGCGTGGTGTTCAAGTACCGGCGGCGCCGGCACGGGCTCGAGTACGCCCAGAAGCACCGCCTGTTCCGCCGCGCGCCGCTGCATCACCACTTCGAGCTGAAAGGGTGGCCCGAGTCGCAGGTCGTGATCCGCTTCTGGATCCTCGGCATCTTCTGCGCGTTCATCGCGCTCAGCACGCTCAAGCTGCGGTGAATCGACGGCACGAAGGACTGCCGCAGGAGTGGCTGCGCGGCGAGATCGCGGTCGTTGGGCTCGGCAGGAGCGGCGCGGGTGCGGCGCTGCTCCTCGCCCGCGCGGGCGCCAGCGTCTACGCCTCCGATGGCGCGGCGGGCGATGCCCCGCGTCGGGCGGCCGAGCGACTGACGGCCGCGGGGATCGCCGCGGAGGCCGGGCGGCACGACCTCGAGCGGATCGCGCGCGCCGCCGTCGTCGTGGCCAGCCCTGGCGTGCCCCCCGGCGCGGCGCCTCTCGCGACCGCGCGTCAGGCGAGGGTGCCCATCGTGAGCGAGGTCGAGGTAGCGCTGCGCGTGATGCACGGGCCGCGCATCATCGCGGTGACCGGCACCAACGGCAAGACCACCACGACGGCGCTCACCGGCCACGTGCTGCGTGCGCTCGGCCACGATGCCGTGGACGCGGGGAACATCGGGACCGCGGTGTCGGAGATCGCCCTCCGCGACCGGCCGCCCGCGTGGTTGGCGCTGGAGATGTCGTCGTTCCAACTGCACGACACGCCCTCCATTGCGCCGGCCGTGGGCGTGGTGACCAACCTCGCGCCCGATCATCTCGACCGCTACGAGTCGGTCGAGGACTACTACGGCGACAAGGCGCTCATCTTCCGCAACGCGTCGGCCACGTCGCTCTGGGTGCTCAACGGGGACGATCCGCTCACGCTCGCGCTGCCGCAGCGCCGCCCGGGGGCGCTCGCGGCCGGAGGACTGCCGGGCCATACCTATCGATTTTCCCTGCGCGACGCGGCGGTCGAAGCGCATTACGACCGCGCGGCGGGGCAGCTCGTGCTCCGCGGGAGTCCACTGCTGGCGCGCGATCGACTGCACCTGCTCGGCGATCACAACGTGGCGAACGCGCTCGCCGCCGTGCTCGCCGTCTCGGTGGCGGACGAGGCGCATTCGACGCCGGAGGCGCGCGAGCACGTGGCCGAGGGCCTGCGTACCTTTCGCGCACTCGACCACCGGCTGGAGCCGGTGGGGGAGTTCGGCGGCGTGCTCTGGATCAACGACTCGAAGGCGACCAACGTGAGCTCCACGCTCGTGGCGATCGAAGGGATGACGCGGCCCACCGTCGTGCTCCTCGGCGGACGGCACAAGGGCGAGCCGTACACCGCCCTGGGGCGCGCACTCAGGCGCGCGGCCAAGCGCGTGCTGGCCTACGGCGAGGCGGGGGAGCTCATCGCGGATGACCTGCGGCATCTCGTGCCGGTCGAGCGGTTAGGCTCGGACTTCGGCGAGGTGATGGAGCGTGCGCGGTCGATCGCGGAGCCGGGTGACGCGGTGCTGCTGTCGCCCGCCTGTTCCAGCTACGACATGTTCCGCAACTACGAGGAGCGCGGCGCGGAGTTCCGGCGGCTCGCGGCGCGCGGGACGGCGTGAGAGTCGCGGCGGTGCGCGAACGCATGCGGATGGGCGTCGAGGCCCGTGCGCTCGTGATCATCGTGGCCGTGCTGACCGCGTTCGGGCTCGCCACGCTGTACAGCGCGAGCGCCATGACCGCGATGAACGCGGGACACGACAGCACGTATTACCTGGTGCGCCAGCTCACCGGCGTCGTGGTGGGCACCGTGGTGTTCGCGATCGCCGCGAAGGTCAACGCCGAGCGATGGCGCGCGTGGGCGTGGCCCCTGATGATCGTGACCCTGGTGCTCATGCTCGTGATCGTCCTGCCGTTCACCACCGCCATCGCGCCGCGCATCAACGGCTCGCGTCGCTGGATCATGATCGGCTTCGCGTTCCAGGCCACGGAACTGGCCAAGCTCGCCGTGGTGGCGTGGACGGCGATGCTCGTCGTCAAGAAGGGGGATCAGCTCCGCCGCCTGACGAAGGGTCTGCTCCCCTTCCTCCTGGTGATCGGCGTCCTGTGCCTGCTCGCCGCCGTGGAGCCGGACCTCTCGAGCGCGATGATGTTCGCGCTACTCATGGCGATCGTGCTGTTCGCGGGCGGCGCCCGCATCGGCCATGGCGTGCTGCTCGGCATCCTTGCCGTGCCGCTCATCTGGAGCGAGCTGGAGCGGCTGCAGTACGCGTTTCTGCGCATTACATCGTTCCTCGATCCCGGCGGCGTGCCGGAGGCCGCGAGCTACCAGCTGCGCCAGTCGCTCATCGCGGTCGGTTCCGGCGGCGCGTTCGGCAAGGGCTTCGGCTCCGGATTCCAGCAGGATCTCTTCCTGCCCTATCCCTACAGCGACTTCATCGGGAGCGTGGTCGGCGAAGAGCTCGGTTTCGCCGGCATGGTCGTGCTCATCCTGCTCTTCGCCGCGTACACCTGGCTCGGCCTCCGGATCGCCCGCACCGCGCAGACGCCCTTCCAGTCGCTGTTCGCGATCGGATTGACGGCGGCGACCTCGATCACTGCGCTGCTCCACATTGGCGTGGTGATCGGGCTGCTGCCGACGACGGGCCTGACGCTGCCGTTCTTCTCGTACGGCCGCTCGAACCTCCTGCTGTCGTTCCTCATGACCGGCATTCTCGTGAGCATCGGCAGCCGCCGCGAGCGGGTCTACGGCGATGGGGCGACCGATCCGGTGGCGGTCCCCGCGTGAGGATCCTGTTCGCCGGCGGCGGCACGGGAGGGCATCTCTATCCGGGGCTGGCGATCGCGCGCGCGCTCGTGGCGCTGGAGCCTGGCGCAACGCCGTACTTCATCGGCGCGAAGCGGGGAGTGGAGCGCGACATCCTCCCGCAGACGATCTTCCCGCATCTGCTGCTCGATCTGCATCCGCTCTACCGGCTGCAGCCCTGGCGCAACTGGAAGACGGCATGGGGCCTGACGCGGGCCTGGCGCGCGCTCGACCGGCTGTACGCGCAGGAACGGCCCGCGGCGCTGGTCGCCACTGGTGGGTACGCCGCCGGCGCCGCACTGGCCTTCGCCAGGCGGCGGCGCATCCCGATCGCGCTCCAGGAGCAGAACAGCTATCCCGGCCTGACGACGCGCCTCGCGAGCCGGTACGCGCGCGAGATCTACCTCGGGTACGGGGAAGCGGCGGCGCACCTGCGGCCGCGGCGCAACGCGTGGGTGGGCGTCACCGGCAACCCGATCGAGCCGCCGCCGTCGGTGCGCCCCGCGCGCGACGCCGCCCGCGCCCACTGGGACTTTCCCGACGACGGCGCGCCGGTGCTGCTCATCTTCGGCGGCAGCCAGGGCGCGCTCGCGCTCAACCAGGCGGTGTCCGACTGGCTCGATGAGCAGTCGCCGGCATCGCTCTACATCATCTGGGCGACCGGGACGGCCAGCTTCGGCGCCTTTGCGCGGCACGCGTCGCCGCGCGTGCGTGTCGTGCCGTATCTCTCGCCCATCGCCGACGCGTATGCGGCGGCGGATCTCGCGCTCACGCGCGCGGGCGCGCTGACCGCGGCGGAGCTGTGCGCATGGGGCATCCCCGCCGTGCTCGTGCCGCTGCCCACCGCCGCGGCCGACCATCAGACGGCGAACGCACGCGCACTCGCGGCGTCCGGCGCGGCAGTGATGCTCGAGCAGCGCGAGCTCTCGACTGAGCGATTGCACTCGGAGCTGCAGGGATTACTGAACGACTCCGGTCGCCGCTCGCGCATCGCGGCGGCCGCGCTCGAGCGCGGCCGGCCGGATGCCGCGCGCGAGATCGCCTCGCGCATCCTGCGGCTGATCGCCGGCGCGAGCGCCGATTGAGCGCGCGCGACGCGGCAGGCTATATTCCGCCGCCCGCCATGTCGTTGCTCTCACCGTCGCACCAACCCGTGCATTTCGTCGGCATTGCCGGTGCCGGCATGTCCGCGCTCGCCGAGCTGCTGCTCCGGCGCGGCGCGCGCGTGAGCGGGTGCGACGCAAATCCGGCCAACGCGCCCGATCTCCAGCGCCTCGGTATCGCCGTCGCCATGGGCCACGACCCCTCGCACGCCGATTCCGCCGGCGCGCTCGTGGTCACTTCCGCGATGCCGCGCGATCACCCCGAGTTGGTGCGCGCGCGTGAGCGCGGCATTCCCGTGATCCGGCGGGCCGAGGCGCTCGCGGAGGCGGTGTCCGGCGCGGACGTGGTCGGGATCGCGGGAACGCACGGCAAGACGACGACGACCGTGATGACGACGGAGGCGCTGCGTGCCGCCGGCCTCGCGCCGACCGGGATCGCCGGCGGTCGCGTCGGTGCGTGGAACGGCAACCTGAGCGAAGGCGGCGAGGCGCTGTTCGTCGTCGAGGCGGATGAATACGACCGGTCGTTTCTCGCGCTGACGCCGACCGTGGCGGTGGTCACGAACGTCGAAGCGGACCACCTCGACATCTACGCCGATCTGGACGACATCCGGGGCGCCTTCTCGCGCTTTCTCTCGCCCGCGCGCGCGCTCGTGCTGTGCGATGACGACGCGGGCGCCCGCTCGCTGGTCCTTCCCACCGGGCCCCAGACGATTCGTTATGCGATCCACTCGCGCGATGCGCGGCTGCGCGCCGTGGATCGCGCGAGCGCCGATGGCGGGAGCGTCTTCACCGCGCTGTTCGACGACGAGCCGGTGTGCGAGGTCAGGCTGCGCGTGCCTGGCGAACACAACGTGCTGAACGCGCTGGCCGCGTTGGGCAGCGGCCTCGCGCTCGGCGCCGAGCCGCAACGGCTCGCCGAGGGGCTCGGCGGCTTCACCGGAGTAGAGCGGCGGTTCCAGCGGGTCGGCGAAGCCGGCGGCGTGCTCGTGATCGACGATTACGCGCACCATCCCACCGAGTTGCGCGCCACGCTGTCCGCGGCCCGCGCCGCCTATCCCGACCGGCGGATCGTCGCGGCCTTTCAGCCGCATCTGTACACGCGTACCCGCGACTTCGCGCGCGAGTTCGGCGAAGCGCTCGGCCTCGCCGACGCGGCCTACCTCACTGAGATCTATCCGGCGCGCGAGCAGCCGATCGACGGCGTCACGGCGGGGCTCATCGCCGAGGCGGCTGCGGCCGCCGGGACCCCGGTGGCGTGGCGCGGCACGCGCGACGACCTGGCGGCCGCGCTGGCGGCCGAGGCACGGCCGGGCGATCTCATCCTGACGATGGGGGCGGGCGACATCACGCGAACGGGCCCGGAGCTGCTCGCGAGCCTCGGAGCGTCGGCGTGAGCCGCTGGGAAGCGCTGCGCGACCGGAGGGCCTGGCGCGGCATGGCGTTCGTTATGCTCGCGCTGGCGGTGCTGTCGATGCCCTGGTGGGCCCCACGGCTCCTCGCCCGCCTCGACTTCTTCGACGTCCGGCACGTCCAGGTGGTCGGTACCACCCTGCTCGACCCGGCGACGGTCGCCGCGATGATGGCGATCGACACCACGCGGTCGGTGTGGGAGGATCACACGGCGATTGCCGCCGCGCTCACGGCCCATCCGCAGATCGCGGCCGCGCGCATCCGCAAGCGGCTTCCGAACACCCTCGTGCTCGAGGTGACCGAGGAGCCGCCCGTCGCCTTCGTGCCGACCGCCCGGGGGCTCCGCGCCATCGATGCGCGAGGCGACACGCTCCCGCTCGATCCGCTCCGATCGAGCGTGAGCCTCCCCATCGTGCCGCGCGCCGACAGCGCGGTGCTGCGCCTTCTCGCATCGGTGCGGGAGGAGTCGCCGGCGCTCTACCGCCGCATCTCCGAGGTGCGCCGCGCCGGCGCGGACGAGCTGGTGCTCGTCATGCCGCCGGTGCGCGTGCGGGCAACGGCGGACTTGTCATCGGCCCGGCTGGCGGACATTCTCCCCGTGGAACGCGATCTCGCGCGCCGGCAGGCACGCGTGGTCGAACTCGATCTTCGATTCCGCGACCAGGTGGTCGCCAGAGTGCAATGAACCCCGAGCGCCTCGTCGCCGGCCTGGACATCGGCTCGGCCAAGACAACCGCCGTCATCGCCGAAGTGGTCGGCGACCTGCCGCGCTCCGCGGGGGTCAAGATCCTCGGTGTGGGGCAGGCCCGCACCTCCGGCATGCGGCGCGGCGTGGTCTCCGACATCGAGGAGACCACACGATCCATTCGTCAGGCGCTGCACGACGCCGAGCGCATGGCGGGCGCCAAGGTCGAGTGGGTGTACGTCGGCATCGCCGGCGAGCACGTGCGCGCGATGACGAGCACCGGCGTAGTGGCCGTGAGCGGCGACGAGATCTCGCGCGCCGACATCGACCGTGCGCACGAGGTCGCGCGTGCGCAGAAGATCCCCGCCGACCGCGAGCTCCTGCACGCGATCCCGCAGGAGTACCGGGTAGACCGGAACGACGGCATCCGCGATCCCGTCGGCATGATCGGCACGCGCCTCGAGACGGAGATGTATCTCGTCACGATCGGGACGTCGCCGGCGATGAATCTGCGGAAGGCGGTGGAGCGCGCGGGCTACAAGGTCCGCGAGCTGGTGCTCGAGCCGCTCGCCTCGGCGCTCAGCGTCCTCACGGAGGACGAGAAGGAGCTCGGCGTGGGGCTGTTGGAGTTAGGCGCCGCGACCACGGACCTGGCGATCTTTCACGAGGGCAAGATCCGCCACCTGGCGACCGTCAACTACGGCGGCGCCAGCGTCACGAACGACATCGTCCACGGGCTCGGCGTGACGCAGGCGGATGCCGAGTCGCTCAAGGAGCGGTTCGGCTGCGCCTACGAGCCCATGGTGGACCCGCAGGACACGATCCGCCTGCCGAGCACCCAGGCGCAGGGGGACCGGCAGGTTCCGCGCGAGCTGCTGGCGCACATCATCCACCAGCGGATGGACGAAATATTCGACCTGGTGCAGCAGGAGATCGTGAAGGCGGGGTTCCCGGGGCGTCTGAGCGCGGGGCTGGTGATCACTGGCGGCGCCTCGGAGATCGACGGGTGTCTCGAGCTCGCCGCGGACGTGTTCGGGGTGGGCGTGCGAGCGGGCGAGCCGGCAGCGGCGGTCAGCGGAGTGGCCGACGCCGTCGAGGCGGCCCGATTCGCGACGGTGGTCGGGCTGGCGCAGTACGGGGCGCATCGCATGGCGCTGGGCGCCGGCGGGAGCGCGTCCAAGCGGATGAAGGTATCGACCCCGGGGATGGACCGGATCGCGGCGCGGGTGAAGACGTGGCTGCAGGACTTTTTCTAGGGTCTGGGGGTCGGGGTTGGGGTGTGGGGTACGCACGGCGAGATCGCGAGAGAACCCCGATCCGCGCCGAGCCGCGTTTTGTGGCGCTGCTCGAGCGAATGCGCTTTCCACCGTGAGGCCGCGATGCGATACAGGCCGCCCAGATGCTCTAAGTACCGACCCAATGCCGACTTGACGATCGGGAATTACCCGTGCCGCGTCCCGCGCCCCGCGCTTTTCCGATGTTGAAAGCAGTGGAAAACTCCTGGCTCTTTCGCCCGGAGGAGTTATATTGAGCCCCGGCTTTCCCCTGAACTTCCCGCTCACCTCCAGAGTGGAGCCCTCCTCCCCATGATCTTCGAATTCGAGGAATCCGGTCATCAGAATGCCCGGATGAAGGTCGTCGGTGTCGGTGGGGGCGGCGGCAACGCGGTCAACCGGATGATCGACGAGCGCCTCGAGGGCGTCGAGTTCATCTCGGTGAACACGGATGCGCAGGCGCTGCTCAGCTCGAAATCCGACATCAAGGTCCAGATCGGTAAGAAGCTCACCCGCGGACTCGGCGCCGGCGCCCGACCCGAGATCGGCCGCCAGGCCATCGAGGAGAACCGCGACGAGGTGGGCAAGACCCTCCTGTCCTCGGACCTCGTCTTCGTCACCTGCGGCATGGGCGGCGGCACCGGCACCGGCGCGGCGCCCGTGATCTGCGAGCTCGCCCGCGAAGCCGGCGCGCTCACCGTCGGCATCGTCACCAAGCCGTTCCTGTTCGAGGGCCGCAAGCGCATGCGTCAGGCGGAACAGGGCATCGCCGAGATGCGCAAGTTCGTGGACACGATGATCATCGTCCCTAACGAGCGACTCCTCGCCGTGGTCGGCAAGGGCATCTCGTTCCAGGACGCGCTCAAGAAGGCCGACGAGGTCCTGCTGCACGCCACGCAGGGCATTTCCAACCTCATCTCCGTCACGGGCCTCGTGAACGTCGATTTCGCCGACGTCCGAACCGTGATGCAGAACGGCGGCTCCGCCCTCATGGGCACGGGGATCGGCCGCGGGGAGAACCGGGCCATGGAAGCCGCGCAGCAGGCCATCGCCAGCCCGCTGCTCGACAACGTCTCCATCTCCGGCGCCACGGGAGTCCTCGTCAACATCACCGGCGGCAACGATTTGACGCTGGGCGAGGTCCATCAGGTGAACGAGATCGTGCACGACGCGGTCGGCGACGACGCCGAGATCATCTTCGGGGCCGTCAATGAGCCGGCGATGCAGGGCGAGATCCGGGTCACGGTGATCGCCACGGGATTCGACCGCAGCATGGAGGTCGGACACGTGGCGAGGGTTGCGGATTCGTACGCCGCAGCGAAGAATCCTACCGTGATACCATTCGCGCGCACCGCTCGTCCGTCTACCGGAGCGGCGCGGGCGCCGATAGGCGACGCGCCGAGACGGCCGGTGGTTCCCCCCGCCGACCGTCCGCCGCAGGATCTCACGGACATGGAAATCCCGACGTTCATTCGGAGACAGATGGATTGACACCTCCAAGCCCTCGGGCTCGAAGGCTCAAGGGTGCCCTGGCGATCGCCGCGGTCGCCGCACTCACCCTGACCGCCCTCGAGCTCCGTCCCCACGACCCCCCCGCGGTACCCGCACCCGACGTTTCCGCCGCCAGCCTCCCCGCCGCGCCGGTCCCGGCCCAGCGGTTCGACACGCTGCGCGCCGGAGAAACGCTCTCCGGCCTTCTCGGCCGGGCGGGCCTGAGCGTCGCTGATGCCCGCGGGGTGCTCGCCGCCGCGAGCGTGATCGACATGCGCCGGCTTCCCGTCGGCATGCCGGTCACGTACACGGCGCCCGCGCTCGACAGCGTCCCGACTGAGGTGGTCTTCCAGCTGGCGATCGATCGCATGCTCCACGTTCGACGCGCCGCGGAGGGATGGGACTCGGAAGAGATCCGGATCCCCTGGACGGTCGACACGATCATCGTGGAGGGCGAGATCGCTTCCACGCTGTACGAGGCCGTCGCCGACGCGGGCACGATGCTCCCCGAGCGCACCCGCGCCGAGCTGGCGTGGTCACTCGCGGACATCTACGAGTACCGCATCGACATGAGCCGCGACCTCCAGGTGGGCGACCGGTTCCGCGTGCTCACCGAGCGCTCCGTCGGTCCCGGTGGTGCCACCCGGATCGGCAGCATCCTCGCCGCGCGGTTCGTCGCGTCAGGCAGGGAGATCGAGGCCGTGCGCTATGCGCGCGAGGGCGACAAGCGCGCCCGCTACTACGACGCCGAGGGCAAGTCGCTGCACACCGGATTCCTGCGGGCGCCGCTGGCGTTCCGCCGGATCTCGAGCGTGTTCGGCATGCGGAAGCACCCGATTGCCGGTACGTGGCGCGCCCACAAGGGCACGGATTACGCCGCGAGCTCCGGCACTCCGGTGCGTGCCGTCGGTGACGGCGTCGTGATCTACGCCGGCTGGCGCGGCGGCTATGGCAACACCATCGAGGTGCGCCATCCGAACGGCTTCGTGACGCGCTACGGCCACCTGCGCGGCTTCGCCCGCGGCGTGCGGGCCGGCACCCGCGTGGCCATCTCCGAAACGGTGGGCTACGTCGGCATGACGGGTCTCGCCACGGGTCCTCACCTCCACTTCGAGGTGCTGGTGAACGGCGTCCAGCGCGACCCGCGTAAGGCTCTCGCCGCCCGCAGCGCCGAGCCGATCCCGGCGGCGGATCGCGAGGCGTTCGAGATCCTGCGTGCGCAGCTCGTGGCGGTCATGGACTCTGGACACGCGGACGTGACGCAGCTGGCGATGCGGTAGGGATTGGGGATTCGGGATTAGGGACTCGGAGTCGGAAGATTCGAATTGGCGAGGCCCGGCGCTCGGTTGCGCAATCCCCCA
>DATHUW010000176.1:0-4492 GCA_035461825.1 Gemmatimonadaceae bacterium
GATGTGGCTCTGGTCCTCGACCGGTGCCAGCTCGCGGCTCGAGAACTGGTAGAGCGGCCACGCCGCGGCCGTCACGAGCAGCGCGGCAGCCACGATCCCCCACCGCATCTGCAGCGCGCCGTCGAGCAGGCGGCCGTAGAACGCCTGGAGTCGCGCGAACCCGCGGTTCACCAGCGCGGTCAGGCGGCCCTCCTTGCCGTGCGGATGCACGAACTTGGAGCTCATCACCGGCGACAGCGTCACCGCGACGAAGCCCGACACGATCACCGCCGCCGCGAGCGTCACGGCGAACTCGAGGAACAGCGAGCCGGTGAGCCCGCCCTGGAAACCGATCGGGATGTAGACCGTCGCCAGCGTGATCGTCATCGCGATCACCGGACCCACAAGCTCGCGCGCGCCGGCGATCGCCGCCTGCACCCGCGTCTTCCCCATGCGGATGTGCCGCTCGACGTTCTCGACGACGACGATCGCGTCATCCACCACCAGACCGACCGAGAGCACGATCGCCAGGATCGTCAGCAGGTTGAGGCTGAAGCCGAACGCGAACATCACCAGCGCCGCGCCGACGAGCGACACCGGCATCGCCACGAGCGGCACCAGCGCCGTCCGGATCGAGCCCATGAACAGGAACACGACCAGGCCGACGATCAGGATCGTCTCGATGAGCGTCTTCGTGATCTCGCGCAGCGCGTCGGACATGAAGACCGTCGCGTCGTAGGCGAGCTGCATGTCGATGTCCGGCGGCAGCGTCAGGCGAATGCGCTCCATCTCCGCACGCAGCGTCTTGGCGACGTCGATCTCGTTCGTCCCGGGCAGCGGCCACACGCCGAGGTACACGCCCTCCTTGTCGCTGTACTTCGCGACGAAGTTTGCCTCTTCGGCGCCCAGCTCCACATCGGCGACGTCGCTCAACCTGACGATAGCCCCGCCGCGTTCCGCCACGATCAGATCGCGGAACTCCGCCTCCGAGCGCAGGTCGGTGTTGGCCAGCAGGTTGAGCTGGACGAGGTTGCCCTTCGTCTGTCCGACCGCCGCGAGATAGTTGTTCCGCCGCAGCGCACTGTACACGTCGCCCGGCGTCAGGTTGAGCGAGGCGAGGCGGTCGGGATCGATCCAGACCCGCATGGCGATCTGCTGCCCCGCCTCGACCGTGACGCGCTGCACGCCAGGCAGCGTCGAGAGCTGCGGCTGGAGCGTGCGCGTCAGCCAGTCGGTGATCCCCGGAATGTCACGTCGATCCGAGGTGAAGCTCAGATAGAACGAAGCGTACGGCCGGTCGGCGCGCTGCACCTCAACCGCCGGCGGCTCCGCCTCGCTGGGCAGCTCCGAGCGGACTTGTTGGAGTCGGGCTGTGATCTCCGCAAGCGCGTCGGTGCTGTTGTGGTTGAGCTTGAGCCGGACGTTGATGGTGCTCACGCCGGCGCGGCTCGTCGATTCGACGTAGTCCACGCCGCTGATCGCCGACACCGCCCGCTCGATGGGCGTCGTCAGGAAGCCGCGTACCGTCTCGGCGCTCGCGCCATAGTAAACGGTGGTGATCACGACCGACGAGCTTTCGATCTTTGGATATTGCTGCACCGGCAGGGTCGTCAGCGCACGCCATCCCATCAGCACAATGACGAGGTTGACGACGACCGCGAGGACCGGGTGCCGAATGAAGATGTCGGTAAAGCGACGCATGGATTCGAATCCTCAGTTGCCGCCCTTCGCGGTGTTCGCCGAATCGGCGGCTACCGCGACGAGCAACGATTCACGCAGCTTGAACGAGCCTGACGCGGCGACCCGCTCGCCCGGCTCGAGTCCCTCGAGGACGACGACCTCATCGCCGATCAGCGCGCCGCTGCGCACGGGTCGCGTGCTGACGCGATCGCGCCCATCGGCATCCGCCTGGATCACGAAGACGTGATCGCCGGCCGGCCCCTTGCGGAGTGCGCTCGCCGGGATCACGACGACGTTCTGCGCCGGGCCGCTCGGCACCACCACGCGCACCGACGCGCCGGGCGCGAGGCGGGTGCCCGCACCGCGCACGCGCGCGCGCACCACCGCGTTGCGCGTGGTCGGGTCGATGCGCGAGTCGATGGCCGCAACCCGCGCCGCGATCGGCGCCGCCTCCTCGCGATCGACCGCGGCGACCTCGTCACCCACGCGCAGCGACGCGGCGACGCGCTGCGGCACCGCGAAGTCGATGTTCGCCGACTCGTCGACGCCCTGGAGCGTCGTCAGGACCGTGCCCTCGTTGAGGTACTGGCCCGGGTGCACGTCCGAGATGCCAATCCGGGCGCGGAACGGTGCGCGGATCGTCTTGCGCGCGATGATCGCCTTGACCCGCTCGATCTGCGCGAGCGCCACGTCGCGCTCCGCGCGCGCGCGATCGACCGCCGCCTGCGTGGACGCGCGCTCGGCGATGAGCCGCTCCTGCCGGCCAAGGACCGTCTGCGCGAGCGCGGCCTGGGCCTCGAGCGCCTCGAGCTCCGCTCGCTCGACCGACACATCCAGCGCGACGAGCACGGTACCGGCTTCGACGATCTGCCCGGGCGTGAGGTTCACGCGGCTCACGGTGCCGGACACCTCGTTGCGCAGCGATACGGAGCGCAGGGCGAGGACGGTCCCGATGGCCGTCATGGTCTCGCGGTACTCGCGATCGGTGGCGACGGCGGCGGTGACGAGCTCCATCGGTTCCGGCTGATTGGCGGCGGCCGCCTCGGAGGCGTGGATGGCCGAGGTCTTCCACGCGGCGAGGGCGCCGCCGATGACGACGATCGTTGCGACGAGCAGGCCCGACCGGAGCCAGCTCCGTCCTGTTATGCCGAAGCGCGGTGCCGTACGGTCGGCGTCGTGCTCGCTGAGTTGTGCTGACATGAGAATCCCTCGATCGATGACTGCGCACGGTATTCCGCGCCCGCGACCCAGGGGGCGCGAGCCGGGTTGGGGACGGGGGACCCGTCCTCCCTTGGATGCGCCGGACCCCGCGGAATCCGGACGTGCAGGAGTAAGGGAAAAGGGAAGGCGGAATGTTCCCGACATCTTCGAGTGAGATGCCCGATTGCGGGGCGGTGCGCGGGAAACGGATGTGTCGCGCCGCCTACTGGCGCTTGGCCGGGCTCGAGCCGGGGGCTGCCTTGGCGCGGCGGCACGCCCGCCTCACTACCGCCGTCATTGCGGGGAGCAGTGACAGTGAAGATGTCGGCGGCTCAGTGGTCCCCGCTTTTCTTCCCGTGCAGAAGCTCGCACCGCGGAGGACCGTAGAGGAACGCAGTAGGTCATCACCGTGCGCCGGAAGCACACTCGTGACTCGCTGGGCGCCTATCAACGATTATCCCGGGCGAGCGGCATCGCGGGCGATTCGGCGCGCTCCATGCTCAACGCTTGCGAATCGCGCTTCCGCTGTGAGTCGAAGGGCGGGAAAGGAACCACAGAGGACACAGAGGGCACAGAGGGAATCCTGACCCACGCAGATCATCCATCAACGCACACACGTTCAGATGGTGCCTTCCTCTGTGCCCTCTGTGTCCTCTGTGGTTCAAAAGACACGGTTCACGCGACGGGTAGGCGGCCGCGGGTAGCACGATTCAGCGCACCGACAACGCAAACGGAGGACGGCAACGACCCGGCATGTGCCGGATCGTTCCGTCCTCCGTCTCGTCTGCGTACTCTGCGTACTCTGCGGTAAAGAAAACGCCTGCCCTGTGGCAGAAACGAGGATCTCCGATCGGAACGGAGTTCGTCGTGGGGCCAGCTACCGCGCCGTCGCCAGCTCCCGCACTGCGCCCGCCAGCAGCCGGACCTTCGCCGCGTCGGCCGACCGCGAGGCCTCGCCATCGAGCTCCGTCGCGAGCACGGTCAGCGCACTGCCTCGCGACCCGCCTGACGCGCGCTCCGCGCTGGCGAGCGACTGCCGCACGGCGGCGATGCGGTCCGCCGAGAGGCCGCGCGAACGCTGCAACTGGTCCAGATAGGCGCGCGCCAGCGAGATCGTGGCCGGCCAGACGAACTGCGGCTGTCCCTGGGCGTTCAGGTACTCCAGCCGCACCGACTTCGCCGCGTCGATCTCGTTCTGCGACAGGTGCGCGCTGGGCGTCAACTCGAAGATGTCGAGGCCGCGCGCGATCTCGGAGCTGACGATCACGCCGTTGTACCAGTAGACCGACCAGCTGCCGCCGGACTCCATGCGCGTGGAGTCCACCGGGCCGCGGTCGTGGAAGGCGATCTCGACCGGATTGGCGGGGTCGGTCCAGTCGAAGATCGAGATCCCACCCTGGTACCAGCCCTGCACCATGACATCCCGTCCGGGGATCGGGATCAACGACCCGTTATGCGCGACGCAATTCTCGAGCGGCGTCTGCGGCGCCGGCAGCTTGTAGTAGCTCTGGAACTGCATCTGCCTGTCGCGGATCGTGAAGATCGCGTTCGCGCCCCACTCCTTCGGATCCGAGGCGCGGCACTTCGGCTGGCTCCCGCCGCCCCACTCGTCCGTGAACAGCACCTTGCTGCC
>DATHUW010000177.1:0-48093 GCA_035461825.1 Gemmatimonadaceae bacterium
CGGGAGATGAAGAAGGGCAGCGCCGAGCTGTTGATCCTGGCGCTTCTCGAACACCAGCCGACCCACGGCTACGAGCTCTCCAAGCTCATCGCGTCGCGGTCGCGCGGCGTCCTCAGCTTTCACGTCGCGTCCCTGTATCCGCTCCTCTATCGCCTCGAGGAGCGCGGCCTCATCGAGGGACGCTGGGTCGAGAAGGCGGGGCAGCGGCGGCGGCGGTACTACCGCCTCACGAGCGAGGGGAAGCAGGCGCTCCTGAGCCAGCGACGCAGCTGGAAGGAATTCATGGCAGCCATCAATCGGGTCGTGAAGGTCCAGCATGCCTGACTGGGCGCGCGAGATTCGATCGCGCCTCGCGATGCTCCGCCTCGATCCGAATCGCGAGGCGGCGATCGTCGAGGAGCTGTCGCAGCACCTCGACGATCGCTACGCCGAGCTTCGCGGCCAGGGGATGGACCACGCGCGCGCGCGCGCCGCCGCGCTGGAAGAGCTGAGCGAGCCCGAGCAACTCGAACGTGAGCTGCGTCCCCTCGCTCGCCGCGTCACCCCGTCGCCGGCGCTGGGTGGTGGCCCCGGCAACCCGTTCGACGTGCTCCGGCACGACGTGCGCTACGCCGTCAGGTCGTTCCGCGCGCACCCCGCATTCGCCGCGGTCGCGATTGCCACCTTCGCCCTGACCATCGGCGCGTGCACGCTGATCTTCAGCGCGGTGAACGGTGTGCTGCGACGCCCACTCCCGTATGAGGATCCCGAGCAGCTCGTGGTGTTCTGGGGTACGGCGCCCGAGAAGGGCTTGCAGGAAGTGAACGTGCCGACGGGCCTCTTCAGCGTCTATCGTGAGCAGGCGCGCACGCTGACCTCCGTCGCCGCGTTCAGCGGTGCCGGCGCGACGCTCGCAGGCGCGGGAGAAGCCGGGCGCGCCGAGCGTATCGTCGGGGCCGTGGTGTCGCTGGACTTCTTTCGTGTGTTCGGCGTGCCCATGCTGCTCGGCCGTTCGTTTCTGCCTGAGGAAGCCGCCCGCGGCGCGCTGCCGGTCGTCGTCCTGAGCCATGGGCTGTGGCGGCGCAGCTTCTCTGGCGACAGCACCGTGGTCGGCCGCACGATCACGCTCGACGGCCGCGCCACCATCGTCGTCGGCGTCATGCCTCCCGGATTCGACTATCCTCACCGAGCCGAGCTCTGGATGCCGCTCACCGTCGATCCCGACGACTTCGGCTGCTGGTGCTTCGCCGCCGTTGGTCGCATGACGCCCGGACTCAGGGTCGAGGACGTGCGGCGGGAGATCGCAACGATCACGGATGACTTCGGGTTGCGTCGCCGCGATGTGTTCCCCGACGCAAAGCGCGGCGGCGCGCGCATCGTCGCGATGTCGCTCTCGGATCGCGTCGTGGGCGATCTCAAGCGTCCGTTAGGCGTGCTGTTCGGCGCGGTCGGCCTTCTGCTCCTCATCGGATGCGCCAACATCGCCAACCTCATGCTGGTGCGCGCCACTGCGCGCAGTCGCGAGATCGCCGTTCGCTACTGTCTGGGGGCCGGACCGAAGCGCATCGCCGCGCAACTGTTCACGGAAAGCCTGCTCCTCTCGGCGGCCGGTGCCGCGGGCGGACTGCTGCTCGCGAACTGGGGGATGCGGGCCCTTCGCCGGCTGCCCGTTGATCAGTTTCCGCGCATGAACGAGGTGGACGTCGAGCCGGCGGTATTGGCATTCACGGCAGGAGTCGCCGTGCTCACCGGCTTGTTGTGCGGCCTCGCGCCCGCGCTTCGGGCCTCTCGGGTGGAGCTGCAGCACGCCGTCCAGTCCGGCTCGCGGAGCTCCAGCTCTCCGCAGACGCGCCGGCTCAGCGACGGATTCGTCGTCACGCAGTTCGCGTTGTCCCTGGTGCTTCTCGTTGCCGCGGGCCTCCTCTTGCGAAGCTATCGGCATCTCAGCACGCTCGATCTCGGGTATCGGGCCGAGAACGTCCTCGTCGGCCGGATCTCGCTCCCGTCTCCGCCGTACGACACCAGCACGGCGGTGCGCACATTCTACGGGCAACTGCTCGACCGCGTTCGTGCCATTCCCGGCGTCACCGAGGCCGGGCTGGCGTCACTGGTCCCGCTCACGCGCGGCAACGAGCAGAGCAACGTGGTCGTGGAGGGCCAGGAGCCCCGACCGGGCGATCCCGTGCCCGTCGCCAATGCTCGAACCGTGACGCCGGGGTACTTCCGCGCACTCGGCTCGCCCGTGCTCGAGGGACGCGGCTTCGAGGACACGGACGACGATCGCTCCATGCGGGTGGGTATCGTGGACGAGACGTTCGCCAGGCGGTTCTGGCCTGACGGGCAGGCGATCGGGAAGCGCTTCCGGTGGCAGGGCAACACGTCGAGCGCGCCGTGGGTCACGATCGTCGGCGTCGTGCCCAATGTGAAGCACAATAGGCTGGATGAGTCGCCGGATCTCCAGGTCTATCAGCCGTTCGCCCAGCGCGCTGCCTGGTCCAATTATCTCGTCGTGCGCTCGGCCTCGGAGCCGGAGGGTCTGGTTGCCCGCATCCGGGACGAGATTGGCGCACTCGATCCTTCGCTGCCGTTCTACGACGCGCATACGATGGCCTCGGCCGTGCGCGCCTCGCTCGGTCTTCGACGACTCATGAACGTGCTCCTCGGCGGCTTTGCGCTCATCGCGCTGGTCCTCGCCGCGATCGGCATCTACGGCGTGATCTCGCTCGGCGTGAGCGCACGCGGAAAGGAGTTCGGCATTCGCATCGCGCTGGGAGCGCGGACGGCCGACGTGCGCTGGCAGGTGCTGCGCCACGGTCTCACCCTGGCGGCGGTCGGCGTCGGGTTAGGCATCGCGGGGGCGCTCTTCCTCACGCGGCTGCTGCAGCGACTGCTGTTCGGCGTGGCGCCGAGCGATTGGATCACCTTTGCGACGGTGTCGCTCATCCTATCGGCAGCGGCTGTCCTGGCCTCTTACGTCCCCGCGCGGCGAGCGACGCGCGCCGATCCGCTCTCCGCATTACGAGCGGAATAGCCGCAGGGCGGCGGGTGCGTCGTCCGTACCTCGCCAGGGGCCTAGAGGCGAATCGAACGGGACCGCGTCTGGGCGCCGGCGAACCGGGGCAAAGCGCTCGCGCACTCCCTTACATCGCCGCGTGCCACCGAGCAGTCAAGCGGGGCAACGTGCGCCCGCGGGCGCTCCTCGACCAGTCGCATTTCGCCGCGCCGAGCTCATCGAGGGAGACTCCTGGTGACGTCCCCACCTCGGCCCGTGCATCGGTAGGTCCTGAAGCTCCTCCACCGAGCCGGGGCCGACTACGTGACGCGGTCGGCCTCTGGTTCGTTATGCTGATCCTCCGGTGACCTCGAGCTCGAAACCGGGTCCATCGTGCGACGCGACCCGTTCGTCATCCCGGCCGGGCATTGCGGATGGCCGCCGCGAGTGACGCGCGCACGCTCTAGACCGGCGTCGAGCCCGCGTCTACCTTATGCGCCATGCGACGGATTCGGACCGTATTGGCGGCGCTCGCCGCGACATCGCTCGCGGGCTGCATGACGCAGGAAAGCGCCGAGCGGGCCGTGGCCGCGTTCGGTGGCGGTGACCGGCCGGATTCGCTCCCCACGATGCTGAACGAGTCGCCCCCCTTCCTCTATCCGGCGGATCTCTACGCGCTCAAGGTCCAGGGGAACGTGACGCTGCGCCTGTTCGTCGACACCGCGGGCGCCATCGTGCCGGAGTCCACCAGCGTGGCGACGTCCTCTGGCTACCCCGGCCTCGACTCCGCCGCGGTGAAGGGCTCGGAGCGGCTCCAATTCGCGCCGGCCAAGAAGGGCCCACGCGCCGTCTCCACCCCGGTGCTGCTCCCGGTGTTCTTCCGCCACCCCGGGGCCCCGCCGCTTCCCGGCGACACGGTGCTCCGGCCCCGCCCCACCCTGCCCTAACGCGACGCCGCCGTTCCGCGGCCGCCGCTCGACCCGGTCCTCCGTCCCATGCGCAACTCCGAGCCGTACGAGTCGGTCATCGACACCATCGGCTGGACGCCGCTCATCCGCCTCACGCGGATCACCCGCGGCATCCGGACTCCCGTGTACGCCAAGGCCGAGATCTTCAATCCCGGCGGCTCGGTGAAGGACCGCATCGGCCTGCCGATCATCGAGGCCGCGGAACGCGACGGCTCGCTCCGGCCCGGCGGCACCATCGTCGAGGGCACGAGCGGCAACACCGGCGTCGGCCTGGCGATCGCGGCGGCGCTCAAGGGCTACCGGTGCATCTTCACGATGCCGGACAAGATGTCGCAGGAGAAGGTGCGGCTCCTCAAGGCGTTCGGCGCGGAGGTCATCATCACGCCGACCGCCGTGCCCCCCGATCATCCGGACAACTACGTGATGATGGCCAAACGGATCGCCGGAGAGACGCCGAACGCGATTCTGGCGAATCAGTTCTACAACCCAGCCAACCCGCAGGCGCATTACGAGACGACCGGGCCCGAGCTGTGGGAGCAGACGGGCGGTCGCATCACGCACTTCGTCGCCGCGGCGGGGACCGGGGGAACGATCACGGGCGTCGGTCGCTATCTGAAGGAACGCAATCCGCAGATCCGGATGATCGCCGGCGATCCGGTCGGCTCGATCCTCGCCGACCACTGGAAGAGCGACGGGGCGTCCGTCCCCGAAGGCGTACCCTACAAGGTCGAAGGCATCGGACAGGACAAGCTCCCCGGCACGCTCGACATGCGCCTGGTCGATGACTACCGGACGGTGAGCGACCGCGATGCCTTCTCCATGGCGCGGCGCCTGACGCGCGAGGAGGGGCTGTTCGTCGGCGGCTCGTCAGGCCTCATCGCACACGTCGCGCTTCAGGTCGCGCGCGAGATCGACGACCCCGATGCGCTGGTGGTGACCTTCCTCTGCGATACGGGCGAGCGCTACCTCAGCAAGCTGTACAACGACGAGTGGATGCGCGAGAACCAGCTGCTCGACGAGCCGGACCGCGTGCGCCTCGGCCACCTCCTCGGCGCCAAGGGGGCGACCGCGCCGGCGCTGGTGAGCGTGGGGCCCGGGAGCACCGTGCGGCAGGCGCTGCGGCTGATGGACCTACACGACATCTCGCAGCTCCCGGTGATGGAGGGGGAGAACTGCGTGGGCTCGGTCACCGAGGGCGCACTGTCGGCCCGCAGCCTGGCCGACACCAAGACCCTCGACCTGGTCGTGTCCGACGTGATGGATGCGCCGTTCCCGATCGTCGACGGCGGGCAGACCGTGGAAGGCGTCGCGAAGTTGCTGTCGAAGTCCAATCCGGCGGTGCTGGTCCGCGGCGACGGCAGGATGCGCGGCATCGTGACGCGGTCGGACGTGCTGAACCATCTGATGTCGCGCTGAGCGCGTCCGCCGGGCACGCCGGACTCAGTGGTGCGCGACCAGATCCGGCGTGATTTCCGCGATCGATCGCGCACCGCATAACGCCATGGCCAGGTCCAGCTCGGCGCGCAGTATCTCGAGCGCGTGCCGCACGCCCGCTTCGCCGCCGCAGCACAGGCCCCATAACGCGGCGCGGCCGACCAGCACGGCCGAGGCGCCCAGCGCAAGCGCCTTCAGGATGTCCGTGCCCCGCCGGATGCCGCCGTCGAGCAGCACCGGGATCCGTCCCCCGACGGCGTTCGCCACGGCCGGGAGCGCGGTGATCGTCGGCAGGGCCGTGTCGAGCTGCCGGCCGCCATGGTTCGAAACGATGATCCCCGCCACCCCGTGCTCGACGGCGCGCCGCGCGTCGCCGCCCCGAATGACGCCCTTCAGCAGCACCGGCATACTCGTCATGGAGCGCAGCCAGTCCACATCGTCCCACGTCAGCGAGGGGTTGAGCATCCCCGCGGCATGCACCGCCAGCCCGCTCTCCACGTGCACGTGCGGTAGCGTCTGCTCGCCGCCGGGCATCTCGTGGGCCAGCGCGAGACCCGACGGCAGGCGGAATTCGTTCCGCACGTCCCGCTCGCGTCGGCCGAGCACCGGCGTGTCGACGGTGAGCACCAGAGCCTGCGCCCCCGCCCGGTCGGCGCGCTCGACCAGCCGCTGCGTGAGCGCCTTGTCCGGATAGACGTACAGCTGGAACCAGAGCGGTGTCGGCAGCACCTCGCGGATTCGCTCGATCGGCGTCGTCGAGACGGTGCTGACGACCATCCCCACCCCCGCCGAGGCCGCGGCGCGCGCAGTCGCCAGCTCCCCGTCCGGATGGGCGAGCCGCTGCATGGCCATGGGCGCGATCAGCAGGGGCGAGTCGTGCCGCGCCCCGAGCAGCTGGATTGAGCCGTCGCGTCGTGCCACGTCGACGAGCACGCGCGGTACCAGCGCCAGCCGGCGGAACGCCGCGTTGTTCTCGCGCGCGGTGATCTCGTCGTGCGCCCCCGCCGCGTAGTAGTCGTAGATCATCGCATCCACCGCCTCTCGCGCGCCCGCCTCGAGGTCGTCGATGTTGATGAAGCGCGAGAGATCGGGGGGGGGGCTGGCAGGCATCGGGAACGTCGGTATGGGTCGCGTTTCCCGGGGAATGTCCCGCCACGGCGCGGCGAGCGAAAGGGTGCGCTGGCGAACCGGGCGACACTCCTGCAACCTTCACGAGTCACCGGGCCGCACGGGCGCCCGGTTCTTCCGCCCCCCCGACCATGCCTAGCACATACAGCGATCCGCCGAAGGCTGGTGAGTACGCCCCGTACTACGCGCGGTATACCGCCCTGGTCCCCGCTGGAGACATCATCGCCACGCTGGAGCGGGAGGGCGGCGAGGTCGCGGCCCTCCTGTCCTCCCTCTCCGCCGAGCGGGCGGAACACCGCTATGCGCCCGGAAAGTGGAGTGTGAAGGAGGTTCTCGGCCACCTGACGGATGCCGAGCGGGTGTTCGCCTACCGTGCGCTGCGGTTCGCGCGGGGAGACGAGACGCCGCTCGCCGGGTTCGATGAGGCGGCCTGGGTGCCGTTCGGCGACTTCGGCAAGCGCTCCCTCGCCGACCTGGTGGCGGACTACCGGACAGCACGTGAATCGACGCTCGCGCTGCTGCGCGGTTTTCCGGATGCGGCGATGGTGCGCGGCGGCGAGGCGAGCGGCCATCACGTCACGGTCCGGGGGTTGGCCTGGATCATCGCGGGCCACGAGCTGCACCACGCGAAGATTCTGCGCGAGCGCTACCTCGCCTAGCGATCTCCCGGTGTCGTACGTGGAGTTGTTCTCCGGTCACGCCGGGGCGTACGCCGCCGCTCGGCCACGCTACCCGGATGACCTCTTCGACTGGCTCGCTGCGGTGGCGCCGCGCACGGCGCTGGCGTGGGACTGCGCCACCGGCAACGGCCAGGCGGCCGTGGGACTCGCGAGCCGGTTCGCGCGGGTGATCGCGACCGACGCGAGCACCTCGCAGCTCGCCCACGCCGTTCCGCATCCGCGCGTCGAGTATCGTCAGGCGATCGCGGAGTCGAGCGGCCTCGAGGCGGCGAGCGTCGACGCCATCGCCGTGGCGCAGGCGCTGCACTGGCTCGACCTTCCGGCGTTCTACGTCGAGGCGGGTCGGGTGCTCCGGCGCGACGGGGTGCTCGCGGCGTGGAGCTACAACAGGCCCCGAGTGACTCCGGCGATCGATGCCGAGGTCGACCGGCTCCACGACGACACCCTTCGCGGGTACTGGTCGGACCGCCGGCGCTGGGTGGATGAAGGGTATGCCGCGGTCGAGCTGCCGTTCGAGGCGCTCGATCCCCCCTCGATCGCGATGGGCGACGAATGGACGCTGGCGCAGTTCGCCGCCTACGTGCGCACCTGGTCCGCCGTGCAGCGGTACATCGCGGCGCGAGGGCGCGATCCGGTCAATGCCATGGAGTATGCGCTGCGGCCGTTGTGGGGCGAGCCGCACGAGCGACGACCGGTGCGGTGGCCGCTCTCGATCCGTGCGGGGCGATGCGGTGAGTGTGGCCGCTGACGCGTTGCACACCGGCGCGGGCCGCTTTCCGATCACCCGTCATTCGGTGATCGGCGCGCTCGACGCCTCCGACCCCTCGGAGCGTCGTCAGGCGTGGGACACGCTCATCGCGGCGTACTGGAAGCCCGTCTACAAGCACCTGCGTCTCGCGTGGAACGTGCCGCGCGAGGATGCGGAGGATCTCACGCAGGAGTTCTTCGCACGCGCGTTGGAGGGCGGCGTTCTGGAGCGGTTCGATCCCGACAAAGCGCGGTTCCGCACGTACCTGCGCGTGTGTCTCGACCGCTTTGCCTCCAACGCTCGTAAGGCTGAGGGGCGGCTCAAGCGGGGCGGCGCGAGTGAGCACCTCTCGCTGGACTTTCCCGGCGCCGAGCGCGAGCTGGGACACCTGCGAGCCGCCGGCGCGGACGTGGACGAGGCGTTCCGGCAGGAACTGATCCGCGCGCTGTTCTCGGATGCCGTCGACGTCCTGCGAGAGCGGAGCCTGGCTGCCGGCAAGGCGACCCAGTTCGCCATCTTCGAGCGCTACGACCTTCGACCGACGGGGGGTGACGCGCCGACATACGCGGCGCTGGCCGAGGAGTTCGACGTGCCGGCGACGCAGGTGACGAACTGGCTTGCCGCGATGCGGCGGTCGTTCCGGGCGATCGTGCTCGAGCGGCTCCGCGCGGTCACGGCCACCGAGGACGAATTCCGCGTCGAGGCGCACGAGCTGTTCGGGCCGGGCGCCGCGTGACCTGGCTGCCGGACGAGACGCTGGCGCACCTGCGCGGGGTCGTCGGCGACGCGGCCGCCGATGCCCCACCCGATCTCCGCGGCACGCCTTACGAGCTTCGGGAGATGCTCGGCCGCGGCGGCATGGGAACGGTCTACCTGGCGTGGGACCGGGAGCTCGCGCGCGAGGTGGCGCTCAAGGTCGTGCACGCGGAGGCGGCGGCCGCACTGGCCCATCGGGTGGTGCGCGAGGCGCGGACACTTGCCCGGCTCGAGCACCCCGGCATCGTACCCGTTCACGACGTGGGCGAGCTGCCGGACGGCCGCATCTACTACGTGATGAAGCGCGTCCGCGGGGAGCGGCTCGATGCGGCGCTGCGCGCCATGCCGTCGCTGGCCGAGCGGCTCGGCGTCTTCGAGCGGATCTGCGAGGCCGTGGCGTTCGCGCACGCCCACGGCGTGGTCCACCGCGACCTCAAGCCCGAGAACGTGATGCTCGGCGAGTTCGGTGAGACGCTCGTGCTGGATTGGGGGGCGGCAAAGACGCTCGGCGATGCACCCGCGCCGGGATTGCTGCCTGACGATGCTTCCGGACGGACACCCATCACCGGACACGGCATGGTGATCGGGACGCCGGGCTATATGGCGCCCGAGCAGGCGCGCGGCGACAGCGCCGACGTGGACGCCCGGGCGGACGTCTACTCGCTCGGAGCGATGCTGCGCGAGCTCGTGCGGCCGCCGGAGGGGGGAGGCGACGTGTCGCGCCCGCTCCGCGCCATCATCGCGCACGCGATGGCCCCATCGCCTGACGAGCGCTATCCCACGGCAGACGCGCTCGCGGAGGACGTGCGGCGCGCGCGTGATGGGGAGTCGGTGTCGGTATACCGGGAGAACCTGTTCGAGCGCGCCGGACGCTTGATGATGCGCTACCGTGTTCCGCTGCTGCTGGTCCTCACCTACCTCGCGATGCGCGTGGTGCTGCTGCTCCTCTGATTCGATTGAACGGCCCGCAGTGCGGAGTCCGGCGGTAATGCGCGGTGTTTTGTTTGAACCGCGGAGGCCGCAGAGGGGCGCAAGGGCAGCGCTCGGCGCCCTCGCGCCTGTCGTTGGCGTGTCGATCGCTTCTTCCAGGCTGGCAAGCACGATGGAGCGACGCCCGCGTTCCTGGCGATGCAATCGTTCGGGAAACTCGCGGGACCATTACGTCCGAAACTCCTCCGCGGCACCTCTGCGCCCCTCTGCGGTTCATGCCGTTCACGGTGCACGACGCGTCGGTGATGGCCGCGGTGCCACCGCAGAAGCCAGGCGTCGGCCTATTCCGTGCGCAGCGCCACGTTCGGATCAACCCGCGAGGCTCGCAGCGCCGGCACCCAGCTCGCCGCCAGCGCCACCAGCAGCAGGGTTCCAGCGACGAGGAGGAACACCGCCGGATCCTTCGGCGAGACGCCGAACAGCAGCGGCTCCACCCACTTGCTCGCCCACAACGCCACGAGCAGCCCGGCGGCGACGCCTACCAACGCGATGCGCAGGCCATCGCTCACCACGAGCCGCACAGCGTCCGCCACCTGTGCCCCTAGTGCGCGACGCACCCCCAGCTCGTGGGTGCGCTGCACCACATCGTAGGCGATCACGCTGTACAACCCGATCGCCGCGAGGAGCAGCGCCATGCCGCCGAAGGCCACGAACATCGTCGCCCCGAGCCGCCACGAGCGTTTCTGCGAGCCGACGATTTCGCTGAACGGCTGGATGGACACGTACGACGCGCCGGGCATCTCGCGCTGCAGCGCCGCGCGGATCGCCTCCGCCTGACGCTCGGCGTCGCCGCGCACGCGCAGGAATAGACCGCTGTTCTGCGCGTTGAACTGCGTGGCCGGCAGGTAATAGTAGAAGCTCGAATCCGCCGCGAGGTTCTGCGCCTTGATGTTCTCCGCGATGCCGATCACGTACGTGCACGGCAGCGTGTCCGAGCGCACCCTGATGCACTGGCCGATCGGATCGCGCCCCGGCCACAGGACACGGCCCATCGCCTCGCTGACCACGATGGAGCGTGGCGAATGCTCCGTGTCCTCCGGGCCGATGCCGCGTCCACGCACGATGCGCGTCCCCATCGTCTGGAAATACTCCGGGGACACGGCATTGAGGTTGAACTGCCCGAGCCGGCCGACGGTGTCGATCCCGTCGACGTAGAGCGACACGCTCCACGTGCTCCAGAACGGCACCGCGACCTGCAGGCTCGCGTTCTCGACCGCCGGGAGCGTGCGGGCCGTCTCCAGCAGCCGGTACCGCAGTGCCACCGCCGCCGCGCTGTCGAGATCGACCCCGCGCATGTTCAGGTTCGCGAGCAGCACCGGCTCCACGTCGTAGCCGAGCCGCATCCTCTCGACGTTATGCAGGCTGCGGACGAACAGCCCGGCGCCGACGAGCAGGATGACCGAGAGCGCGCTCTGGAGTACGAGCAGCGCGCGCCGCGTGCCGGCACCGCGATGGCTCCCGCCCTCCCGGACGCCGCTCTTGAGGTCCGTCGTCAGGTCTGCGCGCCGCGCCTGCAGCACTGGCGCGAGGCCGGTGAGCAACCCGACCACCAGCGCCGCCGCGCCGGCGAAGAGCACCGTGCGGACGTCCTGCAGCCCGCCCGCCGCCTCGCTGCGGTCGAGCAGCGTCGAGCGCAGAACGGCGCCGCCCCAGTGCGCGAGGATCAGACCGAAAACGCCGCCCGCCACCGCGAGCACCGTGCTCTCGGTGAGCAGCTGGCGTAGCAGCCGGCCCCGGCTCACACCCAGCGCGAGTCGCAGCGCGATCTCCCGCCGGCGGCGGAGCGCGCGCGCGAGATGCAGGTTGGCCACGTTCGCGCACGCGATCAGCAGCACGATCACCGACACCCCGCCGATCCACGTCGCGACCTTCGCCACCGGCGTCGCGCGCGGCCCGCGCTCGGCCAGGATCGACCCCGCGATGCCGCGCGGCTTCGCGATCTCGATCGGCTGAATGCGCGGCTGCTCGATGGCCTGCGCCTCGTAGCTCCGGTAGAACGCCTGCGACAGGTCTGCGTTCGCCGCCGCGATGCTCACCCCGGGCTTGCGCCGTACCATCGTGGACATCCATCCCCAGCTGTACGTCTCCCACCAGTTCCCCGGCCGCGGCGCGAACGTCGCCGCGGCATAGCTCGTTATTGGGATGAACACCGCCGGCGGACGGTCGGCCCACATCCCCACGAATCCGCGCGGCGCCACGCCGATCACGGTGTACATCGTCGGACCGATCTGCAGCATTGTATCGATCACCGCGCGGCTGCCGCCGTACTGCGCCTGCCAGTACGCGTGGCTCAGGACCGCGACGGGCGAGCCTTGCGGTGGCTGGTCCTCCGCCTCGCCGAAGTAGCGTCCCAGCTCCGGCGGCGCGTCGAAGTAGCCGAAGAAGTTCGCGCTCACGATGCCGATCGACATCTCGCGCGACGCCTCGCCGGTGCCGACCGCGAGATCCCGCCTGGTGTATCCTGTCACCGCCGAGAACGACGACGTGAACTTCACGAGGTCGAGGTAGCGGGCGTACTGCCCATCGCAGCACGGGCGCTCCTCGCCGCGGAACACCTGAAAGGGATAGACCCGATGCGCCGTGGCGGGATCGATCATCCGCGCCGGGGGGCGGAACAGCAGCCGGTCGACGATGCCGAACATCGCGGCATTCGCGCCGATGCCGAGGGCGAGGGTCGACACCACCGCGATCGTAAAGCCCGGTTTCGCCCGCAGGCCGCGGATAGCGTATTTGAGGTCGTGGCGAAGGCTGTTGAGGACCATGTCCCCTCCGACACTGGAAGGCGCGATTTGGTTGTGGCGGACCGCGATCTCGACGCCCGGACCGGCGGGGTCTATGCTATCTCCGCCGCCGGAACGCGGCGAGACCGCAGGACAGGACCCCTCCCTCCGCCTAAAGAAACGCCCAGCGACGTTGTACGGAGGAGGAACCCGCCACCCATTCCCTCTTTCGGAGGCCCTCCGTGAACAAACCCCTGTTCGGCATGCTGCTCGGCGGCGTGCTCGGCATCTTCGACGGGCTCTCGGCGCTCGTCTCCGCTCCCGAGACCGCGCCCGACATCGTCGGCATCGTGATCGGCTCGACGTTCAAGGGGCTGCTCGCCGGCTTCCTGATCGGCTGGTTCGCGAGAAAGGTGCACTCTCTTACTGCGGGCGTGCTATTCGGCCTGGGCGTCGGGCTCGTGCTCGCGTTCCTGGTCGCCTACATGGGCGACGTGCAGGCGGGGCAGAAGTACTACTGGGAGATCATGCTGCCCGGCAGCATCCTCGGCATCATCGTGGGCTACGCGACGCAGCGATACCGGAGCGCGCCGCGGCCCGCGCCGCAGGGCTGACGTATCCGCCAGAACATAACGATAGGAGAGTACCATGCCGCGTCCCGTCCATTTCGAGATTCCCGCCGACGACACGGCCCGCGCCGCCGCCTTCTACGGCGACGTGTTCGGATGGCAGATCACCCGGTGGGAAGGACCGATCGAGTACTGGCTGATCACCACCGGCACCGAGGGCCCCGGCATCGACGGGGGCCTGATGAAGCGCCCCGAGCCGGGGTACCCCGTAGTGAACACGATCGATGTGCCGTCGGTGGACGACTACGTGCAGAAGGTCGAGTCGAGGGGTGGCAAGGTCATGGCGCCGAAGATGGCGGTGCCGGGAATCGGCTGGCTGGCGTACTGCACCGATCCGGAGGGCAACATCTTCGGGATCATGCAGAGCGATCCGGGCGCGGCCTGACGCGTGGCCGGCGCTAGGTAATGTCTGAGAAATGCCGCCCCCCCGCCGCGGTCACGGGCGCCGGTGATCCGCCGCCGGCGTCACGCGGATCGGGAGCTGCGTCAGGAGCACGCTCGGTCGTCGAGGGCGACCCACCAGCGGCCGGAGGAGAAGCTGAGATGTTCGGTGCGCAGCCAGCGAGGGTCTGGCGTCGGCGCCCGCCGACCCGGTCGCAAGGTCGCGGCGGCCGCCCCTCGCGCACGTTCGGACCAGCGCCCGGGCGGCCGTAGAGCGACCGGTCCGGAGGTCGGGCACGACGTCACGGGCCGCCGCGTGCGGCCGCCAGCACGTCGCGGGTGGGCTCGCGCGACGCCGCGCTGGGCTGCGGCGCGGAGGCGTCACCTGTCGCGCAGCGCCTCCCTCGGGTGCACGGCGAGCCCGCGCCGCACGGGGCCGAGCGCGGCCAGCAGCCCGACGGTCATCACGATCGCCGCGACGATGGGCATGAGGACCACGGATCCCCGCAACCCCACGCCGGCCGCGGACGAGCCCAGAATCATGCCGTCCGTGACCCGCTCGAGCGCGAGCGCCACGACCAGCCCGACCGCGACGCCCGTCCCGAGCTGGGCGGCGGCGCGCCTGAAGATGCCGCCGACGATCTGACGGGAGTTGGCGCCGAGCGCGACGCGGACGCCGATCTCCCGCCGCCGCTGCGCCACCGTGAACGACAGCATCGCGAAGATGCCCGCGACGGAGAGGAGCAGGACGCTCAGCGTCACGCCGGCCACGGTGAGCGCGCCGATCCGGAGTATCCGCGCGCCCGAGCTGAGGACCGCCTCGTCGGTCGTCACCTCCTGCAGTCGAAAGCCCGGGTCGGTCGCCGCGACCACGTCGCGGAGCAGCCGCGTGAAGGCCGGCGTGACGCCGCTCCGGACGCGCATCCTGAGCCTGAGCGCCGCCGCCTGCGGGTCGTCCCGACGCAGCGCGCCGAGCGTCGCGGCGCGGTACACGTTGGGGAGCAGGATGTCGTCGGGGTCGCTGGTCACCGGCGGAGGGTCGGCGACGACGCCCACGATCTCCAGCCACCGGGTGGCGGAGTCGGCGCCGCGCGCACCGGCGCGGCGCGGCAGGACGATGCGAATGCGTCGGCCGAGGACGCTGCCGCCCGCGAGGCGCGAGGCGAAGGCGGTATCCACCACGACGGCGGTCGACGCCTCGGCCGTGTCGGCATGGACGAACCCACGGCCGGCCACGATGCCCCTGTCGAACAGCTCGAAGACACCGACGCTCGCCGAAGTGATGCTGGCGCGCACCATGGTCTGCCTGCCCCCCGTGGCGGCCGCCGCGTTGCCGCCGATCGCGTCGCCCTCGATCTCGAACCGCCACTGCGGCTCTCGTCCCGGGTGGGCGCTCACGAACGACGCGGTCACGCCGGGCTCCGAGGCGAGGCGCTTCAGCAGCGCGTCGGCGCGGGCCGCGAAGCGCGCGTCGAACGCGCGCCGGAAGGCGGCGGAATCCGCGCCGAGCGGCACCTCCTCGCGGTCGACGGACAGGCTCGCGCGCAGGAACTCCCCGGCCGGGTATCCGGAATCGCGCATGGCGGTTCGCAGGAGCACGCTCGCGTGGTGGACCGAGGCCGGCAGGATGGCGACCGTGATCGCGACCTGCGCGACGATCATCGCGGTCCAGGTCGGGCCGAGCTTCATGCCGGCGCCGGCCGCCGCGAAGTGCTGCAGGTTGCCGTACGCGCGCCGCCCCGTCGCCTTCAGCGCGGGCACCAGGCCCACGAACGCGCCGCCGAGGAGCGTCAGCACGCCGACGTAGGCGAGCAGCCCGGGGGACACGCCGAGGTCGAACCAGAACGGCGCTCCCCCCCCTGTCAGCAGCCGCTCCACCCAGCCGAACGCGAGACCGGCGAGCGACAGCCCGACCGCCGCCGCGACCGCGCAGAGGATGAGCGCCTCGACGAACAGCTGCGTGACCACGCGCCCCCGGCTCGCCCCGAGCGCCGTGCGCACCGCGATCTCGGCCGTGCGCGACGCCGTGCGCGCGTACACGAGCGCCGCGACGTTCGCGGCGACGACCGCCAGCAGCAGGCTGGCGCCGAGCCGGAGCAGGTACAACCGCCACGCATCCTCCGAATCGATCGCCGTGATCCCCGCCGAGCGCGCGAACGGCACGACCGTCGGCCGGCGGTGCCCGTGCGTCTCGGGGTACGCCGCCGCCATGCGCCGCCCGATCGCCGCGACCTGGGTGCGCGCCCGCTCGAGCGTGACTCCGTCGGCGAGACGGCCGAACACCTCGATCGACGGTCCGGCGCCGGGCGTGTACCGCGACACCTCGAGCCGCAGCGGGACCCAGAAGCCGTGGTTGTACGGGAAGCGGAAGCCCTCCGGCAACACGCCGACCACCGTGTACACCGTCTCGCCCAATCGCGCGGGCCGCCCGACGACGTTCGGGTCGCCGCCGAAGTAGCGCTGCCACTCGCGGTGTCCGATCACCAGCACGGGCGGCTCGCCCGTGTGCTCGTCGTCGTCCACCAGCACGCGCCCTAACAGCGGCGGCACGCCGCCCACGCGGAACCCCGCCGCGGACATCTCGGCGACCGGGACGACGCCCGCCACCCCGTCCTCGGCGATCAGATTGCGGTCGACCAACCGGTACGCCCCCAGGTCGCGGACCGTCGTGAGCTCGGTGCGCCACGTCTCGACGTCGTGCAGCACCTGCCGATCGAGGTCGCCGGGAGCGTCGGCGCGCTCGGTCTGCACTGCGACGATGCGGTCGCCGCCCGCGAGCGGCAGCGTCGGGTCCAGCACCGCCGCGACTGAGCCGAACACGACCGCGCCTATCGCGATCGCGAGCGCCATCCCGAGCACCGACACGATCGACAGTCCCGGGTGCTTCGCCATCATGCGGAGCCCGAGCCGCAGGTCGAGCGAGAGCCCGCCGAGCAAGGCGGGCCCGCGGCCGTCGCGCATCTCCTCCCGGTAGCGCTCGCCGCCGCCGAAGGCCACGAGCGCCCGGCGCCGCGCCTCCCGCGCCTCGAGCCCCTGCTCGCGCACGAGGCGGTCGGCCTCGAGGTCGATGTGCAGCGCGATCTCCTCGGCCGTTCGAGCCTTGGCCGCCCGGCGGTCGAGGGCGACGCGCAGGCGCGTGCGCACCGCGTGGAGGAGGCTCATGCGCGGCTCCGGTGGCGTGTGGTCAGATCGCGGCGAGTCGCTCGCCCTGCCGGCGCGGCCCCGCGGGGCTCCGGCCAGGGGTGTGGACCGTGAGCGATAGTGCGGGCGAGTCCACCCGCCGTCAACGGGAAGCGGATCGTCGGTGTTCGCGCCCGACGGCCAGTCGGGCTCGACCCCTGGAGCGCCGCGAGCGTCTCGGCCACCGCCCGCTCCACGGCGACCACCGCGCCCGCCAGATACCCTGACTCGCTCGAGCTGGTCTCGTTGCCGGCCCCTCCATCCCGCGCCCGGAGATCGGCGTCGTGTACGCCACGTGATCGACCGGGATGCGCACTCGAGGCCGCCGCGTGCTCGTCGGCGGCTCCCGCGCCGCGCCCGAGGGCGCGCGGCGGCTAGACCCGAGGGCAGCGCACCGGGGCTGAGGCACGCCGGAGCCGTTGGGGACAGTTCCGGCGCGCCTGGCGTCGCGGGGTACGCCTACCCGCCGCGCTCGCGAAGCAGCTCCGCGGCGGACGTCATCCCCCGCGCGTCGGCGATGTCCGCCGCGGTTCGCCCCCGTCCGTTCGGGATCGTCGGATCTGCCCCGTGCTCGAGCAGCAGCTCGACAATGGCGATGGCGTCGCGCTCATCGTCAGGCAGCCAGTGGAGCGGGGTTCCGTACTCGGTGCTCGTCGCGCGAGCCCGTTCCGGCTCCCCCATGAGAACCTCGCGCAGCCGCTCCACTCTCCCGGTGTGCGCCAGGCGCCACACGTCGCGGCTGTAACGCCCCAGCAACTCCACCATCGCCGGCTGGTCCATGTACTTGGCCCAGCTGAGCGGCGTGCCGGCGTAGTTCGACTCCACCGGGTCCACGTCCGCTTCACGCTCGATGAGCACCTCCGCGGCACGGACGCGGCCCAGCGCGGCCGCGATATGCAGCGCGCGCACCCCGCCGTTGCCAGGGTTGGGGACGTCAGGTGACATCCCAAGATCGAGCAGCATGGCGATCACGTCGGGACGGTCGCGCTCCACCGCGGTGAACAGCGGCCGGTGGTCCCTCAGGTAGCCGCCGCTCGCCGCAAGCTCCCGCACGCGTTCGCGATCCATGCGCAGGCACGCCGCGATGAAGGCTTCGAGATCCCCGCCGACGATGGGTGTGCGATCGGCCCCGAAGCGGGCCAGGAGTTCGGCCATCTCGTCATGGCCCCTGACGAGCGCTTCCTGGTAGAGCGTCCGCTGCCCCGAGGACGAATGCCACAGCGTTCCCCACGGGACGTTCGGGTTGGCCCCGTGCCGCAGCAGCCAGTCCGCGAACCCGAGGAGGTTCCGGTCCACCGCGGCATGCAGGAGGAGATGCGCTCCGTGATGCCGCCGCTCCTCGTCGCCCAGCGACGGCGCACCGCGCATGTCGAACATCGGCCACCGTCCATCCTGCCACGCCGCTCGATGCCCGCGACGGATCGAGTGCTCGTGCAGCAGCTCCATGAGCCAGACGATGTCATCTTCGAGCAGATGCCGGGACGTGTTGTCGGCGAACACGTTGTAGATCACCTGGCTGTCGTGCGGATCCGCGCCGCGCTCCAACAGCAGTGCCGCGAGGTCGCGTGCACGCGGGTGCATCGACGCCATCTCCTCGCCGCGCCCCAACACCACCGTCAGCGCGGTGTAATGGATGTCGGCGTTGCCGCCGAGATAGAACGCGTTAGGATCGGCGCCGCGATCGAGCAGCAACCGGGCGATCTCGACCGCATGCTCGGCGCCACGCCCGCCTGGCAGCCGGGCCGCACACAGGTACAGCAGCGGCGGCCACGCGCGCGGCCCGTCGATCCGCGATGCCAGCGATGCGTCGGCGTCGAGAAGCCGGCGCACCTCCTCCGGCGGCCCGCAGACCACGGCGGTGTAGATGCTGGCACCCGCGATCTCGGGATGGTGGTCGAGCAGGCGCCCGGCGTCGTGCATGCGCGTGACCCGTTCCCCGCCACCCGTGCGCCAATCCAGGCACGCCGCGCGCAGGAACGCGGCCGCGTGCTCCTCGAGCGTGGCAGCGCGTGGGACCGCGGCACCCCGGCGGTCGCCGATGTCATCGAGCAACCTGACGATGCGACCGCGCCCGGCCGCTTCGGCGACGTCGCGCGGGGTCCGCCCCTTCGAGTCCCGCGCCCCCGGGGCCGCGCCGCGTGCCAGCAGCAGCTCGACCGCCTCGGCGTTTCCGAGCGCCGCGGCGTGCGCCAACGGCGTCGTGCCGACATCCGGCCACTCGTGCGCCTGCGGATCGCCGTTCACGTGCTGCCCGAACGGCCGCTCGAGCGCCTCCGGGTCTTCGCGAAGCAACTGCTCGATCCGATTCCGACGGTCGAACTCGATGGCGTCGAAGATGTCGATCGCGCCGTCGAGAATGAGGTCACGCGCGGCGGCGTGTCGCGCGTAATTCGCCCATCCGGCTGGCGTGCCCCAGTACTTGTCCTCGCGGTCGGCCGGATTGGCGCCGTGGCGCAGCAGCACGCGGATGGCATCGAGATTCCCGTGGAACGCGGCAGCATGCAGGGCCGTGTAGCCATGCGTGCCATCGACCGCGATGCGAGGATCGTCACGCGTGTGCACCGACGCGCCGGCCCGGATCAGCGCCTCGATGACCGGCGCGGGCGCGCGCTCGCTCGCGCGAATCAGGAGCTTGTCCCAGCGACCGCCCGGCCGCAGCGCATGCGGCTCCTCGCGGAGCAGACGCTCCACGTCCGCCTGACGATCCAGTGCAATGGCGGCGGGCAGCCGCAGCGATGCGCCCTCGGCGATCAGCGCTTCGGCCATCGCGCGCTCGCCGTTCATCGCGGCCTGATCCAGCGCCGTCAGGCCGCCGGCGTCCTCCGCGTCGAGGTCCGGGCCGGACTCGAGCAGCGCGGCGAGGCATCCGGGTTGACGCTGGACGACGGCGAGGTGCAGCGGGCGGCGCCGGCGGTTCGTCCCGTCCATCCTCCGGTTCACCTCACCGGGCGACTGCCTGACGATCTCGCGGAGCGCCGACACATCGCCGGTCGCGACGGCGGAGAAGATCGTATGGCGCGCGCCGTGGTCGAGGAGGTATGCCACGAGCTCCGGCTGCGGCTCGCGCGCGAAGACCGTCGCCCAGCCGATGACCTCCAGCTCGTGGCCGTCGCCGGCACCGATCGGGTCCGCGCCATGCTCGATGAGCCGGCGCACGATGCCGAACTCGCCGCGCTCGGCCGCGAAGTGCAGCGGATACGCGTTGTCTCCTTCGTCGCGGATGTTGGGATCGGCGCCGCGCGCGAGCAGCACCTCGACGACCGCCTCGTTCGCGCTGTTCATCGCGAAGTGCAGCGGCGTCCGCAGTCCCGAATGCCCCGGGAGCGCGCCGCGCTCGTTCACGAGATCGGGGTGCGCATCGAGTACCGCGGCAACGGCCGGCGCATCACCGCGATCCGCCGCGGCGAGCAGCGTTTGGAGCGCCTCCGACTGCGCATTCGCCGCCTCGCCCGCGGCTTGGCGCGATAGTTCCGCCTTGAGGTCCGCCCACCCCGGGAAGCCGAGCTCGCGCGCCAGCCCGAGCTGCACGTCGCGAAGCGCCGGCTCGTCAGGCGCGTGGGGATGACTCCGCGACAGTCGCGCGCGCGCGTCCGGGTCGTTGTCGCGAAGCGCGCGGAGCCAGCGCTTCGCCTCCCTCCTGAGGGCATCGAGGGAGCTGCGGGGCGTGAGTTCCCTGCTCATGAGACCTTCCTCCATACGCCTGAAGTCCGCTGAGCACAGGCAGGAAGAAGGTTCGATCGGATCCTGACGACGAACCGAAAGGGTGGGAGTCGGACTCCCTTGCCGCGGACAGGTGGCGCCCCAGCGCGCGCTGCACTGAGAGTGTCACCGGCACGGTACGCCTGTCAATGCGCTGCCGCCCGGTGGGCGAAAGGCCCCCCGTCAGCGTGCTCAGCGCGCCAGCCTTCCGCCGGCGCGGCCGACCGCTACTCGCCCTGGTCGTGAGGCACGACGACGCGCACGTGCTCGAACTCCTCGTTCCCCACGCCGTCGCGGTACCGCACCCGGATCGTGTACGTGCGCCCGTCGCCGAGCCCGGACCGCTCGGCCCGCAAGCGCAGCGTGAGCGGCCCGGCGACCTCCCAGTCGGGCGCCGTGTCGCCGTCGCCGAGGCCGTCCACCGGCTCGTCGGAGGCGACGTGCACGATCCGAATGTCGAGGGGATCGCAGTCGTCCACGGCGCTGGCGTTGACCGTCACCGGGACCATCCGGTGATCGGGAGGCCAGAGCACATCCGGCGACGCGCCGATGGAGCGCACCGCGGGAGGAGCCTCGTCGTCAACGCAGTCGACGTCGAATCCGGGGCCGCCGGCGCCCCCGGTCGGACTTCCCGGCGCGGTGAAGAATCCGCCGTCATCGCCGTCATCATCGTCGCAGCCGCCGAGCACGAGCACGGCGGCCAGCAGGGGAACGGTCAGCAAGCGCATCTGCAGCATCTGGCTACTCCTTCCGCGTCATCGGGCAACGGACCGCATGAATCGGCGTTGCGAGAGGGTCATCCAGCGCAATCCGCATTCCCGATCGGCGCGGTACGGCGTGGTAGCGTCGAGGAACTCGGCACGAGGTCCGATCGTCTCTCGAGCGTGGCGGCCCATTCTCGCCGTCCGAGGGCCGTATCGGCTCTACGAAACGACCGCCCTCGCGGCACTCCAGCGGCCGGGCAACCGAGCGGATGGCGACCGAGGGCGGACGAACAGGAGCCGAAATTCCGGAAGAGGGCATGCGTGATGACCGAAGCCTCGCGGCCGGGTTGATCGGAATGGGCGGGCGCCAATCGCGGGTGACGGCGCTGGCCCTCCTGCTGTCGGGCGCGTTGCCACTGGAGAGCCGCTCCGTCAGCCGCCCCCCGAACGCACCGGCGGGCTGAGCTAGCCGCGGACCGGAGGCACTCGTTTGCGGCCTTCGTTCCCCGACCGTTCAATCTTTCCGTCGCGTGCGAGCGTCGAAAGCGGTATGACCGCTCACCGCGCGCTCTCCGGAATGACCGGCGTCGTGGTCCGCACCGCCGCCATCACGATCGAGCGCCTCGAGGTGCCGGCAGGGTTCCGCCTCCGCGGACACAGACACGACGTGCCGCATCTCTGTTTTCTGGCGATGGGCGCGTATGCGGAACGCGATGCCCGGCGCGTGGCGTCGGTCGGCGCGGGTACGCTTCGCCGGTCGCCGGCAGGAGATGAGCACGACCTTCGCTTCGCGGCGCCCTCGCGATGCGTCCTCATCCTCGTGCACGGAAATCCGGGCGAGATCCAGTCTCGACTGCCTCCCGAACGGCGGTTTCTCTCGAGCAGGCGGATCCAGACCCTCGCCACCGCGCTGAGCCGCAGCCTCGAGGCGCCTCACGACGCGTCGGCGCTGCACATCGACGCGCTCGTGCTCGAGCTCCTGGCGGCGAGCATGCCGCCGTTAGGCCGCCGGTCGCCGCTGCCTCCCGCCTGGCTCGAACATATCCGCGATAGGATCCGCGATGCACCGGCGTCCCCGCCGTCCACCGCCGTACTGGCCGGCGACGCCGGCTATCACCCGGTGTACGTCGCCCGGGCGTTTCGCGAGTACTTCGGCATCGGGGTGGGCGAGTATGCGCGCATGGCGCAGGCCGAGTACGCGAGGCGACTCCTCGCGCGATCGGACGAGCCCCTGGCACAGGTCGCCGCAACCGCGGGCTACGCCGACAAGAGCCATCTGACGCGCGCGATGCGCCGCCTGCTCGGCGCGACGCCGGCGGCCGTGCGCCGGCGAACCGGTTGCGCGCTGCACGTTGCCAGCGTTCAAGACGCGCCGCGCGCCTCCGGCTAGGCTGATGCAGGACCCCACGCCTGAAGGGAGCATTCTTCGCATGTCGCGCTACGCTCGCGTCCTCGGACACGCCGCAGTTCTCGTTCTTCTCCTGGCTCTCACCGCCCGTTCTTCGGCGGACGCCCAGCACGACGCTACGGGGAGCAAGCCGCCCGCGCGGCGCTACTCCATGGAACCCGTCCATCGCGACGAGGTCGCCGGCTGGCGGGCGGACCTCGCCCAGCTCCTCGAGGCCGTCCAACGGGAGCACCCCGATCCCTACCGCCGCACGCCGCGCCCCGACCTCGAGCGCGCCGTCGCCGCGCTGCGCGATTCGATTCCACGGCTGCCGGCGCACCGCATCATCATCGGGTTCGCGCGGTTGCTCGCGTCGATAGGCGATGGACACACGAGCCTGCCGCTCTACTTCGCTGCCGGCGTGGACTTCCATGTCCTGCCGTATCGACTCGGCATCTACGACGATGGCGTGTATGTGGAGGCGGCGGATCGCGCGTATGCGGGATTGGTCGGGCGCCGGGTAACCGCGATCGGCGACGTGCGAATTGACGAAGCGATGCGCCGCGTGGCGTCACTCATCTCGCGCGACAACGACAACTGGATCGCCGCGGTCGCCCCCCACCTGTTGAACCGGATCGAGGTCCTTCATGCGTTGGGCATGGCTCCGGATCTCACCGGCACGACGCTGACCGCCGGGCCCGGGACGGCGAGCATGGAGACCCGTGTGGCCGCGCTGGCGAGCCCGCCGGCGACCGAGTACGGCGTTCCGTTCCTCGTCCGCCTGACGCACGACTGGGTCGACGCACGGGACACCGCCTCGCGGCCTCCCCCATTGCACCAGCAGCGCTTCGACGAGACGTACTTCTGGGAGTACCTGCCGGAGCACGATGTCCTGTACATCAAGTGGGACCAGGTCCAGAACCGGCTGAACGGCCCGACTGCCCTCACGGTGATTCGCGAGGCGATGGTTTTTGCGCGCGAGCACCGGCCCGCGAGGACCGTCATCGACATCCGCAACAACACCGGCGGCAATGGCGGCCTGCTGCCGCCGATCATCCGCGAGATCGTCCGCGCGCGCGAGGTCGACGAGCCGGGCAAGCTGTTCCTCGTGATCGGCCGCCGCACCTTCTCGGCCGGCCAGATGATGGCGGGCGCCCTCGAACAGTACAGCTCCGCCATTCTCGTCGGGGAGCCGAGCTCGGCCCACTACACCGGTCCGGCAGGGCACGTGATGGTGACCCTCCCCCACAGTCGGGTGTCGATTGCCATTTCGCCCGACTCCTACCAGATGGGCGCCTATCCACGCGATCCGCGGCGGCAGGCTACTCCGCGGCTGGCAGCGGTGCCCACGTTCGCGGACTACGCGTCGAACCGCGACCCGGCGCTCGAAGCCGTTCTCGCGTACGAGCCGGAGATCCTTCCGAGAGAGGTGATGGCCGCCCTGGCCGCGGGTGACACGACCGCGGCGGAGCAGATCGTACGGGAGTTCGATGCGCGACCGGTGAACCGGTTTCGTGACGGCACCGTCGAGCTCAACGCCCTCGGCTACCGCTTGCTGCGCGAGGGTCGAGCGGAGGCGGCCGTGTCCGTGTTCGAGCTGAACGTCCGCATCCATCCGCGGTACGCGAACGGGTGGGACAGCCTCGGTGAGGCCTACGTGACGGCAGGGCGGCGGTCCGACGCGATCGGAGCGTTCCGGCGGGCGATCACGCTGGAACCGGACCTGGCGCCATCCAGGGAATGGCTGCGTCGGCTTGGAGCGGCAGAGCGTTAGGTACGCCGCGCATGGAGGCGGGCGGACGGAGAGCTCGGCGGGGCGAACGCCGCGCGCATCAGCGCCTCCAGAGTGACATGGGACTGCAAGACATTCCGCGGCGCCGTGTCCCACGCCCGCGCGCTCGGCGAGCTCGCGGTGCGCCGCGTCGGATCCGGAGGTACGATCCTCGCCGCGAGCGCGTGGTGCTCACCGGCGATCCTCACGCCGGTCACCGGCTGGCGGGCACTGTGGCAGTGGGACGGCGCCCGCTGGCCGCGCCCGCCTGACGACCCTAGAACCCCTGGAACCCCGGCGAGATGAACCGTCCCGGCAGGTAGCTCACGAAGAACGGGCCGTAGGCGATCACGATCAGCACGATCGCCGCCACCGTCCAGAGGCCGAGCCGGTCGAGCACCGTCTCCCAGCCCGTGCGCGCCGGAGCCGTGATCGTCTCCGACACGGGAATGTCCGCCGGCTCCTCGCCGCGACGGCCGGCGACGATCGTCAGGCCGATCACGACGAAGAACAGCATCACGCCGATGAACATCAGCGAACCGCCGATACCGGTCAGCGTGCCGCCCAGATCCCACGCGGGATTGTCGTAGGTCGCGGCAGCGCGGAAGGTCCGCCGCGGCATCCCTTCGAGACCCGCCGAGATCATGCCGCGCGCGAAGATGAGAAGCCCGATCGTGTACACCCACGACGAGGCGAGCGCGATCTTCCGGCTGAACAGCGCGCGCCCGCAGAGATACGGCACCAGCCAGTACGCCACGCCCATCAGCGTCAGGGCGACGGCGCTCCCGACGGTCATGTGGAAGTGCCCCGGCACCCAGGTCGTGTTGTGGATCACCTGGTTCATCGTGAAGCTGGCGTTGATGAGCCCTGTCGCGCCGCCGAGCACGAAGGTGAGCATCGCCAGGAGCTGCGCGACGACGGAGGGATCGCCCCAGGGCAGCTTCGGGATCCACCCGAGCAGTCCGCGGCCGCCGCGGCGCCGCCCACCGATCTCCAGCGCGGCCATGACGGAGAACGCCGTCGCCAGGCTCGGGAAGAACACCCCGAAGGTCAGCACGCCGTGCATCGCCTTCATCGTGGTGGAGATGCCCGGGTCGGTGTACTGGTGATGGAAGCCCGTCGGGATCGACAGCAGCAGGAAGAGAATGAAGGTGATCCGCGCGTACGAGTCGCTGATCAGCTTCCCATCCACCTGGCGGGGGATCAACGCGTACCACGAGACGTAGGCCGGGAGCAGCCAGGCGTAGACGATCGCGTGGCCCGTGAACCAGAACAGCGTGCGCGTGAGCAGGGGATCGATCAGCGGCAGCAAGCCTAACGTCCACGGCGTGAGCAGGCCGAGGAACGAGACGGCGATCGGGATCGACGCCAGGCCCCACATCAGGTACGACGCCACCGAGATGTACGCGAGCAGCGGGATTCGCGCGCCGGGGTGCTCGCGCCGCCATCCGCGCAGGTTGACCAGCATGCTGACGAGTGCCAACCAGGTGCTCACCACGACGAGCGCGAGCCCGATGTAGTACGTCCAGTGCGCCTGCAGCGGCGCATAGGACGTGTACAGCACGCTCGCCTGATTGCTCACCACGGCGTAGATGACGAGGATGTTGCCGAGCACGAGCGAGCCGAACGACGCCCACAGCAGGCGACCGTCGAGCGGCCGGCTCAGCGCCCGCGCCGTCATCAACGGCAGGAAGCCGTTGGAGAAGGAGAACGTGAAGATCAGGACGTTGGCGACGCCGTGCGCGGTCAGACCCTGGTAGTACGTCCGCAGTCCCGCGAAGTAGCCGATGATGTCGATCTTGGCGTAGGACAGCGCGTTCGCGAGGCCGTGGAAGACGCCGGCGGTGAGCGCGGCATACCCGATGTAGAGCATCCAGCGGAGTGCGCGCCGCTGGCTCGCGGGCAGCTCGTAGCCGGTGGGATCGAGGACGGTCGGGGCGCTCATCGGCTCACTCGTGCGCGGCGTGCTCGCCGGACGCCCCCACGGCGACGGCTCCCGTGTCGGCCGCGGCGCTCCCCGGCGCCGCCGGCTCGACGATCACCTTCCCCGCCATCGTGTGATGCCCCAGCCCGCAGTACTCGTGGCAGATCATCAGGTATTCTCCGGGCTCGCGGAATCGATAGGTGTTGCGGGAGACCTGGCCGGGAATGAGCATCATGTTGAGCCGCGTGCCCTCGACGTTCAGGCCGTGCAGGATGTCGAGCGCGGTCGCGGTGAACGTCACCTCCGCGCCGGCGGGCACCCGGATCTCGGGCGGCAGGAAGACCCAGGCCTGTGCGATGATGACGGCCTCGTACTGGTTGGGTCCGGTCTGGCGCACCCCGAGCTGGTCGAAGGGGGGCGTCGTGAAGACCTGCCGCGGATCGATCTCAGCCGTGCGACCCGGCAGGTGGATGCCCATCCCGACCGTCGCGTAGATGAGCGCGGCGCCGCAGATGACCAGCACCCCCGCCCCGACGGCGAGGAACGCTTTCTCGTAGGTGTGGACCTTCATCGTCAGAGCCCGGGGAGGAAGGTGTCTGGCGGATGCACGATGCGGCAGGGTACCGGGATGGCGCTCATTCGGTGACGAGACGGTAGTACACGATGAACCAGATGCCGCCGATGATCATGAGTAGAATCATCGTGAGGAACAGCGTGCCGGTGGTCGTCGGCTCCTCGTCAGGCGCGAGCTCCGTCGCCTCGGGACGGTCGGTCCCGGTCGCCGGCGCCGTCGGCACCTCGATGCGCCGGACCTCCGGTGCGGAGCGGGCGTGCGGATCGGTCGGATCGGTCATGACGCGTTGCGCGGTGGAGGATCACCCGTGCCCCGGGTACCGAGGTTCTCCTTTCGCTCACCCTCCCACCGCGAGATGGTGCGCGTGAGGAGCACGAACACGCCCGCGAGGAGCGCCATGGCGGGGAGCGTGATCAGCAGTCGGACTGGTTCGACCTTGCCAGCGACGAGGAGATTGAGCGTCTCCCAGATGTACGCCACCAGCGGCGTGCCAACGATGACGTAGGCGGTCATCGGGAGGAGCAGCTGCGAGACCCGCAGCCCTGCGCGTTCATCGGTCATGCTCGGCCGGGTGACGAGGCACGAACTCGCAAACGGGCGGAGAATACGCCGTTCGGTTCTCCGGCGTCAGTCAGGGAACTCCCCACCGGGAGTCCGACGTCGCGACGAGCGAAGATCCGGCAGCCGATACTGCCGCGCGATCGGGATTCGCGCAACCACCACGGGACATCCGCCTGTTGCTATGCGCGACGTGCGCACGGCGTGCCGCCGAGCCGTCGCTCCCGCTGAGCGCCAGGACCAGGGCGCCGCTTGCACTCTCGGAATCGCGCGGTATTCTGTGCGCAGCGACCGCCCCCGAGCGGGACGGCCGAGGGCGCGACCGCGCCGTGAACCCGGAGACCCGCATGCTACCCATCCTGCGCTCGCGCTTCGACGAGCTCGAGCGGCAGCGCCGTGCTCTGCTCGACGATCTCCTCGCCCACAGCGCGGAGCAGCTGCAGTATCATCCGGAGCCGGGCGTCTGGTCGCTCGCCCAGCTCATCCAGCACCTCGTGCTCGTGGAGGAAGGCACACTCGCGTTCCTCGAACAGAAGACGCCGCGGCCACCCTCCGCGCGAACGCTGCGCGACCGTATCAAGTGGGCAGCCTTCTCGCGCGTCTCTCCGCTCCCCCTCCGTGTAAAGACGCCCACCGAGCTCGTGGTGCCGCGCGCCGACGTCTCGGTCGAATCGCTGGTGCAGCGCTGGGACGCGGCGCGCGCCCGGCTCGCCGCGTACCTCGAGCGGATCGCGGAGCACGACCTGCCGCTCATCGTGTTCAAGCACGCGATCGGCGGCGCGCTGCCGATTCTCGAGACGCTGGACTTCATCGGCCTGCACATCCGGCATCACGAGCATCAGATTCGACGGATACGTGCCGCGGCCGGTTGGCCGGCCGCCGCCTCATCGTCACCGGCGCGCGCCTCCGTGTGAGCCACGGCCGTCGCCGCGCCCGCGTCGCTTCCCCGAACCCACTCCATGACTCACGCTCCGCTCCCCGTCATTCACCGCGGTTTCGGCGAGACCATGCGCCGCGACGCCTGGTGGGTGCAGCCCGCGATCGTGTTCGTCGTCCTCACGTCCTTCATCGTGTACGCCACGTGGGCGGCGTTTCAGAACGCGCATTACACGTACGGGCCGTATCTGTCGCCGTTCTACTCGCCGGAGCTGTTCGGGTCGTCGCCGCACGCGTGGTTCGGCCCCAAACCCGCGGCGTGGCCCGCCTGGCTGCCGTTCTCCCCCGCCCTGTTGATCCTCCCCTTTCCGGCGCTCTTCCGCCTGACGTGTTACTACTACCGGGGCGCGTACTACAAGGCATTCTGGGCGGATCCTCCGGCGTGCACCGTCGGCGAGCCGCGCAAGGGCTATCGGGGCGAGCGCTACTTTCCGCTGATCATCCAGAACGTGCACCGTTATGTGCTGTACACCGCGCTGCTGTTCCTCGTGGTCCTGTCGTACGACGCGATCAAGGCGACCCAGTTCACCGACCCCGCAACCGGCGTGACCGAGTTCGGCGTTGGACTGGGCACGCTCGTGCTGATGGCCAACGTGATCCTGCTCGGCGGCTACACGCTGGGCTGCCACTCCCTCCGCCACCTCGTGGGCGGATATCGCGACCGCGTGGCCGGCAATGTCGTGCGCAAGACGGCGTACGACTGCGCGAGCTGCCTCAACCGCGGCCATCACCGCTGGGCGTGGCTGAGCCTCGTCATGGTCGCGTTCACCGACCTCTACGTGCGACTGTGTTCGATGGGGATCTGGACGGACTGGAGGATCCTCTGATGCGCGCTCGTCAGGCACGGGCTGGGGCGCGCGGCTGATGGCGACGTTCGACACGGTGGAGCACGACGTGCTCATCATCGGCGCGGGCGGCGCCGGCTTGCGGGCCGCGATCGCCGCATCCGCCGCCGGCGCACGGGTCGGCGTCGTGTGCAAGTCGCTCCTCGGCAAGGCGCACACGGTCATGGCCGAGGGCGGCGTGGCGGCCTCGCTCGCCAACGTGGACGACCGCGACAACTGGCGCGTGCACTTCGCCGACACCATGCGCGGCGGCCAGTACGTCAACAATTGGCGGATGGCGGAGTTGCACGCGCGCGAGGCACCGGCGCGGGTGCGCGAGCTCGAGGCGTGGGGCGCGCTGTTCGACCGCACGCCGGACGGGCGCATTCTGCAGCGCAACTTCGGCGGGCACCGGTATCCGCGCCTGGCGCACGTCGGCGACCGCACGGGCCTCGAGATGATCCGCACGCTGCAGGACCACGGCGTCCATCAAGGGATCGACGTGCACATGGAGTGCACGATCGTCAGGCTCCTGAAAGACGGTGAGCGCGTGTGCGCCGCGTTCGGCTACGAGCGGGAGCGCGGCCGATTCCGGCTGTTTCGTGCCCGGGCGATCGTGCTGGCGACCGGGGGCATCGGCCGGGCGTACCGCATTACGAGCAATTCCTGGGAGTACACCGGCGACGGACACGCCCTCGCCTATCACGCCGGCGCCGCGCTCCAGGACATGGAGTTCGTGCAGTTCCACCCCACCGGCATGGTCTGGCCACCGAGCGTGCGCGGCATCCTCGTGACGGAGGGGGTGCGAGGTGAAGGCGGTGTGCTCGTCAACAAGGAAGGGCGCCGGTTCATGTTCGACGACATCCCGCCGAACTACGCGCCGCAGACCGCCGACACGCCGGAGGAGGGCTGGCGCTACGTCCTGGGGGACAAGAACGCGCGGCGTCCGCCCGAGCTGCTGACCCGCGACCACGTGGCTCGGTGCATCGTGCGCGAGGTGCGCGAGGGGCGCGGCAGCCCGCACGGCGGCGTATTCCTCGACATTGCGTGGATCAAGAGCAAGCTTCCGAAGGCGGAGGAGCACATCAAGAAGAAGCTCCCGAGCATGTACCATCAGTTCAAGCAACTGGCAGACATCGACATCACGCGGGAGCCCATGGAGGTTGGTCCGACGACGCATTACGCGATGGGCGGCGTGCGGGTGGACGGTGACACCCAGATGTCGACGGTGCCGGGGCTGTTCGCGGCCGGAGAGGTCGCCGCGGGGCTGCACGGGGCCAACCGGCTCGGCGGCAATTCGCTGTCCGACCTGCTCGTCTTCGGTCAGCGCGCCGGCGAGCACGCGGCGCAGTATGCCGCGGACGCCTCGCTCGGCACCGCCGACCCGGCGGAGGTGGACCGGGCGCAGCGCGACGCGCTCGCCCCGTTCGAGCGGTCGGGCGGCGAGGGTGCGTTCCAGATCCAGCACGAGCTGCAGGGCTCGATGCAGGATCTCGTGGGGATCGTGCGGCGGGAGGAGGAGATGGTGCAGGCGTTAGGTGTCATCGAGGGACTGCGGATCCGAGCGGCGCGTGTCGGCGTGCCGGGCAACCGTGAGTACAACCCCGGCTGGCACACCGCGCTCGACCTGGACAACCTGCTCACGGTGAGCGAGGCGGTCGCCCGCGCCGCCATCGAGCGGAAGGAGAGCCGCGGCGCGCAGTTCCGTGACGACTACCCCCAGAAGGACGATGCCTACGGCACCTTCAACATCGTCATTCGCAAGGCGGCGGACGGCTCCATGCGCCTGACGCGCGAGACCATCTCCGCCATGCCCGCCGAGCTGACCCAGATCATCGAGGAAATGAAGTCGTGAGCGCTCCCGTGAAGGTCGACGACGCGCCCCTCCCCGCCCCCGGCGTCAACGCGCCGCCCCGCGTCCCGGAAAAGACGCGCGTGTTCCGCATCTGGCGCGGCGACGCGTCCGGCGGCGCCCTGCGCGACTATACCACCGAGGTCTCGCCGGGCATGGTCGTGCTCGACGCCGTGCACCAGATCCAGGCCGAGCAGGCCAACGACCTCGCGGTCCGGTGGAACTGCAAGGCGGGCAAGTGCGGCTCCTGCTCCGCCGAGGTGAACGGATCGCCGAAGCTGATGTGCATGACGCGGCTCAGCGAGCTGCCCGAGAACGAGCCGGTGACCATCGAGCCGATGCGCGCCTTTCCGGCCATGCGCGACCTCGTGACCGACGTCTCGTGGAACTTCGAGCAGAAGAAGCGGATCACCCCGTTCACCCCCCGCACGCCCGATGCGCCCGACGGCACATGGCGCATGGCGCAGAGCGACGTGGACCGAGTGCAGGAGTTCAGGAAGTGCATCGAGTGCTTCCTCTGCCAGGACGTGTGCCACGTCCTGCGCGACCACGGCAAGCACGCCGAGTTCGTCGGCCCGCGCTATCTCGTGCACGCCGCGGCGCTGGAGATGCACCCGCTCGACGTCGCGGACCGCGTGCCCGCCCTGCGACATGAACACGGCATCGGCTACTGCAACATCACCAAGTGCTGCAGCAAGGTGTGCCCCGAACACATTACGATCACCGACAACGCCATCATCCCGCTCAAGGAGCGGGTGGTGGACGAGTATTTCGACCCGCTCGGCAAGCTCGTGAAGATCTTCAGCCGGCGGACGCAGAAGACGTAGGGCGGTGGTCGAAGCGCACTTCACCCGCTCGGCGCGTTCGTGAAGAGTCTCAGCCGGCGGACGCAGAAGACGGACAGCACGGAGGCCACGATGTTCGAGCTGAAGCCCATCACGCGCGATGGCGTGTCCACCGCCCTCCACAAGGCGGAACGGTACCGGTTGCTCAATGAACCCACCGCCGCGGAGAGCATCTGCCGGGACGTGCTGGAATGTGACCCGGACAACCAGCAGGCGCTGATCATGCTCGTGCTCGCGCTGAGCGACCAGTTCGCGCTCGGGGGCGAGATGTCGGCGGCGGTGCATGCAGCCCGCGATGTGCTAGGCAAGGTGCGCGATGAGTACAAGCGTGCCTACTACAACGGCATCATCTGCGAGCGGCGAGCCAAGGCGCAGATGCGCCGCGGGGCCCCGGGGGCGGAGGAGATCGCGTACGACTGGTTCCGCGAGGCCATGGAGTGGTACGAGAAGGCGGAGCGCCTGCGCCCGGCCGGCAACGACGAAGCCATCCTGCGATGGAATACGTGCGCGCGCCTGCTGAACCGCGACGAGCACCTGCGACCGGCGGCCGAACCCACGTACGAGCCGTCGTTCGAGTAGCGCCGGGAGGTGCAGCCGATGCCCCGCGACCATGCGATCGAGCAGTTGCGGCGGGAGATCTCCGCCGAGGAGTACGCCGCGATCCGCGCCGAGTGGAAGCGGCACTCGATCGCCGAAGATGAGCGCGACATCGCGGGACTGCTCTCCACGCTCACCGAGGATTGCGTCTACGAGGTCTTTCCCGGCGGGCACACGTGGCACGGTCTCGACGGCGCGGAGCGGTTCTACACGCAACTGCTCACGGCTTTCCCGGACATCGAGTTCGACCTCACGAACATCGTGATCGGGCCGCAGGGCGTCTGCGAGGAGGCGACGGTCCGCGGCTCCCATCTCGCCCGCTGGCTCGACCGGCCGGCGACGGGCAAGACGGTCGAGTTCACGGTCGTGATCTTCTTCCCGTGGGACCGGGAGCGACGGAAGTTCAGGGGGGAGCGTGTGTACTTCCTGCTGGGGGATGAGGAGTAGGGAGGCGGGAGGCGGGTGCCGAGTTCCGCTTCCCAGTCCCGCCTCCCGCCTCGCGATTCCCGATTCCCGCGCAGGTCTGGTCCCTTCCTTGCGCCCCCTCTCCACGGACCCATTCGGAAGGAGACGATGAGTGATGTCGCCAGCGAGCTCGCCGTCCGCGGGCTCGGCGGAGTATTTCTCTACACCGACGAACCGAAGGCGCTCGCCGACTGGTATCACGAGCATCTGGGGCTCGAGACGCGGTTCAACGAGGCCGTCGGCGCGTACTATCATGAGTTCCGGCAGCGCGAGCTGACGGATGCGTCGCGCCTGCTGCGCACGACCTGGGCGATTCTTCCGAGGCCCGATGGTGCTGCCCACGCCCGCGCGGGGGTCGTCGTCAACTACCTTGTCCCCGACCTGGCCGCGCTCATCGCGCATCTGACCGATGCCGGTATCCAGGTGGAGAAGGAGGAGCGCTACGACTACGGGCACTTCGCTTGGATTCGCGATCCCGAGGACAACCGGATCGAGCTCTTTCAGGACTTCGCGAGCTACCTGCCGCCGGACATCTGATCGGCCGAGCACGTCGCGCAAATCGCACACGGTCAAGATGTTGTAAGGGTGGGCACCCCCGCGTGCGCGCCCGGCGACGCGTCCCCCAGATTGCCTTCCCCGCGCCACCGACGGTGCCAGCGCCGCGGCGTGTCGTTGCGTAGTCTCAGGAGAGCGTGTTTCGACCCCCACGCTCGCGGAGCTGATGGATGGAAGCCGCTCTCGACGCGACCTTCGAGTTCCTGTTCAAGTATCGGCCGGTGGTGTTCGAGCACGGGATCTTCTCGCTCGACGCCCCCGCGCCGCTCGCGCTGCTCGTCCTCGCCGCCGCCCTCCTCATCGGGGCGGCGCTGTTCACCTACGGACGGGTGCGCGGGCGTGCCTCACGACGCGACCGCATCGTGCTCGGCGCGCTGCGGGCGCTCGCGCTGGCGCTCGTGGTCTTCGCGCTGCTCCGACCGACGTTGGCCGTCACCGAGGCGGTACCGCAGCGCAACGTGCTCGGCATCCTCATCGACGACTCGCGGAGCATGCGCATCGCCGATGACGGCGGCGTGACGCGCGCATCGCTGGTCTCCGGGATGTTCGCCAGGGACAGCGCGCTCGCGAGCACGCTCTCCGAGCAGTTCGTGCTGCGCTACTTCCGCGCGACGCGCACGGCGGGCCGCATCACGGGCGTCGAGGAGCTGCGGTTCGACGCGGGGCGCACGCATCTCGCCTCAGCGCTCGATGGCGCGCGGCAGGAGCTCGGGGCGGTTCCACTCGCGGGCCTCGTGCTCGTCTCCGACGGCGCCGACAATGCGCAGCTCTCGCCAGGCGGATCGGACCTGACGGAGACGCTGCTCGGGCTGCGCGCGCGCGGCGTGCCCGTCTACACGGTGGGCGTCGGCCGCGAGAGCTGGGACCGCGACATCCAGGTGAGCCGCGTCGAAGCGCCGCGTCATGCGCTCGAGGGTGCGACGGTGGTGGTCACCGCCATCGTCGCACAGCGCGGATTCGCCGGGACGCGCGTGCCGCTCATCGTGGAGGATGGCGGGCGCATCGTGAGCCGCCAGGAGATCGTGCTGCCGCCCGACGGGGAGCCCACGCCGGTGCGCGTGCGCGTGCCCGCCGCCGAGGCCGGCGCCCGCGCGTTGCGCTTCTACATTCCCCCACAGAACGGGGAGATGGTCGCCGAGAACAACGCGCAGGATGCGCTGGTCATCGTGCGCGACGCGCGCGAGAAGATCCTGTACGTCGAAGGCGAGCCGCGGTTCGAGCCGAAGTTCCTGCGCCGCGCCGTGGAGGGCGACGAGCAGCTGCAGGTCGTGCTGCTCCAGCGGACGGCGGAGAACAAGTATCTGCGACTGGATGTGGATGACAGCCTCGAGCTGGCCGGGGGCTTCCCGCGGTCGCGCGAGGAGCTGTTCGCCTACCGCGGGCTGGTCCTCGGCAGCATCGAGGCGAGCGCGTTCACGCTGGACCAGCTGCGGATGATCGCGGACTTCGTGGCGGAGCGCGGCGGCGGCCTACTGATGCTCGGCGGGCGGCGGGCCTTCGCGGAAGGCGGCTACGGCGGCACGGCGTTAGGCGAAGTCCTGCCCGTCGAGCTCGATGCCGGGCGCAGCGGCGCGACCGACGAGTACTTCATCCCGCTCAAGGTATCGGCCACCCCCGCGGGCGCCGGCCACGCGGTGACGCAGCTCGCGCCTGACGCGGAGTCGTCCGCCCGGCGATGGCAGACCCTGCCCGCGCTGAGCTCGGTGAATGCGGTGCGCCGCGTGAAGCCCGGCGCCACGCTGCTGCTCGCGGGCGAGGACACCTCCCGTGGAGGCCGGCACGTGGTGCTCGCCGCCCAGCGCTACGGCCGCGGACTCTCGGTGGCGCTCCCCGTACAGGACTCCTGGATGTGGCAGATGCACGCCGACATCGAGGTCGAGGACCCCACGCACGAGACCTTCTGGCGGCAGATGCTGCGCTGGCTCGTGAGCGACGTGCCGGGCCACGTGGTCGCCAACGCCGGGGCGGACCTCGCCGAACCGGGAGACCCGATCCCGTTGCGCGCGGACGTGCGCGGCGCGACGTACCTGGAGATGAACCATGCGCGGGTGCAGGCGCGCGTGACGGCGCCCAACGGCGACACGACCGCGGTGCCGCTGGAGTGGATCGTCGAGCGGGACGGGGAGTACGAGGGGACGTTCGTGCCCCGCGACTCCGGAGTCTACGAGATCGCGGTGCAGGCGGACACGGCGGGAGGATCGCTCGAGACGGCGACGACGTTCGTCCGTGTGGGCGAGTTGCGCACGGAGTACTACGATGCGGAGATGCGCGCGCCGCTCCTGCGCCGGATCGCGGAGGAGACCGGTGGGCGCTTCTACACGCGGCAGACGGTGGATGCTTTGCCGCGCGATGTGGTCTACACGAGCTCGGGGACGGTGGTGACGAGGCAGAAGGAGCTGTGGGACATGCCGGTGCTGTTCTTCCTGCTGGCGGCGCTGCTGGCGGCGGAGTGGACGTATCGCCGCGCGCGGGGGTTGGCGTGAGGGCGGCGGTGGGCCGCGTGCGCGGACGGTGTGCGCGGAGGATGCGGGCGGCGGGGTTCCGATGGGGGCTCGCGGCGGCGGCCGTCGTACCGTTGATGACGGGGGGGGGGCCCCGTGATCACGACCTCCGCCGCGGCGCAGGCGCCGGCTCAGAACCACGTCCTGATCGTCACCGGCATCCCGGGCGAACCGCGCTTCGCCCAGGCGTTCAGCAAACAGGCCCGCACCCTCGCGCAGGCCCTCGTCCAGCGACACGGCGTGCCGCGCGAAAACGTGCACATCCTGGTCTCCGACGCGTCTGCCGACCCCACGCTCGTCGCGGGAAAAGCCACCAAGGCCGAGATCGCCAAGGCCATCGCGCGGATCGGCCTCGCCGCCAAGCCTGACGACCGCGTCGCCCTCGTGCTCATCGGCCACGGGAGCGGCTCGGGACCCGACTCGCGGATCAACATCTCGGGCCCCGATCTCACCGCCGCCGAGCTCGCGCGCGAACTCGCCGCGCTCGGCGCACGCCCGGTCGCCGTGATCCACACCGGCAGCGCGAGCGGCGACTTCGCGAAGGTCCTGGCCGGCGAGAACCGCATCCTCATCACGGCGACCGCCAGCTCCCAGGAACGCAACGAGACGATCTTCGGCGAACACTTCGTCGCGGCCTTCGCCGGCGACGGCGCCGATGCGGACCGGGACGGCCGGATCTCGCTGCTCGAAGCATATCGTTATGCGCAGCGCGAGGTGCAGCGCGTGTACGAGCGCGACAACCGTCTGCTCACCGAGCACGCGCGCCTCGAGGACGACGGCGATGGCCGCGGCACCGCGGCGCCCGACGGCGAGAAGGGCGACGGCGTGCTCGCCCGGCAGTTCGCCTTCGGTGGCGGGGCGCTGGCCGCTCGGGCCACGACCGACACGACGCTCGCCAGGCTCCTGCGCGAGCGCGGCGACCTCGAGCGCAGGATCGAGGCGCTCCGCGCGCGCAAGGACTCCATGGCCGCCGAGACCTACGAGCGGGAGCTCGAGACCCTCCTCGTCAGGCTGGCGGAGGTCAATCGCGCGGCGCGCGAACGGGGCGAGACGCCATGATCGCCCGTCTCGTGCGCGCGCTCTCGACCGCGGCCGCGGCGCTGGCGCTCGCCGCGCCGCTCCAGGCGTGCGCCGGTCAGGCGCCTGACGAGCTGCGCGACCGCGCTGCCGCGGCGTTCCGCACCGGGAACTACGCCGAGGCCCGCTCGATGTACGAGGCGCTGGCCGGCCGCACCGACGCGACGGCCGGCGACCGGCGAGGACTGATCGCGGTGCTCTTCGAGACCGGCGAGTACGAGGAGGCGGAGCGGCGCGCGAGCGCGTTCACGTCCACCGTGGATTCCGCCGCGCTCCTCGTACCATTGGGCGACGCGCTGCTCGCACGCGGCGACCGGCGCGCGGCGTGGCAGGCGTACGAACGCGCGCTCGCCGCGGCGGCACCGGACTCGCTCACGGCTCGGCTGCGCCTCGCGCAGATCCGCCTCGCGAACGGCGAGCGTACCGGGGCCTACGAGGCGCTCGACCGCTTCATCGACGTCTACAACGCCGCTGCGCCGCGCAGCCTGACGAGCACCGATCTCGCCGCCGTCGGCACGGCCGTCCGCCTGCTCGGCGCGCGCGACCCGCAGCTCTTCAAGGACGCGCTCACCGCCTACGACGCGGCCATCGCGCGCGACAGCCTGGCCTGGGAGCCGCGGCTGCTCGTCGGCGAGCTCTTCCTCGAGAAGTACAACGCGCCCGACGCGCGCGAGGCGTTCGAGGAGGTGCTCGCCGTCAACCCGCGTCACCCGCGCGCGCTGACCGGCGTCGCCAACGTGCTCGTCGCCGACGGCGCGCCCGGCGCGATGGACCTCGCCGACCGGGCGCTGGCGACGAATCGCAACTACGTCCCGGCGCGCGCGCTGCGCGCCCGCCTGCTCCTCGACCTCGAGCGCTACGCCGAGGCCGCGGAGGAAGCCGAGCGGGCGCTGGGCGTCGACTCCACCGCCGCCGAGGCGCTCGCCGCGCGCGCCGCGGCCGCCTGGGTGGCCGGCGACACGGTCGCCTATCGAGCGACCGTCGCCGCCGCCGGCCGCCGCATCCCCGGCGACGCCGAGGTGTTCGTGCTGGTCGGTGAGTCGGCGGCGCGCTCCCGCATGTATCGCCAGGCGGCCGAGATCGCCGGGGCTGGCATCGCGCGCGACTCCACCGCCTGGCGCGCTCACGCCGTGCGCGGCGTCAACCTGCTGCGCGTCGGCGCCGTCGCCGAGGCGCGCGCGCACCTCGAGCGCGCGTTCGCCGGCGACCCGTACGACGTGTGGACGAAGAACACGCTCGACCTGCTGGACGTGATGGACCGCTCACGGACGATTCGCTCCGGCCGCTTCGAGTTCGTGCTCGACTCCGCCGACGCCGAGCTGCTGCCCGTCTACCTGACGCCGCTCGCCGAGGAGGCGTTCGATTCGCTGGCCCGCCGCTATGGCTACCGCCCGGAGGGCGTCGTGCGGATCGAGCTGTTCCGCTCGAAGGCCGACTTCTCCGTTCGCACCGTCGGGCTTCCCGGATTCGGCGCGCTGGGCGTGAGCTTCGGCGACGTCGTCGCCATGAACTCTCCTGGCGCACGCGACGCCGGCGCCTTCAACTGGGGCGCGGTCGTCTGGCACGAGCTGGCCCACACGTTCACGTTGGGGCGCTCGCGGCACCGCGTGCCGCGCTGGCTCTCCGAGGGCATCTCCGTGCTGGAGGAGCGCCGCGCGCGTCCGGGCTGGGGCGCCGACCTCTCGCCCTCGTTCCTCTCCGCCTTCGCAGAGGGACAGCTCGCGCCCGTCAGCTCGCTCAACGACGGGTTCATGCGGCCGAAGTTTCCCGAGCAGATCATCCTCTCGTACTATCAGGCCTCGCTGGTGTGCGAGATGATCGAGCAGCAGTTCGGCGAGCGCGCGCTGCCAGCGCTGGTAACCGCGTACGGCGATGGATTGAGCACGACCGAGGCGGTGCAGTCCGTCCTGAAGATCGAGCTGAGTGAGCTCGATGCGCGGTTCAACGCCTACGTCCAGGAGCGGTTCGCACCGCGCTTCGGCGCGATCCGCGGCACACCCGGCGCGGCAGGCAGGAGCGTCGCGGGCATGGGGCAGTTCGGCGCGAGACTAAGCGAAGCGCGCGAGCGGCTCGCGGCCGGCGACACCGCTGCGGCAATCGCCGCGGCCGAGCGCGCACGCGACCTCTTTCCCGAATACACGGGCCAGGGTGCGCCCTATCGCACGCTCGCCGCGATCCACCTCGCGCGCGGCGATCACCGTCAGGCGGAGCGCGAGCTCGCGGCGCTGGTGGCGATCGCCGATGACGACTACCGCGCGCAGCTCGAGCTGGCCGCGGCACGGACCGCGATCGGCGACACCGCCGGCGCCATCGCCTCGCTCGAGCAGGCGATGTACATCTCGCCGTACGAGCCGGACACGCACGCCGAACTCGCGACGCTCGCCGAGTCCGCGGGCGCGGCCGGTACGGCCGTGCGGGAGCGGCGTGCGATCATCGCGCTCGATCCGGTGGACCGCGCGAGCGCCGAGTACCGGCTCGCTCGCGCCTATCTGCTGGCCGGAAATCGGACCGAGGCGCGCCGTGCCGTGCTGCGCGCGCTCGAGCGCGCGCCGAACTACGAGGCGGCACAGGAGCTCCTGCTCGAGCTGCGCGGCGCCACGCCGCCGGGAGGCACGCGATGAGGCACCGCTTCGCTCGCTGTGCAGTCGCTGCGTTGCTGATCGTGGCCGCCGCCGGCGTCGCCGCGCAGGGGTTCGGCTTCGGCGAGCGGCAGGACCGGTTCGAGATGAACCGTCCATACGACGGCCGCTTCACCTTCGCCCGCATCCGCTACGAGCCGCTCGGCGGTGGCGAGGGGTTCCGCCGGCGCGACCTCAAGTGGGACCACGACTACCCGCGGGCCGAACGCAACTTCACGAAGATCTTGAAGGAGATCACGCTGCTCGATGCGTACATCGAGGGCGGCAACATCTTCGCGGCCGATGACCCGGAGCTCATGAAGTATCCCATCGCCTATCTGTGCGAGCCGGGATTCTGGACCATGACCGAGCAGGAGAAGCTCGCGCTGCGCGCCTATCTGGCGAAAGGCGGCTTCCTCATCATCGACGACTTCGCCGGCCAGCACTGGTACAACTTCGAGCAGCAGATCCGCGAGCTGCTCCCCGAAGCGCAACTCGTCAAGCTCGACACGAGCGATCCCATCTTCGACTCGTTCTACCGGATCGAGACCCTCGAGTACGTACACCCGAACTACGGCCTGCCGTCGGAGTTCTGGGGGATCTACGAGGACAACGATCCCTCGAAGCGGCTCCTGATGATCGTGAACTACAACAACGACATCGGCGACTACTGGGAGTGGTCGGACGCCGGCTTCCTTCCGATCGACTTGACGAACGAGGCGTACAAGCTCGGCGTCAACTACGTGATGTACGCGTACACGCACTGATTCCACTTCGCACCGCACCAGGAGAGCACTCCGTGGCCCTGCCCGCCGCCGCCAGCCCCGTCTCGCTCGAGTCCGCCGACGACATCGCGCTCGCCGATCGCCTGAGCGCAGCCCGGACCCGCATTCTCACCGAGCTGCGCAAGCGCATCATCGGCCAGGACGACGTGATCGAGCAGGCGCTCATCGCCATCGTCGCCGGGGGCAACTGCCTGCTCGTCGGCGTGCCCGGACTCGCCAAGACGCTGCTCATCCAGACGCTCGCGCAATCGCTCGACCTCAAGTTCTCGCGCATCCAGTTCACCCCGGACCTGATGCCATCGGACATCACCGGCACGGACATCATTCAGGAGGATGCGCACTCCGGCCGGCGCGCGATGGTGTTCACCAAGGGGCCGATCTTCGCCAACATCGTGCTCGCGGACGAGATCAACCGTACGCCGCCCAAGACGCAGGCGGCGCTGCTCGAAGCGATGCAGGAGCACCGCGTCACCGTCCAGGGCACCACCTACGACCTGCCCGCGCCCTTCTACGTCTTCGCGACGCAGAACCCGATCGAGCTCGAGGGCACCTATCCACTGCCCGAGGCGCAACTCGACCGGTTCATGTTCCAGGTCATCATCGACTACCTCACCGAGGATGACGAGGTCTCGGTGGTACGCACCACGACCTCGGTGCAGAAGGAGCGGATGGTGCCGGCCGTCACCGGCGAGGAGATCCTCGCGTTCCAGCGGCTCGTCCGCACGGTGCCCGTCGCCGAAGCGGTCACCCGTTATGCGGTGAACATCGCGCGGGCCAGCCGTCCCACGAACGCCAATCCGCCCGAGTTCGTCTCGAAGTGGGTGGCGTACGGCGCCTCCGTGCGGGCCGCGCAGTACCTCGTGCTCGGCGGCAAGGCGCGCGCGCTACTGCGCGGACGCTACCACGTGAGCCTCGAAGACATTCGCGCGCTGGCGCACCCGGTCCTCCGGCACCGCATTCTGCCGAACTTCCACGCCCAGTCGGAGCGGATCACGTCGGCGGATCTCGTCGACAAGCTGCTCGCCGCGGTGCCGGCGCCGCGCTCGGGAATGTAGATGAGCGAGGTGCGCGCGATTCCCGTCCTCGATCCCGCCGTTCTGTCGCGGATCGCGAATCTCGAGCTGGTGGCCCGGTCGGTCGTCGAGGGGTTCCTGAGCGGCCTCCATCGCGCGCCGCACCTCGGCGTCTCGCTCGACTTCGCGGAGCATCGCGCGTACATGCCCGGCGATGACATCCGACGCATCGACTGGAAGCTCTACGCGCGTACGGACCGCTTCTACCTCAAGCAGTTCGAGGCGGACACCAACACGGACGTCGTGGCACTCGTCGATGCGTCGCGCTCGATGGGCTTCGGCGTGACCGGAGCGACCAAGCTGGACTACGCGAAGATGCTCGCCGCGTCGCTGCTCTTCTTCTCGAACCGCCAGCGCGACCGCGTGGGACTCGTGACATTCGATGAGCAGGTACGCGAGTTCGTCCCCGCCTCGGCCAAGCACCTCCAGACGGCGCTGCACTCGCTCGACCGCCTGGCGACGGCGGGGGGCAATGGCCCGCTGGAGAAGCCGATCGCCACGGCGGCGAACTCGATGCGGAAGAAGGGCATCCGCATTCTCATTTCCGACTTCTACGAGGATCCGGCCGGCGTCGCGAAGGCGATCGACCTCCTGCGGGCGGGCGGCAGCGACGTGATCATGTTCCACGTCCTCGACCGCGCCGAGCGCGAGCTGCCGGTCGATGACGCGGCGAGCTTCCGCGACCTGGAGACGGGCGATCAGATCCCCGTGGTGCCGTGGCAGTTCCGCGAGCGCTACCGCTCGCTGATCGCCGCGCATATCGACGCGCTGCAGCAGATCGCGCGCGAGCGCCGGGTGGATTACACGCTCCTCGAGACCACGACGCCGCTCGACCAGGCGCTGTTCGCGTACCTGTCGCACCGGCAGTACACCCTGCGGGTGCGCGCATGAACTTCGGGCTCCTCGCGCCGATCTTCATGGCGGGGCTCGCGCTGCTGGCGATCCCGGTGCTCGTGCACCTCACGCATCGCGAGCGCAAGGAACCGGTGGAGTGGCCGTCGTTGATGTTCCTCCAGCGCATCGAGTACCGGGCGGCGCGGCGGCAGCGGATCCGCCACTGGCTGCTGCTCCTCATGCGCGCGGCCGCGCTGGCGCTGGTCGTGATGGCATTCGCGCGGCCCTTCATGCGGGGCGCGGAAACTGCCGCCACGGCCGCGGGCGGGCCGGTGCACCTCGTCGTGCTGCTCGACCGCTCCCACAGCATGCAGTATGGCGATCGATTCGCGCGTGCACAGGAGGCCGCGCGGTCCGCCGTCCGTGGGCTCTCGCCTGACGATCTCGTCTCGGTCGTGCTCTTCGATGAGGCGACCGCGGCCCCGGTGTCGGCGAGCCTCGACAAGAACGCCGCGGGCGCCGCCATCGATGCCGCACGAGCGAGCGATCGCGGCACACGCTACGCCCCCGCCGTCAGGCTCGCCGGACGGCTGATGACCGACGCGGAGATTCGGAGGCGCGAGGTCGTGCTCATCAGCGACTTCCAGCGCCGCGGCTGGAGCGGCGAGGACGAGGCGCGACTCCCCGGCGGCGCGGAGCTGCGCACGGTGGACGTCGGAGCGCCGGAATCGCCGAATGCCTCCGTGGCGGGGCTCGAGATGGCGCGCGAGACCTCGGGCAGCGTCGAGCGGGCGCGGATCACCGCGCGCCTGACGAGCACGTTTGGGGACGCTCGCACCGTCGCCGCGACGCTGCTGCTCAACGGCCGGGAGATCGAGCGCCGCGAGGTGTCGCTGGCGCCGGACGGCGCCACCCGCGTCGGTTTCAGCCCCGCGACGCTCCCGGCGGGCATCACGCGCGGCGAGGTTCGCATCGGTGCCGACGACCTGACCGCCGACGATGCGTTCTTCTTTACCATCGCGGCCGGCGAGGACCTTCCCGTCCTCATCGTGGAGAGCGACGGCGCCGCCGCGACCAGCAGCCTGTACCTGTCCCGGGCCCTGGCGATCGGCGACGCCCCGGGCTTCCGCACCCGCACGGTGCAGTCCGGCCGCCTGACGACTCGCGACCTCGCCGACGCCGCCGTCATCATCTTCAACGATGCACCGCCGCCTCGAGCCGAGCTCGCGCGCGCCCTCGCGGCGCGCGTCAACGAAGGCGCGGGCCTGCTCGTTGTCGCCGGACCGCGCGCGGAGGACCGCGCGTGGCCCGCCGAGCTCGAGGCGATCATGCCGGCGGCCATCGGCGCCGTCGCCGATCGCCCCCCCGGCCGGCCCGGAGCCATCGGATTCATGGACCGCTCGCATCCGGCGCTCACGGTGTTCCGCGCGCCGCGCAGCGGCGACTTCGCCGCCGCGCGATTCTTGAGGTACCGCACGCTCCGACCGGCGGATGGCACCGAGATCCTCGCCCGGTTCGACGATGGCGCGGCGGCGCTCGTCGAGCGGCGCGCCGGCACCGGCCGCGTGCTCGTGCTCGCGTCCACGATCGACGGAGTCTGGAACGACCTCCCGGTGCAACCGGTCTTCCTCCCGCTGGTGCATCAGATCGCGCGTTATGCGGCCGGCTACGCCGAGCGGCGGCGCTGGTACACCATTGGCGAGGTCGTCGATCTCACCCGCGACCCGAGCGGCATTGCGGCCGATTCGGCGCGTGGCACGCTCATCGCCGTATCGCCCTCCGGCAAGCGCACGCACATCCCCCCCGACCGGCGGCCCGTTCTGGAGCTCGGCGAGCGGGGCTTTCACGAGCTGCGGCGCGAGTCGAACGGCCGCACCGTGTCGCTCGCCGCCAACGTCGCGATCGGCGAATCGGACCTCAGCCGCATCGATCCGGAAGAGCTGTCGCTGGCCATCGCGGCGCCCCCTCGCGACTCGCTCATCGTCGAAAGTGGCGAGATCGCCGCGGCGGGGCTGGCCGAGCCGCCGCCGGAACGTCATCTCTGGTGGTGGCTCCTGGCCGCCGCCCTGCTGCTCTTCGTCGGCGAGACGGTGCTTGGCAACCGGCTCAGCCGTTTCAGTGGTGTCGCATGAGCGCGCCGGTATCCGGCGCGCGACCCGTGCCTGACGAGGTGGACGCATGATCGGTCGACCCGCTCGTTCCCCCCGGACCGACGACCTGCAGTCGGTGATCCGCGCCGTGCGCCGGCGCTGGCGGCTGCGCGTGGCGCTGCACGGCGCGGCGATCGCGGTCGCCATCGTCCTCGCGCTGCTCATTGCCGGCGCGCTGGGCGTCGAGCGGTTCCGCTACGACCCGGCGGCGATCATCGCCGCGCGCGTGCTCGTGGCGCTCGCGCTCGTCATCGCCGTGGCGTGGCTGCTGGCGTGGCCGCTGATGCGCCGGCTTCCCGACGACCAGGTCGCGCTCTATCTGGAGGAGCACGAGCCGTCTCTGGAGATGGCGGTGCTCAGCGCGGTGGAGCAGCGCGCCGGACGCGTGGACGCCGGTGCCCGCGATTCGGGGCTCGCCGCGCAGCTCGAGAAGTCGGCGCGCGACCGCAGCCGCGCCGTCGAGGGCGGCGCGCGGGTCGAGCGCACGCCGATCCAGCGGGCCGGCGTGACGTTAGGCGTGGCCGTGCTCATCGGCGCCATACTCCTCGGCGCCGGACCCGAGTGGCTCCGCCGCGGCACGGTCGTGCTCCTCACGCCGTGGCGCAGCGCCGAGGCGGCGATGCCGTTTTCGATCGGAGTGCAGCCCGGGAACGCGACGATCGCCAAGGGCGGCGACCAGGAGATCGCCGCGCAGCTGCGGGGATTTCTGACCAGCGACGTGACGCTCGCCGTCCGCCGCGGCCTCGAGGGCTCGTGGGAGCGCATCCCGATGGATGCCGCCGCCGACTCGGCCACGTTCGGCGTCCGGCTGTTCGACCTCACCGAGGCGACGACGTACTACATCGAGGCGAACGGCGTGCGCTCCGGCGTGTTCCGCATCGATGTCGTCGCGCTGCCGTACGTGGATCGCATCGACCTGGAGTACCGCTTCCCGACCTACACCGGGCGCGCGCCCGAGCACGTGGAGGGCGGCGGCGACATCGCGGCGCTGCGCGGCACGACGGTCCGCCTGACGGCCACGCCGACGATGCCGAGCGCCGAGGGCCGCATCATCGTCGACGGGCGCGACACACTGCCAATCGCCCCCGGCGACTCGGCCGCACTCGCCGGCGACATCGTGGTGCGCGACCCCGGTACCTATCGCCTCGAGCTGCGCGCCGCGGATGGGCGCTGGGTCACCGCGTCGCTCGACTACACGATCGACGTCCTCGAGGACGAGGCACCTACCGTTCGGGTGACGCGCCCTGGACGCGACGAGCAGGTCACGAGCATCGAGGAAGTGTTCATCGAGGCCGAGTCGAACGACGACTACGGCGTGCGGACGATGGAGCTCGTCTACACGGTGAACGGCGGCGAACCACAAGTCGCGCCGCTGGTGCGGGGCGGTAGGCGGGCGAGCACCACCGCGGGGCACACGTTGTTCCTCGAGGAGATGAGCCTCGCCCCGGGCGACCTCATCGCGTATCACGTCAGGGCGACCGACGGGGCGCCGGGACGCACCGAGCCCGCGCGCAGCGACATCTACTTCCTCAACGTCCGCCCGTTCGGCCGCGACTATCGCCAGGCGGAGGCGGGCGGTGGAGGCGGCGGGGGGGGCGGCGAGACCTCGCCGCAGGGACTGTCGCGGCAGCAGCGCGAGATCGTCGCCGCGACCTTCAACGTAATTCGCGACCGCCCGCAGCAGACGGCGGAGGTGTTCGGCGAGGCGGTCACCACGGTGGCGCTCAGCCAGGGACGGCTGCGTGAACAGGTTGCCACACTCGTTCGCCGGCTCGGCGAGCGCGGCGCGATGGGGATGGATTCCACCTTCCGCCAGATCGCGATCGCGCTGGCGAAGGCCGCCGACGAGATGGAGGCCGCCGAGCGGTCGTTGGGCGAGCGCAAGCCTGATGACGCGCTGCCGCCCGAGCAGCGGGCTCTGCGCGCGCTGCAGCAGGCGGAGGCGCAGTACCGCGACGTGCAGGTCGCCATGGGCGGACAGCAGCAGGGCGGCGGGGGCGGGGGCGGCGCCGCGGAGGATCTGGCCGACCTGTTCGAGCTCGAGACGGACAAGCTGCGCAACCAGTACGAAACGGTGCAGCGCAGCCAGCAGCGCCAGGCGGACGAGCAGGTGGACGAGGTGGCGGAACGGCTCCGCCGGCTGGCCGCGCGCCAGCAGCAGGCCAACGACCGGCAGCAACGTTCCTTCGGCCAGCAGGGGGGCAGCGGCGGCGATGGCTCCGCGCAGCGCGCGCTGGCGGATGAGGCCGAGGAGATGGCGCGGCAGCTCGAGCGCCTGGCGCGCGAGCGGCGCACGCCCGAGCTGGAGGATGCCGCACGACGACTGCGCGAGTCGGCCGCCGCGATGCGCCGGTCGGCCGCCGGCGGCCAGCAGGGCAGCGCGGAATCGGGAGCACAGGCGCTCGATAGGCTCCGCGATGCGCGCCGCCAGCTCGAGGAAACACGGAGCAACCGGCTGCGGCGCGACATGGAGGGCGTCCGCCGCTCCGCGGAACGGCTCGCGGAGGAGGAGCGGCAGATCGCGCAGGAGCTCGAGGGCGTCGCCGGGGCAGGCGGGGCCGAGCGTCAGGAGCGGCTGCGCCGCCTGAGCGAGCGCAAGGATGAGCAGGCGCGCTCGGTCGACGAGCTGACGGCCGATCTGGACCGCCTATCGCGTGAGGGTCGTCGCGAGCAGCCCGAGGCCGCGCGGAAGATGCAGGAGGCGGCGCAGGGCATGCGCGACGACCGTCTGCGCGACCGCATCGCGTACTCGCGCGGCATCATGGGCGGCAACTCGCCGGAGTACGTGCGCAGCTTCGAGGAGCAGATCGGCGCATCGATCGATCGGGCCCGGCAACGGATCGCGGAGGCAGAGCGCGCGATCGGCGAGCCGGAGGGCGCGCGGCAGTCGCGGGCGCTGGAGCAGGCGCGCGGGCTGGTGCGCTCGATGGAGGCGTTAGGCGACCGGCTGCAGGGCGAGCAGCGAGGAGCGGGAGAGCGGCAGGGGGATGAGCAAGGCCAGGGTCAGGCTGGACAGCAAGGGGAGGGAGCGAGGGGTCAGGGACAAGGGGAGGGTCAGGGGCAGCAAGGGGAAGCAGCCAGGGGCCAGGGGCAAGGGCAGGGCCAGCAGGGCGGACAGGCGGGCGAGGGCGGGCAGCAACAGGCCGCCGGCGGCATGCCGGGCGGCTCCGGTCAGGGGGCGCCCGCGGGCGGGCGCGGCGGACGCCTCGCGCCTGACGACGCACGCCAGCTTCAGGGCGCGTATCGCCAGCGACGCCTCGACGCCGAGGCACTGCGACAGGAGCTGCGACAGAGCGGTGCCGACGTCGCGACGCTGGAGCAGTGGATCCAGCGGCTCCGCGAGCTGGAGCGCGGCCGCTCCTTCGACGACGCCGAGGAGCTGGCGCGCCTGCACGCGGCCGTCGTCGAGGGGTTGAAGGCGTATGAGTTCGCCCTCCGCCGGGCACTCGAGACGGGCGACGACCGTCCGCTGCTGGAAGCGAGCGGCGAAGTGCCGCCGGGATTCAAGGCGCTGGTGGAGGAGTATTACAAGTCGCTCGCGAGACCACGCTGAGGTCTAGGGGTTGGGGTTTGGGGTTTAGGGTTTCGGCTTCCAAACCCCAAACCCCAAACCCTACCTACCCGTTATACACCACTCCCCCCTTCGCCCGATACTCCTCGAACACCTTCCGCGCCGCCTCACGCTGCACGCCGCGCTCCACGCCGATGCCGCGCGATGCCAGGTGCGCGTACGACGCGTCCGTCACCGGCCCCTCGTCGAACCCCAGCGACTCGGCGTC
>DATHUW010000178.1:0-4058 GCA_035461825.1 Gemmatimonadaceae bacterium
AGCGCGCGTCCCGGCGGGCGGGACTTCGCGCTCGAGTCCATGCTCGGCCACGTCCCCGGCCTCGTGATCGAGTCGCGCACGAATCCGACACAGGACCCCCGGATCTCGATTCGAGGGTTCGGGTCGCGGGCCGCGTTCGGCGTGCGAGGCGTGCGGGTGGTGCGCGACGGGATCCCGCTCACGCTCGCGGACGGGCAGACGCCGGTGGACTACCTGGAGCTGGAGACGGTCGGCACGGTCGAGGTGCTGCGCGGGAGCGCCTCGGCGCTGTACGGCAATGCCGGAGGCGGCGCGGTGGAGGTGCGGACGGCGCCACCGCCTGACGCGCCGTTCCGTCCGGCGGTGCGGGCGTGGGGCGGGTCGTTCGGCGAGCGGCGGTGGACGGCGTCGGGTGCGGGCACGAGTGGGCCCGTCGCCTATCGCGCGCTGGTGTCACACGCGACGACGGATGGCTGGCGCGACCACGGACGCCGGCGTGCGACGCAGGGCGTGGGGTATGCGGCATTTCCGCTCGCGGGCGGGCGCGCGACCGTGCTCGCGCTCGGCCACGACCAGCCGGAGGCGGAGAATCCCGGCTCGCTCACGGCGGCCGAGTTGGCGGCGGATCCGCGTCAGGCGGAGGGGCAGATGGTTCAGCGGGCCGCAGGCAAGGAGGTGCGGCAGGGGCAGCTCGGCATGATGAACGAATGGGCATCGGGTGGGCGACGGCTTTCGGTCACGCTGCACGGCGGCGCGCGGGCGCTCGACAATCCCCTGCCGTTCGCCGTCATCGATGTGGACCGCCGCACCGCGGGGCTCGGGGTGCGCGGCGTGCTGCCGCTGGGCACGCGGGCGCGCCTGACGACCGGAATCGACGCACAATGGATGTGGGATGACCGGCGCAACTTCGCCAACTGCGCGGACACCGTGCCGGTGCCGGTCTCCGCCCGGTGTCCGGTCGCGGGCGAGCAGCGCGGCGAGCTGACGGTGGACCAGGAAGAGGACGTGCGCAGCGTCGGGCCGTATGCGGTCATCGAGGCCGAAGCGGGTGCGCGCCTGACGATGCTCGCGGGACTTCGGGCCGATGCGGTGCGCTACGCCGTGCGCGACGCGATCGTGAGCGACGACGATCCGGACGACTCGGGCAGCCGCACGCTTCACGCGGTGAGTCCGATGGGCGGCGTGCTCGTGCGGCTGGCGGCGGCGCACGCGGCGTACGCCACGGTGTCCACGGCGTTCGAGGCGCCGACCACGACGGAGCTCGCGAACCGCCCCGACGGGAGCGCAGGGTTCAACGCGGAGCTGGAGCCGCAGCACTCCGTCACGGTGGAAGCGGGGCTCAAGGGGATTCTCGGGCGCATGCAGTACGATGTGGCGGCGTTCGAGACGCGTGTGCGAGATGAGCTGGTATCGTTCGAGGCGGAGGGCGCGGCGGGGCGCCGGTTCTTCCGCAACGCGGGGCGCACGACCCGTCGCGGGCTCGAGGCCGCGGCGCGGGCGTCGGCCGGGCCCGTCTCCGGCGGGGTGTCGCTGACGGTGTTCGACTTTCGTTATGCGGACTACGTGCTCGACGACGTAGACTACGGCGGCCGGCGGATTCCCGGAGTGCCGCGCCGACGGGTGCAGGCATACCTGACGATGCGCAGGGGCAGCGCGTTCCTCACCGTGGACGGGACGGCCGCATCGGAGGCGTACGCGGACGACGCGAACGCGGTACGCGCGGCAGGCTACGGCGTCCTCGGCGCCCGGATCGGCTCGACCACGCTGTTCGGCCGGTCGTGGATTCGGCCGGTCCTCGGCGTCGAGAACGTCGCCGACCGGACGTACGCGCCGTCGCTCGTGCTCAACTCGGCGCGGGCGCGGTATTACGAGCCGGCGCCGGGACGGACGGTGTACGGTGCGATCGCGGTGACGCTGCCATGAAAGGTGCATTCCGCGTGTTGGCGGCGCTGCTGCTCCTTCCAGCCGCGCTCATTGCGTTAGGGTTCGTCACGCATGCGCCGCGCAGCTCCGCGCGCGCCGCGCGGGCGGCGGCGATGGCGCAGCTCCCCGTGCTGCTGGACGAGCGGGAACGCGTCGCCGAGGTCACGCCGGCCGTGCGCCGGCCGTGGTGGCGCTACTTCCATCCGATCACTGGAGTGCTCGCGGCGACGGACCGGCGGCTGATCTGGGTCGGCCTCGCCCCGCGCGCGCTCATCGAGTGGAGCAGCGCGGAGCCGCCGCGGTTCGAGGTCACGACCTGGTCGTACGACTCGGCCGTCGTCGCGCCGACGCGCGTGCTGCTCGGCGTATCGCCGGGGTTGGCGGTGCGGGAGTCGCCCGAGGCGGAGGCGATGCGGTTTGCCGTGCGTGCCGCGGACTCGGCGAGCCGGCGGGTGGTGGTGGCGACGCTGGAGCGTCGTCAGGCGGAGATCCGGGCGGCGGCCGAGGCCGAGCGGGCGGAGCAGGAGCGGCTGGCGTGGCTCGCGCGCCAGCCGGTGTACCACACGGTCCAGCGAGGCGATGCGGTGAGCAGCATCGCGGCGCGGTACGGGATCACGCCGGACTCCTTGCGGGCGATGAACTCGCTGACGTCGGACCGGATCCGGGTGGGGCAGGTGCTCCTGGTGAAGCGAGGCGGGTAACGGACGCGCGACGCGGGACGCGCGACGCGGGACTCGGGGTGCTGGAGCTTGTCCGATTCCCCGGTGCCCTCACGGGGCCGGTTGTTCCCTTGCCTCCGTGCTCAGGGCGTCGGTCAGCCAGCGCCAGTACACCTGACCGCCGGTTTCTGCGACGTCGTTATGGCCCGCGCCGCTCACCGGGAGCATCCTGCCCTGGCGGCGCGCCGCATCGAAGACCGCCTGGCCCATCCGGAAGGGGATGATCAGGTCTTCGGTGCCGTGCACGACCCAGACCGGCGCGTCCAGGGAGCGCAGGCGGGCCTCCGTGTCGTAATGCACGCGCGACACCAGCCGCCACATCCGCTCGAGCGGCGCGGCGATGATGATGCGGGCCATGTCCCGGGCCGAGGAAAACGGGGACTCGAGGAGGAGCACCTCGGGGGGATGGGTCACCGCAAGCTCGGCCGCGACGGCGCTGCCGAGGGAGTGGCCGTAGAGGGCGATGCGCGACATCGGGAGGCCGGTCGCCTCACGAGTCCATGCGAGCACCGCCTCGGCGTCATTGCGCACGCCCACCACGCTGGGCGGGCCCGGGATCCCGCCATAGCCGCGGTACTCGGCGAGCACGACCATACGGCCGGTCCGACGCGCGACCTCGACTCCCCAGGGGACTCGCCAGGCGGCGAGGTCCGCGTTGCCGTGGAACATGAGCACGGCGCCATTGCGCCGGGCCGAGGCGGTGTCGCCGACGACGAAGGCGTGGAGCGTGCGGCCGTCGTCGGAGCGGAGCTCGATGCGTTGGGCGGGAGCGCCGTCCGGGTACGGCGGCGGTGAGGGCTGGAATACGATGCGCTCCTGTTCCCACCAGATGGCGACGCCCATGAGCGCCAGGGCGAGCAGAATGAACGCCGCGACGGCAAGCATGCGGACGGCGGCGCGACCGGGCGTCACCCGTTATGTCGCGGGGGCCTCGCGCACCCACTCGCGCCGAATGCCGCGGAGCGGGCCGCCGGCGGCGGGTCGCCAGAGGATGAGGCGGTCGAACTCACGGGCGAGCGCGACGTCGCTCTCGGTGATGCCGTTGGCGGTGTGGGTCCACAGCGCGATGCGCACGGATCCCCAGCTCACCTGGAGGTCCGGGTGGTGATCCGCCGCCTCGGCCAGGAAGCCGATGGCGTTCACGACCATGAGGGTAGTCGGCCAGCCGTCGGTCTTCAGGTCGCGGACGAGGGCGTTCTTCTCGATGCGCCAGCCGGGGAGGTCCTGGAGGCGGGCTTGGAGCTCGGGGTCGGAAAGCGGAGTCTTGGTCATCGGGAATCGGGAATCGGGAATCGGGAATCGGAAGGACGGGGAGTCGAGAATCGGGAGTCGGGAGTCGGGAATCGGGAGTCGGGAATCGGGAATCGGAAGGACGGGGAGTCGGGAATCGGGAATCGGGAATCGGGAATCGGAAGGACGGGGAGTCGGGAATCGGGA
>DATHUW010000179.1:0-27926 GCA_035461825.1 Gemmatimonadaceae bacterium
CCGTTAGGGAAGCGAGCGCTCGGTGCTCCGGCGTGGGGCTCGCCCAACCGGGCCGGCCCCGCGCCGTCGCCGCGATGCCCTCACCCCCCGGGCGACCCCGTGACGACGCGCCACGTGTCGCGCGCGATCAGCAGCTCTTCGTCGGTCGGGATGGTCCATAGCGCGACCCGGCTCCCCGCGCCATCGAAGCGACCCTCCGCACCGCGCAGCTCCTCGTTCCTGGCCGGGTCGATCGAAATGCCCAGCCAGTGCAGCCCCGCACAGATCCGTTCCCGCACCGCGGGCGCATTCTCCCCGATCCCGCCCGCGAAGACGATCGCGTCCGCACCGTCGATCGCCGCCAGGTACGCACCGAGATACTTCTTCACCCGATAGCAGAACACCTCGATCGCCAGACGCGCGCGCCGGTCCGCGTTCTCCGCCTCTTCGGCGAGCAGCTCCCGCATGTCCGCCGTCAGCCCGGAGACGCCCAGCAAGCCGGACTGCTTGTTGAGCATCGCGTCGACGTCGCGAAGGCTCATCCCCTCCTTCGCCGCCACGAAGTCGAGGATGGCGGGATCGAGGTCGCCCGAGCGCGTGCCCATCACGAGCCCCTCGAGCGGGGTGAAGCCCATCGACGTATCCACCGACTTGCCGCCGACGATCGCGCACGCCGACGCTCCGTTGCCGAGGTGGAGAGTGATGATCTTCGTGGCCTCACGCGTGGTGCCCGTGAGCTGGCGATATCGATAGGCGAGATACCGATGCGACGATCCGTGAAAACCGTACCGGCGCACGCGGTAGCGGCGGTACAGCTGGTAGGGGATCGCGTAGATGTAGGCCGGCTCGGGGAGGCTGTGGTGAAATGCCGTGTCGAATACGGCCACCTGCGGGATGCCGGGCCCGAGTGCCGCACGTGCCGCGCTGATCCCGCGCAGGTTGTGCGGGTTGTGCAGGGGCGCGAGTTCGATGAGATCCTCGAGCTCGCGCCAGACTGCCTCGTCCACCCGCGTGGAGGCGCTGAACCGCTCGCCGCCGTGCACCACCCGGTGCCCCACGGCCTCGATCTGCCCGACGCTCGTTATGGGAACGCCCGAGGCATCGCTCGTGAGCCAGCCGAGGATGTACTCGATGGCCGAGGCGTGGTCGCGCAGCGGCGCGGCCCGCTTCTCCGATGAGCGGCCGTCGGCCTCCAGCGCGATCACCGCCTCGCCGCCGATCCGCTCGATCTGCCCGCGCGCAAGCCGCCGGTCGCGCGCTTCGGCGATGGCCGCACCGTCGGTGTCGATGAGCTGAAACTTGATGGTCGAAGACCCGACGTTGAGCACGAGGATGTACACGATCGCTCCGGTGGCGGACGACGACGAATGTAAGGTGTTCTTTCAGGTTTCCCCTCACCTCGAGCAGCCCCTCTCCCCGACGAGTACGTCACTCCGTGTCGCGTATGATGCATGTGCACGAATGCGATCCGCCAAACGTGCGCGACCGCACGTGCACCTGGAAAGGGAGGATCTATGTTACGCCTTCGCATTACGCTTGTCGCAATGGCCGCCGTCGCGGCACTCCAGCCGGTCTCGGCGCTCGCACAGCGCACCGGCCAGCAGCGCCCTCCGGTAAGCCAGCAGCAGGCTCAACAGCAACAGCAGCAGCAGCAGCACGTGCAGATGATGGCGCAGATGCAGGAGACCGTGCAGCGCATGAACCAGCTGCAGGAGCGTGCGCACAAGCTCGCGCAGCAGGCGCAGCTGCAGGTGCAGGATCGCGCACGGATGACCGATCGCGAGCGCCTCATGCTGCGGACCTCGGAGTCCTTCGAGCAGCACGCGAAGCAACTCAGTGTCGTCGCCGAGCGGACGCAGGACATGATTCGCAGCCGCGACTTCCAGCGCGACCAGGAGATGCAGCGCGACATGGACCGCCTCCGCGAGCACCTGAACACCATGGCCACGCAGCTCGATGAATCGCTCCAACTGATGGAGCGGCTGCGGCTGCGCGCGCGGTCCCTGGCTGCGCAATGAGGACTCGGGGCGTGGCCGGGTCGGTCAGCTGCCCGGCCGGACGCCGCGGGAGGACGATCGCCATTGCGCTCTGCTCAATGGCGATCGGCCCTCCTGCGAACGCGCAGGAGCTGGCATATAGCGGTGCCGTGCACGTCACGACCGGGGAGTACTTCTTCACGGAGCGGACGACGAGCTTCGCCTTCATCAACGGGTTGACGCTCACGAGCGGGCGCCTGAGGCTATCCGCGTCGATCCCGGTGTACACGCAGAACAGCACGGCGGTGACCTACGTGAACGGCATGCCGGTCCCGACCGGAGGACCGGACGCCGGTGCGGTTCGTGAGCGCGAGCCGGGGAAGAAGGTCCCCATGGGTCCTGGGCGAGGCGGGCCCGGAGCGCGCACGAGCTTCGATGTGGCGACGGCGGTCGAGCCGGGTGCCACGGACACCGTCACGTCGCCGGGGAGCTATCAAACCGATCTCGGCGATCCGTTGCTGCAGGCAGGGCTGGATCTCGTACAGGGCAACGGCGGACTTCGCGCACTCGGGATCTACGGGCTGGCGAAGGCGCCGGTGGCGAACGTGGAATCCGGCGTCGGCACGGGCGAATGGGATGTCGGCGGAGGGGCAACCCTGGGGCTGGGCGGCACCGCCACGTTCCTGTTCGCGGATGTCTCGTACTGGGTGAACGGCGACCTGCCGGATCTGCCGCTGCGCAACACCCTGAACTACGCGGTCACCGTTGGCCGATGGCTCGGCACGGGGCGCTGGTCGGTGTCCGCGTCGCTGCTGGGCGCCACCGAGATGATCGACGGCGTGGACGCGCCGATCTCCGTGGGTGTCGGGTTGGGGTACTCGGCGGCGGCGGGCCGGATGCTCAACGCGGGTGTCGGGACCGGCTTGACCGAGTCGGCCTCCGACCTCTCGGCGTATCTCGGCTGGCGGGTACCGTTAGGTAGATCGGGGTTGTGAGCACGCGGCGCGCCGCTTTCGCTAGCGGTGCGCTCGCGAGTCGCGCCAATCGGCGCCCTTCCGGCGCGCGTTGACACGAGCGTCGGGCTGCAGCCAGTTTCTCCACGGACCGTCGGCGGGCGGCGCGGTGGTGGCGCGTTCCCGAGCCGCGTTTCTCCTGCCCACACCCCCGCCCGTGATCGTCCTCGGCTTCGTCTTCGCGGCCCTCATTGGACTGTCGCTCGGCCTGCTCGGCGGCGGGGGCTCGATCCTCACCGTGCCGGTCCTCGTCTACGTGCTCGGCTTCGCCGCGAAGCCGGCGATCGCCATGAGCCTTCCCGTCGTGGGCGTGACGAGCCTGATCGGCGCCGGCCTCCACTGGCGCCACGGAAACGTACGGGTGGGCACCGCCTTCCTGTTCGGTGCGTTCGCCATGGTGGGCGCGTATGGCGGCGCCAGGCTGGCGATGTTCGTCAGCGGCGCGGCGCAGCTCGTGATCCTCGCGATCGTCATGCTGGCGGCCGCCGTGAGCATGCTGCGCGGGCGGCGCGAGGAGCCGGTCGAGCGCGCGAAGCCGCCGCGTGTCGGCCTCATTGCGCCGGTGGCGCTGGCGGTCGGGGCGCTCACGGGGCTGGTCGGCATCGGCGGCGGATTCCTCGTCGTGCCCGCACTCGCGCTGCTGGCGCGCGTGCCGATGCGCGAAGCCGTCGGCACGTCGCTCCTGGTGATCGCGCTCAACTCGGCGGCGGGGTTCGCCGGCTACGTGGGCACCGTGCCTATCGACTGGACGTTTCTCGCCGGCTTTGCCGCGGTGGCGGTGCTCGGCGCGCTCGTCGGGACGATGCTGGTGCGCCGTGTGCCGGTGGCCGCGCTCCGGCGGGGCTTCGCCGTGTTTCTCGTGATCATCGGCGCCTTCGTGCTCTACATGAACCGTGGCGTCCTGACGGGATCGATGTCATCATCCGACACGATGCCACGCGGTCGGCCGGCCGTATCTTCGTGACCTGCTCAGATTCCTGAGGCTCGAACCATGTTCTTCCAGCGCTTCTACGACGCGAAGCTCGCGCAGGCCAGCTATCTGATCGGCTGCCAGCAGACGGGCGAGGCGGCGGTGATCGATCCGAATCGCGACGTCGAACAGTACATCCAGGCCGCGGCCCGCGAGGGATTGCGGGTCACCCACGTCACGGAAACCCACATTCACGCCGACTTCGTGAGCGGTGCGCGCGAGCTGGCGCAGCGGGCCGGCGCGGAGCTGCTGCTGTCCGACGAGGGCGGTCCGGACTGGACGTACGCTTACGCACGGCAGGACGGCGCCCGTCTCCTGAAGGACGGCGACACGTGGATGGTCGGCAACATCCGCTTCGAGGTGATGCACACGCCGGGACACACCCCCGAGCACATCAGCTTCCTCGTGACCGACACCCCGGCATCAGCGGGCCCGTGGGGGATCCTCACCGGGGACTTCGTCTTCGTCGGCGACGTCGGACGCCCGGACCTGCTGGAGCGGGCCGCGGGCCACGCCGGCACGATGGAGGCGGGCGCGCGCACCCTGTTCCACTCGCTCGAGCGGTTCCGTGCGCTGCCCGATCACCTCCAGATATGGCCCGGCCACGGCGCGGGCTCCGCATGTGGCAAGGCGTTAGGTGCGGTGCCCTCGACGACGGTGGGATACGAGAAGCTCGGCAACTGGGGCGTGGCGACCACCGACGAGGCCGAGTTCATCCGCATAGTGCTCGAGGGCCAGCCCGAGCCCCCGCGCTATTTCGCCGAGATGAAGCGCATCAACAAGGACGGACCGCGCGTCCTGGGCGGCTTTCCGCGGCCACCCCGCCTCGCCGCCGCTGAGCTGCCCACCCTGCTGGAGCGCGGCGAGATCGTCGTCGACATCCGCCTCGCCGCCGCGTTCGCGCACGGGCACGTTCCGGGAACGATCAACATCCCCCTGAACGGCGCGTTCACCACCTGGGCGGGCTGGCTGCTGCCTTACGATCGCGACGTCCATCTGCTCGTCGACGACGACCCATCCCGCAGCGTCGAAGCGGCGGTGCGCGACCTCGCCATGATCGGACTCGACCGCGTCGCGGGCGTGTTGGGCCCGGATGCCGTCGATGCCTGGAAAGCCGCCGGACACGAGCTCGGGACCGTAGCGCAGGCGGATGTGCACGAGGTCGCCGCGATGCACGAGAACGACTCGGCAACCATCGTCGATGTTCGCGGGCGCGCCGAGTGGGAGGACGGCCACCTGCCCGGCGTGCCGAACATCCCGGTCGGATATCTCGTGGAGCGGCTCGAGGAAATTTCGGCCGACCGGCCCGTCGTCGTGTATTGCGAGAGCGGCAGCCGCTCGGCCATCGCGGCAAGCGTGCTCCAGGCGCATGGCGTGCCGAACGTGATCAACTTCACTGGCGGTTACGTGGCGTGGCGCGATGCGGGGCTTCCGTTGCTGCGGGCGAGCGAGGAGGGCGCACTCCAGCCGACGAGTTCGTAAGGGCCGGCCGTTCGCGCCGTCAACTCCTGGCGCGCAAGGCGTTCAGGATGACCGCGACATCGATCGCCTCCTGAATGAGCGCGCCGGCCGCCGGCGGGATGTAGCCGAAGGCGGCAATCCCCATGGCGACCGTGCTGAGTCCCAGCCCGACACCGAGGCTCTGCCGGGCGACGCGCATGCTCCGCCGGGAGATCCGGATCGCTTCCGGAATCCGCGCCAGATCGTCGGAGAGCAGGACTACGTCGGCCGCCTCGGCGGCAATGCCGGCGCCCTCGCGCGCGCCGCCGGCGAGCGCAATGCCGACGTTCGCACTCGACAACGCGGGGGCATCGTTCACACCGTCGCCGATCATCGCGACGGTCTCTCCTTCTGCGCGTAGCGCGTGCACCGCATCGACCTTCTCGTTGGGCAGGAGATCGGCGTGCGCGACGTCGATCCCCACGAGCTCCGCGACCGCGATGACATTCGGCGCATGGTCGCCGCTCAACAGGACCGTGCGCCGCACGCCGAGCGCATGCAGATCGGCGGTGATCGTGGGCGCCGCGGCGCGCAGCCGGTCCGCGTACTCGACGATTCCGGCCACGCGCCCATCGACCGCCACGTACGCGCGAAGTCCGACCGTGGAACCAAGCCGTCGCTCGAGGTCATCGAGATTCGCGTCAGGCGCGGCGCCATCGAGCACGTATGCCCGCGCCCCGACCGTCACGGGGGTCTTGCCCACCGTGCCGCTCACCCCCTGACCCGGCGCCTCGACCACGCCGTCCGCCTTCGGCAGGGGCCCGCCGCCATCGGCGAGCGCGGCCTCGACCAGGGAGCGAGCCAGCAGGTGTCCCGATCCCTCCTCCACCGCCCCCGCGAGGCGGAGCACCTGTGCCTCCGACCACTCCGGGGTGACGAGGACGCGCTGCACCTCCGGACGGCCGATCGTCAGGGTTCCGGTCTTGTCGAAGACCACCGCGGTGACCGCCGCCAGCTGCTCCAGCGCGCCGCCGTGCCGCACGATGATCTGGCGCGCGGCCGCGCGGTTGATGCCCCCAATGATGGCGATCGGCGTCGCGAGGATGAGCGGACACGGTGTGGCGACGACGAGCACGGCCAACACGCGCTCCATATCGCGGCTCAGCACCCACGCCGCGGCGCAGACCACGAGCGTCGCCGGCGTGAACCATACGGCATAACGATCGGCCAGCCGTTGCAGCGGCGCCTTGCTGGCCTGCGCCGATCGCACCAGCTCGACGATCCGCGCGTACTGGCTCTCGCCCGCCGGTGCCGTCGCGCGAACCACGAGTGGGCTCTCGCCGTTCGCGGAGCCGCTGAGCAGGCGCGTGCCCTCGACGGCGGAGAGTGGGAGGGGCTCCCCCGTGATGCGCGACGTGTCGATGTGCGATCGACCGCTCACCACCACCGCGTCGGTGGGGATCAACTCCCCCGGGCGGACCAGCAGCAGGTCGCCCACGCGCACGTCTTCGGCGGCCACATCGTCGATTGCCCCGTCGTCGCGCTGGCGGTGCGCCCTCCGCGGCGCCGCCTCCTCGAGCTCTCGCAAGGCAGCCGAGGCGCGCCCGGCCGCGGCGCGCTCCAAGGCCTCGCCTCCCGTCTGCATGAGCACGATGACGAGCCCCGCGAACGGCTCCACGATGAGCACGGCCGTCACGATCGCGAGCGTCGCGACGAGGTCGGTGGCCAGATGGCCTCGCGTTGCCTCTCGCAGCGTGCGCCACACCGGGGACGCACCGGTGAGCACCAGACCGACGAACCATACGCGCGTCGCCAGCGGCCGCTCGCCGGCCAGCCAGAGCACTCCGCCCGCGATCAGAAAGAGCAGCGTGATGATCGGCGCACGCGCGGAAGCGGCGGCGACCCGCCATGAGGGCCGTGACCGCGGAAGGCCCGAGGCGCTCGGAGCGTGCGGCTCAGGTCGTTGCGTTTCGGCCATTGCGTCGCTGCGTCACGGGCAGTCGCGGTCGTCGTGCATTACGAGGGCCAAGAAAACGCGGAACCTCGTCGAGCACTCGAGATTCCGCGTTCGCTCGGCCTTTCGCACGCTCACGACCGAGACCTGACGAGTCAAAGAACTGACGCGGAGCGTACTCCGCGTCCATCGAGGTCAGCTCCCGGCCCGCATCAAGCTCGAGACCTCTTCCGGGGTCACCGGGCCCGCCGGACGCTCCACGTTGCGCTCGGCCGCCACCTGCTCCGGCGTGATCGCGCTCGCACTGTTGCCCCACGACCGGCGCACGTACGTGAGCACGTCCGCGACCTCCTGATCGGTCATCTGGATGCCCGTGCCGTAGGGCGGCATGAGGCCCGCGAACTGCTGCCCCTTCACCGTGATCGCACCCTGGAGCCCGTAGAGCACGATGCGAATCGGCACGGATGGATTAGCGGCGTTCGCGTGCTCCGCGCCCGCCAGCGGGGGGAACGCACCCGGCACGCCCTGACCGTTCGCCTGGTGACAGGTCACGCAGCGCTGGTACAGTTGCTCCCCGCTTCCCGCCGCAGGCGCGTTGGCGACGCTCGGTGCCCCGGTCGTGTCGGTGTTCCCGGCGTTCGGGCTGTCGCCGCCCGCGCACGCCGCGACGAAGGCGGTCAGAATCACCGCACTCGCGAGACGCACGGCGTGCGAAGCTTTGAAATCACTGCGTCGGCTGAAGCTCATGGTAGTACGATCCTCTGTTGATGACAGGCAACTGGATGCTCACAACTCCGCACGTTTCGAACCGCGGGCCCTTGCGGGCGTTCACCACGCCTGCGACGAGCGAAGCCGTGGATGCGATCGAACAAGATACCACGCCATCAGGAGGCTTGCCGCGAATCCCGCCGTCCACACGACGATCCCGGACAGCCCCCCTACCCCCGGCGCGGCAAGCGCCTGCACCGCCGCATAGAGATGGAAGCTGATAAAGATGAAGAAGAACAGGGCCACGAACCAGAGCTGCCACCCCCAGTCCGCCAAGGCGGCGAGCGCGGCCGCTGCGATTCCGAAGACGGCGAAGACGGCGAGATGCACCACGCTGTAGCCGAGGATCGGTCCTGCGCGGAGGGCGACGTCCGAAGGATCCTCGCCCCCGCCAAAAAGCGCGCTGCCGAGCAGCGCCGCCGTATGCAATGGCGGCCGACCCGCTACCACGTTCACGATCGCCAACGTGACGGCGACCGTGGCGAAACCGATCAGGCCGGCTATCGAGCCCTGAACGATCATCTGGCGCTTGTTCAAGTGTCCCCCTTTCGTGAGACCTCGCCCGTTCACTCCCGGACGCGCACCGTCAGCATTCCGCGCAGGTCGCCCGCTCCGTAGCCGGTCGCCTCATCGGCCGGATACCGTGCCGCCAGCAGGTCCCGAACCTCGGGCGCCATCCCGTCGCGCGGGCCGTGACACGCCAGACACCGCTCCTGCACCACGATCGGGCGCATGTAGTCCACGAACCGCTCGCCGCGCTCGCCCACGCGTGCTCGAACGAACTCTCCAGGAAGCGCGCCGGCCCGGTGCAGCGAGTCGAGCCTGACGAGATCCCGCGCCTCGATCGAATCCGGCTGGTTGGCGGGATTGCGCACCCGCTGGCTCACGCGGCGCACGTACACGCCCGCCTGCGCGTAACGCGCCGTCCACGCCTGCGCCGAGTCGGCACAGTAGGTGACGGCCGCGGCGGGGCCGGCGGAGTCGAGCGCCGCGAAGAGCTTGGCTTGCAGCTCCTGGCCGAGGCCGTTCGCCGCGGTCCGCGCTCGCGTCACCGCCGCGCTGTCTACCGCGGTGTCTGCCGGTGCGGCGTCGGTCCGCGCTGCAGCCGCCTGCTCCCGTCCGGACTGGTCCCCACAGGCGGTCACGAAGGCGACCGCGAAGACCGCGCTCAACGAGCGAAACGTCGGCAACATGGCAATACTCCCCCGTATTCGCACCTATCGGATGGTGCACCCCCGGCGCCGCGCTGTCTGTAGGGGCGAAGCAGACAAGCGTCCCGAGAAATCGTCAGCCCTCGGGTTTCACGAGCACGTCGTGCCGGCGCCCATCGTCCACCAACGGAATGACCCGGCCATCGAGCAGGACGCCATCGAGGATGACGCGTGCGCCCGCTCGAGCCACGCCCGCGGGATCGGCGACCGTGATGGCGTAGACGCTGGCTCCGTACCGGTACTCGATCCCATACTCCCGCCAGGAGCCCGGAACGCACGGATCGATGATGAGCGTGTCCCCGCGCTTGATGAAGCCGAGGAGGGCCTCGACGCCGACGCGATACATCCAGCTGGCCGACCCCGTGTACCACGTCCAACCTCCGCGCCCGAGCTGACCCGGCGCGGTATACACGTCCGCCGCGATGACGTACGGCTCGACCTTGTACGTCGCGACATCATCGACCGTGCGCGCGTGGGTGAGCGGATTGATCATCTGGTACAGCTCGAAGGCGCGGTCGCCATCGCCACGAAGCGCCGTCGCCAGCACGGTCCACAACGCCGCGTGCGTATAGTGCGCACCGTTCTCGCGCACGCCGGGGAGGTACCCCTTGATGTAGCCCGGATCGTGCGCCATGCGATCGAACGGCGGCGTGAGGAGCATCAGCAGTCGGACATCGTTGCGCACGAGATGCTCCTCGAGCGACTGCATCGCGACCGCCTGACGCGCGGGATCCCCCATCCCCGAGATGACGCTCCAGCTCTGGGCGATCGAATCGATCCGGCACTCCTCGTTCGCCGCGGAGCCGAGCGGCGTGCCGTCGTCGAAATAGGCCCGCCGATACCACGCGCCGTCCCATCCATACTCCTCCACCGCCGCCGCGTACGCGGCCGCCTCGCGTCGCATGTCGCTCGCCAGCACGAGGTCGCGCGGCTCGACGTGGTCCGCGAACCCTCGCAGCGTCGCGCCGAGGAACCACGCCAGCCACACGCTCTCCCCGCGGCCCTCGATGCCCACGCGGCTCATGCCATCGTTCCAGTCGCCAATGCCGATCAGCGGCAAGCCGTGCGCGCCACGCGTGCACGCACGCCGCAGCGCCCGGAGGCAATGCTCGTACACCGGCGCGCGCTCATCGCTGACCTGCGGAAGGTCGTACAGCTCATGCTCGTCAGGTCCGAGGGTCCGCATGCTGAGAAAGGGGACCATCTCGTCGAGCACGGACGCATCGCCGGTGACGCGCACGTAATGATCGACGACGAATGGCAGCCAGGCCAGGTCGTCGGAGAAGCGCGTCCGCACGCCGCGACCACTGTGTGGGTGCCACCAGTGCTGCACGTCGCCCTCGAGGAATTGGCGGGCCGCGGCCCGCACGATGTGCTCGCGCGCCAGCCTGGGCTCGGCGTACACGAGCGCCATGGTGTCCTGGAGCTGATCGCGGAACCCGAATGCGCCGCTGCTCTGGTAGAGCGCGGAGCGCGCCCACATCCGACAGGCGAGCGCCTGGTACAAGCTCCAGCGGTTGAGCATGGCGTCGAATTCGGGATCCGGCGTACGCACGCGAACCGCGCCGAGCCGGCGCTCCCAGCGCGCGCACGCGTGGTCGAGGGCCGCCCGCGCCGCTGCGGGTTCCCGATAGGCATCGATCATGCGCCGCGCTTCGGTCGTCCCCCCGCCTGCGCCGAGCAGCACCACGATGTCCCGCGTTTCGCCCGGCTGCAGCTCGACCGCGCAGCGGAGCACCGCGCAGGGATCGAGCGCCGCGCCGGTGACGCCGGTCATCGCGGTCCGCCGCATGGCGATCGGCGCCGATGGCGCTCCGTGGCGGCCGAGAAACTCCCGCCGGTCGCCCGTATGTCCCACGACCGGCTCGCTCACGGACTGGAAGGCGACCCAGCGCGCGAAGTGAGGCTCGAAGCTGTTGCGCGCGAAGATGGCGCGCGCATCCTCCGCATACTCCGTCACGACCTGATGCTGCGCGTGTTCACGCGCCACGCCCAGGACCCACTCGGCGTAGGCCGTCACCGTCAGCCGGCGCACACCTGGGCTGTGGTTCGTCAGGCGCAACAGGGAGATCCTGACCGGATCGTCGGTCGGCACCCCCATGCGGAGGGCGCTCGCAATGCCGTCGCGCTCGTGGAGAAACGTCGAGGCGCCGGGCGCGTGGCGTACCACGAACGGCCGGCCGCTCACCACGGGCGCCGGGGTTGCACTCCAGTACGCTCCCGTGGCCTCGTCCCGGAGATACACCGCGTCGCAGGCGGGATCGGCCACCGGATCGTTGGCCCATGGCGTCAGGCGGAAGAAGTGGCTGTTTTCCGCCCAGGTGAATCCGGTGCCGCGCTCCGACACGACGAATCCGCCACGCGGGTTGGCGATGACGTTCGACCATGGCGCGGGTGGCACCGCGTCGCCCTGCAGGTGCATCTCGTAGTCGCCGTCCGGCGTGAGGTCGCCGAAGCCATTGCGGAACGCGGCCTCGTCCGGGATGCCGCCCGCCGGCGTCAGTGGCCGGCCGCCGCTCCGGTCGGCCGCGCTCGGCACGCCTGACGCGGGGACCGCCGCGCCGCCTCTCGTGACGACGCCGGGCGGCGTACGCCGCAGAGGCTGGGCCGGCGGCGGCGTGCCGCGTACCACCATTCGCGGCGGTGGGTGCGGTACGCGATCCTCGGGCGGCAGCTCGGCCGGAACCACGGCGGCGAGCAGCCGGCTCAACGAACGACCATCGCACGGCAGGTGTACCCGGGCGGTCGCCCGCAGCATTCGCAGGTCCGCGTCGCCGAAGGCATCGAGCCGGCGAACGAACACGCCGCCCGGCTGATCCACGACGCCCGATTCGCTCGAGCCGAGCACGATCTGCGACACGGCATCGTGCAGCTCCTGCAGGTAGCCGGTCGCCCGCATGTTGAGGACGACGAGGTCGACCATCATCCCGCGACGGCGCAGGTACTGGTGCGCGCTGAGCAACTGCCGCAGCGTCGGCAGTCCTTCCGGGGAGTCGATCGTGGCGAGCAGAATCGGCCAGTCACCGGAGAGGCCGTGTGCCCACAGCTGCGGCTGTGATCCGCGGTTGGACCGAAGCTCCGGCTCGGGAGCGCGGAGTGCCGCATTCGAGAAGAAGAGATGACCCGCCAGCTGCTGATAGACCGCCGCGTCGCTCGGCGTTATGTTCAGCTCCCGCAGCTCCACCTGCGCCGACGTCCACGCGAGGTCGAGCGCGCGCTGCGCCGCGCGAGGATCGTGGTAGCGGTCCGCGAGCTCGAACGCCCGCTCGCGCGAGGTGGCGACGAGCGTCGTGAACGACGCGGTTGCGGAGCGCTTGGAGGGGATGCGCATCCGCACGCGAATGGCGAAGATCGGGTCGAGGACCGCGCCGGTCGAGCCGGCTAGCGCCCCATCCCGCTCCAGCGCCGATGGATCCCGCGTGGTTCGTCCGCGCCCGACGAACCGCGCGCGGTCGGTCTCGCAGGTGGGCGACCCCACCCGCACCTCGTCGCCCCCCGCCGCACCGAGCACGTGCATTGCCCACAGCGTGCGCTCGGATGCGGACCGCGGACGGCGTGTCGCACTGATGGCGGAACACCAGTCGTGCCACTCCGTTTCCACGAAGAGGCTCGAGAACGCGGGGTGCGCGCGGTCCGCGTCAGGCGGCGCGAGGACGATCTCGCCGTAGCTCGTCACCTCGACATCGCGCGGCGCGTCGCCGTGGTTGGTCACGGTGACCCTTCGAACCTCGGCGGCATCGTCGGGAACGACCGCGATCTCCGTGCGCGTCTCGAGTTCGCCATCGCCCCGGTGGAACGTGACGCGGTCGGTGGCGAGGACGGCCAGGTACCAGTCAGCCGCCGCACCCGTCGGCTGGTACGCGGCCGACCACACGCGTCCGCCGCCGAGGTCCTTCACGTAGCAAAACTGGCCCGAGTCGTCCCGCGTGCCGTCGGCACGCCACCGCGTCACCGCCAGCCCTTCGTACCGGCTGTAGCCGCTTCCCCCGTTCGTCACCATGAGGGTGTACGGCAGATGGCCGAGCAGTGCGACCCTTGGCTGCGTGGTGAACGGCGTGTCGACCTCGCGAGCCGCGGGCTGCTCCAGATCGGGATCCGGCTGCGCCTCGTCGCTGCGCGCGCGCTGGGGCTCCTGCAGCTCCAGCCGGCGCGGGATCCGCTCGTGCAGCAGGAGCTCCGCCGAGCGCACCATGGGATCGTCGTGAAACCGGTGCTGCCACCGTTGCCCGGTGAGCGCGTTCGTCAGGGCAACGAGCGTCATCCCCACGTGGTGCGCCATGTAGGTGCGCACGACCGCGTGCTTCTCGCCAGGCTCCGGACGCGTGTAGTCCACCGCATCGTAGAAGCCGTACGCGCCAAGCGTGCCGAGCCGCTCGAGGATCTCGAGATTCGTGCACGCGCGCGCGGTGTCCACCATCGCCGCCAGCGCCGTGGCGTACGGCGCGACCACGAGGTCACGGCCCAACCCACGCTTGAGCGCCAGGTCCGGCACCCCGAACGCGCGATACTGGTAGATGCGGTGGCGGTCGCGAATGTTGTATGCGCTCTCACTAATGCCCCACGGCGTCCCGCGTTCGCGCCCGTAGGCAATGTGCCGTCGCACGGCGCTCCCGTACGTTTGATCGAGCAACGTGGACGGAAACGAGCGCATGACGAGCAGCGGCATGAGGTACTCGAACACGCTGCCGCTCCACGACACCAGCGCGGTCTGCCCCGCCGCGTGCGTGAGCGACCGCCCGAGTCGGAACCAGTGCTCCGTGGGCACGTCGTTGCGCGCGACGGCGACGAAGCTCGCCAGGCGGGCTTCCGATGCCAGCAGATCGTAGTAGGACGCGTCGAGCGTGCTCGTGGCGGAGTGATAGCCGATCGCGAACAGCTTCCGGTCCGGATCGTACAGGAACCGGAAGTCCATGGACGCCGCCAGGTACCGCGCACGGTTCGCGAGCCGCTCGAGCCGCTCCACGAGTCGCGATGCGTCCCCCGCGTGGTGCGTCCATTCGCGAAGGGTCGGGAATTCCACGACCGCCTCGCCGCGCCGTCCCTGCACACGGCGCTCCGGCACGCCGGTCAGTCGCTCCCGGTGCTCCTCGACGAGCCGCGCCGTCCAGTCGAGCCATTCGATCAGCGGGTCATCGCCGACGGGTGCGGCGTCGCCGGGATGGAGCGACGCCAGCGCGTCCCGCAGCGGCGCGGCGACCGCCTCGAGCCGCGCCAGAACGCCGGGTTGGCCCGGCGCGCGCTGCAGCGCCGCCCCGGCGAAGCGCACGCCCTTCGCGGCGCGAGCGTGGCCGTCCGCCGCGGACATGCCCGCGCCGCCTCCGTGCGCCAGCAGGCGCTCCTCGGCCAGCCCGAGGGCCGTCTCGATCGCGTGCCAGCTGCGATCGCTGAACATCGGTTCGTCAGGCATCGCCAGGCACGCCTGCTGCAGCGCGATCAGGTGGCCGAGCAGATTGCCGCTGTCCACGGTCGAGATGTACGCGGGTTCCAGGACTTGCAACTGGTCGAGCTCGTACCAGTTGAAGAAGTGGCCACGGTGACGCGGGAGGCGCTCGAGCGTGTCGAACGCGCGCTCCAGGCGCGCGATGGTCGTCTCGACCGTGGCGAACCCCAGGTCGTGGGCGCTGACCGTTGCGAGGAGCTGCAGCCCGATGTTCGTGGGCGACGTGCGGCGCGCCACGATCGGGAACGGCGTTTCCTGATAGTTGTCCGGGGCGAGCCATTGTGTATCCGGCGCGGCGAATCGCTCGAAGTAGCGCCAGTGCAGGAGCGCATAACGCAGAATGTCGCGGCGCCGCGCCGGCGCCACGCGCCGCTCCCGGCGCTCGACGGGTTTGCCGAGCCCCTGCGCGACCGCCGGCGCTACGATCCACGCGAGGGCCACCGGCAGCACCGCGACGCCGAACCCCATCCATTCATCCCCACCGGACGCGCGCATGCCGGCGATCGCGAGCGCCAGCACCCCGATCGCCACGCTGGGCCACATCATGCGCCAGGTCGTCAGCGCGGAGCCGGACATGGACTGTTCCGCCTGGGAGGCCGTCTGCCACTCGAGCAGGTTGCGCTTCGTGACGCCGAGCCGCCATAACGTGCGAACGATCGCGTCGGCCGACACCCAGGCCTGATGCGCGAGGAAGAGGACCGCGAGCGCGGCCTGCTGGAGACTGATGCCCGCGTCGCGCACGACACTCGCATAGTACGCGCGCCAGGACTGGTGGGCGGGCACGCGGACGGCGGCGAGCAGCAGCGCCACCATCCACGGCGCCGCGATCGCCAGGAGCGCCAGTACCGTCCAGCGCAGCGGCGATCCGGGGAGCACCGTCCAGCCGGCGACGAGGAACACCAGCTGCGCGATGTCGACCGTACTCCGGCGCAGGTTGTCCATCAGCTTCCATCGCGCGAGCAGCGACAGGCGGTTAGGCTCGGGGCCCTCCGGGCCTGGGACCACGCGCGTCAGCCAGCGCAGCAGCTGCCAGTCGCCGCGGATCCAGCGATGCTTGCGACGCGTGAACGTCAGGTACCGGGTCGGATAATCGTCGTAGACCTCGATCTCGGTGACCAGGCCCGCGCGCGCGTAGTTCCCCTCGATGAGATCGTGCGAGAGCAGCGTGTTCTCCGGAAAGCGGCCGTGCGTCGCACGCTCGAACGCATCCACATCGTAGATGCCCTTGCCGGTGTAGCTCCCTTCGCCGTAGAGATCCTGGTACACGTCCGACACGGCCGTCGTGTAGGGGTCCACCCCCGGATGACCCGAATGGATCGATGCGAAGCGCGACCGGTGGGCACTCGGCAGCGCCACGCCGACACGGGGCTGCAGAATGCCGTATCCCCGGACCACGCGGCCCTCCGCCTCGTCGTAGACCGCCCGGTTGAGCGGGTGGGCCATGGCTCCGATCAGCAACGGCGCGGCGTCAGGCGGTAGGACGGTGTCCGAGTCGAGCGTGATGACGTATCGGGCCTCGCGCAGCACCGCGACATCGCCGACGACGGTCGAGAATGCCGCGTGCAACGCGTCGTCCCCGTGTCGCAGGGCGCGGTTGAACTCCGCGAGCTTGCCCCGCTTGCGCTCCCAGCCCATCCAGACGCCCTGCTGCGGATTCCATCGGCGCGGCCGGTGAAAGAGATAGAACTCGTCCTGCCGGCCGGGCGCATAACGCTCGTTGAGGGTGCGGATGCCTGCCACCGCCGCGGCGATGATCGCCGCGTCACCCTCCATCGTCTCCTGCTCGGCGTCGATGAAGTCGCTGAGCAGCGCGAAGTGCAGATTGGGCTCGCGATTGGCGAGGAACTGCACCTCGAGGTGCTCGAGCGCACCCTCCACCGCCTCGAGGCTGGGCAGCAGGGTGGGTACCACCACGACCGTGCGGAGCGACGGGGGAATGCTCGCGGTCCTGGCGCCATCCCCACGCAGCTCGAGCTTGGGCAGGGTTCGCGGCGGAAGAACCGCCGTCACGAGCTGGTTCAGCGCGCTCAGGGCGATGTCGTTCGCGGGGATCAGCGTCAATAGCACGACGGCCACCCACACGCTGCGCGCCGCCTCGCCACCGAGCCACAGGACGCCCGCGATGGCGGCGAGCGTGCCGACCGCCATGCCCCCGACGAAAATGACGTTAGGATGGCGCAGGGCCCAGCGATGGGCCCGCTCGCCCCACGACGGCTGATACCCCGTCACCGCCTCGAGCGCGGGGGCCCCGTCGTCGATGAGGTAGTAGCCCACGTGCGCATGACGCGGATCGTCCGACCGCTCGAGCGCGCCCTCCTCGGCGAGCCGGACCGCCTCCTCCGCGACCGCGCGCTCCGACCGGCGCGTGCGCTTGGCAATGCGTTCGACCACGTGCCGGTAGCGGTCGCGCGTCCCGAAGGTCATCCTCGCGTAATGTCCCGACGGGTCGCCGCGCAGCACCGCGTCGGCGTGGCTCAGGCTCTCGACGAACGCCTGCCAGTCCATGTGGGTGATCGCCCGCAGACTGGTGATGCTGTTCGCCATCGCCAGCTGCGTGATCGCGAGCCGATCCGCCGAACGCGACGCCGCGTCGTCGGCCGGAAGGCCCTCATCCGCGAGATACTGCTCGAGCCAGAGCAGCGGAGTGAACGGGCCGTCCGCCACGAGCCGCAGCTGTCGCAACAGCCGCGACACGAAGATCGCCGTGAGCGGCGGGTGATTCGCGATGAAGTCGCGCAGCGCCGGTCCCACCCCCTCGCCCGCCTGGCTCTCGGCATGAATGCGGGAGGCCCACGCATCCGCCGCCTCGACCTGGTCCAACCGCTGGACGGTGCGCAGCGTCATGCGCCGCACGTTCTCCAGCAGGCCGAGGCGAAGCATCGCGGGCACGGCCCACAGCTCGCCCATCGTCAGGGGGGCGAGCTCCTGGAACGCGCGCGTGACGAGGACGACGGTGTCGTAGTCGATCCGTCCTTCGGTGTGACTGATCAGGGTGATGGCCAGCTCGTACACGCGCGGATAGCCGGCGAGGGGACCGGCTGCTAGCTCCGGCAGCTCCCGGTAGTAGCCGCGCGGCAGGCTCTCGCGGACCTCGTTGACGTGCTCGACCACCAGGTAGTAGTTGTCGAGCAGCCACTCGCCGGCGGGCCCGATGTCCGCGTCGCGCGCCGCGGCGGCGGCGATGCGCTCACGGGACTGCGCGAGGAGACGGCGGGAATCCTCCAGGCGCGACAGGAGCGGAGTGGATCGAAGCGCGCCCGGTGTGGCAACGAGCCGCTGCCCGCGTGCGACGTCGCGGACGCGCTCGGCCAACCCCTCCGCGCCGAGCAGCTCACCGCGGATCGGCCCGGCGAGCGGAATGGGGTCGTGGTCGGCAGGACGAAAGCGGAACGGATGCTTTCGCCGCAGTCGGGATCGGATGTCGAAGGGCACCGGGCAGAGCCGAGGGCAAGAGATGCACCGTCGCGACGCGGGCGGAACGCCGAAAGCCGCCGCGGCACGTCGCCACGGCGGCTTTCGTCATCATGTCTTGCGGTGCGTCGAGGAACGAGAGCGGGCGACGGGACTCGAACCCGTGACGTCCAGCTTGGGAAGCTGGCATTCTACCACTGAATTACGCCCGCAAAACCTGCTGTAGAGCCACAGGTCGGGATTGAACCGACGACCGCTCGATTACGAATCGAGTGCTCTACCACTGAGCTACTGTGGCACTCCGAAACATGCCCTGGCGCGGACTCGAACCGCGACGCCTTTCGGCACCACCCCCTCAAGATGGCGTGTCTACCAATTTCACCACCAGGGCGTTGCTGCGGTGCGCGCCGAGCGGAGTGGGCTCCTTCGCGCTGCTGATCCCTCCTGCACGGCGGCGTGAGGCATGCCGCCGATCCTGCGAACCTGACGAGCGGGGCTGACGGGGCTCGAACCCGCGACCTCCGGTGTGACAGACCGGCACTCTAACCAAGCTGAGCTACAGCCCCAATGTCCCCTGCACTCCCGCATCCCGTGCGCCTCGGCCGCCGGCCCTCGAACGGGCACTCCGCGGCCATACGGCCGCTGCGGGCCCGACGCACCGCTCCACATAGCCCCAACGGGAATCGAACCCGTCTCTGCACCTTGAAAGAGTGCCGTCCTAACCGATAGACGATGGGGCCGAACTCGATCGCGTGCCCGCCGATCGCCGCCCACCGCCGAGCAGCTGCCGCCGGGCGCGAGCCTCACGCGGCGTGTATAGCGGTAACGGGATTCGAACCCGTGTTCCAGCCTTGAGAGGGCTGTGTCCTAGTCCCCTAGACGATACCGCCGACTGAACCGGGCAGCGCCACACGCAGCGTCATCGCGCGCCTCGCCACCCGCCTTCATGATCCATTGATTGTCAATCAGTCCAACACAGGCCCGGAGGGAATCGAACCCCCAACCGCTGGTTTTGGAGACCAGTGCTCTACCAATTGAGCTACGGACCTCTGGGCCACCCCGGCCATGCGGGCGACTCGGCACCTCAGGCAGGGTGACTGACGGGAATTGAACCCGCAACCCCCGGAGCCACAGTCCGGTGCTCTAACCGATTGAGCTACAGTCACCATGAAACTGCGAGGGGCGCGGGACGCCGGACGCGGAAACACGCCCGCGACCGGCCATCCGTTCCCTTGCAGAGACGCGAATTTTAATCAGCATGGCGCCGGCGGGCAACGGAAATTGCCACTCGCGAGCGGCGCGGATTGACGCGGGACGCGGGAGCAGATGACCCGAGCCCAAACCACAATCCCCAATCCCGTCCCTCGTCCCTCGCCCCTCGCCCCTCGCCCCCTACTTCGCCCGATCCAGATACTCCCCCGTATTCGGGTTCACGCGAATCCGCTCGCCGGTACTGATGAACTCCGGGATGTTGACCGTCATCCCGTTCTCCAGCTTGGCGGGCTTGTTCGACGCGGTCTTCGTCGCCGACTTCATCACCGGCGCCGTATCGACGATCTCGAGCTCGACCGCGTTAGGAAGCTGGATCGCCACCGGGCGGCCGTCGTAGAACTCGGCCATGATCCGCATTTGCGGCTGCATCCACTGCGCCGCATCGCCCAGCGTTTCGCCGTCGAGCTCGAGCTGGTCGTAGTTCTGCGTGTTCATGAAGTGATACGTATCGCCGCCCTGGTACAGGAACTCGAGCTCATGCGTCTCCATCGATGCGGGCTCGACGGAGTCCGCGGCGCGGAAGCGGTGCTCGAAGCCGGACCCCGTCCGCAGGTTGCGCAGCTTGGCCTGCACCATCGCGCGGAGGTTGCCCGGTGTGTGGTGGCGAAACTCGACGACGCGGCAGGGCTCGCCGTCCATGACGAGCACCATCCCGCGGCGGATCTGTGTAGCCGGAATGGCCATGCGGAGCCCTCGCGAAAGTTGTGCGACTGCCTCGAAAAAATCGCGCGGCGGCCGGACCCTGAGGTGCCGACCGCCGGCGGGCAGCGGTTCCCGGGAACGGTCCAGGAGCCGGTGCGTGACAGCCTTGAAATATAGGGGAGATCGAATGGGAGTGGAAGGACGGGGGACGAGGACGGAGGGACGGAGGGCCGCGGATGGCCTGCGGACTCATCCGCCCCTCGTCCCTCGCCCCCCTTCCCTCAAATCTCCCCCTCCAGTGCTCGCCAGACGTTCTCCGCCACGATGCGGGCCCCCGCTGCGTTCGGGTGGATGCCGTCGCGCTGGTTGTACGCCGGGTCGCCCACCACCCCGTTCAGGAGAAACGGGATGAGCCCCACCTCGTTCTTCACCGCCAGCTCGGAGTAGACGCGGCGAAAGGCCGTCGTATAGTCCGCGCCCAGATTGGGCGGCGCCTCCATCTGGACGAGAAAGATCCGCGCCTCGGGAACTACCGATCGGATCGTGTCGATCATCGCCTGGATGTTCGCGCGCATGTCCGCGACGCCAAGTCCGCGCAGGCCATCATTGGCGCCCGTCTCGATCACGTACACATCCGCCCGCTCCCGCAGCAGCCAGCCGATCCGTTCGCGCGCCCCCGCCGACGTCTCCCCGCTCACACCACGGTTCACCACGGTGTAGTTTAGCCCGGCAGCATCGATCCGCTCCTGGATCAGCGCCGGATAGGACTCCTCGGGCGGTAAACCGAGCCCCGCGGTCAGGCTCGTGCCGACGAAGAGAATCCGGCGCCCGTCGGCACGCGTCGGTGCCGGAGACGCCGAAACCGTCGCCGCGGCGCCCCCGTTCTGCTGCTCGGGCGCGGCGTCGCCGCCGGTACACGCCGCGGCCGCGAGCGCGGCCAGCATCGCACGCCTAACACCGATCATCATGCTCGTCGCTCGTGCGCTCACGAAGTCCTATGATAGTGCCGGTCATCATCTCACCGTGCTGCGCGACGTCTCGTTCGCCGTCGATGACGGCGCCTTTCTCGCGATCGTCGGGCCGTCCGGCAGCGGGAAGACCACCCTCCTCGGACTTCTCGCCGGCCTCGATACCCCGACCAGCGGCGAGGTGATCCTCGACGGGGCGGCGCTCACCACGCTCGACGAAGATGCCCGGGCCCGGCTGCGCGCCGAGAAAGTTGGATTCGTGTTCCAGAGCTTTCAATTGATCCCGACCCTTACGGCCGCGGAGAACGTGGCGGTGCCGCTCGAGCTCCGCGGAACCGCGGGAGCCACGCAGACGGCACGCGAGTGGCTCGAGCGCGTCGGACTCGGTGACCGGACCACCCATTATCCCTCACAGCTGTCGGGCGGCGAGCAGCAGCGCGTCGCAATCGCCCGCGCGTTCGCCAATGCGCCGCGCATCCTCTTTGCCGATGAGCCGACAGGCAACCTCGATTCGGCCACGGGAGGGCGGATCGTGGAGCTGCTGGAGTCTCTGAATCGCGAGTCGCGGACCACGATCGTGCTCGTCACGCACGATGCGGCCCTCGCCGCCCGCGCCGGCCGCATGATCCGGTTGCACGACGGCGCCGTCGTGTCGGACAGCGGAGTGGCCGACCCGGCGGCTCACGCCGCCGCGGGATCGCGATGAGCGCGCCCTGGAAGGGCGTGCTCCGGCTCGCCTGGCGCGAGAGCCGCAACACCCGCCGGCGACTGCTCCTGTTCATGTCCGCAATCTCCGCCGGCGTGGCCGCGCTGGTGGCAATCGATTCGTACGCCGGCAACGTCACGCGCTCCGTGCGCGCGCAGGCCCGCACGCTCCTCGGCGCCGACGTCCGCCTGTCGAGCCGCGAGGGGCCTACCGCGGGCGTCGACACGCTGCTGGACTCGCTGCGCGCAAGCGGCATCGACGTGGCGCGCGTGACGACGTTCCTGTCGATGGCTGCCGGGCCTGCGCCCGATGCGACCCGCCTGGCGCAGGTCCGCGGCGTGGAGCCGGGCTTCCCGTACTACGGGGACATCATCACGGAGCCGGCGGCCGCGTGGAGCTCCCTGCACGAGGGCCGCAACGCCCTCGCGGATCCCGCGCTCCTGCTGTCGCTCGGCGCGACGGTCGGGGACTCCGTGCGCCTTGGCGAACTGTCGTTTCGGATCGTGGGGGCCGTGGAGAGCGTGCCGGGCGAGCCGGAGTTCAGCGCGATGTTCGCGCCGCGGCTGTTCATCCCGTATCGTTATGTCGAGGAGACCGGGCTGTTGACTTTCGGGAGCCGCGCGGATCACGACGCGATGCTCCGTCTGCCGGCGGGCACGGACGGCGAGGCGTTCGAGGAAGCGCTGGAATCGCGCTTCGACACGCTGAACCTGCGATCGACGACCGTCGATGACACGCGCCGCTCGCTCACGCGCGGCGTCGACGAGCTCCGGCGCTTCCTCGGCATCGTCGGGCTCGTGGCGCTGCTCCTCGGCGGGATCGGCGTGGCCAGCGCGATCCACGCGTTCGTCACCGAGAAGCGGCCCACCGCCGCGGTGCTGCGCTGTCTCGGCGCGACCAGTCGTCAGGTGCTGGCGATCTACGTCACGGAGGCGGCGCTCATGGGGCTCGCGGGTGCGCTCGTGGGCGCGCTCGCGGGGATCGCTCTCCAGTACGCGCTCCCGCGCGTGATCGGCGGATTCGTTCCGGTGGACGTCGTTCCCACACTGGAGCCCGTGGCGGTGCTGTCGGGATTGGCCGTCGGTGTGCTCGTGGCGACGCTGTTCGCGCTCGAGCCGCTGCTCGCGCTGCGCCGCGTGTCTCCGCTCGCCGCGATACGCGAGAGCGCGATCGGCGACCGCCGGTCGTCGGTCTGGCGGGATCCGGCTCGGCTTGGCGCGCTCGCGCTGCTCTCCGGGTCCGTCGTGCTCGTGGCGATCGAGCGCACTGGCGACTGGCTCGAGGGGCTCCTCATGAGCCTGGCGCTGGCCGCGGCGATCGGCGTGCTGTCGGTGAGCGCCGCGCTCCTGGCCCGCGGAGCGCGCGCCGTGCTGCGCGAGCGGTGGCCATTCGTCGTCAGGCAGGGAATCGCCAACCTGTACCGGCCCGCGAACCAGACCCGCGCCGTGATGCTCGCTCTGGGCTTCGGCGCGTTTCTCCTGAGCACGCTCTACCTGGTGCAGGTGAACGTGCTCCGGCAGCTCGAGCTCGGCGGCGAGGCGACGCGGGCCAACCTCCTGCTGTTCGACATCCAGCGCGACCAGGTGGCGGGGGTCGAGGAAGTCGTCAGGCAGGGCGGCGCGCCGGTGCTACAGACGGTGCCCGTGATCCCGATGCGGATCGTGTCGGTGAACGGGATCTCGCCGGACGACCTGACGCGGGAGGAGCGCAGCTGGGCGCACCGGCGCGAGTATCGCTCGAGCTATCGCGACACCGTGACGGCGTCGGAGACGATCGTCGCCGGCGAGTGGTTCACCCCCGACGACAGCCTCGAGGCCAGCGGGCTCTACGAGGTCTCGCTCGACCAGGAGATCGCGGAGGATCTTCGCGTCGGCGTGGGCGACCGCATCACGTGGGATGTGCAGGGCGTCGCGATCCGAACGCGGATCACCTCGGTCCGCGAAGTGGACTTCGCGCGGTTCGAGCCGAACTTCTTCGCCGTGTTCGAGCCGGCGGCGCTGCGCGACGCGCCCGCGACCTTCGTGGTGCTCACGGGTCTCGACAGTACGTCCGCGCGCGCACGCCTCCAGCGCGCCATCGTCGACCGGTACTCGAACGTGACCGCGATCGACCTCGCGCTCATCCAGAATACCGTCGGCACGGTCCTGCGACGCGTGTCGGTCGCGGTGCGGTTCATGGCGGTATTCAGCCTGGCAACGGGGATCATCGTGCTGTTGGGCGCGATCGCCGCCTCCCGCCGGCAACGGATTCGCGAGGGGGTGCTGCTCAAGACGCTCGGCGCGACGCGCGGTCAGCTTCGCCGCATCCTGGTGGCGGAGTACGCGATCCTGGGCGCGCTCGGGAGCCTGACGGGGATGGTGCTGTCGATCGGCGGGGGCTGGGCGCTGACGCGCTTCGTCTTCGACATGCCGTTCGCGCTGGCGACGGGCCCGCTCCTCGCGATCGCGGCGGGAATGATGGCGCTGACGCTGGCAATCGGCCTGACGAGCGGCCGTCAGGTATTCTCGGCGACGCCGATCGAGGCGCTGCGGACGGCGTGAGGCGTGAGGCGGGGGACGGGGGACGGGGGACGGGGAACGGGGAACAGGGGACGGGCGGCGTCACCGCAACGCGAGGCTCTTTGCCCGTCCCTCGTCCCCCGTCCCCCGCCCCAGTCCGCGCTACTCGCCCACCGGCCCGAACGACGCCACCGCGCCATCCGCCGCCCGCGTGACCCACACGCGCCGCCCGACGAGGTCGCGGAGGCCCGCGGGGAACGTCGTCAGGCGTGTCGGGGTGCCGCGGCGGTTCACGAGCACGAGTGTCTCGCCGTCCTGCCGCAGCGTGCCATCGAGAACGGGCACGCCGCTCACCCCGCGTATTTCGAAGCGCTCGACCGTCATCTGCCGCGGCGGCACGACGCGGCCGATCGCCATCGAGACCGGCCCCTGAATCCAAACGTCCATCCCCTCCAGGCGCCCGATCGCCACAGCGTGCGGGCCGGCCACGGCGATCGGGCCGGTTGCCGTTCGCACGACCACGCGCGAATCCGCCGCCGTGCCGAGTAGACTCACGGTGCCGAGCGCGGTATCGGCGCCAACGATCGGGATGGAGGGCGGCGACGCCCCAGCGCCTGACGCGGGCGACGGTGTCGCACCCGCCGGCGGCGGAGCGGAGTCGATCACCGGCTCCGCCGACGCGTTTACGCCGCCCCCGGGCGGCGCCGGACTGGAGATGGTATCGCCAGTCGCGGACCGATCCTCCGTTCCGTCGCAGGCCAAGAGGACGAGAGCGGCGATGCTGCCCGCGATCGCGGCGGGCCGCATCACTGCACCCGGAAGACCGTCATGCGCAACAGGGGGTCGGGCGCGCCCCCGTTCTGCGCGGTGAGCGCGATCGACTGCTTGCCTGCCTGCGGTCCGCTCAGCTCGAGATGGACGGCCGTGCCCCCGCGCATCGCGTTCACGTTGAACGCGAAGTTCCCGAACTGTACCGGATGGTCGTTCAGGAAGTCCGCCTGGAAGAGCGTCGGAAGGTCGGTGTTCAGCCCCGCGTAGATGTTCCGAATGTTCCAGCTCTGGATGTGCTGCCACGGCGCGGCCGGCGTGATGCCTGCGACGTCGTCGTACTGCAGCGCGTAATGGAACTGCGGCAGCATCGTCGAGAACGGCACGCCCGAGCGCGCCTCCAGGTTCTCGGAGCCGGTGAGCGTGCCTTCCGTCGTCAGAGCCCGGAGGACCGCCGGTTCGTTGGCGATGTATGCATCGAGCATCCATCGAATGAACGCCCACGAGGACCCGTAGAACGAGCCATCACCGGTGGCCACGCCGCCCACGATCGTCTTGTTCTCGATGTCCGACAGGTACTCGTACAGGAACCCGAAATGGGACGTCATGACGAACGGCCGGTCGGCACAGGAGGCGTTCGTGGGACGCAGCTCACACCAGATGTGGTTCGGCGAGCCGGCGCTGCCGTACTCCGTGTTGCCTTTCCACGCCGCGCCGGTGACGGTCCGCGAGTAGAACTCCTCGGAGACCATCGCCATGCCTTCCTCGAGCCAGCTCGTCTCGAAGGTGATGGCATTCGGATCCGCCAGGCGCTCCGCGAACATCGCGAGGTGCTTGGCCTCGTGGATGAGCGTCGCGCGGATGATGCGCCGCCACTCGTCGCGCGTGTAGGTCGCGCTGTTGCCGTCGAAGCCGGTCGCGGTGGTCGTCGGCGCAATGGCGTAGAAGATCTCGGCCTGGTTGCTCGCAATGAACGTGGGATTCGCCAGGGTATCGATGAAGTCGCAGGTCGTCACGAACCCGAGGATGCCGCCGAAATCGTTGATCTGCTTGCTGAACAGCATGAGCAGCTTGCCGTTGCCGTCCGTGAAGTCGTCGTAGGCCAGTGGGTCGCCGAAGTTCGCCGTCACGATCGGATACATGACGTTGTCGAACTCCTGGCCAAGGGCCTGGTAGTGGCTGTCGATCATTCCCGCGGTGGGCGAGGCGACATCCTCGAGGATGATGGCGCGAGAGCCCGAGTACACCGTGCGGGCGCGCACCTTGATCGGGGCCGAGGTGCAGGTGCTGGTCCCCGCGGGCAGATTGCGGTTCGGGATCTTGATCTCCGTGGTGTCGCCGACGGTCCCGCGCGCGAACGACACGCGAGAGCGGCTCAACGACGGCGCGCCTGACGACGAAGCGCGACGGCGAAACAGGTCCAGCCGCCCCCCGAGCAGCGTCCGGTTCTCCTCCAGGACCTGACGATGCTGCCTGGCGCGCTCCTGATGCTGCACCTCCTCCACCATGAGGAACGGTGAGAGGATCCCGGCCCCAGAACGCCTCGCGAGCGTCGGCGCTGGCAGCTCTACCGCGGGAACGACCTTCGGCGACGCGACCGTCGCCGCCTCGCCGCTCACACGGAACGACGACGTTAGGTTCAGCGTGTTGTCCGACCGCTGGACGGTCACGAAGTACCGTCCCCCGGTCTGGGCGAACTCGTTGCACCGCGCCTCTGCGGCACTCGCGAAGCTCAGGGATTCGCCCACGTTCAACGATCGCTGGGTGGCGCTCTGCAGGGGGTGCGTCAGCGACCCGGTGACCCCCGAGACCGTGACGGCGACGCTAGCGTTATGCGTGGCCTTGCACGGGAGCTGCGCCTGCGACGGCACGGTGACCGTGAGCTGCGTGGGCGACGCCGCGGTGACGGTGGCGGTCGCGCCGGCAATGCGCACCGTGTTATTGGCCACTCCCGGGCCGAATCCCGTCCCCGTGATCGTCGCGATGACCCCGGGGGTGAGCAGCGCCGGCGTGATCGCGGTGAGCACCGGCGTCGAGGTCACGGTGATGTTCGCCTGCGCCGAGATGTTCTCGGACGTGGCGATGATCGTCGCGTTCCCGCCCTGCAGGGCCTTCACCCATCCGCTGGTCGACACGCTCGCGACACTGCCGTTCGTCGAATTCCAGCTCACGGCGCGGTCCGTGAGGGTGTTGCCGTCCTCGTCCCGCATCGTGGCGGTGAGCAGCACCGAATCGCCCACCGCGAGCTGGGCGGTGGTGCGGTTCAGGACGACCTGGGAAACCGGGACGGGACCCGTCGCATCGCTCCCACCGCAGGCGGTCGCGAGCGACGCCAGCAGTAGAGCGGGGATGGCACGGCGCACGATGCTGCGGCTCCTGCGGGGGTGGGCGGAGGGGAGGATGCTGCCCCAAAGATAACTGCCGACCGCCGCCCGGCGAGAGGTCGTCGCCGACGATCCTCGCCCGGCCTAGTCTCCGCGCGCGGGCCGCTCGTCCCGGCCGTGCGCGTGCGCCGGCGGCGACGTCGCCTCGACCGCCGTGAACGGCTCGAGAATTCGATAGGTGTGACGCGCGCCCTTCGGCACCACCCAGGAATCCCCAGGCTCGAGTTTCACCATCTGCCCCTCGATGTGCAGCTCGGCGCGTCCGGAAATCACGTAGCCGACCGTTTCGTAGTCGCGGGCCCGCTGCTCCTTCTCCTCCTGTCGCGCATCGTGCTCCCACAGCCGCATGGCGACCTCGCGACCCGATGCCAGATACTTCTGCCCCATCGCGCCGTGCGGGGAATGCGTGGAGTTGACCTTGGTAACCGTCGTGTCGGGCATGGCGCGGGCTCCTGTGGGGTGACGAAGCAGGAACGGTGCAGGTACTGTTCCTTCGGGAATCGGGAATCGGGAATCGGGAATCGAA
>DATHUW010000180.1:0-6938 GCA_035461825.1 Gemmatimonadaceae bacterium
TGGAGAGGGGCGGGGGTTAGGTGTTAGAGACCAGCGGCCAGGGTCGCGCGATCGTGGCCTGCGCGCGAGCGGCGTTTCCCTGCGTGCCCCTCGCCCCTCGTCCCTCGCCCCTCAGTTCCCCGTCGCCGCCGCCAGCTCGCGCGCGCGCTCGATCAGCCGCTGCGCTGCCTCGTCCTCGCCCCGGATCTGCTGCGCCTGGGCCAGTGCCGCCGCGGTGGTGACGTACAGCAGCGGAATGCCCACCGACGCGTTGTCCACCCACTTGCCCTCGCGCGCCAGCGCAGCGGGTCCGAGGAAGACGCTGTCCCATAACGCCAGGCTCCGCCGCACGTCGATCCACCCGTCGCGGGGCAGGAACAGCGTATCCCGCCCCTCCCGCGGCACCGCGGAGACGAGCTTTCGGGCGAGCCCCTGCGCCAACAGGTGCGACGTGAGGCCGAGCCGCTGGTCGCCGTAGCTCCCGGCCGTGCGGCTGATGTAGATCGGCCGCTGGGGATAGGAGTCCCGAATCATCAGCAACAGCGCCTGATCGGCGCGCTCCAGGTAGCCTTCGGGGATCATCGCCTGGATCGTGCCGTCGGGTGTCTCCTTCCGGAACAGTCGCGGCTCCGTGAGCCTGACGAGCTCGGGGATCCGGTCGGCTTCGTCCAGCGTCAGCCGGAGCGGCGAGCCGTCCGGTTTGGACCACTCGCGGCCGCGGTAGATCGCCGGGCCGGCGGCGGCGTCGTACTCGTACACCGGACGGCGGATGAGCTGCCGCACGTACCAGTCGGTGTTGAGCAGCGACGTGTTCGCCACCACCACATCTTTCCGGATGCCCTCGACTTCCTGCGCGTACCACAGCGGGAAGGTATCGTTGTCGCCCACCGTGACCAGCACGCCGTACGGCTCCACCGAGTTGAGCATGTCGTGCGCGAAGTCGCGCGTGAGCGTCTGCCCGGCGCGTGAGGCATCGGTCCAGTTGACGACGATGGGGATGAACGCGACCAGCAGGACCGGCGAGGCGAGCAGCCAGGACCGGCGCGTCGGGAGCGTCAGCGTCGTTTTCCCGAGTCGCACCGATTCCGAGCCGAGCAACTCGGCGACCGCCTCCCAGACGAAGATGAAGCCGAGCGCCGCCCACACGCCCCAGGCCGAGAAGCTGATGAGGAAGAAGTAGTCGCGGTCGCGCACCTCACACGGCGCGTTCGCCGAGTCGATCATGCACTGCGAGTGGCCGTACTTGAAGTTCAGATAGAAGATGAGCAGCAGCGTCAGGGTGAACATGAAGGTGCCGAAATACCAGAACGAGCGACGGTCGCGCTTCCAGTGCACCCATCCGCCGAACAGGCCGAGGAGCATGTAGAGCGCGGCCAGCATGTTCTGCAGCACGCTCATCTGCGCGGCCGAATCGCGCACCCACTGCCACTTGAAGTACAGCCAGTACATCCCGAGCTGCCCGGTGAAGGGCGCCTGACGCTCGAATACCGAGGGCTTGCCGTACTGCCCCCGGTTGAAGTTGTACATGAACGCGTCCCAGGTCTCCTTGGACAGCGTGCAGGCCCAGTCGAACGCCATCCGGCAGCCGGTCGGCTCGCCCTCGTTGATCGCGGGAAAGTGCGCGGCGCGGATGGGCTGGAAGGCGAACACGGTCACGCCCACGAAGACGGCCGCCGCGCAGATCAGCAGCAGCCTCCACCGGAGGATCGTTTGCGGGCGCCTGACGAGCACTGCAACCGCGACGGCCGGCGCGGCCAGGAAGCCCATCATGTGGTTCGCGTAGCCGAGCCCCAGCAGGTAGGCAATCAGCACCAGCAGGCGGTCGGCGGCCGGGCCGTCGGGATCGTCCGACCACCGCACGGTGAGCCAGGAGATTGCCGCAAGGCCGAGGAGCGAGACGGTGTAGACCTTCTCGTTCACCACCGACTGGTTCCACACCGTGAAGGCCGTGGCGCCGATGAGCGCCGCGAGCGCGCCGCCCGTTATGCGCTGCCACCGCGCCGTGAGCCAGCCAACCAGCACCCGCTCGGTGATGAGGAACCAGAAGCCGGCCGAGAGGGCGCTGGTGACGGCGGCCAACAAGTTGATCTTCACCGCCACACTGAGCGGCAGCGGCATCACGGCGAACACGCGGCCGAGCAGCACGAACAGCGGGTTGCCCGGCGGGTGCGGATTGCCGAGAACGAACGCGGACGCGATGTACTCGCTGGTGTCCCACATCGCCGTGGTCGGGGCGAGCGTCACCGCATACAGGATGAAGACCGCGAGCGATGTGAGCGCCGCCGCCAGATACGACGGCCGGTAGTCGAGATCGATCGGCTGGGCTGGAGGCATGGGGCGGAGAATCTAGCGCGGAATCGTCCGGCGCTGCACGGGAATCCATGGGCGACGGCCCGCGGGAGCGGTCCTGGTGATAGATTTCAGTCTACCCCCAACGACGAGCGGCGATGATGATGACGGACCCGGCAGAGTTCGAGTTCATGGACGGCGGGCGCAAGTACACGTGCCACGTCGAGCAGGCGACCGGCGGCCGGTCGGACGCATGGTGGTGGTTCGGCGTCGTCGGCGACAAGGGCCGGTACGCCCCCTTCCGCGCGGAGGACGGCGACACCGAAGCGTCGGTCCGCGCGCGGATCGTGTCCTACTACGAGGGCCACCTCGAGCGCCGGGGCTGGCGCACGCAACGGCCCGTTTAACGACGTGTGCCGATTCGGAGCGGCCCCGCGGGTACGGGCCGCTCCGCTGCATAACGCCGCTCCCGGCTAGTGGCGGAACTGCCGCTTCCCCGTGAACACCATCGCGATCCCCCGCTCATCCGCGGCCGCGATGACTTCTGCGTCGCGCACCGAGCCCCCGGGCTGCACGATGGCGGTGACGCCCGCCTCGGCCGCCTGATCCACACCGTCGCGAAAGGGGAAGAACGCATCGGAGCCGAGCGCGGCGCCCGTGGTCTCGTGCCCGACCTGGCGCGCCTTGTGCACGGCGACGAACGCCGCATCCACGCGTGACATCTGTCCGGCGCCGATGCCGATGGTCGCGCCGTCGCGCGCCAGCACGATCGCGTTCGATTTCACGCTGCCGACGGCACACCACGCGAAGCGCAGGTCGCGCTGCTCCTCCTCCGTGGGCGCCCGGCGCGTAACGACCTCCCATTTGCTGCTCGTTGGCGGCGTGGGGAGTTCCTGTAGCAGGATGCCGCCCCGCACGCGCTTGAAGTCGAGCGCGCCGGCGGACCAGCGCGCCGTGCCTTCGAGTACGCGCAGGTTCTTCTTGCGTCCCAGGATCTCGACCGCGCCGTCGGCGAACGAGGGCGCGACGATACACTCCACGAACAGACTCGAGATCGCCTCCGCGGCGATCTCGTCCACCGGAACGGTGAACGCGATCACGGAACCGAAGGCCGAGACCGGGTCGCAGGCGAGTGCCTTGCGATAGGCATCGAGCGGCGTGCTGCCGACGGCGAGCCCGCACGGGGTAGTGTGCTTGATGATGGCGCAGCACGTCTCGCCGCCGAACGCATCGGTCGCGAGCAGCGCCCCCTCGAGGTCGAGGAGGTTGTTGAACGAGAGCTCCTTCCCGCCGCGCTGAACGAGCCCGGCGAGTCCCGCGCCCGACCGTTCCACGTAGAAGGCGGCGCGTTGATCGGGATTCTCGCCATAGCGGAGCGCCTGCGCTCGCACGAAGCCCATCGGCAGCACGGCGGGGAAGCGCTCGTCCTCGCGGCCGGCGAACCACTCGGCGATCGCGGCGTCGTAGGCGCCGGTGTGCGCGTAGGCCTTGCCGGCGAGCGCGCGCCGAAGGGCGAGGTTTCCCCCCTCGCCCAGCGTGGCAAGCACGCGGGAATAATCGGCCGGGTCCACGACGACGGTGACGTCGGCGAAGTTCTTGGCGGCGGAACGCACCATCGAAGGCCCGCCGATGTCGATCTGTTCGATGATCTCGTCAGGCGTGGCGGTGGGCCGCGCCGCCGTTTCCCGGAAGGGATACAGGTTGACCGCCACCAGATCGATCGGGGCGATGTCGTGGGCGGCCATCGCCTCGCGGTGCGCGGGGTCATCGCGCCGGCCGAGCAGGCCGCCGTGCACCTTGGGGTGCAGCGTCTTCACGCGCCCGTCCATCATCTCCGGGAAGCCGGTGAGGTCGCTGATGTCGCGTACGGCGAGGCCGGCATCGCGCAGCACGCGTGCGGTGCCGCCGGTCGAAACGAGATCCCACCCGAGCTCGGCGAGCCCGCGGGCGAAGTCGACGAGGCCGGTTTTGTCGGAGACGGAGAGCAGCGCGAGAGGCATGGGGTCGGGGCTGGGAGCTAGGAGCTAGGAGCTAGGAGTTGGGAGCTAGGAGTTAGGAGCTAGGGATCGTGCGCGTCGTTGACAAGCTCGGTGGCACGGGGGCTCGCTAGGTGAGGCCGAGGGCCTGGTCCATCGCCTGCTCGAGAGCGTCCGGTCCGGCGAGGGCGAACACCATGTCGGGGGCCATGCCTAGCGAGGCGCCGCGCACCCCCTCCGAGCTCCAGCGGAGGCGGCCGGAGGCGAGGGCGTGCACGACCCGCGGCAGCAGGCGGTGTTCCGCGTGCAGCACCCGCGCCGCAAGCGTCTGCTCCGTGTCGCGCTCGAGTACCGGGACCGGCCACTGCGTGATGATCGCGCCGTGGTCGTACAGCTCGTCGACGAAGTGCACGGTCGGCCCGCTGAGGCGTACGCCGGACTGGAGCACCGCGCGATGGACGCGGCCTCCGTACATCCCCTTGCCGCCGAACGCCGGGAGCAGCGCCGGGTGCACGTTGACCATGCGTCCCTCGTACGCGCGCACGACGGCGGGCGGGACGAGCCGCACGTAGCCCGCGAGCACGACGATCTCGATCGCGTGCTCCACGAGCAGCGCCAGCAGCGATGCCTCGTGTCGCTCGTCCATCGAGAGCGCGCGCGCGTCGACGCCGTGCTCGCTGGCGACGGCGAGGGCCCCCGCGTCGGCCTTGTCCGAGGCAACGAGGGCGATGACGGCGGAGCCGCGCCGGGCATCGACGGTGAAGTAGTCCAGCAGCACGCGCAGGTTCGAGCCGCGCCCGGACGCCAGGACGGCAACGCGGGGAGGAGACGGAGGTGTCATCGCGTGGCGGATGTTACCGCGAACCGCCGTCGAAACAAAGCTCCCGCGGCGTCAGCGCTCGTGTCGGATGCGCCGCACGGCGTCCGCGAGCGAGCGCACGAGCCGTCCAGACTCCTCCGCGCGGAGAAGGTCCTCCGGGGGTGTCGACGCGGAGGCGACGAGCAGGCCGGTGGCGCCCAGTACCTGCGCGGGGGCGACATCGCGCCACCGATCGCCGAGACACCAGCTGTGGGAGAGTGCGACATCGTGGTCGCGGGCGGCACGCTCGAAGAGCGCCGTCCCGGGCTTCCGGCAGTCGCACCCCGCGTCGGGCGCGTGCGGGCAGTGGTACTCGCCGTCGAGTCGCGCCCCCGATGCGGCGAGCAGCTCGACGAGCCGCGCGTGGACGCGCTCGTAGTCGTCAGGCGAGTAGTAGCCGCGGCCGATGCCCGACTGGTTGGTGATGAGCAGCACCAGGAACCCGTCGGCGGCGAGCGCGCGCACCGCGTCGGCGGCGCCCGGGAGCAGCTCCACCTGCTCGGGGCGGGAGGCATACGCCGCGTCCCGCATCAGCGTACCGTCTCGATCGAAGAAGACCGCCGGGTGGCTCATCGCGCCACCGCGCCGATCGCGGACGCGAGGCGGTCGTCGTCAGGCGGCGCGACGGTCCGCAGGTCGAGCAGCAACCGACCGTCGCGGATCCGGCCGACCACCGGCGGGTCGCCGGCCCGCAGCGCGGCGGCGAGCGTCACGGCGTCACCCGCGAGCGCCACCGCCACGGAGGGGATGGTCGCGTCCGGAAAGGCGCCGCCGCCCACCTGCGCCTTCGAGTCCACGACCGCGGCTTCGATGCCTAGCGATGCGAGTTGGCGCGCGAGCGCGTCGGCGCGAATCCGTAGTGTCTCGACGGGCACCCCGAGCATGGCCAGCGCGGGGATCTCGCGCCGCGCCCGCTCGGGCTCGCGGTAGAGGGCGAGCGTCGCCTGGAGCGCCGCAAGCGTCATCTTGTCGACGCGCAGGGCGCGGGCGAGCGGATGGGAGCGCATGCGCGCTACCGCCTCGCGCGTACCGAGGACGATGCCCGCCTGCGGCCCGCCCAGCAGCTTGTCGCCGCTCATCGTCACGACCGTGGCGCCGTCCCGCACGGCCTCGCCGGCCACCGGCTCGCCGCGCAGGCCGATCGCCTCGAGCCCGACGAGCAGTCCGCTTCCGAGGTCGTGGATCAGCGGGACTCCGGTCTCGCCCGCCAGCGTCGCGAGCATCTTCGCCTCCACCTCGGCCACGAAGCCGCGCTGCGCGAAGTTGCTGCGGTGCACCTTGACGATCGCGCCGGTCGTGCTCGAGAGGGCGCGCCGATAGTCGTCAGGATGCGTCCGATTGGTCGTCCCCACCTCGCGCAGCCGTGCGCCTGACGCGGCCATGATCTCCGGCACCCGAAAGGAGCCGCCGATCTCGATCAGCTCGCCGCGCGAGACGATCGCGTCGCGGCCGTTGGCAAAGGTCGCCAGCGCGAGAAGCAGCGCCGCGGCGCCGTTGTTGACCACGAGTGCGTCCTCGGCGCCCGTGAGCTCCGCGAGCAGGCCGGCGCAATGGACGGCGCGGCTCCCGCGTTCGCCGGACTCGAGGTCGTACTCCAGCGTCGAGTAGGAGCCCGCGGCCTCGCGGACGGCGTCGAGGGCCGGCCCGGCGAGCACCGCGCGGCCGAGGTTGGTGTGGAGCACGACGCCGGTGGCATTGAGCACGGGGCGGAGGGACGGGCGGAGGCGTCGGCCGAGATGCGCGGCGACGAGCCCCGCCCATTCTCCGCCGGATCCCGGCGCATCGTCAGGCGCGCGGCGCACCTCGTGTAGCGCGTCCCGCACGGCATCGGCGAC
>DATHUW010000181.1:0-3635 GCA_035461825.1 Gemmatimonadaceae bacterium
ACCGGGCGTGAGCATCACGTCCGCGTGGTACAACAGCAACACCGCCACGAACACGATCAGCGGCACGTCCATGGCCAGCCCGCACGTCGCCGGCGTGGCGGCGCTCTACCTGCAGGCCAACCCCGGCGCGTCGCCCGCGACTGTGCGCAACGCGCTCTACGAGGCGACCACGAAGAACAAGGTCAGCTCGTCGAACACGGCCAACAACCATCTGCTCTACAGCCTGTTCGGCGCCGGCGGTGGCGGCGGCGGCACCGGTAACACCCCGCCGAATGCGGCGTTCACCTACTCGTGCTCGGGGCTGACCTGCAGCTTCATGGATACCAGCACGGATGCTGATGGCACCATCGCGTCGCGTGCCTGGAGCTTCGGCGACGGCGCGACGTCCACCGCCACGAACCCGAGCCACACCTACGGGGGCGGGGGTAATTTCCTGGTGATGCTCACGGTCACGGACGACGACGGCGCGAGCGATACCGAGTCGAAGAGCGTGACCGTCAGCAGTGGCGGGTTCACCCTGAGCGCGGTGGGATACAAGGTAAGGGGTGTGATCCACGCCGACCTGACCTGGTCGGGCGCGACCTCTGCGAGCGTGGATGTGTATCGCGACGGTACTGTGGTAGCGACCACGGCCAACGATGAAGCGCACACGGACAACACCGGCCGGCGCGGCGGCGGCTCGCTCACGTACCGGGTGTGCGAGGCGGGAACCTCGACCTGCTCGAACGAGGTGACGGTTACCTACTAGGACGGTTACCTACCAGGTACGAGGATCGTCGGTCGCCAGCGGCCCGCCCCCTTCCCGGGGCGGGCCGCACGCGTTTACGAACCCCCGGCCATGGGAGGGCGCGCCCCCACGAGAGCACGCGACGCCATTGCCAGTGTTCCAGCCGCCTCGAACCAGCGGTTAGCGTCATCGCGGGCGTGAGCCGCCGGAACGTGGCCGGCGTAGGGGGATCGGTGACACGAACGGGGAGGATTCCCGACGTCAGGAGAGCCTCGGAAAGCGTATTCTGGCGGGGTCACCCACGGCGAAATCTGCCGACCACGCCAGACCGAGGAGAGGGACATGACGGACCAGCCGAAGCAGGTCATCGAGGGGCTGAACGCCCTGCTGGCCGACGCCACGGTTTTCTACCAGAAGCTGCGTCACTACCACTGGAACGTTGCGGGGCCCGAGTTCTTCACGCTGCACGAGAAGTTCGAGCTGCTCTACACGGCGTGGGCGGATTCCATCGACCAGGTCGCGGAGCGCATCCTGATGATCGGCGGGACGCCGCTGCATACGCTGGCGTCGATGTTGAAGGCGAGCCGCATTAACGAGGACGAGACGATCCCGGCAGCGCCGGAGATGGTGGACGCGCTGATCGCCGACATGCGCTCGCTGCGTGCGCGCGCCGGCGAGGTCATGACGCTTGCCGAGGCGGCGGACGATCGCGGGACCACGAATTTGCTGGATGACCTCGGCGACGCGCTCGAGAAGGAGATCTGGATGCTCGGCGCGTGGCAGAAGGCGACCATCGCCACCTGGAGCTGAGACTCAGGCGTAGGCCGAAGCGCCGTTCAGCGCGCTTCGGCCAGCGCGTACAGCAGGTCCACGTAGAACTTCTCCATCTCCGCGAGCCCCGCAATGCCGGTCTCCGCTTTCGGCTCGACCACCAGGTACTCGTTGGGGGCGTGCGCGCCGGAGCCGTGGCCGAGGCCTGCGGAAACGAGCGGCAGCCCCAGGTCGGTGAACACGTAGTAGGGTGCGCTGCCGGCGGTGCGCGCGCCGATGTTGGGCGGGCGGCCGTGCTTGCGGAACACGCCGATCGCGGCGCGCACGAGCGGCGCGTCCACGGAAACCTGGGCCGGCGGGTAGCCGGCCAGCTTCCGGATCACGACGTCGCCGAACCCCTGCGCGTCGAGATGCGCCCGGATCAGGCGGAGCGCGTCGTCGGGCGTCTGGTTGGGAACGAGTCGCGAGTCGAGCTTCGCGGTCGCGCGGTGCGGCAGGATCGTCTTCACGCCTTCCCCGGTATAGCCGCCCCAGATGCCGTCGATGTTGAGCGTGGTGTTGAATAGCATGTTGAAGTAGGCGCCGCGCGCGTCCAGGCCGCCCGCCCAGCGATCCACGGCGAGCACCTGGCGGGTGACCGAGTCGTTGCGCACCGCGCTCTCCAGGCCGGCATTGAAGAGGCGCTGCTCCTCGGCGTTGGGAGGGCGGATCGCGTCGTAGTAGCCGGGCACGACGATGGTGTCGCCATCGGGCGTGGTGAGCGATGCGAGCGCCTGCGCCAGCCGCCATACGGGCGAGCCGATCCGCGCCTTGTTGGAGCCGTGCACCTCGGCATCCTTCGGGCCGCCCCACGCGCCGCCCGTGGACTCCAGCTCGAAGTACACGATCCCCTTCACCCCCAGCGAGAAGCCCGCCTCGCCGCGCGGCGACTGGCTCGCGCTCGGGAAGAGCACGCCGTCCGCGGTCTGCAGCCGCTCCCGGAAGCGCGCGATCAGCTCCGGGTAGTGCGGCGACCCGAGCTCCTCCTCGCCCTCGGCCAGCACCATCAGGTTCACCGGCAGCGTGCGGTGCACCGCGAGAATCGACTCGACGGCATTGAGGAAGGCGCGCTGCGGTCCCTTCTGGTTGACTGCCCCGCGCGCCATGAGCGCGCGCCCGAACGCGTGATCCACGAGCTCGCCCGCAAACGGATCGACCTGCCAGTCGGCGGGCTCGATCGGCTGCACGTCATACATCATGTACACGACCAGGGTCTGCGCCGCGCCCGCGTCGTAGAAGCCCCATACGCCAGGATGTCCCGACGTGGGCACCACCTCCGCTTCCTGGAAACCGAGCAGACGAAGATCGTCGCGCAGCAGCGCGGCCATCTCCTGGACGCCGCGGTTCTCGGCGCTGATCGACGGCTGGCGCACCCAGCGCTGCAGCTGCGCGACGTGATCCGCGGTGTGCCGGTCGATGTAGGCATAGACCGCTTCGTGGCTGCCTCGATAGGCCCGTATGCCGCCGGCGTCGAAGCGCTCGCTCGTCGTGATCCGGTCCGGCGGCGGGTTGACGCCGGGACGTTGCGCCTGCGCCGGCGCGGCGCTGACGACGAGCAGGGCGAGCAGACAGAGTGTGCGCATGGCGTAGCAGGGCAGGGGTGGATGGGGATGGTCGGGGACGCGCGCGTCGAAGATAGGCCGCTGTCGAGCGGAGCAGCAACTCGCCGTCCCTCGCTCTGACCGCTGCCTGGCCAGCCCGACCGCGGTGCGGCTCGGTGCGGCTCGGGCAGACGCTCGCGCCGCGAGACGCGAATGCGTGGACGGGCCTCGCGGTGCCGCGGAGCGCCTCGACGGCATCGAGCCGCGGCTCGCGCCGTGCACGCTCGCGTCCGCCCGCTCCGGCCTGAAACGCCGTTGACAGGACGTCCGGCCGGTCCTATATACCGACCAGTCGGTATGAAATCCGCCCGGACCCGCCCTTCGCGGAACCGGTCGGTCTCTCCGGAACTCCGAACCCCCCACGGAGGCTGCACGCATGCGTTACGCGATCCGGTCCCTGCTGAAAGCGCCCGGCTTCTCGTTCCTGGTGGTGTTGACGCTCGCGCTCGGCATCGGCGCGAACACGGCGATCTTCAGCGTGTTCCGTGGCGTGCTGC
>DATHUW010000182.1:0-2080 GCA_035461825.1 Gemmatimonadaceae bacterium
GTTGCTCTAATGGGCCGTGCTGCTGTGCCGTAAAACATCCCTGGTTCTTGTTGCTCTCTTGTTCTTGTTGTTCTTGTTGTTCTTGTTGTTCTTTTGTTCTTGTTCTGCTCCAAAGGATCATTCCGAACAGGCAGTCTCGACGTCGCCGTCCTCTGTGACCTCTGTGACCTCTGTGGTAAGATGCTGTTACCGAACTCTCCATGCTCTCGGGACCCGCCCTGGCATAGCGGTGTTTCTGCGACCTCTGCGACCTCTGCGCCCTCTGCGATCTCTGCGATAAACACGCTGTCGACGAGCCATACGCCAACAAGGACGGCCCCCAAACGCGCACCGAGGCAACCCGCTAGGCGAACGGCACCCGGCGACGCCGCCCGACGAAGACCGCCGGTAGCACCAGCATCGTTCCAATCGTCCCGGCCACCGTTCCCCCCGCAGTCGCGAGCGCGATCGCGCCGAACAGCGAGTTCGTCCCCGTCCCCCACGCCAGCGGGATCAGCGACGCCAGCGTCGTCGCCGTCACGACGATGATCATCCCGCTCCGCTCCGTCGCCGCCCGGATGATCGCGTGCCGGCCTAACGGCCCCTGCAGCCGCCGCCGGAGCGCCGCGTCCACTAGAAGAATCGTCTGGTTCACCGCCAGCCCGACGACGATGATGACGCCGACCGCCGCCTCGCGCGTGAACGCCTCGCCGGCAATGAGGAACGCCGCCGCGACGCCGGACAGCGCGATCGGCAAGCTCGCCAGCACCATCCCCGCGCTCCACACGCTGTCGAACACCACCGCCACCGCCAGGGCGACGAGGATCACCCCGACGCAGAACACCAACCACAGCCCCCGGTCGCTCTCGTCCGGCCGGAACAGTCCCGCGCTCACATCCTCGACGCTCATCCCCGCCGGCACCCCGATGCTCCTCATGAACGAGTCGTGGGTCCGCTGGGCGAGCTTGGTCGGCCCTCGGAAGTCGTACATCACCTGGCGCACGTACTGCTGATCCTCGCGCGTGATGCTGCTCTGCGCCTCGCGCTCGCCGACCGTCGCCAGGTCGCCGATGCGCACCGGCGCGTCGCCTGCGGCGGGGATCGTCGCCAGGCGCAGCTCGTCCAGCGTGCGCTCCCGCGCGCCCGCCGCCTTGAGCGAGACAGGGATCTCCTCGCCGCCGATCTCCAGCAGCTGACGCCCCACCGGTCCCCGCACTTCGCGCGAGACGGCCTGCGCCAGCTCCGTCGCGCTCACGCCATAGCGCGCCAGTGCATCTCGGTCGGGCTCCAAGGTCGCCGCGTACGACCGCTCCCCGCCGAAGAACCCACCGGCGGTGATCCGGACGTCGCGCACGCGCGCGATCCGCTCCAGCCTCGCCTTCAGGTCCTCGCTGAACCGCTCGACATCGGCATACGAGTAGCCGAGCACCTTGATCGTGAAGCGGGAGGAGACGATCGCGCCCGAGCCTGACGAGAATCCGGGCCCCTGCCCCCGCACGGAGATCCGCGCGCCGCCGATGAACGTCGCGCGGTTCGTCATCTCCTCCTCGAGCAGCAGCGGGTAGGGGGTGAGCGCCCCCTCCTCGCTGAACCGCACGTTCATTCCCGCGGCAGTCGGGCCGTAGCTCTGCACCACCACCTGCTCCACCCCCGGCGATCCGACTGCCATCCGCTCGAGCGCGCCGATCGCCTCGCTCAGCGACTGCGGATCGGACCCGCGCGGGAACGAGATCGACGCCTGGATTACCGTATCCTGCCGCCCGTAGCCGCCGAAGTTGAATCGCGTGCCGCCCGCGTAAAAGAACCATCCCACCGCCGCGATCGCGACCGTCGTCAGGCCCATCACCGCCCAGCGGAACCGCACGACGCCGCCCACGACCCGCGCATAGCGCCGGCGGACGCGCCGAACGACGCGTCCCGTGCCGGCGCCCGTGCTCCCCGCCCCGATCGCCGGCACGATCAGCAGCGCCGCCACCACCGACCAGCCGAGTCCGAGCAGGAATGCAGCCGCGAACGGGACGAAGGCCGCGCGCGCGTTCCCCTGCAGGTACAGGAACGGCAGCAGCACCACGGCCGTCGTCAGCGTCGCGCCGACCACGCT
>DATHUW010000183.1:0-9984 GCA_035461825.1 Gemmatimonadaceae bacterium
GCCGTCGTCTTCCTGCACGGTTCCGGACCGGAAGGGCGGTGGGCATCGCGCTACCTCGCATCACATGTCACCAATCGCGGCATCGCGGCGCTGATCTTCGACAAGCGAGGCGTCGGCGGATCGTCAGGCGACTGGCGGACGGCAACCCCCGAGGATCTGGCGGCGGACGGCGCAGCCGCGGTTGCCCATCTACTGCGCGAACCACGTATCGACGCCGAGCGCATCGGTCTTCACGGGCACAGTCAGAGCGGCACGCTTGCGCCGCTCGTCGCGGCTCGCGCGCCGAACGTCGCGTTCGTCATCGGCTCGGCGGCCGCCGGATTGCCGACCGACTCCACCGAGATCTTCAGCATCCTCAATGCCGTATATCCGGCAGCCACATCCGGCGAGGACTCGGCGAACGCAAGGGACTACGCGACGGAACTGGTGGCGGCTGCCTATCATGGTCGCCCAAGGGCACGACTCGACTCGCTCGCCGCGGCGTTTCGCGACCGCCCGTGGTTCTTTCCCCCGCCACCGGTCGACAGTCACTACTGGTCGTTCTCACCGCTGTACGCGCGATACGCGCCCCTGGATTGGTGGTCCCGAGTCAGCGTTCCGGTGCTTCTCCTCTACGGTGCCGACGATCAGCGTGTACCGGCGGCGCCGAGCGCCGATCGCATCGCCGCGGCATTACGAGCCGCAGGGAACACCGACGTGACCGTTCGGATCTACCCCGGCGCGGATCACACCTTTCGACTTCCGCCTGGCGCGAGCGGATGGCCAGTCACCGCCCCCGGGTATGTTTCCGACCTGCTCGATTGGCTCGCGAATCGGTAACGTCGCCACTGCGCGGGAGGTGCGGCCTCGTCGGATGGTCATGCGCAGCATCGTCAGGCTGGGGAGCCGGTGGCGGTGGTGGCGTGTGCCGGCGTCCCGCCGCTTCCGGCCGCATCCCGCGCGAACCCCACCTCGCGTCGCCACTCGCGCATCATGCCCTCGAAGTGGCGAACGAGCGTGGAATCGAACTCCGTGCCCGCCTTCTCGTTCAGGTAGTCCATCACCTTCTCGTGCTCCCAAGCGGCACGGTAGGGACGGATGGTGCGCAGAGCGTCGTAGACGTCGCAGAGATGGACGAGATGGCTGGCGGGGTGGCAATCACGGCGAAAACGCATCTCGGGGTAGCCACAGCCGTCGATCATGATGTGGTGCTCGTACGCCACCGCGGCCGCGACATCGAGCTGCTGTCCGCTCTGGAGGATCAGGCGTGCGCCCTCCACCGGATGCTGCTGGATGAGCGTCCGCTCCGCCGGCGTGAGCCGGCCGGGCTTGTTCAGTACGTCGGTGGGAATCCGGACTTTGCCGATGTCGTGCAGCAGGCCCGCGACCCCGAAGGCCCGGATTTCGCGCGGCGCGAAGCCTAACGCTTCGGCGAGCGCCATGGCGAGCACCGAGACATTGAGCGAGTGCGTCGTGGTGTACTCATCGTGCTCGCGCAGCGTCAGCAGTGGCATCACCATCTGCTGCTCGGCGTGCATCGCCGACGCCAGCGAGCGCACCGTGGCTTCCGCCTCCAGCAGCGGGATCGTCCGGCCCTCGGTCACTTCCGCGTGAATCCATTCCGTCGCGGCGACTTCCTCGATCAACGAGTACCGCATCGTCGCCGTCGCCAGCGGGGCGGGCAGACGGGTCACGCCGTCCTCGTCGCGGAGCGCCAGCGCCCCGTATCGCACTGTCGTCTGTCGAGACTCCGCGGCTCCGGCCGTGCTCAGGCCGGTTAGTCGCTGCTCCATCTCTCCGATGAAGCGCTCGAAGTCTTCGCGCGATACGTTCGGTGAAAACTCGAGGCGCTGCACACCGATTGTCGCCAGGCGCTCCGCGGGTGCCCAGTCGCGCAGCTCGCGCAGCGGGCGATCGCCGTACACGATCTCCCGATCCACGAAGCTGAAGCGTGGCGCGTGGTCGGTCTGGAGCAGCAGCTGCAGCCTGTGATAGGCGAGGTCGTTCGCCCGTTCGCGCGCGGGATGCGCGACGTGATACAGATGGACTGCGGCGAGCGCCTGCCCGAGACCCGCCAGAAACCGCGCCGCGTCGCTCACGCGGGAACTTCCGCCGCTGGAGCGGCGGCGGCCGAGCGCACCGTGGGGTCGGGGTGCTCTGCCGCCAGCGCCAGTATCTGCTGCGCGCGCGGATCGTCGCGCCAGTGCGCCGCCAGCCCGGCGATGGCCGCCAGGACCTCGGCGCGGGGAGTCGCGAGACGCGGACGCCCGAACAGCGTTCGCTGGAGCACCGTGGTCACCGCGAGCTCGAGGCCCTCACGTGCACCGCTGGCCGCCAGCGCGCGAATCGCGAACGGCGCGAGGTCATCGTCGACGGTCTTCTCGCGGAGGCGCCGCAGCAGCGACGCGACGGCCGACCGTGGGCAACCGCTCGACGCCGCGATCAACGCGGCCCGCGTGACCGCACGATCCTCGTCGCGCATGCCCATGACGATTGCCCGGTCGCGCCATGCGGCATGGGAGAGCATCAGCCGGATGGCCTCCCGTCGGACACGCGGGTCGGCGTGCTGGGCGAGCTCGGCGGGGCTCCAGGTGCCGGGCCAGGCGCCGACACGCCTGACGAGGATGAGGATGTTGCGGGCGACGTACCACGGCGCGTCGGGCAGCCGGGCCACGGCCGCATCGACCGTCGCCGATCCCAGGGAGACGAGGTGCTCCAGCGCGAGCCGGCGCGTGCTGCGGACGCTCGACTCGGCCAGCACATCGAGCAGCGGATCCACCGCGCGCGCTCCGGCGCGATCGACGAGGCGGGCGAGCAGTTCCGCATCGACGCCCTCCTGGCGAAGGATCGACCCCAGCGGGTCGCGCTGAGTGAGCAGCTTCCAGATCCGTGCAGCGGCCGCCGACCGCTCTCGGGCGCCATCGAGCAGCTCGAGCAGGCGGACCACGCCGCCACGCTCGACGACCTCCTGCACGGCGCGCTGCGTCGGTTCCTCCACGAGCTCGAGCTCGAGGCTCATGGCGACGATCCGCTCGGGCTCCGACATCACCTCGCGATGCGAGGGTGTCACCTCTGGCGCGACGCGAGCCATGCGGTCGAGAAGCTGCCGGTACTCGTCAGGATTCGGATCGGCGAGTGTCCAGCCACGGACGAGCCGCCGCACCTGCTCGCGTAAGGCGCCGTCGGCGTGCGACGTGATGCCGTCGTGCGCCGCGTGTGCAGCGAGCTTGTGGAGCAGGCGTGCCATCGCGTGCGAGATCGTCTGTCCGGAGGCGAGCGCCGCCGCTTCGACGAGCTCCACGACCGCGTCGACGGCGACGCTCTGCGACGCCTCGAGCAGGAAGCGGCGGCGCTGCAGCACGTCGCCGCCCATCTCCAGCAGCCGCGCGAGCGTCTCGGGACGCAGCGACGTGATGAGTTGCGAGACGCGATCGCGGAGCGCCGCGGATTCGGGATCGGCGCCGCCCTGCAGCTCGTGCGAGATCTGGAGCAGATACCCGACGATCACCTGATCGTACGCCGCCCCGCGGTCGCGCGACTCGATCGCCGAGGCGAGCTCAAAGGGATCGTAGAGCCGCCGGTCCTCCGCGGTGAGCTGCTCCGCATTCAGAGCCGCACGCGCGAGGCCGATCCAGAGCTCCGAACCGAGCACGCTCGCCGGCGGGCCCCCTGCGGTGTGCTGGAGCAGCGTGAGCTGTGCGAAGCTCAGCGCATGCAGGGTGATGTGTCGCAGTCCGGCGCTGGGATTCTCCTGCAACCCAAGCGGCATCGCGCTTCGGTCGGGGTCCACCGCCAGCGCCTGCAACATCGCATGCACGTCGGCCTCGGTAACTCCCTCCGCGAATTGCATCGCGCCGATCTGGTGGCGGTGCAGGCGGTCCGCCATCTCGCGCAGCAGCGGATGCTCGGGGTCGGTCGCTGCGCCATCGATGAGGAGCTGGTGCCTGGCGATGCCGAGCGTGAGCATCGGCCGTTGGACCAGGAGCGTCTGGAGACTCGCGAGCACGTCGGCCGCCGCGCCGGCGAGTTGCGGATGCCCCGCCGGATAGAAGCCGTGCTTGTTGAGGCTGATGGAGAGCAGCACGAGCAAGTCAGCCAGCTCGCGGCTGAGCACGACGGGCGCAGCGGCCGGCTCCGAGTCCTTCTCGATAGGCGAATCGATCATCGTCGTGCGGCGGCATGCTGGAGGCGGCGCCAACGGCCTGGATCGCGGGCGCCGCCGCCTCCAGGACACGGCGTCTCCTGGCGGCCGGGTACGGATTCTGTCCGTTCCCGGGAGGGCAAACGCGTCGGTCGGGGGCTGAGTGATAGACCACTACCTGTCGACCGGCGTAACCTCACGACGGGAGCACGTCACGGCGATAATCGTATGTTTAGGACGAGAGAGCTCAGACGGGCCGCCGCAGGCCTCGTGATGTGCCTCACGTCCGGCCTCGTTGCGTGCGCCGATGGCGCCGAGACGGAGCTGGAGACGGAAACGGCACCGGCGTCGGGGACGGCCCGCTGAGCTGCGCGATGAGCATCGACTCGTGAATCCCACACCCGCGATCACGCCCACCGCCGCGATCATCCACAGCGTGACGTCCGCCGGGGGCCGTGGTCACCGTCCAGCCCGGTTGGCGAGCACCCGGGCAACGCGCGTGCTCGATCGGCGGCGTCGTCCCGCGCTCCGGTCCGCCCGCAGTAGGTGCCTTGACAATATAGCCACAGTGCGTATAGTCGGGTCATGCCGCCCGATCAGATCGATATCGAATCGCTCCTGCCGCTTCCCGAGGCCACCACCCACATCCTCATCGCCCTCAAGGCCGAGCCGCTGCACGGCTATGCCATCATCCAGGACATCGCGGCGCGCACGAATGGCGAGATGCGCCTGAGCGCGGGAACGCTCTATCGCTCCATCGCGCGCATGGTGGAGCAGGGGCTCATCACCGAGATCGAGAAGCGCCGCACGGTGCTCGACGACGAGCGGCGCCGCTACTACCGCATCACCCCCTTCGGCACGGCGGTCGCCCGCGCCGAGATGCGTCGCCTCGCGCAGCTCGTGCGCCTCGCGCGGGCCACCGGCCTCACCCCCGACACCGCCTGACGTCGATCGCAGCTGCTGCCATGAGCCTGTATCGCGCACTCCTCCGGCTGTACCCCCCGTCGTTCCGGGCCGAGTACGAGCACGAGCTCCAGCGCACGTGGGAGGACGCGGTACGGGATCGCGGCAGCGCCGGCGCGGTTCTCGCCGCGTTCACCGACGTCGTGCCTAACGCCGCAGCCGCGCACTGGGAGTTGCTCGTGCAGGACCTGCGCTTCACCGCGCGCTCGCTGAAAGGGGCGCCCGGATTCGCGATCGCCACCATCCTCGTCACCGCCCTCGGCGTCGGCGCGAACGTGGCCACCTTCTCGGTCGCGGATTTCGTGCTGGTGCGTCCGCTCCCGTTCCCGGAGCCGGACCGCATCGTGCGCCTCTGCGAGGGCCCGCGCGAGGGCGGCGGCTGGGGATGCATGAATCAGATGCCCCCTGGCGTCTATAACGACGTCGTCACGAAGAACCGCTCCTTCTCGGTGCTCGGCGCCATGCAGGGGTTGTCGTTCAATCTCGTGGGGAACGACCAGCCGATCCGGGTGGAGGCGCAGGGGTTCACGCCGAACGTCTTTCCGATGCTCGGCGTGGCGCCGATGGTGGGACGTGTCTTCGACACCACGCGTGCCGGCGCGGCGGACGAGCAGACCGTCGTGCTCGGCTACGCGCTCTGGCAGTCGTACTTCGGCGCGGATGACGGAATCGTCGGGTCCTCCATCAGTCTCGACGGCATGCCCTACAGCGTCATCGGCGTCATGCCTCCCCATTTCCGCTTCCCGACCCAGCAGGCGCAGCTCTGGCTGCCGCTCGTCTTTACCGAAGAGGATTACGCCGAGCGCCTCAACAACTTCCTCGAAGGGGTCGGCCGGCTGGCACCGGGGGTGACCTTCGAGCAGGCGCGGGCCGACCTGGCGCGCATCGCCGACGAGATCGCTGCGGCCCATCCTGACGAGCAGCCCGACATCGGCTTCAGCTTCTCGCGCCAGCGCGACTTCATGTCTCCGCGCTACCGGATCATGCTGCTCGGCCTGGCCGGAGCGAGTTTGTGCATGCTGCTGCTCACCTGCGCCAACCTGGCGAACCTGTCGCTCGCGCGCGCCGCGGCCCGGAAGCGGGAGCTCGCGGTGCGCGCCGCCCTTGGGGCGGGTCGCGAGCGGCTCGTCCGGCAGATGCTCACCGAGAGCGTGGTGCTGGCGGTGCTGGGCGGCCTGGCTGGCGCCGTCGCCGCGGTCATCGCCCTCCCGCTGCTGGCGAACCTGGTTCCGTCGTCCCTTCCGCTCGCGTCGCAGCCGTCGGTCGACGTGCGGATGTTCGCCATCGCCGCGGCCTTCGCGGCGCTCACCGGTTTCGGCTTCGGGCTGCTGCCCGCGCTGCGGGCGGGTGGACGGTCGGCGTTCGCCGTGCTGCGCGATGCGCGCGGGAGCGCTGGCCGCCAGCGGCTCCGGACCGTGCTCGTCGCGGTCGAGGTCGCGGTCTCGGTCGTTCTCCTGATCTCCGCCGGGCTGCTCATCCGCGCCGTGATGCGCGTGCAGTCGGTGCATCCGGGTTTCGACGCCGAGCACGTGCTCACGCTCCGCACGGCGCTGGCGACGCATTACGACTCCGTCCGGCGAGTCGACTTCTACCAGCGCGTGCTCTCGGAGGTGCGAGCGCTCCCCGGTGTCGAGAGCGCAGCCTACCTGAGCGGGCTGCCGATGGTCATGACCGGAGGCATCACCTTGATCCTGCTTCCCGGCGAGGTCGATCGCCGCGATGGCACCCAGACCGCCAGCATCCGGCTGGTGAGCTCGCAGTACTTCAGTACCATGGCCATACCGCTCCGGTCCGGTCGGGACATCGGCGAGAGCGACGTGCGCGAGAACCCACTCGTCGCCGTGGTGAGCCAGTCGTTCGCGAGCCGGCACTGGCCTAACGAAGATCCGATCGGGCGCACCTTTAGCACGCGTGGACAGGAGCGCACGGTCGTCGGGATCGTCGGCGACGTGAAGGTGCGGGGCCTCGAGCGCACCAGCGAGCCTCAGCTCTACATCCCGGCTTACCAGCAGCCCACCGGGATAGCGGACTTCTATCTGCCGCGCGACCTGGTGGTCCGCACATCGCGCGACGCGATGGCGCTCGTGCCACGCATCCGCGACATCGTGCGACAGGTGGATCCGCAGCAGCCCGTATCCGGCGTGCGCATGCTGTCGGACGTCGTAGGCGACCAGACCGCGGACCGGCGCGCCCAGGTGCGTGTACTCAGCGCGCTCGCTCTCCTCGCGCTCCTGCTGGCCGGCGTCGGCATCCACGGGCTGCTGTCCTTCACCGTGGCGCAGCGCGACCGGGAGATCGGCGTGCGGCTCGCGCTTGGCGCCAAACCGAGAGGGATCGCGGGAATGATCGTGTCGGAAGGTGCTCGCATGGCGCTGTTCGGTGTGCTCGCGGGGGTGGTCGTCGCCTATTTCGCGGCGCGGGCGATGAGCGCGCTGCTCTTTGGTGTGCAACCTGACGATCCCCTCACCATCGGCGCCGCGGCGGGCCTCTGCTTCGTGGTCACCGCCGTCGGGTGCCTGCGGCCTGCCATCCGCGCTGCGCGCATCGCGCCGATGGCGGCGCTGCGCGCCGATTGACGAACCCCTGTCTGGAGACCCTCATGAAGCGCACATCCGTCCTCGCGCTCGTCATCGCGGCAATGGCCGCGGCACCGATTCGGGCGCAGAGCGCGACCGACAGTGCGGCGATCCGCGCTACTGCGCTCGACTACATCGATGGCTGGTGGGAAGGAAACGCCGAGCGCATGGAACGCGCGGTGCACCCCGATCTCGCGAAGCGCATCGTGAACACGAACGAGCGCGGCCGCAGCGTGCTCCAGCACCAGAGCGCCATGACGCTGGTGCAGAACACCCGGCGGGGAGGCGGGCGCGACGAGATCCCCGCGGCGCAGCGGCGCAGCGACGTGCGCATCCTGGATGTCTTCGGCAGCACCGCGAGCGTCCGGGTGGACGCGGGCGCTTGGGTGGACTACATGCACCTCGCGATGTGGAACGGCCGCTGGGTCATCGTGAACGTGCTCTGGGAGATGCGAGCTCCTGCGCGATAGAACGATGACTGATCTGGTGCATTTGCGCCGAAGGCGCGTGGCCGGCGTCGGCACATGAGGACCCTGCGCGCATGTCGCGCGGCGCTGTGCGCGACGTTGCTGGCCGCGCCGGCCCTGGCGCAAACCGGCACCGACGATCTGGTTGGGCTCTGGTACGCCAAGCTGCGATTCGGGCCGGACGTGCGCGGCCGGCTGGTGCTCGATCGTGTGAACGGCGCCTGGCGCGCGTCGATCGCCGGACGATCCGCGCCCGTCCGTCTCGCCGGAGACTCGCTCGCCTTCGAGTTTCCCGGCGACGGGGGCGCCTTCCTTGGTCGCATTCGCCGAGGCCGCGTTCCGGGCGCGCGAGCCTCATCCGATTCCATCGTGGTCGGCCGCTGGCTCTACCCGAACCGCACCACGGCTCCGTTGATGCTCGCGCCCTGCGGGCCATCGTGCTTTCACGGAGAGGTCGTCGCGCTCGAGGAGGCGTTCACCTTCTGGCTGAGGGTCGATCGTCTGCCCGACGGATCGTTGCGCGCGTTCCTGCGCAATCCGGAGCGCAACCTCGGCGGGCCATGGATTCCGGTTAGGTCCATCCGCAGCAATGACGAGACCGTCGCCTTCCTCGACGCAAACGGCAGGACGATCGCCTCCGGGCCATTCAGGAATGGCGTGATGAGCGTGCCCCTGCGAGGCGGCACCTACGATTTCCGCCGTCTCGCGGACTCGGCCTACACCGACTTCCACCCGCGCGGTAGGCCGGCGGTGAAATACAGCTACGCACCGCCGCGTCGGGAACCGGACGGCTGGGAGGTCGGACATCTGCACGAGGTCGGCATCTCCGAGGATTCGATCTCGAAGTTCGTGCAACTGCTCATCGACATGCCGATCGATTCCGTGTCGACTCCGCAGACGCACGCAGTGCTCATCGCGCGACACGGCAAACTCGTACTCGAGGAGTACTTCCACGGCGAGCACGCGGACAAGCCGCACGACACGAGATCGGCGTCCAAAACCCACGTGACGGCGCTCATCGGCGCGGCGATGCTGGCCGGCGTGCGCATTGGTCCCGAGACGCGCGTGTACGCCACCCTGCGCCCGGGCATGACGGATCTTCCGCCGCGGAAGCAGGCAATGACGCTCGAGCACCTGCTCACCATGTCAGCCGGATTCGACTGCAACGACAGCGGGGAGCGGCCGGGCGATGAGGATGTGATCACGCAGCAGGACACCAACCCGGACTGGGAAAGCTTGATTCTCGCGCTCGAGATGGTCCGCGACCCCGGATCAACGGCGGTCTACTGCAGCATCGAGCCGTACCTCGCCGGACAGGTATTGGCCCGCGTATCCCGGCGCGCGCTTCCGGATCTGTTCCACGAGCTACTGGCCGAGCCGCTCGATTTTCGCCGGTATTTTCTGGGACTCACGCCGCGCGGCGAGATCTGGTTCGGCGGCGGCCACCGCTTCGTCGCGCGCGACTTTCTCAAGCTTCCCCAGTTGTACTTGAACCAGGGCACGTGGCGCGGGCGCCGGATCCTCTCGAGCGAATGGGTCGAGCGCTCCATCGCGCCGCGGTACCGGCTCGGGTCACGGATGTATGGCTATCTCTGGTGGAGCAGGGACTATGCATATCGCGGCGGTACCGTGACGGCGTACATGCAGCTCGGAAACGGGTCGCAGAACGCAATCTTCTTCCCGGAGCTCGACCTCGCGATGGTCACGTTCGGAGCGAACTACAACTCACCGACCATCAACTACGTGCTCAACGAGCTCATTCCCAGATACATCCTGACGGCGGTCGCGCCAGGGACGTGAGCTCGAGCCGTCACACCGGTGTCGGTGGCGGTGCCCACGCAGCTGGCGATCGCCGCTT
>DATHUW010000184.1:0-14297 GCA_035461825.1 Gemmatimonadaceae bacterium
CCACGCTCTACGTCGGCAAGCTGATCATCGACGAAGTCGTCGCGCTCACGCAGCTCGCGAGCCGTCCAGGCACGCTCGGCGGATGGGTCGACAGCGGCCTGGTCGACCGCCTCATCCTCCTGCTCCTCATCGAGTTGGCGCTCGCCGTCGCGTCGGATATCCTCGCGCGCGCGGTGTCGCTCATCGACTCGCTGCTGGGCGAGCGCTTCACGAACGAGAGCAGCATCCGGCTCATGCAGCACGCGGCGACGCTCGATCTCGAGGACTTCGAGGATGCCGAGCTCCAGGATCGCATCGAGCGGGCGCGCCGCCAGACGACCGGCCGTATGGTGCTCATGGGCCAGCTGTTCGGTCAGGCGCAGGACGTGATCACGATGATCACCTTCGCGGGCGGACTCGTGGTCTACGCGCCGTGGCTCATGGTGCTGCTGCTGGTGGCGCTGCTCCCGGCGTTCGTCGGCGAGGCGCACTTCAACGCGAAGAGCTACGCGCTCGCGTGGACGCGCACGCCGGAGCGGCGCGAGCTGGACTACGTGCGCATGACGGGGGCGAGCGTCGAGACCGCGAAGGAAGTGAAGATCTTCGGGCTGAACGACTTCCTGATCGAACGCTATCGGCGGCTCTCCGAGGACTTCTACACCGCGAACCGCGACCTCGCCCTACGGCGAGCCGGTTGGGGCGGCGTGCTCACATCGATAGGCACCGTCGGCTACTACGCGGCGTACGCCGTGATTGCCTGGCAGACGCTCGCCGGCGCCTTCAGCATTGGCGACCTGACCTTCCTCGCCGGATCGTTCCGGCGGTTGCGAAATCTGCTCGAGGGGCTGCTGATCGGCTTCTCGCAGACGGCCGGCCAGGCACTGTACCTCGATGACCTCTTCTCCTTCTTCGCTATCGAGCCGGAAATCAAGTCGCCTGACGACCCGCGAGCGTTCCCGATGCCGATCCAGGAAGGCTTCGTGTTCGAGAACGTCGGCTTTCGGTACCCTGGCGCGGAGCGGTGGGCGGTGCGCCATCTGAGCTTCACGCTGCGGGCGGGTGAGACGCTCGCGCTGGTGGGCGAGAACGGCGCGGGCAAGACGACGCTCGTGAAGCTCCTCGCGCGGCTGTACGATCCCGATGAGGGCCGCATTCTCCTGGACGGCTACGACCTTCGCGAGTACGCGCTCGAGGACCTGCGCGCCAACCTCGGCGTCATCTTCCAGGACTTCATGCGGTACCACCTGACGGCGGCGGAGAACATCGCCGTCGGCCGCATCGACGCGCGCGAGGATCGCGATCGCATCGCCCAGGCGGCGTCGCGCAGCCTGGCCGATGACGTCATTGCCAAGCTTCCCTCAGGCTACGACCAGATGATCGGGAAGCGGTTCAAGGAGGGCGTGGAACTCTCGGGCGGCGAATGGCAGAAGATCGCGATTGCGCGCGCCTACATGCGCGACGCGCAGGTGCTGATCCTCGACGAACCGACGGCCGCGCTGGACGCGCGAGCGGAGTTCCGCGTTTTCCAGCGGTTCAAGGAGCTGAGCGCCGGCAAGACGGCGGTGCTCATCTCGCACCGGTTCTCGAGCGTCCGGATGGCGGACCGCATCCTCGTCCTGGCCGACGGCGTGGTGGAAGCCGAGGGCACGCACGAGGAGCTCCTGGCCGCCGGGGGCCGCTACGCCGAGCTGTTCGAGCTGCAGGCGGCGGGGTATCGCTGACGCGGACCACCCCTCATTGTACGGCGTGCCACTCGACGACGGTCATTCGACCTACTGGGATGCGTTCACGCACGAGACCTTCGGGCGGGCGGGCATTGCGCCGGGCATGCGCGTGCTCGATATCGGGTGCGGCGCGGGGGATTCGTCCTTGCACCTGGCGAGTCTGGTGGGTCCGTCGGGCAGCGTCGTTGGCGTGGACCGCGACGCGGCGCTCGTCGAGCGCGCCGAGCGCCGCGCGTCGGGATCCGAGCTCACGAACGTGGAGTTCGTGGCGGCGGAGCTGCGCGCATTCGAGCCCCACGGCCAGTTCGACGCGCTGGCTGGCCGCTTCGTCCTCCGCCACCTGCCCGATCCCGTCGCGACGCTGCGGCGCCTGACGCCGGCGCTCGTTCCCGGCGCGATCGTCTCGTTCATCGATCTGGACTGGGTCGCGGCCCGGACGGTCCCCGCCGTTCCGCTGGTGGAGGAGACGCTCGGGCTGGTGCGGGAAGCGATGCAGCGTGCGGGCATCGCGATCGACATCGGCCCGCGGCTCTGGCGCATCCAACGGTCGATCGGCATTCGCGACGCGGAGGTGCGCATGGAGGCGCGCGCCGAGCCCCCGCCCGCCACGGCGGCGGCGGCGATGCTGGCGGACGTCGCGCACGGGCTGCACCCGGTGATGGAGCGCTTCGGGATCGTGCGGAACGCCGAGTGGCGCATCGACGGGCTCGCCGAGCGCTTGCAGGAGGCGCTGCTGGAGCGTCAGGCGACGCTGCTGCCCCCCACCGCGGCCGGCGCCAGCGGCCGGCTGTCTGCCTGACGAACGCTATGCGACCCATCACGAGACGAGAGTTCGTCGCCGCCGCCGGGTCGGCCGCCGCCTCGCTGCCGGCGGCGAGGCGGCTGCTCGGGGCAGTGCCGGGCGGCGCATCCGGTGGAACCGTGGTATTCCAGGGCGATTCGATCACCGACGGCCGTCGCATCCGGACCGTGGCCGAACCTAACGTCTCGAGGGCACTCGGTTTCGGCTACCCGCTGCTCGTGGCCTCCGCCCTGCTGCGCGAGCAACCGAGCGCCGGTTGGCGGTTCTTCAACCGGGGCGTCAGCGGCGACCGCGTGCCCGAGCTGGCGGCGCGGTGGGGTACGGATACTCTGGCACTCCGGCCCGCGGTCCTCACGGTGCTCGTCGGCGTCAACGACTACTGGCACACCAGGCTTCGGAACTACGCGGGCACGACGGCGGACTACGAGAATGGATACGCCGAGCTGCTCGCATCGACCCGCCGGGCGCATCCGGGGATTCGCCTCATCGTGCTGGAACCGTTCGTGCTGCCGGTGGGTTTCGTGGACAGGACGTGGTTTCCGGCATTCGACGAGCGTCGGGCCGCGGCGCGGCGCGTTGCCGACCGCGTTTCGGCGACATTCGTCCCGCTCCAGGAGGAGTTCGACCGCCTCGCGGCGGACACGGGGCCCGCCCACTGGGCGGCCGACGGCGTGCATCCGACGCCGGCGGGCGACGCCGTGATCGCGGAGCGGCTGCTCCCCGTGCTGCGCGACGGATGAGGCAGGGCAGCTCCGCGTGCGTTCCCGTGAGTTCACGTATCCGGACGAGCACGGGGTAGGTCATCCTCGTTATGGAAAGGCGCTCGGTCGATTCCCGATTCCCGATTCCCAATTCCCGCTGACAATGACCGACCATCGAATCGCCACCCTCGGCGGCGGATGCTTCTGGTGCCTCGACGCCGTCTTCCGCGAGCTGGAGGGCGTGCACGACGTCGTCTCGGGCTACGCGGGCGGCCGCGTGCCGAACCCCACCTATCGCGAGGTCTGCTCCGGCCGCACCGGTCACGCGGAGGTCGTGCAGGTGGTCTTCGATCCCACGGCGCTCTCCTACAAGGACCTCCTGCGGCTGTTCTTCACCTTCCACGATCCCACGACGCTCAACCGCCAGGGCGGTGATGTCGGGACGCAGTACCGTTCGGCGATCTTCTACCACGACGAGGAGCAGCGCGCCGAGGCCGAGGACGTCATGCGCGAGTTCACCGAGTCGAACGTGTGGCGAGCGCCGCTGGTCACCGAGCTCGCGCCGCTCGCGGCGTTCTACCCGGCAGAGGATTATCATCAGGACTATTTCCGACAGAATCCCGACCAGCCGTACTGCCAGGCCGTGGTGGCGCCGAAGGTCGCGAAGCTGCGCAAGCACTTTTACGAGCGGCTGCGCGCCGCGCGCTGAGGGGCGCACACGGACCGGAGCGGAGATGACCATTCAGTCGAGGGCGGATCTGACGGGCATGCAGCAGGTGGGACGCGCCGTGGCGCGCACGCTGCTCGAGATGCGAGGGGCGGTGCGCGCGGGCATCAGCACGCGCGCGCTCGATGCGATCGGGGAGCGCTCGGCGCGGAAGCTCGGCGCGCGGTCGGCGCCGCGACTCGCCTACGACTTCCCCGGTTTCACCTGCATCAGTGTGAACGAGGAGATCGTGCACGGTATTCCGGGGCCGCGCGTGCTTCAGCCGGGCGACGTCGTGAAGCTGGACGTCACGCTGGAGCTCGATGGCTTCATCGCGGACTCGGCGACGACCATCATCGTGCCCCCCGCCCTGCCTGACGCGATCCGGTTGAAGGACGCCGCGCGACGGGCGTTCGCCGCGGCCATGCGCGCCGCGCGCCCCGGCGCCCCAGTCCGCGTGCTCGGCGCCGCCATTGCCGCCGAGGCGCGGCGCCACGCGTGCGATCCGATCCGCGAGTTGTGTGGACACGGCGTCGGACGCAGGATCCACGAGGACCCCGAGGTGCCGAACTTCGGCGATCCGTTCGCCCGCGCCATGCTGCGCGAGGGGCTCGTGCTCGCCGTGGAGCCGATGCTGACCCGGCGGCGCACGCGCGTGATCACGGAGCCCGACGGTTGGACCATCCGGACGCGCACCCGGGAGATCGCCGTGCACCACGAGCACACCATCGTCGTGCGTCATGGGGCGCCGCTCATCCTGACGTCGCCGGCCGGGGCGCTCGCCGCATAGCGATGGCACACCAGGAGATCGCGCGCGCGTTCATCGCGCAATCGCGCTGGCTGCTCGCCACCGAGTATCCGACCAAGTTGCGGGCCTGCATAGCGGCGCTGCCGCCGGACGCGCTGTGGCGCCGCGCGGCGCCGGGAGCAAACAGCGTGGGCAACCTGCTGCTGCACCTTTCGGGGAACGTGCGGCAATGGATCATCAGCGGCGTCGATGGGGCCCCCGACACCCGGACGCGTTCGGCGGAGTTCGCGGCCGACGGCGGCGCCGACGCACGGGAACTAATGGCCCGGCTCGAGGAAACGCTCCGCGAGGCCGATGCGGTGCTCGCGCGGCTCACGCCCGCCGAACTGCTCGAGTCGCGAACCATTCAGGGACGTGCGCTCACGGTGCTCGAGGCGATCTACCACGTGACCGAACACTTCGGGATGCACACCGGTCAGATCATCCTGCTGACGAAGCTGATGGCGCCCGGCGCCATCGCGTTCTACGAGGATGCGGGCGGCCTGGCGAGAGAGGCCTGGCGGGAGATGATTGGGAGGAGCTAGGAGTTAGGAGCTAGGAACTAGGGGTGGTGGGCGTCGTTTGAGGCGATACACACCACCCCTAGTTTCCTAACTCCTAGCTCCTAGCTCCTGGCTCCCACCCCGCGCAGCGCGCGCAGAAATTCGTCTCCCAGCACGTCGATCTGCCAGCGGCGGAGCTCCTTCACCTCGTGAAGCTCTTCCATGCTCTTCGGGTTTCGGCGCGCCACCGCCTCCATCCGGTCGCGTGAGCAGAGCACGCCGGGGTCGAGGTCGAGCCGCTGCGCCGCCGCGTCGCGGACCCGCTTGAGCGCCGCGACACGGTCCTCGAACTGCGCGTCCCGTTCCCATCGCGCGGCGCGCGGGAATTTCGGCAACTGCGCGTCAGGCACCGACAGTCCCCGCTCCACCGCGGCGAGGAGCTCGTCCCCGCGGCGATCGACCATGCCGCGCGGCATCCCCTTCACCGCCGCCAGGTCCGCCACGCTGCGCGGCGTCGCGCGAGCGGCAGCGAAGAGCGCTTCGTTGCCCACGACGCGGAACGTCGCCTTGTCGAGCGCGCGCGCGACCTCATCGCGCCAGCGCACGAGCTCGCGGAACACCGCCAGCTCGCGGCGCGTCAGGTCGCGGGCCCCCTTCGTCCGCATCCACGCCAGATCGTCAGGGTCGGCATCCCACTGCGTGCCTTGCAACCGGGCGAACTCCTCCGCGGCCCATCCCGTGCGCCCGAGCCGCTCGAGCTCATCCCGCAGCCGATCGCGGAGATCCAGGAGGTGCAGCGTGTCCTGCACCGCGTACTCCAGCATGCCTTGCGAGAGCGGGCGCATCGACCAGTCAGCGCGCTGGAACTTCTTGTCGAGCTTCGTCCCGAAGTATCGCTCCAACAGGGCGGCGAGCCCGAACGCCCGCACGCCCGCCAGCTGCGCGGCGATGCGCGTGTCGAAGATGTTGCTCGCGTGCCAGCCGTAGTCCTGGTGCAGCAGGCGCAGATCGTAATCGGCGTCGTGGAACACGACCTCCACCGACGGATCCTGGAGGAGCGTGCCGAGCGGCTCGAGCGACCCGGCGGCCAGCGGATCGATGATCGCCGTCTTCTGCCGTGTCGACAGCTGCAGAAGGTAGATGCGGTCGACGAACCGATGATAGCTGGCGCCCTCGGTGTCCACTGCGATCTCCCGTGCGCCCTTGATCCCCGACAGGAATCGACTCGCGGCATCGGGCGTATCGAGGTATCGCGTGGAGTTCGCGCGGGTGTCAGCTGGCACTCGGTATCCTCATCGGGATCGGCGGCAAAGTCACGCTAAAGCTCACACGCGCGCGACGGAGAGAGAAGTGCCCGCGGTCCGCGCGGGGCGAGCATCTTGCCGCCTGGCTCGCGGCGGGCGAGCTTAGCTGCCTCGCGGCACCCGCTTTGCCCGCTCGCCCAGGTGCATGTCTCCACCTCCGGACTCGAACCCGACCGACCCTCCCGCCGCCGGCCAGGAGCCGCGTGCGGCGCGCATCGAGGATTCGGGCGCGCCGCGCGAGCGACGCTCCACCACCGGGTATCGCCCCACCCGGGAGACCCAGGTCTATCCGCGCGTCGAGCGCCGGACCCGAGCGCTCGGTTGGCGCAGCCAGGACGTGCTCAGGGCATCCGCCCTGATCATCGGGCTGTACCTGCTCCTGCAGTTGTTGTGGGTCGCCAGTCCCCTCGTGCTCACGGCGTTCCTGGGCGTGCTGTTCGGTCTCGCTGTGGAAGCGGGGACCGACCGGCTCGAGCGGTTCCGTATCCCGCGTGGTCTCGGGGCCGCCGGCATCGTGATTCTGTTCTACGCGGCGCTGTTCGCCGTCGGTGCGATGCTCGCACCAACCATCCGAACGCAGATGTCGGAGCTGCGGACGCGGCTGCCTCAGGCCGTCGACCGGATCGAGGACTGGATCCGGGAGCGGGAAGATGGGATGCTCGGCATGCTCCTGCCCGGTCAGCGCACGACCCAGCCAGCGCCCGCGGGCGTCCAGACGCCGGCGGAGGAGGCAACCGAAGCGGCGACGCGGGAGGCCACCTCGCTGCGCGAGCGGATAGGGTTCGGATTGGAGCAGGCGTCAGGTTACCTGTTCCCCTTCCTCAGCTCCACGGCCACGGTCCTCGCCGGAATCGTGCTGATCACCTTCCTGGCGATCTACATCGGGGCGGATCCGGACACGTACCACGCGGGGCTCATGCACCTCTTCCCGCACCGGGCAAGACGACGAGCCGGGGAGGTGCTCACCGCCATGGCCACTGTGCTGCGGCGGTGGTTGGTGACGCAATTGATCGCCATGGTCGTGATCGGGGTCATCACGACGATCGTGCTGCTCCTCCTCGATGTGGAAGCGGCGTTCGCCCTGGGCCTGATCGCCGGACTCCTGGAGTTCATTCCGACCATCGGGCCGATCCTGAGCGCGGTGCCGGCCATCGCGATGGGCTTCATCGACTCACCCGAGAAGGCCTTGTGGGTGACGGTCGCCTACATCGGCATCCAGTTCCTCGAGAACAACCTCCTGATTCCGCATCTGATGCGCGAGGTGGACCTGCCGCCCGCGCTGACGATCATGAGTCAGGCGTTGATGGCGATCGTGTTCGGCTTTCTCGGGCTCATGGTCGCCGTCCCCCTCGTGGCGGGCCTGCTCGTGCCGATCAAGATGCTGTACGTGGAGGACGTGGTCGGCGACGAGGTGCGCATCCTCGGGGAGGACGATGACGACGACGACGAACCGGAGAGCCCTCCGTGACGCCGCCCTCCATCCCGCTCGTCAGGCGCTTTCCGGCGCTCGAGCGCGTGCCGCGCAAGCCGCTCGGCACGTTCCCGACGCCGGTGGACCAGCTGCCGGGCGACCGCCCGCTCTGGGTCAAGCGGGACGACCGCAGCACGACCCGCTATGGCGGCAACAAGATCCGCGCGCTCGAGTACCTCCTCGGCGATCTCCGCCCCGGCGAATCCGTGCTGACGGTGGGCGGCGAAGGCTCGACGCACGCGCTCGTCACGGCGGCGGTCGCGCGGCAGCTCGGCGTCACGATGCGAGTGATCCGCTGGGCGCACGAGATGAATCCGGAAGCGTCGCTCGTGGCGGGCAGGGTCCGCGCGATCGGCGCCGAAATTCTCCCGTCGCCCGGACCGATACGCGGGATGGTGCGCGCGTGGATTCTCGCCAGGCGGCCGAACGTCCGCTACATCCCGCTGGGCGGGACCGCGCCGCTTGGCATGCTCGGGCACATCAACGCGGGGCTCGAGCTCGCCGAGCAGATCGACGCGGGTGTACTGCCGGCGCCGGAGCAGGTGGTGCTTCCCTTCGGAACGGGGGGGACCGCGGCAGGGCTCGCGCTGGGGCTGCATCTGGCGGGCGTGGACACGAGGGTGGTGGCCGTGCGGGTCGGGCCGCGGCTCGGCAGCACGGGCCTGCTGCTCCGGTGGCGGCTGCGGCAGGCGGTGCGGACACTCGCGCGGCTGTCGGGAGAGCGAATCACGACGCCGCCACGGCGGATGCTCTCAATCGAGCATGGTTGGTCCGGCGGCGCCTATGGCCGCCCGGAGCCCCGCGCGCGGAAGCCGGCCGAATGGCTGAAGGATGCGACGGGCATCCGGCTGGATGGGACGTACGGCGCCAAGGCGTTCGGCGCCGCGCACGAGCGCGCCGCGCTCGCGGGCGGTCCGGTGCTGTTCTGGCTCACGTTCGACGGCCGCTGGATCGAGGAGTCGGGCGGCGCATCGGGAGAGCTGCAGATCACGGGTCCGCAGGCGGCCGTGCGGCCGCCGTCGCGCACACCGCGTTAGGTCACGTGCGCGCGTCGGCGGGGGGGCGCCTCATCGGATACGAGGAAGCCGGCAGCGGGACGCCACTCCTGCTGCTGCACGGGTTCCCGTTCACCCGCCGCATGTGGGCGCCGCAGCTCGCCGGGCTCACGGGACGGGCGCGGTGCATCGCGCCGGACCTGCGCGGCTTCGGCGAAACGCCCGCGGATCCCCCGTTCACGATGGACCAATACGCCGAGGACGCCATCGCCCTCCTCGATGCGCTCGGCATCATCGAGCCCGTCGTGGTGTGCGGGTTCTCGATGGGCGGGTACATCGCGCTCGCCCTGTGGCGCCGGCATCCCGACCGGGTGCGCGCGCTGATCCTGGCGAACACCCGCGCGAACGCGGACGGGCCGGAGGCGGTGGCGGGGCGCCACGCCATCATCGGCGTGGCGCGACGCGACGGCCCCGCGGCGGTCGCCAAGCAGCTGGCGCCGAAATGGCTGTCGCCCCACACGCAGCGGCGCTCCCCGGAGACGTTAGGCGGGCTCGAGGCGATGGCGGCCGCGCAGTCCGTCGAGGGGATCGTCGGCGCCAGCGAAGCGATGCTGCACCGGCCGGACTCGATGGCCACGCTGGCGACGATCACGATCCCGACGCTGATCGTGGTCGGTGAGGACGACGCGATCACACCGCCGGACGTCGCCGAGGCGATGCACCGGGCCATTCCGCACAGCCGCCTCGAGCAGCTCCGACTCGCGGGGCACCTGAGCAGCGTGGAACGCCCAGCGGCGTTCAATGGGGTGGTCGCGGAATTCCTGGCGCGGGTCGGGAGCGCGGAGCAACGCGTGTAGGAATTGGTGCTCGCTCCCGGCCCGAGGTAGATTTGCCGTCTCGCCGCTCACCCACTGCCACTGGTCATGACCGCCGTCGAACCCGATACCGTCCAGGAGCTCGAGACCATCGCGCGGCGCCTGCGCCGTCACGCCATCCGGATGATCGCCGGGGCCAACAGCGGCCATCCGGGCGGATCGCTCTCCGCTGCGGAAATCGTGACCGCGCTGTACTTCGGCGGGATTCTGCGCCACGACCCGGCACGGCCTGACTGGCCGGACCGTGACCGCTTCATTCTCAGCAAGGGCCACGGCGTCCCGATCCTGTACGCGGCGCTGGCCGAGCGCGGCTACTTTCCGGTGGACGAGCTGATGACGCTGCGGCAGGTGGACTCGCGGCTGCAGGGGCACCCCGTGCAAGGAATGACGCCGGGCATCGAGGCATCGACCGGATCGTTAGGTCAGGGCCTGTCGATCGGCATTGGCCACGCGATCGCCGGTCGACTCGATGGCAAACTCTTCCGCACCTGGGTGGTGCTCGGCGACGGCGAGTGCCAGGAAGGGCAGGTGTGGGAGGCGGCGATGGCGGCCGCGAACTACGAGCTCGACACCCTCACCGCGATCGTCGACTGGAACCGGTATCAGCTCGATGGCGCGGTGGAGGACATCCAGTCGCTCGTGCCGTTCCCCGACAAATGGGCGGCATTCGGCTGGAACGTGCTGGAGATCGACGGCCACGACATGGCGGCGGTGCTCCAGGCCCTGACGACCGCGAGCCAGCACCGCGGCCAGCCGACGTGCATCATCGCCACCACCGTGAAGGGCAAGGGCGTGTCCTTCATGGAGCACAACAACGAGTTTCACGGAAAGGCGCCGACGGGCGAGCAGCTCGAGGTAGCGCTGACACAGCTGGCGGAGTAGGACGCCAATGCCTTCCACCAAGTTTCAGTTGACGATGGGCCGGGCGACGCGCGAGGCGTACGGTGATGCGCTGCTCGCCCTCGGCCGGGAAAATCGCGACATCGTCGCGATCGACGCCGATCTCGCCAAGTCCACCTTCAGCTGGACCTTCGGCAAGCACTTCCCCGAGCGGTTCTTCAACATCGGGATTCAGGAAGCGAACATGGCCGGGATCGCGACGGGGCTCGCCTCGAGCGGCAAGATCCCGTTCATCTCGAGTTTCGCGGCGTTCGTGCTCTGCAAGGGGTTCGACCAGCTGCGCATGGGCGCAGCCTATCCACAGCTCAACGTCAAGGTCGCGGGGTCGCACGGCGGCATCTCCATCGGCGAGGATGGCGTGTCGCAGCAATCGGTGGAAGATGTGGCACTCGCCTGCGCACTGCCGCACTTCATCGTCTGCGTGCCGTCCGACGAGCACGCGATGCGTGCCGCGGTCTTTGCCGCGGCCCGGCACGACGGCCCGGTGTACCTGCGGCTCGGCCGTCCCAAGGCGCCGGTGATCCACGAGCCCGACCTATCGTTCGTGTTCGGCAAGGCGATCCGCATCCGCGACGGCGACCGCCTGACGATCGTCGCCAACGGGCTGCTCGTGGGCCAGGCCCTGCTGGCCGCCGACGCGCTGGCCGAGCGCGACATCGAGGCGCGGGTGCTCGACATGCACACCGTCAAGCCGCTGGACCACGACGCGCTGGAGTCCGCGGCGCGGGAAACCGGCGCGCTCGTCGTGGCCGAGGAGCACCTGCACTACGGAGGACTCGGCAGCGCGGTCGCGCTGTCGCTCGCCCAGCACACGCCCGCCCCGGTCGAGGTCGTGAACCTCGGCGACCAGTACGCGGAATCGGGCAAGCCGGACGACCTGATGCGCAAGTACCGCCTGACGTCGGCGGCCATCGTCGACGCCGCGGAGCGCGTGATCGCCCGGACATGATCCAGGTTCCGCCGGGCGAGTCGATGCTCGCCGGCTCACGAGTATGGCCGCTCGTCTGGAGCGCCGCCGCGATCATCCTGCTCGCGTCGGCGCTCCTGTCCATCTGGCTCGGCCGGCACCACTCCCGCAAGGCGAAGATCGTGTGGACGGTGATCGCCTTCGTACTGCCGGTGCTGGGCCCGATCGGGTGGTTCGTGCTGGGAAGGGAGAAACGGCGGGGGTGGGGGGGCGAGCGGGGCGAGGGAGGCGGACCTTGAACCTGAATACGTGCCGAGCCAGTGAAGCCAAGCGCGTCACACCTGAGTGGAGTCGCACAGCGCGCTACCCGCCCTCGAGATACTCTCCCAGTTCCCCGTACTCCCGGAAGACCAGCTCCGCCTCGCTCGCGCCGCGGCGGCGGGGCATCACGTCGCAGCGCGCCGCCCGGAGACCGGCGCCGAGCGCGCCGCGTACGTCGGTGCGCTCGATGTCGCCGATGTGCATCGCGTCTCCGGCGCGGACGCCGAGCGCTCGCACCGCGGCGTCGAACGGCTCGGGCCGCGGCTTCGCGTGGCCGATGTCCATCGAGTAGATGCGCACCGGGAACAGCTCGAGCAGTCCGTCGCGCTCGAGCAGCGCATCCTGCGCCTGCCCCGACGCGAAGCCCGTATCCGAGATGATCGCCAGCGGAAACCGCTCGCCCAGCGCGCGGATCGTCTCGAGGGCGCCGGGCAGCAGGGCCGGCGGATGCCGGAGCAGCGCGTCATCCACCGCGCGGCACGCCGTGGCCACGTGCGTGCAGTCCTCAGGCCGCTCGATCCCGAGCTGGCTCAGCATCCACCGGATCCGCTCGGCGGTCGTGTACCCGCGGTGCTCCTCCTTCCACCATCGGTGCGCCTCGGTCCCGGATGCCTCGTACGCGTCCAGGAGCTCGCGGTCGCTCAGCGATCGGCCCAGAGCGGCGAAGAGCCGGTGCACGGCAGCGACGCGAAGTTCGGCGCGCTCCGGCACGGCGGCGCCGTCGTAGATCGTATCCCAGTAATCGAAGGTGAGCGCCCGCGGCAGCGGAGGCACGGCCGGTGCGCCGGGGCCCTCGTCCGGCGTGCTCAGCGCTGCGGGCGCCCCGGCGGCGAATCGCCCTCGAACACGTCCTTGTTCTTCGCGATGTACGCCTTGAGGTTCGCCGGCACGTCCTCCTCAGGGAAAATCGCCGTCACCGGGCACTCGGGTTCGCAGGCCCCACAGTCGATGCACTCGTCAGGATGGATGTACAACTGGTCGGGCCCTTCGTAGATGCAGTCGACGGGACAGACATCCACGCAGGCGCGATCCTTCACGCCAATGCACGCTTCCGTGATGATGTACGTCATGCGGTTCGCCTCGAGTATCCAGATCCGGCCGGGAGCCGAAAGATAATGGAGTCGGGCGGTTGGAAGGACCGGAAAGCCACGCGCGACGCACGAGAGACGGGGGTGATTAGTCCCATGGTCCCGCCTCGCGCGTTCGCGCGCCCCCGCGCGGATTCAGGTCTGCTTCTTTTCGTGCATGGCGAACACCGCACCCTGCGGGTCGAGGCCCTGGGCGATCCTATCGCCCCCTGGCACCTCCATCGGTCCGTGAAGCAGTTGTCCCCCGGAATCCTTGATCCGTCGCACCGCATCATCCAGATCGTCCACCAGGGCGTACAGCAGCCAGTGCGGAGGGGCCGGCATATCGGCCGGCTTGTTGAACATCCCGCCGTACGGCCGCCCGTGCCGTCCGTACATGGCGTAGATGCCCACGGGACCCATGTCGAGGTCCTCGGTGGTCGACCACCCAAACAGGTCGAAGTAGAACCGGCGCGCGGCCTGATAGTCGGTCGTGACCAGCTCGTGCCAGGAGAACTGGCCGGTGGCGGGGTCGCGCTCCTCCCCGGGGTCCGAGCCCGGTTTGTACACCGCGAACATCGCGCCCTGGGGATCGGCGAGAACCGCGAAGCGGCCCACGTCGGGAATGTCGCGCGGCTCGACATAGACGGCCGCCCCGAGCGTGCGCGCACGGCGCACGGTGTCGTCGACGTCCCGGGTCCCGATGTAGGCGAGCCAGTGCGGCGGCGCGTCCCCCGCGTCAGGCGGCATCTGCATGATGCCGCCCAGGGGCACGCCCCCCGCGGTCCACATCGTGTACGGCATGCCCGGATTCTCGAGCTGCTGGGTGCCCCAGCCGATGACTCGCGTGTAGAACGCGATCGCTCGGTCCACGTCCCGTGTCAGCAGCTCGTACCATAGGAACCGCCCGTGCACGTCCGTCGTCATGCGCTGCCTCCCCGTGTGAAGGACTCCGGAGAACCGCCGCACCGCGCGCATAACGAGCTGCGGCCGCCGTGCCGCGCCTCGCGATCCGGAGTTGGGGAGAGGGAAATGCGCGTTCGGCTCGCCGGCGTCAATGGGCGTGGGGTGAAACGCACCCGGGGCGGGGCGGGACGCTCACGGACGAGGACGCCGGAGCGTCGCCGGCGAGCAGGGCGCTAGGCGCGCCAGGGGGGCGGCGCGCCCCGCTTGCGCTCGAGCTCCGGATTGTGGCGGTAGAGCGTGGCGGTCTTTCCGATCACCTGGACCACCTCCGCCTGCACGGCAGCCGCCA
>DATHUW010000185.1:0-2685 GCA_035461825.1 Gemmatimonadaceae bacterium
AAACCCCGGGTCATTCACCCCAGCCTGACGAAGAACGCGCTGGGCCTGACGCGGCGCGACTACGAGGGCGGCATGTCGACGCTCTGCGCCGGCTGCGGCCACGACTCGGTGACCGCCGCGATCGTGCAGGCGTGCTGGGAGCTGGAGATCGAGCCGCACCGGGTCGGAAAGCTCAGCGGCATCGGCTGCTCGTCCAAGACGACGGCGTACTTCCTGTCGCAGGCGCACGGGTTCAACGCCGTGCACGGGCGCATGCCCTCCATCGCGACGGGCGCGAGCGCGGCCAACCGGGAGCTGATCTACATCGGCGTCTCCGGCGACGGCGACTCGCTCTCCATCGGACTGGGCCAGCTCTGCCACGCGATCCGCCGCAACGTGAACCTGCTGTACGTGCTGGAGAACAACGGCGTCTACGGCCTGACGAAGGGGCAGTTCTCCGCCTCGGCGGACGTCGGATCGAAGTCGAAGCGCGGCGAGGCGAACGTGCAGCAGCCGATCGACCCGGTGCTGCTCGCGCTCACCCTGGGGGCGACGTTCGTGGCGCGCGGTTTCTCCGGGGACAAGGCGCAGCTCGTGCCGCTCCTCAAGGCGGGTATCGCGCACAACGGCTTCGCGATGATCGACGTGATCTCGCCGTGCGTGACCTTCAACGACCACGTGGGCTCGACGAAGAGCTATCAGCACACGCGCCAGCGCTACCACGAGGTGGCATCGGTGGACTTCGTGCCGGTGCAGCGCGAGATCACGATGCCTGACGGGAGCGCCGCGGTGCAGTCGGTCACGATGCACGATGGGAGCACCGTGCGGTTCCGGAAGATCGACGAGGGTCACGATCCGACGAACCGCGACGCGGCGTACGCGCTGGTGCGGCGCATCCAGGCGGCGGGCGAGGTGCCGACCGGGCTGTTCTACGTGGGCGACGACGCGCCGGAGATGCACGAGCTGAACAAGACGGTCGCGACGCCGCTGGTGGAGCTGCCATACGAGCAGCTGTGCCCGGGGTCAGAGGCGTTGGCGGGGTTAATGGAGGAATATCGGTAGCATCGGGAATCGGGAATCGGGAAGCGGGAATCGGAGCACGCGAGGAGCCTGTCGCGCGGGCTCATTTCGGAACTCCCTCCGGATCCGCTGTCCCGATTCCCGATTCCCGATTCCCGATTCCCGACTCCGTCCCCCGTCCCCCGCTATCTTCCTCCCATGCCCCCGCCCGACTCCCGGCTCCGCCTCGCCAAGCCGCTCTCCGCCCGCCAGCCCGCGGCCGAAGGGACGGAGCGGAATCCGGGGACGCCGCTCGATCTGGACTGGGTCCGGTCCATTCGCGTGAACCGGAGCGCCGTGGAACGGCGGGCCGCGACGATTCCCACGCGGCGCACGGTGAAGAAGGAATGGCAGGCCGCCTGGCTGCTGCGCGCCATCACGCTGATCGACCTGACGACGCTGGCGGGGGACGATACGCCGGGCACCGTCCGCCGCCTCTGCGCCAAGGCCATCCACCCGCTCCGCCCCGACCTCGTCGAATCGCTCGGCGCCGGCTCGCTCGGCATCCGCGCGGCGGCGGTCTGCGTGTACCACGCGATGGTCGCGACCGCCGTGGATGCGCTGCGCGGCAGCGGAGTTCCCGTGGCGGCCGTCAGCACCGGCTTCCCCGCGGGGCTCTCGCCTATCGAGCAGCGCGTCGAGGAGATCCGGGCATCCGTCCAGGCCGGCGCCCGTGAGATCGACATCGTCATCACGCGGGGGCACGTGCTGACCGGCGACTGGGACGCGCTGTACGACGAGGTCCGGCGCTTCCGCGACGCCTGCGGCGAGGCGCACATGAAGGCGATCCTCGGCACCGGCGAGCTGGCGACGATGACGAACGTTGCGCGCGCGAGCGCCGTCGCGATGATGGCGGGCGCCGACTTCATCAAGACGTCCACGGGCAAGGAGGCGATGAACGCGTCGCTTCCGGTCTCGCTCGTCATGACGCGCACGATCCGCGACTACCTGGAGCGCACCGGACATGAGGTCGGCTACAAGCCGGCCGGCGGGATCCGTTCCGCCAAGCAGGCGCTGGAGTATCTCTATCTGATGAAGGAGGAGCTCGGCGACCGCTGGCTGCGCGCAGACCGGTTCCGCTTCGGCGCGTCGGGCCTTCTGACCGACATCGAGCGGCAGCTCGAGCACTTCGTCACCGGGCGCTACTCCGCGGCGCACCGGCACCCCATGGTCTGACGAGCACATGGCGACCGTTTCCCGCATCTTCGAGACGATGGAGTACGGGCCGGCGCCCGAGAGCGACCGGCTCGCTCGGGAGTGGCTCGCGCAGCACGACGGCACGTTCGGCGTTTTCATCGGCGGCGAGTGGACGCGCTCCAAGGGCGTCGATCTGTTCGACGTGACGAATCCCGCCACCGGCGAACGGCTGGCCCAGGTCACGCAGTGCGGAGAACGAGAGGTCGATGCGGCCGTGCGCGCCGCTCGCAAGGCACTCCCTGCCTGGCAGGCGCTGAGCGGACATGCTCGCGCGCGGCACCTCTACGCGCTCGCTCGCACGGTGCAGCGCAACAGCCGCCTGCTCGCCGTGCTCGAGAGCCTCGACAATGGCAAGAGCATCCGCGAGACGCGCGACCTCGACATTCCCCTCGTCGCCAGGCACCTGTACCATCACGCCGGCTGGGCGCAGCTCCTCGAGAGCGAGTTCCC
>DATHUW010000186.1:0-6319 GCA_035461825.1 Gemmatimonadaceae bacterium
CTCGGCGAACGCGTCGTGGCGGTGGCCGACTCGAACGTGGTCTATCTGTATGACCTCGAGAGCCGGCTGGCCACGCGATACGAAGGGCACACCGGGCGAGTGTCTGCCATCACCGTTCCGGGCCTCGACTTCGAGCGGGTCCTCGTCGGGGACGTGAACGGGACGGTCCGGGTCTGGAAGGTGCCGCCGCGGGACGCGCGGGTCGTGCTTCGCGCGGCGGGCGCGGTGTATGGCGCGGCGTTCTCCCCGGATGGGAAGACGATCGCGACGGATGGATCGGAGGGGATCGTCCGGCGAATCGGCCTGAACGACCGGCGCGTGACCGAGCTGAGAGGTCACAGCGACATCGTCGTCGGTACTCGATTCTCGCCGGTCGGCGGCTCCTTCGTGAGCTGGTCCAAGGACGGAACGATCCGGGTCTGGGGCCCGACGGGCATGGATCCCCTCCGCGTCGTCTCGGATCATGCCGGCATCGTCGGTGGCGCCGGGTACATCGAAGGCGGCCGCCGCATCATGTCCATCGGCGACGATGGTCGGCTGCTGGCATGGCCGCCCGATGGTGGCGAGCCGGAGGTGCTCTTCGAGCATGGCGCTCCACTCCATGCGCTCGAGATCCTGGACGCTCGCCGGGCCGTGGTCTCCGATTCGATGGGCGCGATATGGCAGGTGGCGACCGATCGCGCAACCAGACGAATCCGTCAGTCCGACGGAGTCGTGGTCACGGCGCTCCGCGTGTCACCGGACGGCAGCCTGCTGGCTGTCGGCATGGCAGATGGCGCCGTGACGGTCCACGAGACGACCGGATATGAGGTGTTGCGCCAGGAGACCATGGCGGCCGGGATCCGCCGGATCAACTTCGATCCAAAGGGGCGAGATCTGCTGATTGCCTCCGAGGACGGGCACGTCCGGATGGTAGCGCTCGATCGGCGACGGGAGATCCCGTGGCGCGACCTACCGCTGGCGGCCCGCGATGTCGCCTATTCGAACGATGGAGACACAATAGCCTTTGTGTGCAAGGAGGGAGGGGCCTGGTTCTACTCGATACCCGAGGACCGGTGGGTCTACGTCCGCGATCATGCCGTGGATGTCATCTCTGGGCGCTTCTCGCAGATCGGCGCCGATTTTGCGAGTGCAGATCGCAGTGGGACAGTCATTGTCCGTGACGTAGTGAAAACCTTTGCGAGGGGGAACCAATGAAGAAGATGAATCATGCCAGGTTTCAAGTCAGGCTGAAGCTTCACCGGGAAACGGTCCGGTTCCTCACGGAGCCCGACCTCCGGAATGTCGCGGGTGGCAAGGAGGTCACCCCATGGCCTCCCCGGACCCTGGTCTGTTAACGGTAGCCCGTGGAATAGGATGATAGTCATTCATTCTTGAGGATACTGATACACGTGGAGGGAACGCACCTGTGAGTGTCATCGCCTCTTTCGACCGAGGGACGCTGCATCATGCGCCGCACGCGGCCGGTGAGCCGGCGGAGCCGGCGGAGCCGGCACAGCGCGCTCGCATGGCTCCCGGCGCCGTGCTCGCCGGCTGGCGGGCAGTGCACGAAGGCCGATGGGCCGTCGTGGAGACGGTGGAGCGCGACGGCCGGCGCTTCCTCGTGGCGCGCCCCGACGGGCCGCTGCCCGGCGGCGCCCCCGCGGCTCCGGCGGAAGCAGCCGGCACCCGGCAGCCGGAACAGCCGCGGGAGCTGTCTGCCCAGGAGCAGCGCGTGCTGAGCGAGCTCGCGAAGGGGTACTCCAACAAGCTCATCGCCCACGAGCTCGGGCTCGCCACGTCCACCGTGGGGACGCTGCTCGCCCGCGCGGCGCGCAAGCTCGGATGCGGTAACCGGATCGCGCTGGCTCGTGCCGGCCGCGCGCTCGCACATCAGACGGCCGCCCAGCCCGGCGGTGGCGAGCTCGCGTGAGCGGGCAGCGCCGCAGGCCCCGTGCTTCTTCCGGACAGGGCGATCTCGCCGCGCCCGGGACGCCGCCGCTGCCGCCCGACCTCGTCGCCGAGATCATCGAGGTAGGCGGCGAGACGCTCGTCCTGTTCTCGTTCACCGGCCAGCGGGAGGTGCCGGGGGCGCTCACCGATGCCGAGCAGGCCATCGCGGGCCTCACCCTGCAAGGGCTCACCACCGCGGAGATCGCGGCCGCCCGCGGCGTCGCCACCGCCACCGTGGCATCGCAGCTACAGGCGATCTACCGCAAGCTGGGTGTCGCCTCGCGCGCCGAGCTCGCCTGCAAGCTGAGCTGAGCTGGGCCGAGCTGGGCCGAGCGGAGCCGAGCTGGGCCGAGCGCATGCGCGCAATCCGCGACTGCAATGCTCGCCGAGAGGCGGTGTCGACAAAATGATGATGGCGAAGCATCCGCGCTTCATGGCACCTCTGTTCTCGAGGGCTGCGAGGGGAGATGGGATGGATGCCGCCGGAGCCACGCCGCCGAGCCTGGCCCCGAACAGCAAGGGGAGCGCAGGGATGGTCGTGGGTCGCGCGGCTCTGGGCGGCGGCGGGTGGGGTGTGTCTATCACCGGTGCCAGCTCACAAGGCCGGCACCGTCACTGACTGGCTCTGACGTTGCTCGAGAAGGGGGCGATCATGATTCGCAGCAAGCTCGAGGCGATGTGGCTCCTGTCGGTCATGCTGCTCGCCGGCTGTCTCGCGGCGCTCGACCCGCGATGAGATCGCCGCCCCGACCTCGACATCAGGAGCAGGTCGGGTTCTGCGCGGCGGTGGGGCGCTTCACGACGAGGTACACCGTGCTCCAGAGCTGGGCGGCGTTGGATTCGTCGACGTCGTTGCGGTTGTAGCCGAACGCGCGGTACTCGACGCCCCCGCTGGCGTTGGCCTCCCAGCTCCACAGCTCGCCGGCGCGCACCTGCTGGGCGGCGTCGATGGTGTCCCACAGCTTGCACTCGGCCTGCTGGAGCGCGGTCCGGGTCGCGCCGGCGATGTCGGTGCGCTCGAGCTGGCGCCGCATGCCCGAGGCGAGGAGCGCCTGCTGCCACGACCACACGACGGCGCCGTGGTAGTGCGAGTTGGTGAAGATGTCGCGCACCTTCACGTTGGGGACGTCGTCGTCGGGGTTCCTCAGGTCCCTGGGGTCGGTCACGGTGAAGTCCGCGGCGGCGATCGCGGGGTTGGCGACCATCACGCCGACCGTCGACATGAGGCCGGCGGGGAAGTCGGCGGTGATCGTGCGCGCCACCCGGACCAGGTACGCGTCGGACGGCTGCGTGAACTCCATGACGAAGCCGTGATCGGTGTGCATGACGGGCAGCGCCGCCCCGGTGCCGTCGAGCGAGATCGCGTAGGAGCTGTAGCCGTTGCCGGGCTCGGTGGCCTGGTGCTGCGCCGACGTGTCGGTGACCTTCACGGCGCTGGCGTAGCTGGTGACGTTGGCCTGGACGGTCGCCAGGGTCTCCTCGATGCGGAACAGCTCGTCCACGCCCTGCCACCTGGCGAGGATGCGCTGCGCCTCGGTGGCGCCGGCGCTGTCGCCGAAGCGGCCGTAGAGCGCGGCCGCGGCCTCGAGCGCGCCGGGGGGCGAGGCCGGCGTTGATGTCGAACGGGTAGCGGCCGAACGCGATGCCCATGTCCGAGTCGCGCCATTGCCCGACGGGCACGGTGTTCTTGAACGAGATCAGCTTCGTCTTCTTCTGCGCGGCCGGGGCCGGGTCGTCGGCGAACGGCCGGGTGAGGTCGAGCACGAGCGCGAGGTTGGCCTCGATCGCGGCCTTGAACGTGGTGCCGTCGGGCCGGGTCCGCGCGAGGAACGCGTCGACGATCGGCCTGGCCGCCTCGGGTGACCCGGTCTCCGCGATGACCTTCTCGATGTACTCGACGAGCACGGGCGCCAGCAGGAAGTCGTCGTCGATCATCTTGTAGTCGTAGCGGGCCTGGCGCAGGTCCGGCGGGTGGACGGTCTGCTTGCCGTTGTTCCACGCCGCGTAGTCGCCGAGCTCCTCCTCGTGCGACACGTCGCCGACCGCGATGGTGTAGTCGAAGTGGGGATCGCCGACGTTCGGCGTGAGGTTGATGCGCTCGATCACCGAGGTCAGCGCGGCCTCGACGAGGTCGCGCTTGAGGCCGGGCATCAGCATGCGCGCCGACAGCAGGGTGTCGCGTCCGAAGTAGGTGAGGAAGCGCCACGAGCCGGCCTGGAGCTTCTCCGCGTAGCTCAGGAACGCGAGCGCGTCGAGCTCGAAGCTGTCGGGCGGCTGCTGGGTCAGGAGGTTCGGCTTCTCGATCGGCGTGAGCGGCTCGTCGTTGCTGAGCGCGATGATGTCGAAGCTCACGCCCTTGCCGCCGGTGATCTCGACCACCTTCTCGGGCCCTTCGCCGGCGGTGGCGGCGCACTTCTCGCGCGCGGGGATCTCCTGGTCCTTCACCGCGAGCTTCGTGCCGGGGCCGCCCTTGATCAGGATCTCCATGGCGTAGCCGGCGCCGCCGATCTGCTCGCGCCGGATCCGCACGACGTTCGCGGAGCCCAGGAGCTCGATCGTCTCGTTGCGCAGCTCGGGGAACTGGGCGGCGTTCTCGAGGCACAGCCCGTAACCGAAGTCGCGCAGCGTGCGGACGTTGGCGAGGAGCGGCAGGTACGCGGTCAGCGTGGTGGCGTCGCTGTGGATCGTCGCGCGCACGCCGTACATGTCGCGGTCGCCGTCGTCGCGCACGAGCGCGGCCAGCCCGCCGCCCGCGCCGAGGTCGGCGTCGCCGTCCGCGCCGGCCCAGACCTGGGTGGACGCCTCGCCGCTCGTGAACCACAGCCCGACGCCCTGGTTGTTGGCCGGGAACGCCGCGATGATCCGCGGCTCGGCGCCCGAGCGGGTCAGGAGGTGCACCGCGGCGGGGCCCTGGCGGTGGAAGTAGTTGCGGATGTTGCCTTCCTTGACGCCGAACGCCAGCACCTCGCCGGTGGGGGAGGTGAACTGACCCGGATCCGTGGGATCCGTGACGTTGTCGCCGCAGCCGCTCAGATGGGTGATGAGCCCGATAGCCAATAACGATGTAGTCTTCGACATTGCCATTCTCCACTCTCCAGATATGAGCTTGCCGCGCGCTCGCACGAGGCCCCGTGCGTAGAGCGCGAGCTGCCATCACCGGCGACGAGCCGGTGGCGGGTCGCTCGCCGGGGCGCCGGGCGAGTCGCGACGGCGGTGCATCATGGCGCCTCGGGATCGGGGCGTCCAGTCTGCGACCCTGCGCAGCATCGAATGGAGAGCAGATGTTCCTACATCATGGCCTGTCCCTGATAGCTGTTCAGCCACCGCAGGTGCGGGGACGCACACTCCCGATACGCAGTGGAGATCTGCCTTCATCCCTGGGTCCTGTATGCCCTGCGCACCTCGAGCGGCCACATCGGATCATGCTGGAAGTTGCACGGGATGAAACAGCGGAGTTCATGCCATGTGCTTGGCCGAAATCGAGCGCGGGCCCAGGATGGCCTCGTCACTCATCGACGGAGGCATTCCCATGAACGCATCGAACCTGCTCTCGTCCCTCTCGACGTTGCTCGCGCTCTCCGGCGCCCTGGCGGCGTGCACCGACGACCCCGGCGGCAAGCGCGCGCTGTTCGTGGTCTCGAACATCAGCGACATCCCGGCGCCCGGCGGCGGCGAGCGCGCCTCGGGCGTCTGGCTCAGCGAGGTCACGCACCCGTACTGGGTGCTGCGCGACGCGGCCGCGCTCGGGTTCACGATCGACCTGGCGAGCCCGCGCGGCGGGCCGTCGGCGATCGACGGCTTCAGCGTGAAGCTGAACCTCGACGACTTCCTCCGGACCGGCGTGCCGGACTCCGGGGATCCGCTCAACGAGCGCTTCCTCGCCGATCCCGAGACCCGCGAGCTCATCGGGATCGAGGACGTGCCGCAAGCCGACGGCACGGTGCAGCAGCGCTACGCGTTCCGCGACACGCTGGCGCTCGCGGACGTCCGCGCGGCGGACTACGACGTGGTGTTCTACGCGGGCGGCAACGCGGCGCCGTTCGAGTTCGTCGACGACGCGCGCGTCCACGGCGCGGCGCGCGCGGTGTACGAGGCCGGCGGGCTCGTGACCGCGGTGTGCCACGGCACGTCGGCGCTCCTCGAGGCGAAGCTCGCCGACGGGCGGCACCTCGTCGCGGGCCGGCGCGTCACCGGGTTCTCGAACGCCGAGGAGGATCTGCTGGGTCAGCGCGCGGTGATGCCGGTCCTCCTCGAGGAGGCGTTCCCGCTGCGCGGCGCCACGTACACCGCCGCCGCGCCGTTCACGGAGCACGTCGTGGTGGACGGCCGGCTGATCACGGGGCAGCAGCCGGCGTCGGGGCGCGCCGTCGGCGAGGCGATCGTGACC
>DATHUW010000187.1:0-8480 GCA_035461825.1 Gemmatimonadaceae bacterium
AGACGCCTGGGCGCCGCTTCGAAAGATCAGAAAGAATCTGTGGCACGTATCCCGGGGGGGAACGCGCCAGCCGTCGACATCGCTGAAGACATCGCTGTAATCGCGGCGGCGCGGATTAGCCATCCGGGGCCAGCCCTGCAAGATACGAGTTCGTGACCATTTCGCCAGCCTGAATACCGTTCGACGCTGATCAATCGACGCGTGCTCGCTTGACTGCCGACATACACCCCACTAGTCTTGCCAGTTCCTGACGCCCTCGCTGCCGCTTGCGGTGGCGGGGGTGTTGGCGCCGGGGGCGTAGCTCAGTTGGGAGAGCGCTTGAATGGCATTCAAGAGGTCAGGGGTTCGATTCCCCTCGTCTCCATCCCGATACCTGGGATACACGCGGGAATAGCTCAGTTGGTAGAGCACAACCTTGCCAAGGTTGGGGTCGCGGGTTCGAGTCCCGTTTCCCGCTCTGAATCTTCGAGCGCATGCGGTGCGAAACGGGGGCGGAGGAGGCGCTCCCGTTTTCTTTTCGTTCATCCGGCATTCTCGGGGGTGGCAAAGGCGGAGCTCGAGGGAGCTCGCGGAGGGCACTCAGGGGGTCCCCCGCTCGCCGGGTGAAGCCGATGTTGGAGCTGGGCTCCGTTTGTTATCGCGCGGAGCCGCCGAGGCCGCGGAGGTACCTGATCGCAAGCGGTCTACATTTTTCCCTGGAAACGACCTGTTGCTCGCTGTTCCTCTGAGGGGACATCACGATCGGGAAGAGGTCGGTGTACACACGGAGCGAGCGAGGAAATCGGACCGAGAGAATGTTGCCGCGCAGGTTCCTCCGCGCGCTTCGCGCCTCCGCGCGGTTCAATAAAGGACCGTCGGCGTGCGCCGGGGAGCAGGAGCCGTTCACGTGATATATTACGTGAACAGACGCAACAGCGTGTTGCGGTTGAATTTGAGTGTTTGGCCGGGATGGCGAAAGCGGTAGACGCATGAGACTTAAAATCTTGTGGGGGCAACCCCGTGCGGGTTCGAGTCCCGCTCCCGGCATCGCTTCAGCTTCGCCCCGCACTCGAGCCAATCACCGCTGAAGCACGCGCCTACTCGCCAGCTAGGGCCCTTCCTCCCGTGCGCCCTCCTCCGCGGCGGTGAGCCACCAGCGCGCGGAGCGGCCGAACGCTTGGCGGAACTCATTGGCGAGTGCGGGAGCCGCACTGTCGAGCGCCTCGCGCTCTCCGGTCGCGATCGCGCATCCGCCCCACCCTGCCCCCGTCAGGCGCGCGCCGGTGATGCCGTCGCGCCGCACCGCCTCCGCCACGAACCAGTCGAGCGCACAGGTGGAGCACTCGTAGTCGTCGCGGAGCGAGGCGTGCGACTCGAGGAGCAGCGCGCCTGGTAGCGGCTCCCCGGCGGCGAGGGCACGTACCGCGTCTCGCACCCGGCGGGTTTCGGTCACCACGTGCCGCGCCCTCGCGCGCAGCACGCCGGTGAGGGGAGCACGGTCAAGCAGCTCGAGCGCCGCGTCGGCCAGCCACTCGAGGCCCGGCTCCATGCTGCGCAGGATCACGAGCGCCTCGTCCGTCTCCCGCCGACGCTCCTCGTAGCGCGAGGCGCGCAACGCGCGCGGCTCCGCGGTGTCGAAGATGAGGATCGATTCCAGGAAGGGCACGTGATCCACGGCGGCGTCCCGGCATTGGAGGTGGAGCGCGTGCCCCGCGCGGCACAGTGCCGATGCGCGCTGGTCCATGATGCCGCACGGCACCTCGACGAAGTCGGCTTCGGCCCGATGCGCCACGTCCGCCAGCTCCGCCGCGCCGAGGCGCGACCCCGCTGCGTGGCTCAACGCACCGGCGGCAGCGACGCAGAGCGCCGCGGAAGAGGAGAGCCCGGCTCCGGGCGGCACGTCGCCTGCCACGGCGATCGCCAGCGGCGGCACCGGCGTGCCTCGCTGCGCGAGCTCGCGCGAGACGCCCGCGACGTAGTCCCACCACGACCCGCTGCGCGACGGCCTAACGGGATCGAACGCGCCACGCTGCCGTCGGCGTCCCGCGCTCACGTGCGAATACGAGCCGGCGACGGGCCCCACCGCCACGCACGTCCGGGCCGCGATGGCGATCGGCAGCACCTCGCCGCCCGCATAGTCCACGTGCTCGCCGATGAGATTCACCCGGCCCGGCGCTGACCAGATCGTGTGCGGCACGCCGCCGAAGGCGCGCGCGAAGCGCTCGCGCACGCTGGCGATCAGACGCGGACCCCCAGCGCGTGCACGGCAAACCAGACGCTCCAGGCGAGCAGGCCCGCGAGCGCGGCATCGCCGCCGTTCTCCACCGCCCTTCCCTCCTCATCCACGCGCTCGGCCGCCAGCCCATTGTCCAGCGGCGCCCGCCGCAGCCAGGCCAGCACGTCGCCCGCGTCCGGCCCGATGAGTCGGGCACACTGCTCGACGAGGCGCTCCGAGTGCCCGCCACCCTTGACGGTCCGTCGATAGGTGGAGTCGTGCCGCTCGACGGTCTCGTAGAGCGGCAGCCAGAGCGCGGATGTCCGGTCGCCATCGTCGGTGTGCGCGCGGCCGGACAGGTCGATCGCCGACGCGAACACGGCCTTGCCCTGCCGCTCGACGGTGAAGTGCCTGACGATGGCCGCGCGCACCGCGTCGGGATCCGCGATGCCCTTGGCCGTCTCCTCGTCGAGGGTGCGGCGCAGGACCTCGAGCGCGAGCGCCGCGACGGCGTTGCCGTGCAGCGTGAAGGCGTGCGGCGCCGGGCGACCCTCCAGCGTGATCTCCGTCGCGTAGAGGTGTACGTGTTCGTCGCGGCGGGCAGCGAGGTCGTCGTGCGAGTTGTAGAGCGCGTCGGCGACCGCGGGCTCCTCGACGATGTGGTCGTCCTCCGTCTCCCGGACATAGCGATCGACGGCCACGGCGTACGCGCAGGCGCCCTCGAGCGAGAAGCCCGCCTCGAACAGCGTCCCGTCCAGGTAGTTCACGCCGGCGCCGGGGGCGTACCCGTGCAGCTCGCAGGCGCGCAGGAGCAGCTCACGCGCGAGCGGCGGATCGGCCAGGAGCACCGCCGGAAAGGTCCACGCGAGGAGCTCCCAATCGCGGGCCGTCACCCCGTGCTCGTGCCAGGGCGCGCGCGTGCGCATCAGATAGAAGTGCGCGTCGTCGAGCGCGCGGGCCACGCCGAAGAAATGCGCGAAGAGCAGGTTGCGGTTGATCAGGCGGTCCAGTCCCTCGTGGCCGACCGTCTGCTCCATCGCCTGCAGCGCCTCACGAGTGAGGGTGAGGAGCTCGCTCCACCCACGGCGGCGCATCGCGCCGGCGGTGGCCCGTGCGCCGTCGCGCTCCGGCCCGGCGGCGAGATAGAACGCCGCGGTCGCCCGGCCGTTCGCCTCCAGCTCCAGGTCGCGGTGGATCGCGAAGCCGGTCCCGCCCGCGCCGCCGACGTCGATCCGCGCCGGCCCGTCGGCCGCGAGCGCCAGCGCCAGGAATCCCGGCAGCGCCGTGCCCTCGAGCAGCACCACATCCCCATCGCGCGAGACGCGGTGCGCATCCACGGATGCCCGGGGGGTCCGGACCCGCACCTGGCGGTGCCCCATGGTGCCCTCTGCCGAGAGGGTGATGCGCACGGCGCTCGAGCCGCGGTTCTCCACCGCGAGGGCGTAAATGGCTCCCGCGATGTCCGCGTCGCGGCCGTACGGGGCGAAGATCGTCCCCCGCACCACTACCGAGTCCAGGGTGCAAGTGAAAGTCGGGAGCCAGTCGTGCGCCCGCTCCCACACCAGGCCGTGTCGGGCGAGTTTGCGGACCTCGCCGTTGATCCGGACCACCGGGCTCACGAGGGGCGGTCCTTCGCCCGTCAGGAAGTCGGCGCTGCCGGCGACCTCGATGGCCGCACGGGCGGTCCGGGAGATGGCGCCGACCGCGTGCAGCGACCCGTCGGCGGGGTGGACGCAGGGCAAGGCAATCCAGTGATTGCCCGTGACCTGCCAGGGCACCTGCGGGACTGGGATGGGGGGCACGGCTGGAAGCTAGTGTTCGACGATACGTCGTGCGAGGGCTCGCCCTCCGCCCAGGGTGGTGCGCGCGTGAGGCGCGAGCGAGCTTTGTGCGAGCGATTCCCCGTACGGCGTGGCGGGCTCCACCGTCCGCGCCGAGACCTGTGACGGGAGGGCGGATGGGGCGAGGCAGCTGGGCGATGCTGCTCGTCGTCGCGGCGGCGACGGCCGAGGCGCAAGGCTTCGCGTTGAGCGAGATCGGGACGTGCGCCGTGTCGCGCGCCTTCGCGGCCACGGCGGCGCCGTGCGCCGACGGCTCAGCCGTGTTCTGGAACCCCGCGGCGCTCGCGGTGCACGAAGGGCTCACCGTTTCTGCGGGAGTCGCGCGCATCGGTGTGCACAGCGAGTTCACCCGAGATTCCACCGGCGGCCTGCACGAAGGGGACGACATGGCGGAGTACCCGCCGCACCTCTTCGCCGCCTATCGACTCAGCCCCCGGCTCGCGTTCGGCGGCGGCGCGTACGTGCCGTACGGACTCACGTCCGCCTGGCGACCCGATTTTCCCGGCCGCTTCGTGGTGCAGCGCGCATCGCTGCGCACCATCTACGTGCAGCCGACGGTTGCGCTTGCCCTCACGCCCGGCTGGTCGATCGGCGGCGGCCCGGTGATCGGCCACAGCACGGTGGAGCTGGTGCAGGCCCTGGACCTGTCGCGCCAGACGCTGCTGCCGGGGATCACCTTCGGTATGTTAGGTGTGCCGCGTGGAACCGAGTTCGCCCGCGCGACGCTCGAGGGGACGTCCACGGCCATCGGCTACAACGTGGGCGTCCATGGCCGGCTCGGCGCCATTCGGCTGGGGCTGCGGTACCTGTCCGCCGTGCGGTTCGAGTACGACGATTCCGACGCGATGTTCGACCAGATTCCCGCCGACCTCACGGTGCCCGCCGCCCTGCAGATTCCCGGCGGTCCGAGCATTCCCGCGGGCACCCCGGTGGATGACCTCCTCTCCCCGCAGTTCACCGAGGGCGGACCGCTCTCGGCGCAATCCGTGCGCACGGAGATCACCCACCCCTGGCAGCTGCAGGGCGGCGCGGCCCTGACGATTCGGGAGCGCACGACGCTGTCGCTGGAAGCGGCGTGGATGGGATGGTCGGCCTTCGACGAGGTGGCGGTGGACTTCTCGAATCCGGCCACGCCGGACCTCAGGCTGATCGAAGACTACGAGACCAGCTGGACGCTCAGGATCGGGGCCGAGCACGTGCTGGCGAACGGCTGGGCGGCTCGGACAGGACTCGCCGTCGCGCGGTCGCCGGCGCCTGACGAGACGGTCACGCCGCTGCTTCCCGAGCAGGACCGCACCAACTTCGGTGCGGGACTCGGCGTGCCGATCGCCTCCGGCTGGACGCTCGATGTCGGGTACCTCCGCGTGCAGGGTTCCGGGAGGCGCGGGCGCATCGTGGAGCGCGAGGCGAGGAGCCAAAGGGCGGACGAGCTGAACGAGGGCTTCTACGTACTGACGGCGAACGTGCTATCGGTCGGATTGCGCTATGGCGGCACGCGGGAGGCAGCCCGATGAGCCGAGCCTTACGCGAGAGCGGCATGAGTGCGGCGGTGTTCGCGCTGTGCGGTCTGGCCGCATGCAGTCCCGACGTCGACATCGTGCGGCCGCCGGCGCCGATCGGCGGCCCGCTGCTCGAGCGCTACGTGGCCATCGGCAACAGCCTCACGGCGGGGTTCCAGTCCGCCGGGATCAATGCGGCGACCCAGGCGCAGGCCTATCCGGTGCTCGTCGCGCGCGCCGTCGGCACCGCGTTCCGCGTGCCCTCGCTGGCACTGCCCGGCTGTCCGCCGCCGATCGTGGACTTCCAGACGCTCGAGCGGCTCGGAGGCGCGGGCGGCGGCTCGTGCGCCCTGCGCGAGCCCGGGTCGATCACGGACCGCATCAACAACGTCGCGGTGTTCGGCGCGACCTCGCTGGATCCGACGAGCCGCTCGACCACGCAGTCGAACCCCACCACCCTCCTCATCCTCGGGGGCCGGTCGCAGGTGGAGCGAGCGCTGGAGGCGAATCCGACGTTCGTGAGCGTCTGGATCGGCAACAACGACCTGCTCGACGCTGCGCTGACGGGCGTTCTCGCCGCCACCCCGGGCGTTTCGCGCGGGATCACCTCGCAGCAGACGTTCGAGGCCCGCTACGACGCGATGCTCGCCCAGCTTCAGGCCGGCGCAACGCTCGAGGGCGGTGTACTGATCGGCGCGCTCAATCCCGGCGATGCCTCACTGCTGATACGCGCCGCGACCCTCGTGACCGATCCGGCGTTCAAGGCCGAGTTCGACCGCCTCGCCCAACAGCCGACGACGCTGCGTGCCAGCTGCACGGCGTCGACGGCATCGCTCATTTCACTCCTCATCATCGAGGACATCCGGAATGGCACGCATCCGCCGGAGATCGGATGTGAGCCGGAGCCGGCGCCCCTCGCCCCGGTGGGCGACCTGCACGTGGTCGATGCGGCGGAGCAGCAAACACTCACGATGGCCGTGGCGGACTACAACGCCCACATCGCGGCGCGCGCTGCGGCGTTAGGATTCGCGTACCTCGACCCCAACGTGGTACTGGCGTCGCTGCGGCAGTCTGGGCAGATTCCGGGCGTTCCGGATCTGACGAGCGCGACGGCGCCGTTCGGCGAGTACGTGTCGCTCGACGGCGTCCACCCGTCCGCGAAGGGACAGGCGGTCGTGGCGAACGCCGTCATCGCGGCCATCAACGAGGAGTACGGCCTATCCATTCCCGACGTGCCGATTCCGTGATCGAGACACCGGCGGCGGACCGCCGGTCCACCCCCGTGGCGTCGCTCGTCCGGGGGTGGTTCGCGTGCATCGCCGCCGCGGTTGCATGCATCGCCGTCCCGCTGGACGCGCAGGCCGTGATGGGGATCGGCGAGCAGGTGCTCGGCCCGCCGCGCGGCGTGGTGCGCGTCACGATCGCGCCCTCCTTCGAGACGTTCGACGAACGGTTCCTTCCCGACGGCGAGACCGAGCCGCTCGGCGCCCGCCTGACGACGCCCGCGCTCGGCGCGTCGGTGTTTCCGGCGATCACCGGGACGAGCGCCGCGGTGCGCACGCTGTCCGGCAGCCCGGGATTCGAGGGCTCACTGGGCATCTCGAGCCTGCGTGCCTCGACGAGTGTGAACACGCTGCGCCTGGGCGCCGAACTCGGGCTCACCGACCGGCTCTCGCTGATGGCGAGCGTGCCGCTCGTGCGTGCGCGGACCGAGCTTCAGCTCGATGTGAACGGCGCGGGCGGCAACCTGGGCATCAACCCCGCGCTGCTCGATCCCGACCTCGCCGTATTCAATCAGGGCGCGCTGGATGCGCAGAACGCCGCGTGGTCGGCGCTCGATGCGCTGATCGCGACCTGTACCGCGCCGGGCGCGACGGACGGGCGATGTCCGGAGGTGCAGGCAAACCTGACGACGCTCCAGGCGCTCTCGGCGGACGCCACGGCCGCGGCCGCCGCCAGCGCGGCGCTGTATTCGCCGGACGCGCCGTTCGCGCCGGTCCAGGGCGGAAGCGCCGACGCGGCGATCGCGGCGCGGCTCGATGCGCTCGCGGCCGCCTTCGCGGCGTGGCCTACGTTAGGCCTGCCGCTCTTTCCCGGCGCCGTCTTCGCGCCGGCCGAGGGGCCGATTGGCTCCCAGGAGGCGCCGGCGGTGCTCGGCGACCCGGCGTTCGGGATCGGGATCGATTCGCTGGTGGCTCGGAGCCGGTTCGGGGTCGGCGACATCGAGGTGGGGATGCGCCTCCTTCTGCTCGATTCGCCCGGCCGCGAGCGGCGGCTCTCCCCCGGTGGCATGCACGTGCGCCTCGCAGTGACGGGTGGCGCGCGGCTGGGCACCGGCGAGGCGCCCGACGCGGATCAACCGTTCGATCCGGGCACCGGCGACGGGCAGACGGACCTGATCGGCGCGGCGCACCTCGACCTGCTGTTCGGCGGGCGCTTCTGGACCACCATCAGCGGCCGCTACGTGCGACAGCTCGAGGACCGCCAGACGATGCGCATCGCGCCGCCGTGGCTGGCGCTGGCGCCCCTGGCGAGCCGGCACGAGGTCGAGCGGGACCTGGGCGACTACATCGAGCTCGAGGTGGCGCCGCGGATCGTGCTGGGGCGCTATCTGTCGATCGGCGCGCGCTATGCGATGCGCGACAAGGAGGCGGACCGCCACACGCTCGCGACCGGCGCCGAGCTGCCGCCGGAAGGATTGCCCTTCGAGGCCGAAGTGCTGGATTCCGCCACCGCGTACACGGTTCAGGAGCTCGGCGTCGGGTTCACCTACTCGACCATGGCGGCGAAGGCGCGCGGGCTTGCTCGGCTCCCCATCGAAGTCACGTATCAACACGTCGAGTCGCTGTCGGCGAGCGATGGCTACGTGCCCAAGCGCCGCCGCGATGAGGTGCGGATCCGGGTGTACCTGAGCGTGTTCGGGGGGCGCTGAGCCTGGCGTCGCGG
>DATHUW010000188.1:0-11138 GCA_035461825.1 Gemmatimonadaceae bacterium
AGCCCCTCCTCGTTCGCGATCGAGACCAGCACCGGAAACATCGTCACGCTCTGCTGCACCACGGCCTGCGGTTCGATCTTCTCGACCGTGCCGCGGAACGGCCGGTCCGGATAGGCATCCACCACCACGGTGGCGGGCAGCCCGGCACGCACGCTGCCGATGTCGGTCTCGTTGACCAGCGCCCGCACGCGCACCTTGCTCAGGTCCGCCATCTTCAGCAGCGTGGTCCCGCCGCCGAAGGCGCCCGTGGCCGACGTGATCACCTGACCCACGGATACCGTCTTCTCGATCACCGTCCCCGTGACCGGCGCGCGTACCGTCGCATCCTCGAGCCGCTGCTGGGCGAGGTCGAGGCTGGCGCGCGAGCGCACGAGCTGCGCCTGCGCGTTCGCGTGATCGAGCTGCGCCGCCTCGTGCTCCTGGGCCGTGATGATGCGCTGGCCGAAGAGATCATCCGACCGCTTCCGCTGCGCCGCCACGACCTCGACCCGCGCCTCCGCCGCGCGCAGGTCGGCGAGCGCCTGCTCGTACTGGTTCTTCACGTCGCGGGTATCGACCTGCACCAGCAGGTCGCCGGGGCGCACGTCGGTGCCGGTCTCGACCGGCATCTGCGTGATGAGCCCTGAGGCCTTCGACTTGACCTCGATGACGTTGATCGGCTCGACGACGCCCGTCGCCTCTGCGTCCACGACGATGTCCCGCCGCTCGACGAGCGCCGTCTCGACGGTCTGCTGCACTTGCTCTTCCTTGCAGGCGCCGACCAGCAGCGCGAGCACGGCGAGCGACAATACCTGGCGTTTCACGGATGGCTCCTGACGGAACGCTCGCCTGCTACAGCTCGCGCCCGACGAGGGCCTCGAGCTGCGCCTTCGCGACGCGATAGTCCAGGCGAGCGGCGATCAGTGCCGCGCGCGCCTGATTGAGTGTGGTCTGGGACGTAAGGAGATCGAGCAGCGTCGACGCGCCCAGCGCGTACCGCTGCTGCTGAACGCGCAAATCCTCTTCCGCCGCCTCGACCGAGGCCTGCTGGATCTCGATGCGCTGCTCCGCCAGGCGGAGGGCGCCGAGGTGCTGCGTGAGGTTCTGCTGCGCGGCGAGGCGCGAGTCGCGCAGTTGTGCCTGCGCGTTCTCTCTCGAGACGTCCGCGCGCACGATCGCGTCCTCGCGCGAGAACTGGTTGAACAGCGGGAAGCTCATCGTCAGGCGAAGCGCGCCGCTGTAGTTGTACGGGTCGTCGCCGAGCCCGAATCGGCCGGTGCCGCTGCCGCCACGCTGATACGACGCGTTGATCGTCGGCAGGTACCGGGTGTTCGCGGCACGGCGCGTGGCGCGGGCCGCCGACAGGTTCGCCTCCGCCTGGTTGACCACCGGCCCATCGATCGCGAGCTGCGCCAGCGTCGCGCTGTCGAGGCCGAGCGGCTCGATTTCGGCGAGGGTGTCGGCGGGGTTCGCGGTCACGAGATCGGTGGCCCCGACGAGCCTGGTGAGCGCGGCGTTCGCGACCCGGAGGTTGTTGCGCGCGGTCTCCAGCGCGAGCCGAGCGTTGCCGACCTGGATCAGCGACCGCAGCGAATCCGACTTGGTCGCCACGCCCGCCGTGACGCGCGCCGTCGCGGCCCGCAGCTGCTGCTCGGCCTGCTCGAGCTGGGCGAGCGCGGCCGACTCCGATTCGTGCGCCGCCAGCACATTGTAGTACTGCTGCTTGACCTGCAGGGAGACGTTGAACCGCTGCGTGATGAAATTCGCCTCCGCCGCATTGACGGAGGCGCGCGCTGCTCCCAGGTCGTACAGACGTCTTCCGCCGTCGAACAGCTCGAGGTTGAACGTCATCCCCGTGCTGTACGACCACGGCTCGCTGGGCAGCGTGACGGTCTGTCCATCGCGGATGATCGTCTGCGCGTCAGTGAACTGGCGCGTGCCGCCCGCGTTCACCGACAGGCTCGGGATGAACGAGGCATAGGCATTGGAAACCTGCTGCCGACTGGTCCGCTCGAGGCCGCGCGCCTGGACGGTGGCCGGTGCGTTGCGCTGTGCCTGCGTCACGGCCTCGTCCAGCGTTATGGGGCGCGCGCCGGCGGCGCCGGTGGCCTGGGCGGACAGCACGGTCGGTACGAGCAGCAGTGCTGCCCAAAGGCGGATCATTGGGACTTCCTCTCTCGCTTCTTGGGATCGTCGCGCCGCTGCTCGAGCAGGTACTGCTCGAAGGCGGCACGCTGGTCGGGCGTGAGCATCTCGCGAATCTCGTCGCGGGCGCGCTCCCGGATCGAGTCGAGCGTCGGGCGCACCGGCTCCCAGGCGGTCGTCATGTCGCGGTGCCGTTTGTCGAGTACACTGTCCAACTCGATGCGTTGCGCCGGCGTGAGGCCGAGCGCCTTGCCCAGCCGGTCGCGGTACGAGACGCGCGTGTCGGCGTGCGCGTCCCGGACCTCCAGCCAGTGGGCGGACGCGTAGCCGGCGATCCATCCGACGGCGAGCGTGCCCACGAGAAAGGCCAGTGCGATGCGTTTGGATCCCGCCATGTGTATCTCCGTTAGGGCGCGGTGACGAGCCGCAGGGTCGCTTCCCGGTCGGGAAGCGGACTCGTTTCGGTCGCCATCTGGTGCGCGAGGGTACGCGGCGTCTCGATCACCGACTGCATCGCCTCGCGACGCGAGTCGGTGTGGAGCTGCGCCAGCGTGAGCGCGGCCGCCGCGACGATGATGCCCGCCGCGACCAGCCCCGCCCGCATCCATTCCTGGAACGGCAGCCACCAGGCGTCGCCCTCGGCGACGACCCGCGCCAGGATCCGCGCTTCGAGCGCGTCCCAGAACGCCGGATCGTCAGGCGAGGCGTAGATGTCGCGCAGCGTGCGCGTCACATCGTCGTCGCGCCCGTGCGGTCCGATCCGCAAGTCGTTGGTCATGGTTCCGTACTCCACATATCGCCAAGCATGCGGCGCAGCGCCGCACGCGCATGGTGCAAGTCCGACCGGGCCGTGCCCTCGGGGATCGACAGCATCCCGCCGATCTCGCCGTGTGTGTACCCCTGTACATCGTGCAGGACGATCACCGCCCGCTGCCGTCCCGTAAGCCGCGACAACCCATCTTCCAACCGCGCCCGCAGCTCCGCGTCCGCGGCCGGATCCCGAAATGGCGTCGCAACGGTTTCCGGCAGCTGGTCCGCATCGCGGACCTTGCGCCGGCGGCCGATGTCGAGCGCCGCGTTCGCCACGATTCGGTTCAGCCACGCCCCGAACGGCTGATCCGGGCGGAAGCGGTCGAGCGCGCGGTAGGCGTGCAGAAAGGCGTCCTGCACCGCGTCCTCGGCATCTTCCCGCGTGAGCGTGATCGCGCGCGCCACGGCGAACGCCCGCACCTGGTGGAGGCGGACGAGGGCCGCGAATGCATCGCGGCTCCCGCCCTGCGCCTCGATCACCAGGCTGCGCTCGTGCTCCCGCCGGTCCGGCTCAGCGGGCGGGGGATACACGGGGCGCATCCGTCGGGCAATCGCCGTGGTCTGCATCGTCGCTCCTGACAACGCACGGCAGCGGGGAAACGTTGGCCGGGGGCACGAGGGGGAGGGGGAGGTTCGTCGCCGTCTGAGACACCGTGCGGGGGCCGGAGGTTCGCGGGGCCGGATTGCCCCGCGGGGCTCCTAACGGCCGCCGGCCAGGCCGAGCGCGGTCGCGGATCGCTGCATGGCGGCGATCACGAACGCGATGTGTTCGTCCAGCGGGACGCCGAGCTCCTCGGCGCCCAGGGCGATGTCCTCGCGGCTGACGCCGCGGGCGAAGGCCTTGTCCTTCATCTTCTTCCGCACGGATCGCGCGTCGACATCGAGCACGCTCCGGCTCGGGCGCACCAGCGCCGTGGCCGTGACGAGGCCGGTCAGTTCGTCCACGGCGAAGAGCGCCCTGGCCATGGGCGTCCGGCGCTCGACCCCGGTATACGTGGCGTGTCCGAGGATTGCTTCGCAGATGTCGTCAGGCCATCCGCGTTCCCGGAGGAGGCGCACGCCCTCCGCCGGATGCTCGCGATCGGCGGCATGCTCGGCGTTCGGCCAGCGCTCGTAGTCGAAGTCGTGCATCAGCCCCGCCAGCCCCCAGCGCTCCACGTCCTCGCCGAAGTGCTCGGCGTAGGCGCGCATAGCCGCCTCGACCGCCAGCATGTGCGTGCGGAGGGATTCGCTGGCGGTGTACGCGTGCTGCAGCGCGAGCGCGTCGTCTCGGGAGGGCAGGGCGGCGGTCGTCATGAGCCGGCGGACGTCGTCGTCAGGCGGGCGCGCGACGGCGCGACCGGCTTTGCGGCGTCAGTGGGTGGTCTGCTCGGCGGGCGTCTCGCCGTGCTGCGCGACGTACCAGTTGGTGAACATCACCATGCCGTAGATGACCACGGCGAGGAAGACGACGGCGACGGCCAGGCCGGTGAAGCCGGCCTTGAAGTCCTGGGGGCGCGGAGGAGCCATGGGTCGGGAGTCGGGAGTCGGGAGTCGGGAGGCGGGAACTGGTCCGCGCTTGCGCGCCTCAGCTCACACGGACCTTCGTTATGCGGTCATCCTTCTTGATCTGCTTCATGACGTCTACGCCATCGGTGATCTTGCCGAAGACGGTGTGCACGCCGTTCAGGTGCCGCGTGTTCGCCTCGCTCAACACCATGAAGAACTGGCTGCCGCCGGTGTCCTTGCCGGCGTGAGCCATGGAGAGCGCGCCCACCTCGTGCTTGCGCGGGTTGCCCGCGGTCTCGCACTTGATGGTGTAGCCGGGTCCGCCGGTACCGATGCGTGGATGCCCCGGCTGAAGCTCCTTCGAGAGCGGATCGCCGCCTTGCACGACGAAGTCGTCGATCACGCGATGGAAGGCGGTGCCGTCGTAGTAGCCGTCGTTGGCCAGCTTCTCGAAGTTGGCGACGGTCTTGGGCGCGTCCTCGTCGTACAGTTCCGCGACGATGGTGCCGCGATCGGTCTCGAAGGTGGCGGTGCGGGTCACGTCATGCTCCTCGGATGCAAGAGCCCATAAACTATCGCGGGCCACGCAGTCGGGGCCAGTGCGCTCACGCACCGTCGCGCGCGAGCTTCAGCACGACATCCCATTCTTCGGCGCTCACCGGCTGCACGGACAGGCGGCTGCCCTTCTGCAGGAGCACCATGCGCTCGAGCCCGGGCGCCCCGCGCAGTTCCCGAAGCGTCACCGGGCGAGGGAGCGGCTCCCGCGCCTCGAGATCGACGACGTACCAGCGCGGGGCGTCCCGGTCGCTCGCCGGGTCGAAATAGTCGGAGCGGGGATCGAACTGCGTGGGGTCGGGATATCCTTCGCGGACGACCTCGCAGATGCCCATGATCGCGGTGGGGTCCGCGCTCGAGTGATAGAAGAAGACGAGATCGCCCTTCTTCATCTCGTCGCGGAGGAGATTCCGAGCCTGATAGTTCCGCACGCCATCCCAGAACGTCGTGCGGTTGGGCGCCTTCCACAGATCGTCCCAGGAGAAGGAGTCGGGCTCGGACTTGACGAGCCAGCGTCGCGGTCGCGCGGCGGAGGATTTCGGCGGCATAGTCGTTCGGTCGAAGGCGATTCGGCGCCTGACGATTCAGACGAGGGACGAGGGGCACAGGTCCGCGAGCGGACATTGCGGGCACTTCGGCGCCCGCGCGACGCAGATCGCGCGGCCGTGGTCGATGAGGAGGTGCGAGAGCAGGGTCCACTGCTCGCGCGGGAACTGGCGAATGAGGTCCTGCTCGATCTTCACCGGATCCTGCTGCGTCGTGAAGCCGAGGCGGTTCGAGAGTCGGGTGACGTGGGTATCCACGACGACGCCCTCGTTCTTGGCGAACGCGTTGCCGAGGATCACGTTGGCAGTCTTTCGTCCGACGCCGGGGAGCTTGGTCAGCGCGTCCATCTCGTCGGGGATCTCGCCGCCGTGGCGTTCGACGACGGCGCCGGCCATGCCCAGCAGGCTCTTCGTTTTGCTGCGGAAGAAGCCGGTGCTGCGGATCATCTCCTCGAGCTCGGCCGGGTCGGCGTCGGCGAGGGCGTGCGCGTCGGGAAAGCGCGCGAAGAGCGCCGGCGTCACCATGTTGACCCGGGCGTCCGTGCACTGTGCGCTCAGGATGGTGGCCACCAGCAGCTGGTAGGCGTTGGCGTGGTGAAGCGCACAGTGCGCATCCGGGTAGGTCTCGTGCAGCCTGCGGAACGTCTCGGCGGGCGGAGCCGGCGGGCGTCGGCCCCGGCGCGGTGCGGCGATTGGGGCTGCTTTGCGTGTCTTTGGTGGGGTCGTGGCGGCTTTCCCGGGCAATCTTGAGCTTGGGGGGGGGCCCCCCGGCGACTTTTTCGATGCCTTCCTCGGGCGCGCCATCGATGCTCCGCCGTCGGCCCCGCGAACGCCTCCCCCGCCGGCTCCCTGCCCGCGCCCGGTACCGTCCCAGCCCGCTCCCGGTTTCCCTTTCCTTCCGCCCGAAGCTCCGGGTCGTACCCGCGACAATGGCTGCCGCGGTCCCTTTCGCTCGCCCGCCATCAGTTCGCCCTCACGGTTCTGGCCGCGCTGCCGGCTCGCCGGCGCGCCGCGAACTCCACGACCCCCCGCGCATCTCGAGCATTCAACACGTCACCCGCCTCCAGCCACCCCTTCCGCGCCACCCCGATACCGATCTCCATGTAGTCGAGACCACGCGCCGAGTGTGCATCGGGGCCGATCTCGACCGCCACCCCCAGTTCCTTCGCGAGTCGACAATACCGCCAGTCCATGTCCAACCGGTGGGGATCCGCGTTCAGCTCGACCGCCGCACCCGTCTCCGCCGCCTTCTCGAGCACCGCCTGCATGTCGAGCGCGTAGGCCTCACGGGTGAGCAGCAGCCGTCCCGTCGGATGCCCCAGAATCGTCAGGTGCGGATCGTCCAGCGCGCGCAGCACTCGCTCCGTCATGGCCGCGCCGTCCATCCCGAACCGGGAGTGCACTGACGCGATCACGAAGTCGAATCGGTCGAGCAGCGCCGCATCGTAATCGACCCGGCCGTCGGCGAGAATGTCCGCCTCGATTCCCTTGAGGACTCTCGGGCCCGGTCCCTCTGCATTGAGCCGGTCGATCTCCTCGTGCTGACGCAGGACCTGGTCGCGCGACAGTCCGCCCGCATAGAACGCCGACTCCGAGTGGTCGGTGATCCCGATGTAGCTCCAGCCGCGCGCGCCCGCGGCGGCCGCCATCTCCGCGATCGTCGCCGTGCCATCGGACCACTTGGAGTGACAGTGCAGCACGCCGCGGATCGCGCCGAGGTCGACGAGATCCGGGAGCCGGCCCTCGGCCGCCGCCGCCACCTCGCTGCGGCCCTCGCGCAGCTCGGGGGCCACCCACGCGAGGCCCGCCGCGGCGTAGAGCGCAGCCTCGTCAGGCAGGGCCACCGGCCGCCCGTTCCCGTCGCGCACGGCGTCGCCGTCGACCACGAGCCCCCGGCTCGCAAGGCGCGCCGCGACGTCCGCCAGATGCTCGGCCGAGCCGGTCGCGCGCCACAGGGCCGCGGCAAACCGCTCCGGCGTCGCGCAGAAGAGGTCCAGCCGCGCGCCGTCGACGAACGTGATTCGCGCCTGCCCGGCGCCCGGAGTGTCCGCCTGACGAACTCCGGGAGCGCGCGCGAACGCGGCCGCCACCACCGCCGGATCGCCGTCGCATTCCGCCACGATGTCCACGTCGTGCGCCACCTCGACCCTCCGGCGCAGGGAACCCGCGAGCTCCGCCCGCCGCACCTGCGGGTGCGCGCCTACCGCGGCCAGCAGCCGCGACGCCTCGGCCATCGCGTGCGGGAACAGCACCGCGTCCGCGGTGGTGCGCAGGTGCGCAATCCCGCGCGCGATGCGCTCCGCTGTTCTTGGACCGAATCCCTTGACCTGTGCCAGCCGGCCGTCGGCTGCCGCGTCCTCCAGCTCCTGGACGGACGCAATGCCGAGCGAGTCGTGCAGCTGCCGGATTTTCGACAGGCCGAGCCCGGGAACGCGCATCAGGTCGAGGAGCCCCTCGGGCGCGTTCTCGCTGAGCCGCTCGAGGTAGGAGGAACTGCCCGTCTCCGCCAACTCGCGGAGCACACCCATCGTCGCGGGCCCGATGCCCTTGAGGCGTTCCAGCTCGCCGGAGCGCACCAGCGGGCGGATGTCGTCCCCAGGGACCGACAGGACCGCGCGGGCCGCCGTGCGGTAGGCGCGGGAGCGATACCGGTCGCCCCCGTTGAGCTCGAGAAACTCGGCGATCTGCGCGAGTGCGTGCGCCGCGGTGCGCGGGTCCATACGCCTAATCTAGCGTCCACGGTCCGCGGCTCAGTCCGCGAGCACCTCGGTCCAGGGCAGCGCCGTGGCGTCCTCGGCGGACTCGTCGGGCTCGCGCGCGACGAGTCGTGCGGGATGGCGATCCAGGTAGTGCAGGACGCGGAGCACGAGCGCCTCGAGCTCGCTCGTCGTGGCGATCGCGTGCAGTGCCTGGCGCTCGCCTCCGGGGATCGCGTTGCCGAACGGCTCCGCCCCCTCGCGCCAGGGATGCTCGGCGTGGTCCGCAGCCGCGCGCGGATCGAGATCCGTCCGGTAGGAGACCAGCGAGATGCCGGGCCGCTCGGGGCGGAGGCCGAGCACGAGCAGCGCGCGCAGGTGCGCGCCGGACTGCGGAGCGGGGGCCGTGTCGTCCACGACGATGAAGCAGCCGTCGACCGGCTCGAACGGCGATTCGGGCGACACCCGGGCCCACACCCGCTGCGCGGGGAACTGCACGTAGCACGACGGCGGGCCCGCGACGATCCATTCGCCTATCGAATACCGGGGATCGGTGAGCGCCTCCAGCGTGCCCGGTGCGAGCACGTAGAGACGTTTGCCGAACGCCCAGAATTGATAGGCGTGGTAGAGCAGCTCGGCGTACTCCTCCAGGGCGTCCGGCGGCGCGTCATCGGGGACGATGTCGCGCAGGGTGGCGCCCACGGCCCCGAGCAGCACGAACTGGTCACGCCGGCGGGTCTCGGAACCGCGCTGTTCCGCCTCCTCGCGCATCGGCGGGAACGCGACCGCTTCCAGCGGGGCGAGCAGTGCCTCGTACGGAGTGATGCGGGCGGCCACGCTCCGTCGTCAGGCGGGCGGTTCTTCGATCCCCGCCACCGCGCGCAGCGAGTTCACGATCTCGTGCAGTCGCTCCTCGATGCGCGCTATCTCGCGTGTGGCGACCGCATCATCGGTGGCGCCCGTCCGCCACTCGACCGCCACCTGGTTCAGCATCCGGACGTTGTACAGCAGCTCATCGGTCGCGGCGCGGAGCGGCAGGTAGCGCCGGCGATCCGTCATCGCGGCGCGGAACTGGTTGCCGATCTCCTCCTGCGGCAGCCCTTCCACGACCTCGACCAGCTCGTCGCGGGTGCCGCCGTAGTAGAGGCGGCGTCCGGGCATCCCGCCCTCACCGGTGCCGGCGCCGTTGAACCAGAGCCTCCCGGCGTACTTGGTGCCGTCGTGCCAGTACTGCAGCGTCAGTTCGTACCACTGTGCATCGATCTGGATCGGGGGGAGCTCGACGATCTCATCCCTGACGGTCATGACGGTGTCTCAGCAGAGGGGTGTCGGCGGTGTCGGCTAGAAAGCCGTCGATCGCGGCGAACAGCGCATCCGGCTGCTCCACGTACGGGACGTGCCCGGCATGCTCCAATACGACGAGCCGCGCGTCAGGCAGGGCACGCGCGGCGGCCTCGCTCGAGGCGAGGGGAATGGGATCCTGCCGGCCGTGCACGATGAGCGTGGGCGCCTCGACGCGCCCCAGGCTCTCGCGCAGGTCGTAGTCTCCCAGACTGTCCCACACCGACTGCTGGACGCGGCCGATCACCCGGAACGGCGTGAGGTCCGTGGTCGCGGCCGGATCGGCGAAGTAGCCGGCGACGCTCAGCTCGAAGGCGCGCTGGCGATAGGCGGCGGGGTCCTGCTCCCGCAGGCCCGAGGCGGCGAGCCGTTCGCGCATGGCGAGGATCTCCCCGGCGCTCTGCCGGCGTGCGTACTCCTCCTCGTAGGCGGTGCGGTACTCCCGGGAGATGGGTGCCGGATCGATGAGGATCATCCGGTCGGGCGCGGGCAGGTCATGGCGCTCCGCCGCTTCGACCGCGTAGAACAGCGCGAGCAGCCCGCCCCACGAGTAGCCGGCGAGCGTGAACGGCGTGACGTCGAACTCCCGGACGATCGCTGCCAGGTCGTCCACGTGGGACTGCCAGGTCACGGCCTCGCGCCCTTCGGCGCGCGACCGCCCGCCCCCGCGCTGGTCGTAGAACAGCAGCGGGTGCGTCTCGCCCATCCGCAACATCTGCGGCAGCAGGTAGTCGTGGTGCGCGCCCGGACCGCCGTGCAGGACGACGATCGGCGGCGCGTCCGCCGGGCCGTAGAGGGCCCAGTAGAGCGGATGCGCGGTCGTCCGGGTATGTCCTGATGCGCTAGGCGGCGGAATCGTGGGCGGCACGGGGAAAGCGGAACGGGAGTGCGTCGAAGATAACGCAACATCGCCCCGCACAGGACACCGCGCCAGCGGCGCCGGTCACCGCCCGATCCAGTAGCTCACGTTGACGAGGAACACGTTGTCCGGATGGGATCCGAGCAGCAGGTCGGCGTCTCGCGACACGTCGAAGTCGCCGAACGGGGCGAGGGCGCTGCGCTGTCGAGTCCAGACGAAGAACAGGGTGAGACTCCCAGCGCAGCACGGCGTCCCCCCGGAGCGACGGGATGTCGAATTTGGAGTTCGGGATCTGGGCGAACGCCTTGACCGGCGGGGTCAGCGGCGGGTCAGAGATTGGTCGGCAACGGCCGCCTGTGATCTGGGCCGCTGGCGAGGGAAATCTCGCGGCACTAGGCTCCAGCACTCGATCGGACGATCACCATGGATGGAGGAGTCGCTATGCGGAGTGTACTCGCCGGTTGCCTGGCCCTGGCGCTTGCCGCGCCGGTCGCGGCGCAGGAAGCGGATCCCGACGTCAAGGCGGGGAACGGCAAGGCTTTCCCTCAGGGATGGACGGCGCGGTTCGACAAGGCGGGAGCCAGCGCCTCCGACGTGACTTTCGTGACGATGGGCGAGGGACTGCACATCACGGCGGGACCGTCAGGCATCGAATACGACGCTGCCAATCGGGCAGAGGGGAACTTCGAAGTGACGGCGTCGTTCACGCTGATGAAGCCC
>DATHUW010000189.1:0-16098 GCA_035461825.1 Gemmatimonadaceae bacterium
ATAGGCGAGCGGCGACCGGGTCGCGACGTCTCCTAACGAGCGCACGGGCGCCGCGAGGTCGAGGTCGGCGGCGACCAGCGCCGTGATGCTGTCGAACAGCGCGAGCCGGTCCGCGCCGGTCGCCTGATAGGCGCGCCGGACGATGCCGCGCTCCAGGTCCACGCGGCGGAGCGAGAGATGGAGCTGCCGGTCGGCCATCATCATCAACTCCCCCTCCAGCATCTCGCTCGCCCCGGCGCGGCGCGCGGCCTCGGTGCGTGCCGCAGCCACGGTGTCCACGTCGCGCGGCATCAGTTCCAGCATGCGCGAGTTCGCCACCACGGACAGGTTCGTCAGGCGGGCGAGGCTGGTCGCCAGCATTTCGCTCAGGACAGCGCCCAACTGCGCCGAGTCCGGCGTGACGAGATCGCGCACCACGCCGATTGCGACGACGGGCCGGGCGCGCGCATCGTCGCGTGAGGCGATCCGGCTCGCGGCGACGGCGGCCGCCACGGCCACCACGATCGCGGCGGCGGCGATGGTGCGCAGGCGATGCGAGCGGGGCGCGTCCTCCGGGTGACGTGCGGTGCGGTGGGGCGCTGCCGCACCCTCGGCGGGGGCCGCTGCGTTCGACGACGACGCATCCCGGACTGCAGGCTTCCGGCCCCGTGCTCCGGCGGCGCGCGCCAGCGCCATCGCGTCCACGACGGCGTCGTCAGGCGGAACATCCAGCTCCCGGCCGACCCGCGCGATGTACGCGTCGCCGTGCGCGAGGGCCTCGTCCCGGCGCCCGGCCGCGGCCAGGGCGCTGATCAGCAGGGCGGCGTGCGCCCCATCGAGGGGGTCCAGCGCAACGAGCCGCTCCGCGAGCCGGGCGGCCTCGGCGTGACGCGCGGCCTCGGCCGCGGCACGCGCCGACTCGTTGAGCGCCCGAGCGACCAGGCGCTCGAGCGCGCGCCGCTCATCCTCCGCCCAGCGCTCGAACTCCGGCGCTCCCGCCAGGTAGAAGCCGTCGAGAAACGCGCCTGCATACAGCTCCGCCACACGAGCGCCGTCCCGCGCCGCGAGTGCCGCCCGAAGTGGGTCGAGATCCGAAGTCATCCGTTCTGGATCGATGCGCAGGGCGGCGGCAGTCGCGATCACGAAGTCCCCGCCAAGGTCGGTCCGCAGACTGTAGAGCGTCTGCGAGAGCGCATGACGCGCCTTGTCCGGCTCGCTCTCCGGCCAGAGGATCGCCAGCACCTGCTCCCGGGTGGCGCCGCGGGAACCGGCGACCGCGAGGATGGCGAGGAGCGCCAGCCGGCGGGGGCGAACCGCGGGCCGCGGATCGCCCTCGCCCTCGATCCAGAGGCCTCCGAGGACGCGGAGGCGGAGGGTGGTCCCAGCGCTGAGGGCCAGATGACGCTCCGGCTGACGTCGAGATGAGAGGCCCGTGCGATGTTGGGCGCCGAATGTAGCCCGGCGGCCGATCCCCCTCAAGCAGCGGGCGCGCGCCGGGCCCGACCCGGGAGGCCCCATATGCGACACTGGATTCTCGCTACGCTCGCGCTGCTCGCCGCCGTTCAGGCACCGGCGGGCGGCCAGAGTTCCGCGGCCACCTCGGCGTCCGACCGCGCGAAGGCCGTCCTCGGCAAGGCGGCGGACACGGCAGCGACGAGCGCCGCCTCTTTGCTCGCGGACACGCTGCTCGGTTCCCATGGCGGGCTGGCGCCGGCGACGCTCGATGCCAACGGCCAGCCGGCGTGCGGCGCGGGGTTGATCGCCGTCCCGGCGGAGTCCCTCGCACCTAACGGCATGGCGGCGGCGTCCGGGGTGCCGGGGGTTCCCTCGCCCGGATCCGCCATTGTCGGAATGGCCAAGAAGAAGCTTGCGGGCGACGGCGACGCGGACACGTCGGCGGCTGCGGCACCCGCATCGGGATACTACTGTGGAACGCCGGAGCAGGTGAACGCCGTGATGCAGCAGGCGCAGACCGGCGGCGCCGGGGCCGGGTCGGGGATGCAGGCGGGGGTGACGTCGGCCCTCTCCTCGACGCGCCAGGGCGCGCGCGTCGGCGGCGCGGTGGCCGCAGCGCCCCTCGCGGGCACGGCCGCCCGCAAGCTCGGCGGCATGTTCGGGCGCGGCGGACAGACCGCGGAGTCGATGCAGAAGGACCTGACGAAGGGGCGCCTGACGTTGAAGAAGCTCCAGTTCGCCGAGGGCAGCGATGAGCTGGGCGAGGGCGCGGACGAGGAGATCGCGAAGCTGGGGCAGGCGCTCGCGGCGAGCGAGGGACGGTTCGCGCTCGAGGTCGCGCCCGAAGGCACCTCGGAGGCCGACATCGCGCTGGCCGGGCTCCGGTCGCAGCGCGTGATGGCGCACCTGCTGGTCGCCGGGATCGGCGTGGACCGGATCTCCGCCGGAGCGGGAACGAAGCCGGTGAAGCGCGGCGAGGCTCGTCTCGACGTCGTGGCGCAGTCCGGCGGGGGGACGCCGTGATCGAGACCCGCCGCGCGTGCCTGCTCGGCGCCGCCACGCTCGTTGCCCTCGCGGCGGCCCCGGGGCCCGGGGTTTCTCGTCAGGCGGTCTGGCAGGCGGACGTGCGCATCCAGCTCCTGGAGGTCACGGCGCTGCGAGGATCGACCGCTGCCTCGAAGCCCGGCCAGGCGAGCGCGGCGGCGCGGCAGTTCACGGCTCGGGTGGTAGTCGCGAGCGACAACGATGACGAGGCGCGCGGCGTCAGGCTCGATGTGCTGCTGCCGGTCGGCGCCGGCGTCGTCAGGTTGCCCGCGGAGTGTCGGGCGAGCCCCAGCGCCGTGGCCACGCTCACCGGCCGCGTCACGTGCGACCTCGGGGTGATGCCGGTGCGCGGCTTGCGGGAGGTCATGATCTCGACGACCGCGACGGTCAGTCCGACAGGCGCGCGGTTCGCGGCGCTGGTGTCGAGCGACACGCCCGACCCCGTGCCTGGCAATAACTTCGCCGAACGAGGGGTCCCATGACCGTGAGCGTGCTGATCTGGGTGGCGTGCGGATGCCTGACGCTGACGGCGCTGCCGCACGCCTCCGACCGGAATCCCAGCTATCTGCGCGCCGCCGAGCTGCTGCGGCCCGCGACCGCCGGCGCCACGCCCCGCGTGCGGTTCGAGTGGGAGCACGTGCCCGGCGCGCGGCGGTACGTTCTCCGCGGTCGCTGGACCGACGGCCAGTCGTGGGCGGTCCGGTCGGCCGAGTACGGCGTCACCGCGCGCAACGCCACGAGCTGGGAGCGCGATCGCGTGACGTTCGACGTCTCGCTCCCTGCGGGTGCGCATTCGTGGAACATCGTCGCCCTGTTCGGGCCGGAGGAGCGCGGCGACTTCGCCTCGCCGGCTCACCTGTCGTTCACCCTTCGATGAGGCTCGCGTCGTGCACCGATCGACCATCCTCCGCTTCCTGATCGCGGCCGCGGGCACTGCCGGCCTGACGATCGAGCTCGCCGCCCAGTCGGTGCCGACGCAGAAGCTGCGCGTCGCCGTCATGGATCTCTCGGGCTCCGCGCTCAAGCTGCAGGCGACCACGATGCAGCAGGGCCCGCCGCAGCCGCCGTACGGCCAGCCGCAGCAACAGACCACCACCGTCACGATCGCCATCCCGCCTCCGGCGGAGTTCGCGCGCGGACTGACCGAGATGCTGACGTCGGTGCTCGTGAAGACCGGCCGCTTCACGGTGCTCGAGCGCGCGGCGATGCAGCAGCTCGATCAGGAGCAGGCGGTCGCCGCCGCGGGCAAGACGACCGCGGAAACGGGCGCGCGCCAGGGCGCGCTGCTCGGCGCGCAGGCGCTCATCACCGGCGACATCACCGGATTCACCTACGAGAGGTCGAGCCTCGGCGGATCGGTGTCCGGTGTGGTGCGCGGACTCTCGGTGGCGAGCGAGAAGGTGAGCGCCGAGGTCATCATCGACCTGCGACTCGTCGATGCGTCGACCGGCGAGGTGCTCTACGCCGCGAAGGGCGAGGGCAAGGCGAGCGCGGTCGGCGTCGCGGCGGATCTGGTGCGCGACGACCGTGCGTACGGCGCCGATGCGATGCAGTCCACCCCTCTCGGTCAGGCCTCGCGTCAGGCAATTCAGAAAGGCGTCGTCGCGATCCTGCTGGGCATGCCCAGGGTGCGTTGGAGCGGCCGAATCATCGATGTGCGGAACGGTGTGGTGTACGTGAACGCCGCCTCGGCGGATGGGATGCGGCCGGGCCTCGAACTGGAGGTGTTCGCGCCGCAGGAGGCGCTGGTGGATCCGGAGACCGGCAAGCGGCTCGGCGCGCCCGAGGAGCTCGTCGGCACCATCGTGGTGGAGTCGGTGCAGGAGGCGTTCAGCACGGCGCGGATCGCCACCCCTGGCGTGGTGCCCGCGCGCGGACAGGTGGTGCGGTTCAAGGAGGCAGCGAAGCCCTGACGGCGGGCGCTCGACGGGAGCGTTCGACGACACCGGGAGGGCGGCGCCTGCGCGCCGCCCTTCTGTGTCGGAAACACGATCTCGCCAGAGGGGCGAGTGGTATCTTTCATGTTCTCCGCTGCGGATAGGACGGCCGCAGTGTGCGCCTTACCGACTCCCAGCGGTCCTCCCGTCATGAACCGTCGTGCTCTCTGCCTGGCGACTCTCGCCCTCCTCGCGGCCTGCCAGGAGCCGGCCCAACGCGGCGCGCCGACCGGCGACACCGGCGCGGCAGCGGCGACCGGGGACGCGATGCGCGCCGCGCGACCGGATTCGGCACCGACCATCGGCCCCGACGGCTGGGGTCGGCTGCGCATCGGGATGACGCGCGCCGAGGTCTTAGCCGCGGCCGGCGAGGACGCGAACCCCGGCGCCGTGGGCGGGCCGAACCCTGACGAGTGCGACCAGTTCCGACCGGCCCGAGCGCCGCAGGGCCTGCTCGTCATGCTCGAGGACGGGATCCTCACGCGCATCTCGCTGAGCAACGGGACCGGCATTCGCACGGCCTCCGGCATCGGGGTCGGCGATCCGGCCGCCGCCGTCGTGGCCGCGCACGGCGCGGCGGCGGCCACGACGCCGCACAAATATCAGGAGGCACCGGCGCGGTACATCGTGGTCTGGCGCACCGCCCCGCCCGCGCCCGACGCCCGCGGCATCGTGTACGAGATCGGTGGCGACGATCGCGTCATGCACATCCACGCGGGCGGGCCGAGCATCGGGTACGTCGAGGGCTGCCTCTGAGGTGACGCGCAGGGTCACGGCACCTCGGACGCCATCAGGGCAGCAGGCGCGGCATCGAGCGACGGCTACAGGATGCGATCTCCATCTCGCCGCCTCACAGCAACGCCAAGCCCTCACCGGGCTCGGCGCTGGCCGTTCACCGCAGGCCGAGGCTCCGCGACCGCGTCAGTAGGCCAGCTGCCCCTCGCAGGCGCCTTCGATCTCCGCGGTCGATGGCGACGTCGGCACGATAACGAACTCGCAGAACTGTGTGCCGTACGCGCCTGCGAAGCGTCCACTGCCGCCGGTGACCCACTGCGTTCCGGACGCCAGTAGGCGCGACGGGTCGGATGGATCCGGCACGACCTCGTTCTCGAAGGCGATGAACAGCTCGTCGCCGTTCGCCGCGGTGATGATGCCCGTGCCTGCGCTCGTGGGTAAAGCCGGATCCAGGCATGAGACCGCCTCCAGGCGGACGCGACCGAGATGCGAGAATTGGCCCGTCGCCTCGTCGAAGAGCGAAATCGAAGGTCCCGGCGCGGCCGGATCTCCCGAGAAATTGGCGTTGCATTCCTCATGTGAACCCGGCGCGAAGGGCGGTACGGTGGTGAGCTGGCCGGCGAAGCGGCCGTGGAATGGCCGCATGGGAGCGACGTGGTGCGCGCTGGGCGCGAGCTCCGGCGCTAGGTCGGCCCCCGGACCCACCGTATCGTTGCAGCTCCAGGTGATCAACGCAGCGAGAGCCGCGACGGCGGCGAAAGCGCAACGGACGGCACCGGGTCTGGCGTACATGCGGACCTCCATGCGGGTGTACACTCCCTGCCCCAGGCGTACTTTGTTCTGAAGGCCTGACACGAGTCTGACTCGGCCGGCAAGCGGTAACTCCGCAGCGCCGAGCGGCCATCCTGTCCGAGCCACTGAACGTTGGCTTCCCCGGCACCTCGGATGCGCTCAGCCGTCTACGAGCTCCGTACGCTCGGACAACTCTCGCTCCGTCACACAGGCGGCGCAGGCGTGCACGCACCGCCGGCGCTCATGCGACGCCCGAAGCATCTGGCGCTGCTCGCCTATCTCGCGATCCAGAACGGACAGCTCTGCCGGCGGGATACGCTGTTGGCCCTCTTCTGGCCCGAGTCCGACGAGGCACACGCGCGTAACGCCCTCAGCAAGATGTTGAGCCGGATTCGCCGCGAATTGGGTGATCACGGCATCTGCACGGAGGGCGCTCATCTAGTTGGCGCGGAGTCGTCCGTCGTACGCATCGACGTGTGCGACTTCCGGAGCGCGCTCGAGCTAGGGGATTGGGCGCGCGCCCTCGATCTCTACGGCGGCGACTTCCTGCACGGCTTCCATCTGACCGGGTCGCCAGGCTTCGAGCGATGGGCCGACGAACTCCGTGGGCAGCTCCGGACGGAGGCGCTCGACGCGGCGTCTCGACTGGCGGATCGCGCGGAGAGCGCTGGTGATGTGCCCGCAGCGGTCGCAGCGCTGCGCAGGGCGCTCGCCATGGCACCGATGGACGAAGCGCTCGTGCGGCATTTGATGATGGTGTTGCACGAGCATGGTGCGCGGTCGGCCGCCCTGACGACCTACCGCGCGCTCGAGGAAGAGCTGCGCAGGGAGCTCCAGACCACACCGATGGACGAGACACGGGCCGTCGCGGCGCAGATCCAGGGTTCGTCGCCGATCCGGTCGCTCGCGGTCCTGCCGTGGGTCAATTTGACGGGCTCGCCCGAGCAGGAGCACATCTGCGATGGCTTCCTGGACATCCTCATCACCGAGCTGGCCACGACGTCGATCGGCCGCATCATCTCGCGCCAGTCGAGCCTCGGACTGAAGGGCTCGAGCTTGGCCCCGCGAGAAGCCGGCGAACTGCTGAACGTGGAGGCCGTGGTCGACGGCTCCGTCGTGCGATACGGCGAGCGGGTGATCGTGACCGCCCGGCTTCTCCAAGTGAAGCCGGAGGAGCACCTCTGGGCGGAGCGCTTCGAGTCAGACATTGGGGAATTGCCCGAGGTCGCCAGTGCCATCTCGCGTTCGGTGTGCGAGCGGCTATGGCGAGGCCGGGCGCCGGACCTGCCGCTCGTCAGGCCTCCGCATGCTCCCATCGACGCATCTGCGTACGAGGCATACTTGCGGGGCCGTCACTTCAGCGGAATGCTACCGCAGCTGGGAAAGGCGATCGAGTGCTATCGTGAGGCGATCGACCGGGCGCCGGAGTACGCGCCGGCGTGGGCTGGCCTCGCTTCGGCGCTCGGGCTGCTGACCATGCTCGCGCACATCTCACCAGCGCAGGCATTCCCTGCACTTCGTCAGGCTGCGGAACGAGCCTTACAGCTCGACGATCGCCTCGGAGAAGCGCACACCAGCCTCGGTCTCTACCGCATGCTCGCGGAGCGCGATTGGAGGGGCGCCGACGAAGCGTTCCAGCGCGGCGCGGAGCGAGCATCAGGGGCCGCGGAGCCGCACACGTTTCGCGCGGTATACCTCGCCGCGATGGGGCGGTCCGAAGAAGCGAACGCTGGAGTGAAGCGAGCGCTCGAGATGGACCCCATCGGCGCTGGATCGCTCTTCTGTCGTGCCTGGTGTGCATACAAGACGGCGGAGCACGCACAGTCGATCCGGCAGCTACGCGGCATGCTCGAATTGCACCCGCACTTCGGCCTCGCGTTCGCCTATCTCGGCGTCAATCACGCGCTGCTGGGCGAAGCGGACGACGCGCTGGAGGCGGCGGTGCGAAGCATGAATGCGCTGCCGGACAACCACGAAGCGCTCGCCCTAGGGATCGCCGTACTCGGACGGTGCGGACGTGCCACGGAGGCCCGGAAGACGCTCGCGCGTTTACTGGCACTGGGCGAAGACCGGTACCTCGATCCCTGGGCCGTTGCGATTGCGTACACCGGACTGGGCAAGTTCGACGAGGCCCTCCGATGGTTCGGCCGGATGTATGATGAGCGCTCCCCCAGCGCGTTCTGCATCGCCCGCGATCCCCTGCTCGAGCCGTTGCGGGAGGATCCTCGGTTTCGCGACATCCTTCGTCGGCTGGCGTTTCCGTCCGTCGGCGCCGCCGCATCGCCATGAGCCGGCGCACGCGAATCGTCACGGCCTCCCTGCTCCCCCCGTGGACAGGCAACTCGAGCTGCGCACTGCGGACCGATCGAGCGTTTCCTGAACCACAGTCTGTACACGTGTCCCCCCTCGAGGAGTTTCATGGCCATACTGCGACGCGCCATCCCGCACGCCCCAGCACCAGATGATCGCCCAGACACGTCGAGGCTACGCCGCGCAGTAGTGTGGACTACCGCCCCTCGCGCTCCGCGGTCATCTCGCGGTGCAGCCACGCCTGCGCCATCGCCCAGTCGCGCTTGACGGTGCGCGGTGAGACGCCGAGCGCGCTCGCGGTCTCCTCGATCGTGAGCCCGCCGAAGAACCGGCATTCCACCACCCCGCTCTGCCGTGGATCGATCCGCTCGAGCCGAGCGAGCGCCTCGTCGAGCGCGACGAGCACCTCGGCCGGCTCGGAGGTGGAGTCGGCGGCCGCCGCATCGTCCCGCGATTCGTCGAGCGCGACGTGCTCCATTGCGCCGCCGCGCTTCTGGGCTCCGCGATCGCGCGCGTAGTTGCACAGGATGTGGCGCATTGCGCGCGCGACCACCGCCAGAAAGTGCGCACGGCTCTCGGCGGGGATCCGGTCCTGATCCACGAGCTTCAGGAACGCCTCGTGAACCAGCACCGTGGTCTGCATAGTGTGATCGCCGTGCCAGCGTCTCCGCTGGCGATGCGCGATGGATCGCAGTTCGTCGTAGAGGAGGGAGAACAGCCCGTCCATCGCCGCGGCATTGCCATCGGCCAGCTCGGCCAGCAGCTGCGTGACGCGCGTGCGCGCCTCATCGGCCATACGCTCGGCCGTCAGGTCTCGGCCTCGAGCGCGGCGCTCGCGACCCTCACCCGCTCGAGAAGCGCACGGAAGCGCGGCTCGTCGCGGAGACGCGCGAGGAACCAGTCGTGCCGGGCCAGATACTCGTAGTTCAGCATTCCGAGCTCGACCTCGCGTTCCACCCACTGCATCGCGCGCTCAACTTCCCCGGCCAGCGCATAGCAGTGGGCCAGTTCGCGAGCGAACATCTCGCTGCGCTGCGCGGACGCCTCGAACATCGGCGTTATGGCCCGCAGCGCCTGCGGGCACTCCCCACGGAGCCCGTGCGCGAGCGAACGCGCGAACGAGCCGAATACAGTGTTCGGAAAGCGTGCCGCCGCGTCGTCGAGTGCGGCAGTCGCCTCGTCGAGGCGCCCGGCGTACGCCAGTGCCCATCCAGCGAACACCGCAGCGAACGGGCTTTCCGGATCCATCTCCAGGTTCCGACGGTACGGTTCGATTGCGTCGGCGAACCGTCCTTCGAGCACGGGGACGAAACCCTGCACGCCGTGCGTGAGCGGGGTGAGCGGATCGAGCTCCAGGGCGCGCGCCAGCAGCGCGCGCGCCTCCGCATTGCGGCCCGCGTGGGCGTAGACGTAGCCGAGGAGGAGCAGGGTATCGGCATCGTCAGGCGCGAGCGCGCGTGCCCGTTCACCCGTGCGGATGGCGCGGCGCAGGTCGCCACGATTGAAGGCGGTCCACGCGGTGAGCCAATGCCCGCGCGCCGAGTCGGGGTTCAGGGCGAAGACCTTGCCCGCCAGTTCCTCGACGCGCTCCAGCGCCGATGGATCCGGATTGCTTCCCGCTTCTCCGTACATGACGGTGATGTGGCCGAGTGCGCTGTAGAGCAGCTCGTTCTCCCCGACGATGTCGAGCGCCGTCTCGATGTAGCGCCTGGCGCGCTCGAGCCCGTCGCTCGAGAATCGCCACGCCTCGTAGCGCGCACGCAGGTAGCACTCGTACGCGCGAACGTCGGGGATCGGGCGGTCGGCCAGGCGCCGTGCCTCGCCCGGCGAGAGCTGGATGCGCAGCGCCTCGACCACCGACCGCGCGACCTGCTCCTGCAGCTCGAAGACATCGTCCAGGGTGCCATCGAGTTTCCGCGCCCAGAGAGGCGCTTCGCGATGGGCATCGATGAGCCGGACGGTGATGCGCACGGCCGCCGACGCCTTGCGAACGGCGCCCTCGAGCACGTAGCGCACGCCCAGCTCGCCGGCGATCGCCCGCACGTCTCGGCCGCTGTTCTTGAGACGCATTGCCGACGTCCGCGAGATCACGCGCAGGGCGCGGATCTGCGAGAGGTCCGCGATCACTTCCTCCGTGAGCCCATCGCTGAAGTACTGGTCATCCGGATCGGGGCTGATGTTGGAGAACGGCAGCACGAGGATCGACGGTTGCGACGTGACCGACGCGTGCCCGTCGCGCAGGGCGCGCAGCTCGGCCAGCAGCGCCGCGGCGGTTGGATGGCGTTCGTCAGGATCCTTGGCGAGGCAGCGCTCCACGGCGCGCACCAGATCCAGCGGAACGCCCGGGCGCCATGCATCGAGTGCCGGCGGCGCATCGTGGCGAATGCCATGCACGACGACCTCGCCCGGATCGCCGCGGAAGGGTCTCACCCCCGCGAGCATCTCGTACAGCACCACTCCCGCCGACCAGAGGTCGGTCCGGGAGTCGACGCGCGTCCCGCGCGTCTGCTCGGGACTCATGTACGCCAGCGTGCCGAGCATCGCGCCATCGCGCGTTAGGCTTGCGCCACCGGCCAGGGCGATGCCGAAGTCCACGATCTTGAGCTGCCCCCGGTCGGTCACGATCAGGTTGTCCGGCTTGATGTCGCGGTGGATGATTCCCGCGTCGTGCGCCGCCGAGAGACCTTCCGCGAGCTGGATGGCATAGTCGAGCGCGTCGCTCACGGGCAGCGGCCCACGGGCGAGCTTTTCTGCGAGCGTTCCCCCCGCGTAATAGGCCATCGCGATGAACAGTCGAGCGCCTCCGGAACCGCCGGCTGCCGGCGACATCGTCCCGATCTCGTGCACGACGGCGATGTTGGGGTGATCGAGCGCCGATGCGGCTCTGGCTTCGCGGATCAACCGCGCCCTCGCCTTGTCATCGGCAGTCAACGACGGAGGGAGCACCTTGAGGGCGATGTCGCGATCGAGCGTTGGATCGCGCGCGCGGTAGACCACGCCCATGCCGCCGGCGCCGATGCGCGCGAGGACCTCGTACCGCCCTATGACGCTCCCCGGAAGCAGGTCATCACCTTCCGGTAAGGCCTCGAGAAGCGACGGGAGGATCTCGGCGCCCAGTCGCTCGAGGTAGTCGGGCGCCGCGTCGGCCGAGGCGAGTAGCGAGGCAAGCTCCGACTGCAGCACCGCATCGTCGCACTCACGGTCGACGAACGCGGCGCGTTCCTCCGACGGCAGCGCGAGCGCGCGTTCGAAGAGCTCGCGGAGCCGTTCGCGGTCAGTCAGGCCGCGCCCATCGGTCATGCGTTTGGCCCCCATGGCACGCGTGCGGGACTCGTTCTGCCGCGAATATACCCGTCCGCTGATGACGCCTCAACGCCGGGCATTCAGCCACGCGGGATCGAGACCGCGGCCGATCCCCTTCGTGCAGCGAAGCCCGTGGCCCACTCGGTCCCTCGTTCCGTGTACCGCCCTCTGAGTCATGGTGGCGGGTCGCAAAGGAGCACCCCGCCCCGGTGCAGGAAACCGACACCCGCCGATCAACGGCGCAGGAGGACGCATGAGGACCATCACCGCACTGCCGAGGACCGCAGTCACCATTCTGGCCGGATCGATGCTCGTCGGATGCGAGCGGGAACCCGTAGGAGTGGAGAATGTGGATGCGCCGCGTCCGGCGCTCGCCGCCGTGAAGGTCGCGGCCAGCGGAGCATTCGCGCAGTCCGCAATCACCAGCCTCGACGTTCAGTCGGCCGGCGGCAACACGATCATCACGCAGACGTCCGACGGCTCGATCAGCGGCACGCTGTCGGGCCCGTTCCATGATGATCTGAAGGTGGTGATCCATCCTAACGGAAAGTTCAATGCGCACTTCACCATCACGTGCACCTGCACCGTGGGCGGCAAGTCCGGCGTGCTGGAGTTCGTGGCGAGCGACACGGGGGAGCTGCTCAGCCCGACACTCGCCGCCTTCGCCGGGCGCGCGGTGATCAAGGGCGGAACGGGTGACCTGTCCGGTCTCCATGGCGTGCTGCAGATCGAGGGGACGGTGGACGTGACGACCGGTCTCTCCACCTACGGGTACTCGGGCACCCTGCACTGGCAGCCGTGAATCGACGCATCGCCGGCGACTCGATCGTGCGGCATCGTACGAATGATGGCGCGGCCTGACGAGCCGCGCCCTCCTACATCCAGCATAGGACCGGACGTGCGCCGCCGAGTCGAAGCCAACGTGGCTCGCGCAGTGCGCCGGACCCGAGCCGATGGGACAGAAGGGCGGACGATCGCTGGAGAAAGGTGGTTCATCGGCACATCCGCGTCCTCCGGGGTATCACTCAGATCGCACGCTGTCGCCATCGCCGGCGCTGGGAGGATCGGGCGCTCGCGGGCATCGAGGACGGTTGCGCCTCCCGCTCTACGGTCCTGCATCCATACCATTCGGCCATTGCCCGTCCCCCGCCCCTCGTCCCCCCCTACCTCGGCGCGCAGACTCGTCCGTGCCACCCGATCCCTCGCACATCATCCGCAGGAGGCTTCGACACCGATGCAAGTTCTTCGCTCGGCGGCAGTATGCGCGATTGCAGCGCTGCTCGCGTGCGGCGACGGCCAGAAGATCACCGGTACTCCTCCGACCAGCGGCTTCGAGGTGGTGGGGAGCGGCTCGATCAGCGTGCGCCGCACGTCGGACTTCTGGGCGCACGGTGGCGTCGCCTACAGTGGCACCGTGGGTTGTGTCGGCACTGTCTGCGGCGATCGCCTCTTCGTCTGGGACATCAGCGATCCGACGCGCATCTCGCTCACCGACTCGCTCGTCGTCGACGCGGCCACGGTCAACGACGTGAAGATCCGCACGGACGGCGCGCTCGCAATCCTGACTCACGAGGGCTCGGCGGATGGGCTCAACGGCATTACGCTGCTCGACATGGCCGACCCGCTGCACCCGACGGTGATCACGCGCTACGTCGGGGACTGCGCGACAACCACCGATCAGTCCTGCCTGAGCGGTGGCATTCACAACGTCTGGATCGAGGGCGACTTCGTCTACGCCGTGGAGCCCGTCGACGGCGTGCACGTCATCGACATCAGCGATCCGGCGGTCCCTCGCCAGGTCGCGTTGTTTCATGCCGGCGTGTCACATCCGCATGACGTCCTCGTGCGCGATGGCCTGGCGTTCGTCTCACACTGGGACGCCGGCCTGATCATCCTGGACGTCGGCAACGGGTTGCGCGGCGGATCGCCCGGGAATCCGGTGGAAGTCTCGCGCATTCAGATTCCCGGTGGTCACGTCCACAACGCATGGTACTGGCCCGAGCGAGGCTACGTCTTCGTGGGCCAAGAGGCCTTCGCGCAACCCGTCGGCGGCATGCACGTCGTGGACGTGTCGGATCTGGCGGCACCCGTCACGGTGGCGAATTTCTTCCTGCCCGACTCGCCACCGCACAACTTCTGGCTCGATGAGACCGAGGGCATCCTGTTCGCGGCCTGGTACTCCAACGGCCTGCGCGCGATCGATGTGACCGGGGATCTCGCCGGTGACCTAACGCAGCAGGGCCGGGAGCACGCGTGGGTGCGGCCGGTCGGCCCGCGCGGCCCCGCCAGCATCTGGGCGCCACAGCTGCACGAGGGCTGGGTCTTCGCCTCGGACATGGTCAACGGCTTGTGGGCATTCCGCTTCACGCTCGAGTAGCCAGGGGCGCAGTGTGTCCGCACCGCCAATGCTGGACGTACCCCGCGCCGGAAACGGCAGGAGGAGCGGCAATGGATCAGCACGAGCAGATGGGGATGAGCTGGGGTCGATTCGCGGCGATGATCTGCACGTCGATCGTCATCATGTTCTTCCTGATGTACCAGCTTGTCTATACCGTCGACCACGCGACGTTCAGCATCAACCGACTGATGGCATCGCTCGTGATGGGATGCGTCATGACGATCGTCATGCTGGCCTTCATGTGGTCGATGTACAAGGGCAAGGGAACGAAGGTCGCGGTCCTGGTCGTGGCCGCGCTGCTCGGCGTCCTCCTGCTGACGGTGAACCGGGGGCAGGCGCTGATCGGCGACGTCAGCTTCATGAAGTCGATGATCCCGCATCACTCGATTGCCATCAACAATGCGCGGAAGGCGGGCATCAGCGACCCCCGCGTTCGCGAGCTGGCGGATGAGATCATCGAGTCGCAGGTCCGCGAGATCGCGGAGATGAAGCTGCTCATCGAGGACATCGAGCGCGCCGGCGAGCGGGGGACGACCGAGTTGCCCGCCCGCTCCACCGACGTGACGCCGGAAATGGAGCAGAAGATCAGGGAAGCGGTGCGGTGACGCGTGGAGCGCGCGCGGTGCTAGAGGAGTCCGCGGAACAGCGACTCCACGTCGATCGCGAGCGGCTCTCATCATTCCTCCGGGCGTCCAGCGCAGCTTCCGCCATACCTGACGTCCCGACCAGCCTCGCCACCAGCCGCCGAGCGCGGAGGGGCCGCTCAGGCGTCCTCGTTGGCCGAATGAATGCGCCGTTAGGTGCCGGATCCGGTGTTGGCGCCAGGGCTGCGTTTGTTTCACGCGGAGGCGCGGAGGCGCGGAGGAACGTGTTGGAAACATCCGCATGCGTCCTGGAACGATCTGTTGCTCGCTGTGTCCCTGCATGAACATCGCGACGGGAAGTCGCTGCGTACGGGCCCGCGCCGCGTAGTCGGAATGCGGAAGACTTGCTGCGGGTTCCTCCGCGCCCTTCGCGTCTCCGCGCGATACAAAAGGGCTCGTCCGGCATTTCCGGGCCATGGTCACCTCGCGGTCATCGCATGGCGTTCCCCTCACAGCCGGCTACTGCAACTCCGGGAGAGTCATTTTCTCTTTGCGCATCCTGCCGCGGTTCCGTACGTTCGCAGAGTTCGGTTTGCCAGATCGCTGCTGAACGCCGTCGGTAGTTGCGCCGTCGGCACTCACTACTGGAGCGCGCATGCACCAGTTCAAGCATGATCTACCTGTCACGATGGATGCATCCGCCACGAAAATGCACGCCGCGAGCGGCTGGGGAGGCATGGTCGTGGGCTACATGGAGCTGCCTGCCGGCACCGACTTCACGCCACTCCTCGAGGGACTCCCGAATGACCTTTGCCACTGCCCCCACTGGGGATACGTGACGAAGGGCGCCGTGCACATACGGTACCTGGATGGAACGGAGGAGGTCACCAGCGCCGGCGAGCTGTTCTACTGGCCGGCCGATCATACGGGCTGGGTGGTCGAAGACTCCGCGTTTCTGGAGTTCAGCCCGGAGAAGGAGAACAAGGAAGTCCTGGCGCACATCGCCAGAGTCATGGCGCAGTCGACGGAGGCGTAAGGACATCTGCGCGGTGCTCCCCCGACGCCGGGGGAGCGCGGCGCATCGCCGCGAGTCGCGATTCGCGAAGCCCCGGATCGCGTGGTTCGCAGGTTAGACGAGCCGCTCCCGCAACGCCCGGCTCACCGCCCCGGCCACGGTGTGCACCTGGAGCTTTGCATAGATGCTGCGCACGTGGCTCCGCACGGTGTCGATGCTGACGTCCAGCTCGGCCGCCGCGCCGCCGTACGTCATCCCGCGCACCAGACAGCGGAGCACCTCCTGCTCGCGCGGCGTCAGGCTCAACGACGCCGGCCCGCGCCGCCCGCCTGACGATCCGATGTCCCGCACCAGATCCAGTACCGTCCGCGCCACGCCGGCCGATAGCGGCGATCCGCCCTCCATCACTTCGCGGAGCCGGGACAGCAGTTGATCGGCGGGCGTGTGCTTGACGAGATAGCCGTCGGCGCCCGCGCAGATCGCCTCGAGAATCGACGTTTCCTGGTCGAGCACGGTCAGCACGACGATCGTCAGGTCCGGCAGGAG
>DATHUW010000190.1:0-7534 GCA_035461825.1 Gemmatimonadaceae bacterium
CGGTCAGGTCCGCTCCCCACGAATTGCTGCTCGCCAGATTCTGGAAGCTGATGGACGTTATCTCACGATTGTCGAGGGTGTCCGTCGTGTTGATGTCGACCCGCATGACGTCGCTGGTGCTCCGGTAGAACGGCGACCGAGCCACTTGACCCGTCCGACGGGACTGACCGCTGGAGGCTACGGCCGCCGGGCGGCGAAGGGAATCCTCACCGTGCCGTCCGGCTCCGCATCGAACGCTGGGTCACTGCTCCCGTCCGCGGCGCGGAACACGACACGTTGGTCGACGCGTATCTCGATACGGGAGGCAGTACGCGGGATCTCGATCTCGATCGTCGTTCCTTCGCGCGCCACCGTGACCAGGAGCCGCCGCTCCTCCGTCGCGAAGGTCGCCGCGCCGATCGGCGCTCGAACGCGCACCTCGGCGCCGTCGGTCCGCCGGACCTCCAGGCTGCCTGACGAACCCGTCGTCGCGACATCGAGGCGAAGTGCCTCACCAGGCTGGACCGCGATGCCGGCTTGCGGCGTGTCGGGCGCGGTCGTTGGGAGGCCCTCGCTTCGGTTCCGCGTGCCCTCGTCCTCTACCGATGCCGGCTCGGGGAACCACCTCGGCAGAATCACCGCCGGGACGGCGTACACCGCCCCCGCGACCGCGAGTGCCAGCACGATGCCGGCGGCCACGCGCAGGCGAGGGAACCGCGCGGCGCCGCGCGGCGTGATGATGTCCGTCACCACGACCGCGGGAGGCGCGTGGTCGATCGCGCCGAGCCGCGCCTCGATCTCCCGCCATTCCTCCATCGTCCGCTCCACGTGCACCCGGCAGGCGTCGCACTCCGCGACGTGCGAGCGGACGTGCTCGGCATCGTCAGGCGCAAGCGCGCCATCGGCATAGCGAAACAACCGCTCGGCGTCAACGTGCATTCGTCGGCTCCTCGCAGGCATCCCGAAAGCGCGCTCTGGCCCGGGCCAGCTGCGTCCCGATGCTCGCCTCGTGTAGGTGGAGCGCCTCGGCGAGCTCCCGATAGCTGTAGCCTTCGGCGCGCAGGAGCACGAGGGATCGATCGCGCTCCGACAGGAGGTCCAGCGCGCGGCGGACCCGACGGCGTTCATCCTCACGCTCGACGAGATCCGCGGGACCGTCCGGCGGCTCGGAGTGCACGAGCCGCCCCCGCTCCACCGTGAGCAGCTCGGCGCGACGGGTACGCTGCGCGAGTGCGTTGCGCATCTGGTTCAGCGCGACCGTCACCAGCCAGGCTGATGGTCGCTCGGGCATCACGCCGCGCCCGTACAGCCTCACGAATGCCTCCTGCGCAGCGTCCGCCGCCGCGTCGGGATCGCCGGTCATGCGGTCGAGGTAGCGGAAGATCCGCGTGAAGTAGCCATCGAACATCGCGCGAAACGCCGCCTCGAACGCCGATGCGCCAGCCGTCGCGGCACCTTCGCCGGCCGGTGCCGCCCGCGTCGTTCGCTCGGCGGGGGTATGCAGTGTATGCGTCGTCACGATGTCTCCACCCGTAGAAACCGGCGAGCGGGGTGAAACGTGACGCTGGGGCCGGAATCGCCCGGCGCGCGCTGGCTGGGCACGGTCAGAACCGCCAGTCGATGCCGGCGACGAGCGGCGCGAGGGGGCGCATGGTGACCGGAAACCGGTCTCCCGAGGCGGGGTCGCTCGCGTAGACGAGCGTGTTCGCCCTGCCCACGAGGTTCGTCACCGTTACGAACGCCGCGAGCGTCAGGTCCCGTGACGCCAGTTGCACGTGCCAGTGCTTGCGCGCGCCGAGGTCGACGCGAAGGTAGGCTGGTAGCCTAACGCTGCCCGCCTCGCGGGGACTCGTCGTCGGGCTGCCTGCGAACTCGCATCCCAGATCGAGCAGGTTGCACGACTCCCACTCCACTGCGCCGATGGCCGGCGTGGCGCGGCGCCCCGCGATGAAGATCGTGCCCACCCGCAGCGAGAGCGTGGATCCCGGGTAGCCCATGATGCCGGCGTCGATGCGGTGCCTGGCGGAATGGCGCGGCGTGTAGCTGCCGCCGGGATGCCGGACCGTCGTGTGCTGCCAGCCGTAGCTCGCCAGCACTGCATAACGCCGAGTACTGCGCGACGCCTGAACGGTCGCGCCCCAGGCGCGAGCGGAGCCGGTCGCGAGATCGTGGATCGCGAACGGCTGCCGTCCGGACGCGGCGGACAGTACCAGCCCGCGCGAACGCCGGGCGTACGCGTGGACTCCGACGCCGGTGGCGGCATCCGCCTGCACATCGACGGAGAGCGTCACATGCTCGCCCCGCGCCACGGGCACGCCGCTGGCACGTTCCGCCGCCGCGTAGACCTCCGCGGGAAAGACGGTTCCGACGATCGACTCGTCGTTGCGGAGCGATTGGGCGAATTGGTGCCGTCGTCCCGCCGAAAGGCGAACCGTCGCCCGCGCGACGGGCTCCCACCGCACCGCGAGGGCCGGGGAAAGGAACACGGCATCGCCGGCGAGCGCCGCGCCGCCGTGCAGTTGCACGCGCGTGTGCGAGCCAACCGGCCGATCGTGCTCCAGGCCGAGCGTCATCACCGTCGGACCGCCGCGCAGCACCACGGGCGTCTCTCTTGCCGAATCCCGCTCCGTCACGGTGGTGCGGATGCGCTCCAGCCGCACCAGCGCGGTCGTTATGCTGCGGGCGCCGGTCAGCCCGAGGCTCGCAAGGACCCCCACATCCCGCCGAGTGGCGGCAAGATCCAGGTAGCCGCCCGAATCGGCGCGCCAGCCGATGCGGGTCGCGGCATCCGCATTCCATACGCGCAGCGCGATGCGTCTCGGCCCGCTGGTGCGCTGCCATTCGCCGCCCCCCGACCGGCTCTGCCATTCGAAGGTGTGGCGAGGCGCGGAAGACACCGATGCCGTATCGCTCGCGACGGAGAGCTCGTTCTCGTTGTCGTAGTAGAGCGCGCGCACCACGCCGCCACGCGCCTTGGCGGAAGCGGCGATGATCCGGTCGCCCCCCGCTCCCTGGATTCGGGAATCGTCGCCGGCACTCGGGAACGCACCCGGAAAGCCGGTTCGCAAGGCGATCAGGGCGCTGCCTGGCGCTGCGCCGATGGGTCCGTCGACCGTCAGGCGTGCTTGCGCCGATCCGGCGCTCCCCTGCATGCTCCACCGGCGATCCGGGCGGCGCGTGCGCGCCGCAACGACGCCGCCGACCGCCGCAACGTGGTCGGGAGGTACGGAGCCAGACCAGACGGCGATGTCGTCGATGGCATCCGGGTTGAAGGCGCCGAAGACTCCGGCGGCGTGATACGGACTGAAGATGGGGATCCCATCCAGTAGATAGGCAGTCTGGTCCGCCGCCGCGCCGTCGATGTGAACGCCGGAGGGCGCTTCGGGTTCGACCGCGACGCCGCCGCCGGCGATCGCCTCGAGCACGTCGGGTTCCGCGAGCAGGGGATGGCGGCGAATCTCGTGGATGGACATCGCACGGTCCGGCGTCCGAGCGGCATCGCGGACGCTGCCTGCGGCCGCCGGAACCTCCCGGCGGATCACGACGGTCGTCAGGCGCCGCGGGAGGGGGGCGAGCCCGATGCTGATCGCCACGTCACCGGCGCTCGGCACCAGGGCGTGGACGGTTCGGGGGGCGTATCCGAGGTATCGCGCGGTAAGATGCTGCGGTCCCGGCGGGACGGCCGCGAATCGGTACGCGCCGTGCGCGTCGGTCGCCGCCGACCGGTTGAGATCGGTGAGGGCGACGGTCGCACCGTGCAGCGGCCGTCCCGTCCCCGCGTCCACGATCGTCCCGCGGACGGCGCCGCCCGGGTCCTGGAGCACGAGCGACAGAGCGCTCAACAGAAGCGTGGAATACGCCACGGGCACTCCCGCCGCCACGACGCCTCGCGCGAGCGCGTTCGAAACCGGGGCACACCGGCGTACGCCCGTTCGCCTCGGCGGCCTGCCCCCAACATTCCGCGTCTTCCGCGCGCCGTCAAGGGCGCGCGGAACCGCCTAGCGAAAACGGAAGAGGACGCCGATCTCCGGCGCCCAGTCCGTGGCCTTGGAGGTGAGGCCGAACGCACTGTTGAGCTTCAGGGCGATCGATGGCGCGAGCGCGATCTGCAGCTCGGCAATCCCTTCCACCTCGTCCTCGCTCCCCTCGATTCCCGCGTAGAGCCGCAGCGTGCGATTGAGGCGACGGAGGAACTCGACGGCGTACTCGCCCGGTACAGCCTTCTTCTCCTCGCCATCGTACTCAACGGCCGCGCGAAGGGTCATGGCGCCCCAGGGGAAATCGCGCACGATTCCCGTGCCGAACTTGAATTCCCAGTACTGGGTGCCGATGAGCCGCCGGTCTTTCTGCAGGGGAAAGACGGTCTCGAAGTACGAGAAGAGCTGCGACTTGCCGGGTGCACGCCGGTTCCAGAGCCACCGGAGCTGCCCCTCGACGTCTCCGAGCCCGGACTCCTCGATGACCGCCGGCATGGCCGACGTATCGTCAGGCGACTTCTCCAGCCGGGCGCTGATCACCGCCGCCTCGAACTCGACCGCGAGACGATCGGAGAGGCCGTACCCGAGGAACAGCAAGCCCTCGCTGGCACGATAGCGACCCCGGTAGTCGAGGTCGGGGCCGGTTCCGAACTCGATAGGTGCGTACTCCGCGTCGGCGTCGCGGTAGTACTCGAAGAACGGATAGATGAGCAGTTCGCCGGCGGCGATGGAGATCCCGAACATCGAGACCGGGATCCCGGGATCGCGGTGGATCGGCGGTATACCGGCGGGCTGAGCCGCTCCGCTCGCGGCGAACGACGCGAAGAGCGCGACGAGGAGTAGGGTACGAGCACGCATCGGCCGGCTCCTGGAGTGGTGTCAGCCGAGGAACAGCCATCCAGGACGATTCGTGACGACACTCCCTGCACTTCACCGTCGCGTCCGGGAGCCGGGCGGATGCGGCGACATACGGACGCCTACCGCGACCGCGCGGCCGCCTATCTGCCACCCCACCCTTTCAACACACGCCCCGGCGTGGCGCCCGTATGCGCGCCATCCTTCAGGGTCTGCACCCCGTTCACGAACACCTGCTCCACGCCGACGCTGAGCTGATGCGGCCGCTCCGGCGTCGCCCGATCGATGATCGTCGCATCATCGAACACGACGACGTCGGCGAACATCCCTTCACGGAGAAGGCCGCGGTCGCGGAGCCCGAGCCGCGCAGCAACGGCGCTGGTCATCTTCCGCACGGCTTCCTCGAGCGGGAACAACTTCTCCTCCCGCACGTAGCGGCCGAGGATCCGCGGGTAGGTGCCGTACGTTCGCGGATGCACCACGCGCGTCGTGCTGTCCGGATCGACGCCGCCGGCGTCCGTACCGATGATGACCCACGGGTAGCGGATCTGCATCCGCACGTTGTCCTCGGACATCGTGAAGTTGATCTTCGACAGGTCGCGCCCCTCGTTCGTTATGAGTTCGACGATCGCCTCCGGCCACGGCATCCCCAGGTCGTCCGCGATCTCGCCGAGCCGCTTCCCCTCGTACTTCTGGTATTCCGGCTTCCGGAAGTCGCCGATGAGGTACGCCGATGGCCCTTCCCGTTGGCAGAGCGGGTCGCCGTTAGGATCGGCCATCTCGCGGAGGATGCGTGCCCGCGTCTCCGGATTCCCGAGGTTCTCCATCAGCTTCCCCTCCTCGGCCGCCCAGTCCGGGAAGCACTCGCCGAGGTTGTTCCCGGAGAACGGATAGGGATACATCGTGGCGCCGACATCGAGGCCGGCCTCGCGCGCCGAATCGATCTTCGCGACCGCTGCCGCCGCCTTGCCCCAGTTCCTCCGGTTCGACGCCTTGAGGTGATAGATGTCGAGCCGGACGCCTCCCTCCTCCGCGATGCGGAACGCCTCGTCCATCGCCTCGAGCAGCGAGTCGTCTTCCGACCGCATGTGCGTGATGTAGCCGCCGTGATACGGTGCCATCGCCTTCGCCATCTCGATGAGCTCCGCCGTGCCGGCATAGGAGCCCGGCGGATAGATGAGCGCCGACGAGATGCCGAATGCGCCGTCACGCATCGCATTGCGAACGACGGTCCGCATCTCTTCCAGCTGCGCAGAGTTAGGCGCGCCGGGCGACTGGCCCATGACGAAGGCGCGGACCGTCGTGGCGCCGAGGTACGATCCGACGTTCACGGATCGCGGGTGGCGGGCGAAGGCATCGAGCCAGGCACCGAACCCGCGCTCGCCGCGGAAGGACTGCTGCAGCGCCGCGCGCGGCGGCTCCATGGCCGCCGTCTCGAGCAGCGAATCCATGTTCTCGTTCGACGGCGCCGGCGTCGTCGCTTCGCCGAGGATCTCGCTCGTGACGCCCTGGGTGACCTTGCTGAGCACGCGGCCATCGCGCCAGAGCAGACTCTCCCAGGAGTGCGACTGGACGTCGATGAATCCCGGCGCCACGACATGCCCGCGCGCATCGACCCGCTGCATCGCCGTAGCCGAGCGCAGTGCGCCTGGCGGGGTGACGGCGGCGATCCGGTCGCCGCGGATGCCGACGTCGCCGTAGGTCCACGGGTTGCCCGTGCCATCGACGATGCGCCCGTTTTCAATGATGACGTCGTAGCTCCCGCGCTCGGGCGACGGGGCGGTGCCGCCCGGCCCGCGCGCGCAGGAGACGATCAGGAGCCCGGCGAGTGCCGAAGCGATGTGATGGAAGCGCATCTGGGAGGTGAGGAAGGAGAACGCTGACTTGAGCGCCGTTGGGGCCGGCTTTCTGGCCCGACGCCGGTACGCTAGCACGCAAGCCGCGAGCGGTGCAACCGGCGCAGGGGCGGCGGCGATGTGGGCGTCCCGCAATCCTGGACGCTCACTCAACTCGCCGGAGTCGACGGGATTCCGCAATCCGTGCTGGTCTTCGCACCGGGCGAACCGTCGGCTTCACGAGCGGGCCGGTGGTCTCCATGGGCGGGCTGCGCGTGATGCCTGACGCGGCGCTGCGCGCATCCGGCCAGATGAATCTTCCGCGAGCGCGGCGAGCTCGGAAAGGCGGACGACGCCACGTGGTGCGACGCGTTCCGCCAGGGCCGGTTGCCGTGATCGGGCCCACGCCCTCCGGCAGGCCCGACGGCGGCAAGGCGGCGGAGTGCGGCGGCCTCAGTGCCCGCCGCGCTCCGCCGCTTCGTTAGAACCCCTGTGCCCGGAGTGACGCCCCGCTACGGCGTCCCGAACCCGACGCTGCCCCCGCCCGTCTGCTCCGGAATCACCTGCCTCACGCGCGGCGGCCGGCCGAAATTGTACTGGTAGCCGAGGAACACCATGCGTGATCGCGGATCCCGCTCCGTCACCTGCATCACCGTCCCATCGCCGGTGCGCACGCGGAACCTCATCATCTCGAACGGATCCACCACCCGCAGCAACACCGATCCCTGGTCGCCCTGGATCTTCCGGCGGACGACGAAGAACATCATCTGCTGCGCGGCGAACTCTCCGCGCTCGATCTTCATCGGCGCGCGATAGTTGTAGGCCGCCTGCGCGGTGAGCGTCGGCGTGATCTCCGACGTGAGGTTGAGGCGGCCCATCCAGCCCACC
>DATHUW010000191.1:0-43768 GCA_035461825.1 Gemmatimonadaceae bacterium
GCTGGAGGATCTGACGCGATTCAACGAAGCGATCGATCAGGCGCTCGCGGAGTCGATGGACAAGTACAACGAGGAACTCGCGCAGTCGAAGGAGATGTTTCTTGCGATTCTCGGCCATGACCTGCGGCTGCCGCTGGGAGCGATCTACACGTCGGCCGCCTTCATGCTGGAATCCGCCGAGCTGGAGGAGCCGCCCCGGGCCCTCGCCTCACGAATCGCGCAGAGCGCCAAGCGAACCAACGACAGGGTTGGAGATCTCCTCGATTTCACGCGGACGCGGCTGGGTGCAGGGATCCCAGTGGTGAGGGCGGACATGAGCCTCGACGAGGTGGTGCGCGACGTCGTCGACGAGATCACGGCGGCGCACCCGGAATGCCCGATACACGTCGACTCGCACGGAGCGCTGCGGGGCGCGTGGGATCGAGGGCGCATTAGCCAGGCGCTCGGCAACCTGATCGGCAATGCCGTGCAGCACGGGAGTGTGGGATCGGTGGTAGCGGTGGAGATCCGAGGTGGAGCAGAGCTCGTGTCCGTGGTGGTGCATAACTACGGCGCGCCGATCCCGCCCGACCAGCTCGATGGGATCTTCAACCCGATGAAGTCCCGGGTGTCCCCTCGTGTACCATCCGAAAGGGGCCCGACCGGCAGCCTCGGACTGGGGCTTTACATTGCCGAGCGGATCGCCAGCGCGCATGGTGGCCGCATCGACGTGAAGTCCTCGCCGCAGGGCGGCACGACCTTCACGATGTACCTCCCCCGAGTGGAGAAGCCGGCGGAACGGTAGTCCGCCGGCCACTCCGTAACGGGGTCCGAGGCCACAGCTCCTTCGGCCCAAACTCCACCATCGGCCGCGCGAGGGGACTTGGGCGCGCCGCGTCAGGCGCGCCGGCTTGGCGCTCGGGTGGTCAGCGAACCTTCGGGAACCGCCGCTCACCATCGCCCTGGCGCATGACCATCTCCGTCGCACGCCCGTCCGCACCGAGAACGAACGTCACCGTCATGGGCGACGATGTGCCGACGACCGTGTACGTGGTGCCTGATTGGAGCACCAGCTCGCGCCGGGGATTGCCGGTCGGCTCGCCGTAGAGCTTGCCGTTCTCCACGACGATCGTTATGCCGCGGCCCGCCTGCGCTTCGTAGAAGCCGGTCAGCGCCTCGAGGCTGGGAGCGGCTGGGGTTGCGCTCGAAGGCTCGGAACTCGGGCGTTCGGTGGCGGGCCTGCTCGCCGCGGCCAGGTCGCCCACACGCGTGACCCTGATGTTGCGGATGACCGGATTGCTGTAATCGAAGCCGACGACCGTTCCGGCCGCGTCACGTTGGAAGCGCACCAGCATCCTGCGGAACTGAAACACGTCGCGCTCGACCGGCACGAAGTCCACCGCTCTCTCCGGGGAGCGTTCGAAGCGCATTACGATGCCGCCCGTTGCGGGCACGATCTCGAAAACGGACCCGAGCTCATCGCTCTCGTACCGGCCCGCCAGCGCCTGCAGATCGGCCGCGGTGGGCGAGTACGGCTGGGCGCGACGATACCGCGTCGTCAGGCCCTCCATGGATGTCAGCTCGAGCCGGTCCGGTGACGGGAAGTACAGCTCGAACTCGTCCTGCGACATGAAGAACAGGTCCCCACGCGCAGCACGGAATCGATCCCCGGCCATCGTCATGAGTGGACGCCCGCCTTCGACCTGCAGCCTGCCGTCGTTCACGATGAGGCGCAGCGGTTCGCCGGTACGCTCGTTGAAGAACAGCCCGGCCCTGACGTTCACGTCGATCCTGGCTGCTGCCGCGGCATCGCTGTCTGCCGGAGCCTGCGCCGTTTGGGGAGCCGGAGGCAGGTACAGATCCGCGACGCGCCCCGCCAGCGCGGTGGCCGACACCGGATCGAAGTTGCACGCGACGGCCACCGACAAGGCGTGCTCCGGGACGCGACCCAGCCAGGTGCTGAACCCGGCCGCACCGCCGGAGTGCGATATCACGAGGCCGCCGGGTGTGTGGTCGACGATCAGTCCACGCGCGTACTTGAGCGTCCGGCCGTTGCTCAGCCTCGTCCGTTCATGAAGCTTGCCTGTGACGAATTTCCCGAGCTTTTCGCTCGCCAGCGCGTCGTTCCAGATGAGGAGATCGCCGACCGAACTGACGATGGCGCCGCCGCCGCGGTTGTTGCCGAGCCGCATGAACGGTTTCCAACCGGCGCCGTCCTTCTGGTAGCCGAGCGCGGCGTTCGGGCCGGCATGCGTGATGTCGGGCACGTAGGCGCTCGACGTCATGCCGAGCGGCTCGAACAATCGCGTACGCGCGAACTCGGCGAAGGACATGCCGCTGGAGCGCGTCACGATCTCCTTCAGCAGCACGTAGCCGCTGTTCGAGTAGGACCATTCCTCGCCAGGCACGAAGTTGAGGCCGCGCTGGCGCAGGATCACGGTCAATGCCTCGGCGCCCTCTTCGGCCATCGGGAGGAGCCCGGTCCAATCGCGAAGGCCGCCGGTATGAGTGAGCAGGTGGTCCACGGTGACCGCGTGACCGTAGTCAGGCAGTTCCGGAAAATGCTTACGGATGTCGTCGGAGAGGGCGAGGCGCCCGTCTTCGACGAGGAGGAGGATCGCCGCGGCGACGAACTGCTTCTGCGTGGACCCGATGTCGAACGTCGAGCTCGCGCTCAACGGAGCGCCGCGCTCCACGGTGGCCAACCCGTAGGCGCGGTTCACGACCACCTTCCCGTGCCGCGAGACGCCGACGGCGCAGCCGGGCGTTGCCGGTGTGGCGAAGCTGAAGATCTCGTCGATCTCGGCAGCCCTGTCCTGTGCGGAAGCGGGCGCGGCAGCGAGCAGGGCGGCGACGACGAGCGGTGCGAGTCTGGACATCGAAGTACTCCCTTGGAACGGCAGGTTACGCCCTGGTTGAGATTAACTTTATGGTACAAAGTTTGGTGCGGACAGGACTCCGCAACGGGAGATCGGTTCGACCGCCAGCGAGGTCCGCGGCTCAATCGTCGAGCCGCCGGGCCGCGTCCCCCGCAACGCGCCGGTTGCTCGGAATCGTCAGGCGTCGCGGGACGTCAGGCTGCTCGCTCGCCCCTCGCCCCGCGTCCCCCGTCCCCCGCCCCGGCTTCAGATGAACCCGAACACCGGCGGGAAGACGATCACCACGAACGCGGCCCACGCGGCGTAGACGTGCAGGTACCCCGTCTGCCACCGCTCCAGCGCAGCGAACGATCCGCGCCCACGCAGAAAGCGGAGGTAGAGCACCGCCGACCACGCCAGGTTGACGAGCAGGATCACGTTCACGCCCAGCACGGCCACCCGGTTGGGGCTGAAGCCGAACTCGCCGATGCGCGCGCCGATGGCCCACAGCGCCACCGCGTCGGCGACGAGCGCGCTGATCAGCAGCACGACCTGCATGACGTCGAAGACCCCGGGCCCCGCCCGCGGATCCCGCGCCGAGATGGAGTAGAGCATCAGAGCGAGGACGAGCAGCAGCAGCAGGTCGAACGCGAGGAGCACCTCGCGCTCGATGTCGATGCCGCGCCCGGTCACCAGCAGCGCGCCGAGGAACGTGACGAGGAGCGCGGCGAACAGCGGCGTGAACAGCCGGGTGAGCACCGGCGCCATGTTCTCGATCACGCTCTGCTTCGCCTCCACCAGCCAGGCGGCGACCAGCACGGCGCCCGCGGCTCCGCACGGCAGCAGCCACGACTCGAAGAACGGCTCCGCATCGATGCCGATGGCCGAGAAGAGCATCGCCATGAACGCCGTCAGCACGCCGCCACCTAACGCAATCAACACGTAGTAGATGAACAGCTCGCCCGAGAACCGGATGAAGTCCATCCGGCCCTCGACCTGACTCCACCGCCCGCCCGCGTACGCAATCCCGACCGCCAGCCAGAGCGCGATCGGCAGATGCAGAGCCGCCAGCCCTAACGTGGACCCCTCGTCGGCGAACGGATAGACGTTGACGAACACCGCCGCCGCGACGAACGCCGCGGCCAGCCACCGGACGGTGCGCCCGTCGAGCCGCCGCTTCCAGACGAAGTACCCCGTCAGCAGGGGCAGCACGAAGAGACTGACGTTGCGCGCGTAGAACCCGACGTCCTCGTCCAGATCCATCCCGAACAGCGCCGGGATCTTCATGGCCACGGCCGCCGCCACCGCCAGCGCGAAGGCGACCACCGCGTCGGTTCGCACTCGCGCTCGCGGCTCGTCCGCCTCGGTCGGGACGACGACCAGCTGCTTCCACAGGCGCTCCGAGTGCTCGCGCGCGAACTCCCGCGAGAGCGCGTCGAGGCTCCCCATGCGCTTCACCGCGACGAGGAACGCCTCGTCGGTGGCGAGTCCGGCGTCCATCAGCCCCGCGACCTGCTCGCGCAGATGGTCCTCGAGCTCCGCGACATCCACGGAATGGATGGCCTGCCGATGGCGGAGGTAGCTCCGCCATTGATCGATCTGCTCCTCGAGTGAGGCGGCAGCGTCCGAAGGCTGCATCGCTCAGGCCCCCTGTGGTCGTGGCGCGGCCGAGGCCGCCAAGGTAGAGATCGGAACGGCGACTGATTCCCAGATTCCCCGCAACGTCGCGTCCACCGCCTGCCACTGCTTCCTCTCTTCGGCGAGCTGAGCCTTACCGCCGGAGGTCAGCCGGTAGTATTTCCGCCGGCGGCCGCTCTCGGCCACCTCCCACCGCGCCTCGATGTAGCCCAGCCGCTCGAGCCGATGCAGGACCGGGTAGAGCATGCCGTCCGTCCACTCCATACGACCTCCAGATAACTCCTTCACCCGCTGCAGGATGGCGTAGCCGTAGCTGTCGCCCTCGGCCAGGATCGCCAGAACGATTGGGGTCGACGAGGCAGCGATCAGATCTTTGTTGATCTCCATGATTTTCCCGGTCGAGCGGCCCCTCCCGACAATCCATCCGAGCTTACCTAGAAGCACTATACATTGCAGTGCGAGGTATGTCCAGAGTCGGGCATCGGGAATCGGGAATCGGGGTTCGGGGGATCGGGGGTCGGGGGTCGAAGCTGCGCGCGAAACGACGCAGGCATCTAGGCAAAGTCCAGCTCCGCCCGTGATCGATTCCCGACTCCCGACTCCCGATTCCCGATTCCCGATTCCCGATCGCTGGTGCACATGCGGCGTTCCGCGCAGGCACGTCTCGCCACGCAGCAGCCGGCCGCCGCCACCGGCACGCGAGTGCGGGCCTGTGCGCTCGTGACGAAGGCCGACGTCAAGAAGCATCTGCCCTGGGCGCCGATGCTCGACAACATGCCGATCGAGGAAGACGCCATCGGCACGTCCGGCTCGTCGTGCAACTATCCCTCGGTCACCATCCAGGTTCTTCCCTTCTCGCCGCGGACGCTCGACGCCGTGCGCAAGAAGGACGGCACGGACGCCGTGGGCGGCGTCGGCGACGAGGCGGTCTTCCATCGAAATCCTAACGGCTACGGCGAGCTCTACGCGAAGGTCGGCCCGCATCTGCTGACGCTGCAGGCGACCGCCGAAGGCGATATCGATGCGGTGAAGCCCGGCGTCGTGAATCTGGCAAAGGCGCTCGTCACGAAGCTGCGCTGAGGTCGACAGGCGGTCGTCGTCGACCCCGCCCTTGGACCCGTCGGGCGACCGTCGCAGCCTAACCTCCTCCAGCGCCCACCGCCGTTGGGCGGCACCGCGGCACGCGTCGCGATGAATGTACGGAAACGGTCCGGGATCGCGACGCGGCGCGGCGTCGAGAAACCGCCCCACCCCCCGGCCGTACGTGCAACCATCTCTCCGTTGCACCTGTCCAACCCGACATCTCAATCGGGAGGCACGTCATGAGCCAGTGGCTCACGGATCTCCGCCACGCCGCCCGCGCGCTCCGCCGCACGCCCGGTTTTCTCATCATCGCGATCGGCACGCTCACCCTCGCGATCGGCGCCGTCGCCGGGATGTTCAGCGTCGTCAACGCCGTGTTGCTGCGCCCGCTCCCCTACCCAGCTCCCGATCGCCTCGTCGTGCTGTCGGGGACCGCGCCCGGCTCCGATCTCCCGGAGCGGTTCGGCCTCGGCTTCGACTTCTACTTCCATTACAAGGAGAACTCGCAGCTTCTCGATGGGATCTTCGTGTTCGGCGGCGGCACCTCGACGCTGCGCACCGACGAGCGCGTCGAGCGCATCCCGATGGCGTGGCCCACGAACGACATGTACGCCACGCTCGGCGTGCGCCCGCAGCTCGGTCGGCTGCCGGTTCCGGAGGACGAGGAGGGGGTGGTCGTGATCAGCGATCAGCTCTGGGCCAGCTGGTTCGGACGCGACCCTAACGTCGTTGGCCGGTCGTACTTCGTCTCGGACCGCATGAAGGAGGTCATCGGCGTCATGCCGCCCGAGTTCCGGTTCCCCTCCGACGAGACGCTGCTCTGGAATGCCGGCGAGCCCCGACTCGAGTCGGTCCAGCCGGGCAATCTCGGACTGCCGGTCGTCGCGCGAATGAAGCCGGACGTCACTCGAGAACAGCTCGCCGCTGAGCTGACCCGCCTGTCGAAGCAGCTGCCGGAGCGGTTCGGCGGATCGCCGAACTATGCGCGCCTCATCTCGCAACACCGTGCGGTCGTGGACCCCATCCTCGACCGACTCGTCGAGCCGGCGGTCAACACTTCGCTCTGGGTGCTGCTCGGCGCGGTGTCGATCGTGCTGCTGATCGCCTTCGCGAACGTCGCCAACCTCTTCCTCGTCAGGGCCGAAGGCCGCCGGCGCGACATGGCGGTGCGCCGGGCGATCGGCGCCTCGCGCGCTCAGCTGGTCAGGCTGCAGATGGCCGAGGCGGTCCTGGTGGCGCTGCCGGCGGGAGTGCTGGCGGTGGCGCTGAGCGCGGTGACGGTGCCGGCCTACGTGCGCGCTGCACCCGAAGGGATTCCGCGACTCGGCACGGCGGGGCTCGACCTGCCGACGATCCTCGCGACGTTAGGACTCGTGCTGCTCGCCGCACTCGCCTGCGGCGGCGTGACGGCGCTGCGCGCGTCCTCCCCCGATCTGAACCATCTCCGCGAGGGGCAGCGCGGCTCGACGGGCGGCCGCCAGTGGGGCCGCGACGTTCTCGTGGTCGGCCAGACGGCGCTCGCGCTGGTTCTCCTCATCGGGTCGGCGCTGCTGGTGCAGAGCTTTCAGCGCCTGCGCAGCGTCGACCCGGGCTACGAGACGGCCGACATTTACACTTTTCAGTTCGCACCCGACCAGGACGACCTGAACGACGGGCCGAGCCTGGGGCGGTTCCATAACGCGTTCATGGACCGGCTGCGGGCGCTGCCCGGCGTGACGACGGTCGGCGTCGTGAACAACATCCCGCTGGACGAGGGCACGGGCACCAACCGCTTCTTCACCGAATCGATGAGCGCCGACGGCGGCGGCGCCCTACTCGACGTGAACTTCACCGGCGGCGACTACTTCCGGGCGATGGGCATCGACCTGGTGCAGGGTCGCACGTTCACCCCCGACGAAGCGTTCACCCCCAACAGCAACGTGGTCATCAGCCGGTCGGTCGCGCAGCAGCTCTGGCCGAGCGAGAGCCCGATCGGGCAGCGGATCCGCCGCGGAACGCAGTCGGGTGCCGAACTGTGGTTCACCGTCGTCGGCGTCGTGGGCGACGTGAAGCAGGATGACTGGCGCGAGGCGGGCGAAGCCGTGGTGTACTTCCCGCTCACCGGTCCGACGGCGGAGATGTGGGGCATGGGGTCGCCGGCGTACGTCGTGAGGTCGCCGCGCGCGGGCGGCCTCACGCGCGAGGTCCGCGAGCTGGTGCGCGAGGTGGCGCCGGAGGCGCCAGTGTACCGGGAGTACACGATGGAGTTCCTCGCGCGGCGGTCGATGGTCGGGCTCTCGTTCACCATGCTGACGTTAGGAGTCGTGTCGGGGCTGGCGCTCATCCTCGGCGTCGTCGGACTGTACGGGGTGCTGGCGTATGCGGTTTCCCAGCGAACGCGCGAGATCGGCGTGCGCATGGCCCTGGGGGCTACGGGCGGCGCGGTACGCCAGCAGGTCGTGCGGCAGGGCGCGAAGGTGGTGCTCGTGGGCGTAGTGCTCGGCGTCGCGGTCGCGCTGGCATCCACCCGGCTGATGGACGCGCTGCTCTACGAGGTGCGGGCGGTGGACCCGCTCGTCTTTGGAGCGATGGCCGCGCTGATGATCGGCGTCGGATTGCTAGCGAGCTACATGCCGGCGCGGCGGGCCAGTCTGGTGCATCCGGTCGAGGCGCTCCGCAGCGAGTAGCGGCGCGGCCGCACGCCAGCGCCGGGTGCGACCACCGCGCGACCGCGACTGACATCCAGAGGCGGGCCCGGATTCACGTTCGGCTCTCGCATCGACGCCGTCGTCCGTTCCCCATTGGGGAATGGCGAGCGGGGCGCGCGGGAAAACCGCACGAAGAATACGGGTGTTCCTCGGCTGCGACGACCCAACCGGTGGGTGCATCATGCGCGGTGCCGCCCGCGGCATGGGGCCGACGCGGCTCGCCCGGAAGAGAAGAAGATGTCTGCACCCACCTGGAACCGCCGCGAATTCGTGCGCAACCTGGCGTTGGCCGGTTCCGCCGTCACCATCGGCGGCGTGATCGTCTCGTGTGACGACCCGACTGGCGCACCGCACGGCGCCGCCCTTCCGAAGCGCGGCGGCAACGGCGCCGCCACTCGATATCCGCTCAGGGTTCCTCCGGTAGTTTCGCCGGACGGGCTGACGTTGACTGCGGCGCCCGGAACCGTGGAAATCGTTCCCGGCGTGCAAACCTCAGCCTGGATGTACAACGGCCAGCTCCCCGGACCGACCATCCAGACGACCTCCGGCGGACCGTTTGCGATCCGCAACGTCGACGGACTGTCCCAACCATCGATCACGCACTGGCACGGGCTCCTTACCGACCCGGACAACGACGGGCACCCGCACCAGGCGGTGCAGCCGGGGCAGCATTACGACTACGCGCTCGTGGTCAACCAGCGCGCCGGCCTCCACTGGTACCATCCGCATCCCCACGGCCATACGGGGGAGCAGGTGTATCGCGGACTGGCCGGCGCGTTCATCGTGCGCGACTCGGTGGATACGGGCCTTCCTGGTAACCCACTCGGACTCCCCGTTGGCGCCTACGAGCTGCCGCTGATCATCCGGGATGTCAGCATCGACTCGCGCGGAGGATTCCAGTTCAGCAAGAAGTCGTCGGGCTTCTGGGGCAATACGCCGCTCGTCAACGGCACCTACATGCCGTACCTCAATGTGAATCGCGGCGTGTACCGGTTCCGGATGCTGAACGGCTGCAATGCGCGCGTCCTGCGGCTGGCGCTGTCCAACGGGCAGGCGTTCACGCTGATCGGCAACGACGGAGGCCTCCTGGACACGAGCGCAACCGTCGCGGAGCTCACCGCATCCCCCGGCGAGCGGTTCGACGTGCTCGTCGACTGCCGGGCACTCGCATCTGGAGCGACGGTGATGCTGCGCGATCTGGACGCCGGCTGGGATCTCCTCGAGCTGCGTGGCACCGGAGTCGCAGGTGCCGGCACACTCCCCAGCGGCTCGCTGTCGTCGATTCCCGCGCTCGGCTCGCCGGTGCGGCAGCGCGCGTTCACGTTCGACGGCATGACGAGAATCAACGGCAAAGTGTACGACATGAACGCGATAGAGTTCAGCGTGCCCTTCGGCGACGTCGAGCGGTGGCGGTTCATCACGAACGGCAACGGACCGCACCCCGTGCACGTGCACGGCGTCCACTTTCAGGTCCAGTCGCGCAGCGGAGGCCGCGGAACGACCTACGCATGGGAGCGCGGGTGGAAGGACACGGTGCTCGTCAATGACGGGGAGACGGTCGACGTGCTGATCCGCTTCACTGCGCACCGCGGGCTCTACGTAATGCACTGCCACCAGCTGGCCCACGAAGACGCCGGCATGATGGCGAACTTCACGGTCGTCTGATCGACCGCTCGAGGCCTGACCGCGCCGGGTTCAGTCTCGGCGCGGCGCGCGCTGCTCGCTCGCGCATCGCACTGTTCGAGCGCGCCGTCATCGATTGACCGGAACGCTCCTCCTGACGAAACAGGCGAAAGCGAGCATGGACCCTGCCCACCGCAGCGTGACTACCCCGCGGCGCGCATGACAACGCATCACCGCCGGCGGTTCGCGCGGCACGAGTTCACATCGCCGCGACGATCGCGCGCGGCTCGTCGTTGAGCCATCGCCGTTAGACGGCTCCCCGCGAAACTGCGACGACTGGCTCGCGTAGGACGTGCATGACCACGTCTGCGAAGCGCGCTCGGTCGGTCTGGCTCCCGCCGCTCGCCGGGCTTCTGAGCGGCGTCGTCGGCGCCCTCTGCTTCGCGGCCCTGCACGCGGTCCTCATCGTCCCGATCTGGGACCGCATGACCTCGGGTCTCGCCTTCGGCGCTCTGGCTGGTGCCGCAGCGGGATGGGCGCTCGCCGAGCTCGAGCCTGGGCACGCCGACCTGCATCCACGCGCGGCGGCGGCCCTCGGGCTCCGGTTCGGCGCGCTCCTCTGGCTCCTCGTCGCGCCGGTCTCGCTCGCGGACGCAACGCTGCGCCTCTTTGGACTTGCGCCCCGCTTCGAATTGCTCGCGGTCGGCGTGGCCCTCGTGCTCGCCCCGGGCGCCGGATGGATCTTCGGCCGCGTCCGCACGGGCCGCCGCCGCGGCGGCCTAGCGGGTGCGGCGGCGACGCTGGCGCTCACGGTGGCGATGGCCGGTCCGGTGCCGATCGGGAAAAGTCTCCGCGCGCTCGGGATCTTCTTCGCCGTGCTGCCGGCTGCGGCGCTCGGCGGCGTCGCGCTCGCGCTCGTTAGTCGAGCGTTCCATCGTCACTGGCCGCGGCACGGGACGAAAGTGGCAGCCGACTCTCTCGCTCAGCCCCACCGCTAGGCGCCTTCCACGGAGCCATCGATGGGCGCGTTGCGCGCCGCGATGCACGTGAGTCCGGGCGCGCCAGGCGTGCGAACTACTCGCTCCGCAGCGACCGCAGCAGGTCGACGCCAGCGATCCGGTGCGCCGGCAGCATGCCGGCCACCATCGACGCGACGATCAGCGTTAGGCCCGCGGCTGCGAAGCTCGTGCCATCGAGCGGAGCGAGACCGTACAGCAGTGCCTGCATCGCACGGGCAACGGCCATCGCGGCCACGCCTCCCACTCCGACGCCCAGCAGGACCGGCCGCAGTCCCTGGCGCAGCACGAGCCAGCGCACGCTCGCCGGCCGCGCGCCGAGCGCCATCCGGATGCCGATCTCGTGCTCCCGGCGCGCGACGAGGAACCCGACGATGCCGAAGACCCCGACGACGGCGATGACCAGCGCCAGCGCCGCGAAGCTGCCGACCACGAGCATGGTGAACCGCGGCCGAGAGAGTGCGCCGCCGACCACGGCGTCGAACGGACGCACGCTCGTTATGCTGATCGCGTGTCCCACGGAGCGCAAGCGGTCCGTCACGGCGCCCACGAGCTGCTCGGGAGGAAGATCGGTGCGCAGGACCAGCGACAGCTCCCGTCCCGGATGCTGTGCGAACGGCAGATACACCGTCGGCGATGCCGGCAGATCGACCGATTCCGCGCGTACATCCCGGACCACCCCCACGATCGTGCGATAACCCGCAAACGCGTCGTCGAACAGGACGATCCTGCTGCCGAGCGGATCCCCGCCGGGCCAGTAGCGCCTCGCCATCGTCTCGTTGACGACGGCCACGCCAGGAGGCCGAGGGTCGTCGAGGTCGGCCAACTCCTGCTGGGTGAACCGATCCGTGGCGTGAAAGGTCCGGCCGCGCACGACCGGGATCCCCATCGTTTCCAGAAAGTCCTGCGTGACGATTTCGATCGCCGCCTTCCACTGATCGGCTGCCGACTGCGGCGGCCGCCGGCCATGCGCACCCGGCGCATCGGATCGCCACATGCTCCCGGAACCGAGCTCCCCGGACAGCGGGATGGTCGTCGTCCCCGCGGCGCGGCGCACGCCGGGAAGGCGCGCCAGACCCGCGATCAGCGAATCGTAGAACTCGAGACGCTCGAACCACGGCGATGACGCGGCGCGAAAATTCCCAATCGGCACCCGCACCTGCGCCGCGAGTACGTCGTGCCGGCGGAAGCCGAGCTCGGTCTGCCGCAGGCGGTCGAAGCTGCGCAGGAGAAGCGCGGCCGCGACGGTGAGCACGAAGGTGAGCGCGATCTGCGTGCCGAGAAGCCATTCCCGGGATCTCGACCCCGAGCCATCACTGCCGGCATCGCTCCGCGTCCGCAAGCCGAGCGCGGTCGTCCGCAGTCGCAAGGCGGGCGCGAGGCCGACCAGCATTGCCGTCAGGCACGTGGCAAGCAGCGCGAACGCCAGCACCGGCCCGCGGAACACCACCTCACCGAGGCGCGGGATGCCCGCCGGTGCGATGGCGAGGAGCAGGCGGGTGATCCAATAGCCGGCAACGACGCCGCCGGCTCCGCCGAGCGCCGCGAGGAGCAGGCCTTCCGCGGTCCATTGCCGGAGCAACCGTCGCGTCCCGGCACCGAGCGCGACGCGGACTGCCGTCTCGTGCTGGCGCGCGGTCGCACGCGCGATCGCCAGCGTGGCGACGTTGCCGCAGGCGATCAGCAGCACACAGCCGGACAACCCGAACAACACGAGCAGCGTCAGGCGCGCGGAGCCGACGATGCTCCGGTCGAGTGGCGCGATCTGCACTGTCCAGCCGGCGTTCGAGGCGGGGTGCTCCTGCTCGAGCTGGCCGGCGATCGCGCGCAGTTCATTCGCGGCCTGCTCCACCGTGCGTCCCGGCCGCAACTGCGCGATCGCGTTGTAGTAGCGGAAGTGGCGCTCCTCGTTCGAGACCGCGCTCGAATAGGCGAGGGGCGTCCAGATCTCCGTGCCCGGTGGATAGGCAAAGCCGGGTGGCATGACGCCGACGATGGTGTAGGACCATCGAGACTCCATCTGAATCGTGCGTCCCAGAACGCGCGGATCGCCTCCGAACCGGCGCTGCCACAGTCCATGGCCGATCACGGCCTCTGTATCTGACACGTTGCCGTCGTCCTCGCGCGGAAACGCGCGTCCAATGACCGGCTGGGCGCCCAGCATGTCGAACAGCGCGGGCGACACGGCGGCGGCCATGGCCTCCCACGACTCGCCGGCGTCCGTGAGAAACATGTCGCGTTCCCCGAACAGCGCGATGCGCTGGAGGGTTCGGCTTCTCGCGCGGAGATCGGCGACGGTGCCGGGCGAGACGGCGCCGCTGTCGATCCCAAGCGCCGGGTTGGCTTCCCACAGCCGCACCAGGCGGTCGGGCTCGGCGTACGGCAGCGGCGCCATGACGACGGCGTACACGACCGCGAACACCGCCGTGTTGGCGCCGATGCCTAACGTCAGGGCGGCCGCGGCGGCGGCGGTGAACCCCGGAGCGCGGCGGAAGCCCCGCGCCGCATGACGGACATCCTGAATCAGGTCCTCGAGCCAGCCGATGGTGCGCGTGTCCCGGACCTGCTCGGAGATCCGATCCACGCCGCCGAACGCCAGCATCGCCGCCCGGCGTGCCTGGGCGGGATCGAGCCCGGCGCGGATGTTCTGCTCCGTCTCCATGTCGATGTGGAACGCCAGCTCGTCGGAGAGCTCGCGGTCGGCGGCGTTCCGCCGCAGGAGTGCCGCGAGCCGCCGCGCGTAGCCGCGCAGGAGATCCGGCAGCGTGCGCCGGGGCCGCGACACGTCAGGCGCGGCCGAGGATGAGGTCGACCGCGCGGACATACGCGCGCCAGCTTCGCGTCTCGGCGGCGAGCGCCCGCCGTCCGGATGTCGTCAGGGTGTAGTACTTGGCCGGGCGATTCTGATCGGTCGGCCGCCACTCGCTGGCGACCCAACCCTGCTGCTCGAGGCGCTGGAGCGCGGGATAGAGCGATCCCTGGCCGACGGTCAGCAGGTTCTCCGACTGCTGCTGGATCCGTTGGCTGAGTCCCCACCCGTGCATCGGGCCCGGGGCGAGGGTCCTGAGGATCAGCAGATCCAGCGTGCCGCGCAGCAGATCCGTGCTGGCCCGAGTCATTGGGTGCCGGTGATGAGTGTCGAGTTCCGACAACACCATGATACGCGCGTATTGTCGGAAGTCAACAATACGAGGCGGAGCGGGGGCCGGCGCCGGTGGCGGGCTCCGCGGTGATACGGCGTCTTATGGCGGACATTTGCCGCGTCCGCCCGGGTCGCCGGCCGCCCCATGCGGCCGTGCCCGCCACGCCGGTGTCGATGGGTACCGGCACCTTCGAGCAGATCGGTTCGCCGAGCCTCGAGGCGCCGAGCAGCGGGGGGAGCGCCACGCGAACCAGAGCCTCGTCACACCTTGCACCGGCGGCGCGGACAGCGGAGCTTCTCCCGCATTACGCGATCGCCCTGCCCGCGCTCGGCGCCTGACGAGACGATTACCGACCGGCCCATGCTTCGACTCCGACAGGACGACCTTCCCCCACCGGCAGCTCCCACTGGTTCGTGGGCGCGGATCACGGGGACGTCGGCATCTCCGCCCTCCTCTTCCACGGCGCACCCGGCAGCGGCCCCGGCCCACACCGGCATCCGTACGACGAGATCCAGTGCATCCAGAGCGGACGCGGGCGATGGACGGTCGAGGGCCAGACGTTCGAGGCCGGCGCAGGCGACATCCTCGTCATCAAGGCCGGCGAGGTCCACGGCTTCACGGCGTGGCGGGCCCGGGGCGAGACGCTTGCCCACTGCCGCCGCGCCACCGAGGCCGAGCTGGCGGGCGTTCCCGCGCACATGCGCCAGGAGGTCGTTTGCGAGGGTGAGCGGTTGGCGGCCTATCGCCTGTTCGTGGTGATCGATGGGCGCCCGGTGTTGAGCGAGGTCGCGCCCGGTTCCGGGGTGGCGGGCGACCGCCCGATCTACGTCCTGCGGGAGTTCGCGCTCGCCCCTGGACGCCATCAGCTGCAGGTGCGCTTCACGAGAGATTCCGCCGACGCAGGCGAGGGCGCTGAGGACGGACGCACCGAATCGCCCGACACGCGGCGACCACGCCGGCAAGCCGTGCCGCCTCTCCTGCGGCTCGACACCACGGTCGTGGTCCCGGAGCACGCCGTGCTCCTCGTGACCTACGACTCCGACGGGCGCCGGCTGGTGCTGCGCGGCGGAGCACCGGACCCATGACCCTGCCCACCGGCCTGCCTGACGACCCGATCGTGACCGATGGCGTACCCCTCCCCGAGGAGGCCCGCGCGCTGCTGCGCGCCACGGGATGGGGGGTGCTCGCAGTCAGGGACGCGGAAACCCGCCGACCGTACGCGGTCCCGGTCGCCTACGCGTTCGACGGCGAGGCGATCGTCGTCGCCACTCTCGCCGATCGACCGCTCGGTGGCGTACGGAGTTGGAGGGACGCGCGAGCGGGCCGTGGTCGCCACACGCCCGCTCGCGTTTCGCCTACCACCTGCGTCTGTCCGAAGCGTCATAGGCGATCAGGTACTCACATTCCCCGTTGACGAGCCCAGTCGACAAGTCGGCCGTGCCTTCGCAGGGTCCGCCGCCGCTTGCGCCGGCGAAGCGGCCCGTTCCGCCGACGAAGGTGTCCTCCGTGTGCCAGCTGACGATGTTCGGGCCGATAAAGTCGCCCACGCGGCCCTCGAAGGACACATGCAGTGCATCCCCATTCGCCGCGGTAATGATCCACAGACCCTGGAGCATGTCCACCGGCGGCCCAATGGTGGGATCGACGCAGAAGGTGGAGAAGGCGGTCACCCGCCCCAAATGGCCGAACCGCCCAGTGTAGTTGCCGGTCTGGGTAACGAATGCGCCTGGATGCTCTCCGGCGGGCCCGGCATTGGCGACGCAGCGCGCCTGCGCGCCTTCATCACCGGGCAGTGCAGGGACCACGGGACCGGAGAACCGTCCCTGCATTGGCACCTGCTTCTCCGGCGCGCCACGCGTGAGCAGATGCCCCGACGCCTCCGCGCTCGTCTCGGTGGGTGAAGGCCGGTCGCAGCCAGTGCCAAGGGCGGCCACGACGAGAGAGAGAGCCGCCAGTCCAATGCTGTCGATGTGTTTTCTCATGGTCCTTCCTCCGACAACGGGGCGAATACGACGCAACCGACCGTAGCGTCTGTGTCACAGTAGGCCCACGAGATTATCATTGCGTTAGCCGACGCTTACTCGAGGGGTAAGGATCGCAACGTGACTTCGGCCGCATTGCCATGCTCGAGCTACGCGCGCTAGGCGGGTTGGACCTAAGTCGCGCCCATGGGCGCGACATTCTTTCGATTACGTCGCAGCCCAAGCGCCTTGCGCTGCTCGCCTATCTATCGACAGCGTCTCCCCTCCACATTCAGCGGCGGGACAGCGTCGTCGCCGTCTTCTGGCCCGACCTGGATGAGAAGCACGCGCGCAACGCGCTCAATCAGGCGCTGCACACACTCCGCCGCGCGCTCGGACGCGGCGCGCTCATCAGCCGGGGCAAGGACGGCATCGGACTCTCGGAGCAGCACATCCGCTGTGATGTCGTCGCCTTCGAGCGAGCATGCGCGGCAGTACAGTGGGAAGACGCGCTCGAGCTGTACAGAGGGGATTTCCTGCAGGGATTCCACCTCTCGGACGCGCCGGAGTTCGAACGATGGCTGGAGGTGGAGCGGGAGCGGGTACGGCAGCTCGCCTGCGATGCCGCGCGCTCGCTGATCGAGCGGGAGGAGCGGGTCGGAAACGCCCTGAGCGCCACGCACTGGCTGCGCCGCCTGCTCGACCTTTCGCCCGCGGACGAGGCGTCACTCCGCAAGCTCGTAAGGCTGCTCTCCCGCCTGGGCGATCGTGCGAGCGCCATGCGTGCGTACGAGCAGTTTGCACGGCGGATGAGGCGGGAGTACGACGTGGCGCCCACGGAAGAAACGCAGGCGCTGATCGAGTCGCTGCGGGGCTCGCAGCACGTCCCAGCCTCAGCGGAGCGGGAGCGGCCCGAACCCGTGCCGCTTTCGCGAGAGCAAGCGGATTCCGAAGGGGCAGCGATTCGCTCACTGGCCGTCCTGCCACTTCAGGACCTCTCCGCGGCCGGTGCCGAGGAATACTTCGCCGACGGAATGACGGAGGCGCTGATCACGGAATTCGGCAAACTCGGCGCATTACGAGTGCTTTCCCGGCAGTCGGTGATGCGGTACAAGGGCTCCGATGCCCCCCTCCTGCGAATCGCCCGGGAGCTGGACGTCGATGCAGTCCTCGAAGGCTCCGTGCTGCGCGACGGCGAGCGGGTACGCGTTACAGCGCAACTGATTCGCACGCAGCCGGAAGAACACCTCTGGGCCGAGAGCTACGAGCGCGAGCTGCGACACGTGCTCACGCTGCAGAGCGAGATCGCCCGGGCGGTTGCCCGCGCGGTTCACGTCGCCCTCACGCCTGACGAGAAATACCGCATCACGCAGTTCCGCCATGTGGATCCCGCGGCCTTCGACGCGTATCTGAGGGGGCGCTATTTCCAGCATGCCCAGATGGGGCGGGAGATCGCGACGGGTATCAGGTACTTCGAGCGAGCAATCGAAATCGACCCGAACTACGCGCCCGCGTATGCAGGCCAGGCCATCTGCTACTGCACGCTCGCCATTTTCGCCAACCTCGCCCCGGATCAGGCCTTCCCAGCCGCGCAGGCGCTGGCCCGGCAAGCGCTCGCCATCGATGATTCGATCGCCGAGGCCCACCTCGCGCTTGCGTACACGATGACCCTGTTCGACTGGGACTGGGTCACGGCGGAGAGGGAGTTCCGACGGTCGCTCGAGCTCGACCGAGGGAGTGGGGAAGCACATGGTTATTACGCGGCGCATCTGACCTGGATGGGCCGGTTCGAGGAGGCGATCGCACGTTGCGAACAGATGTTGCAGGTCGCGCCGCTGGATCTGGGAGCGCACTTTGTGTTAGGCTGGACATACCACAAGGCGCACCGGCATGACGAGGCGATCGAGCAGCTTGGAAAGGCCCTCGAGCTGTATCCGTCCTTCGCCTTCGCTCATGCGTTCCTGGCTGCGAGCCTCTTGCTGACCGGGAGACGCCGCGAGGCCATCGATACCGTTCGTGCAGGACTCGAGATACTCCCCGAAGATCAACTCTCGCTCGGCTATGGGGCCTGGACGCTGGCGGGTGCTGGAGAGCGACAGGAGGCGACGGAGCTACTGGAGCGGCTGCGGGCGCTCGGCGACAGCCGGTGGGTGGACCCGTACTACATCGCCATTCCACACGTCGGACTCGGAGAGGCCGATCTCGCGCTCGAATGGCTGAGACGAACCTATCAGGAACGTTCCTCCAGTGCGGTGCACTTTCGGTCGGATCCGCTGCTCGATCCCGTTCGTTCAGACCCCCGATTCCGAGCGCTCCTGCAGCGGATGAACTTCCCCCCGCTGTAGGCTCCCGAAGAGACGCGATTGGCTTCCGGTTCTGCCGCTAGACCTCACCAGCATGGTGGCCGGACGATCCGCCCCGGTCGACAGTCGTCAGGTGCATTGCCGCCTGTGCTGCCGTCACCGAGCCACCCGCACCGTCAGGCGGCCTCGAGATCGAGCGGACCCAGCCACGAACCGGGAGGTGTGTGAATATCGCGATACACGGTGGCGACTCCCATGGAGTAAGGGTTTCGCCTACCGGGCGGCGCTCACGCGCACGCTGATCGGTGTATCGACCCGCACGTTGAAGCGATTGTCACGATGACGGCGGCGGCAGCGATCGTTCGCGCCAACGGGAATGTGCGCACGCCCAGTGGTGTGCGCCGCTCCGCTGCCGAGAGTGTGGCTTGCCGATGGGGGCACCTCGCAACACATTAGCTCGCCTGCCAACGAGTGAAACTCTCCGTCGGTGTCTGACCTCCTCGCACATCTGCAAACCGCCCTGGCCGACCGCTTCGTGATCGAATGCGAGGTCGGAAAGGGGGGCAACGCGGTCGTGTACCTCGCGCACGATCCGAAGCACGGTCGCAAGGTCGCCATCAAGGTCCTGATGCCGCAGATCGCGCTCGCGATCGGCGCCGACCGGTTCCTGCGGGAGATCAGGATTGCCGCTCGCCTGCGTCACCCGCACATCCTCCCGCTGCACGACTCCGGCGAAGCCGGCGGCTTTCTGTATTACGTGATGCCGTTCGTGGACGGCGAGTCGCTGCGCGACCGCCTCCTGCGCCACGGGCCGATGCCCATCGACGTGGTGATCCGGATCGCCAGCGAGGTGGCGAGCGCGCTCGCCTACGCGCACGAGCGCGGGGTAGTCCACCGGGACATCAAGCCGGAGAACATCCTGATCGACGGCGGATACGCCGTCGTCGCCGACTTCGGCATCGCGCGGGCGGTGAACGCCGCCGTCGACGATGCGGTGACCCGAACGGGCATCTCCGTCGGCACGCCCGCCTACGTGAGCCCCGAACAGGCAGTCGGCACCGCGACGGTCGACGGGCGCAGCGACATGTACAGCCTCGCGTGCGTCGTGTACGAGATGCTCGTGGGGCACCCGCCGTATCAAGGCGAGTCGCTCTTTCAGCTCCTCAAGGCGCACGCGATGGAGGACATCCCGAGCATTCGCCACGTACGGCCCGAGGTGCCCGAGAAGCTCGATGTCGCGGTGACCCGCGCGTTGGCGAAGGACTCCGCCGATCGGTTCCCGCGCATCGAACAATTCGCGGAAGCCCTCATTCACTCGCATCGAAGCTCCGCGCCGATGCTTGCCGCGCTGGACAGCGGGACCACCGGCGGCCGGTTGTGGAACCGCGTGCGGTCGATCTTCGCGCCGCCACGCGCCGCACCGCGGTCTCCGCCGATCCGAAGCCCGATCGTCGAGCTGGATACGCGGGAGCAGGGCGGAGTCGCGACCTCGACCACCCCGGTCACCCACCCGACGCCTTCCGCTCCCCTGCCCCTGGCGACGCCGACGCGCGCCACCACCATCGACTCCCTCGCCGTCCTGCCGTTCGCCAACGCGAGTGGGGATCCCGACGGCGAGTACCTGAGCGACGGCATCACCGAGAGCATCATCAACAAGATGTCGCAGCTGTCCGGTCTCCGGGTGGTGCCCCGCTCGGTGGTCTTCCGCTACAAGGGCAGGGACGTGGATCCCGAAACGGTCGCGAGCGAGGTCCACGCGCGCGCCCTGGTCGTCGGGCGCATTCATCAACGCGGCGACCGGCTCATCATCAAGGCGGAGCTGGTGGATGTGCTCAACCAGTCGCAGCTCTGGGGGGAGCAGTACTCGCGCCCGCTGTCCGACATCTTCGACGTGCAGGAGGAGATGGCCGCGGAGATCACGCGGTCGCTTCGCCACCGCCTGACGGGCGAAGAGGCCAAGGTCCTGAGCAAGCGCGACACCGAGAGCACGGCGGCGTACCAGTCATACCTCAAGGGTCGCTATCACTGGAGCAAGCGCACGCTCGAGGGACTGCAGCAAGCGATCGCGCACTTTCAGGAGGCGATCGAGCTGGACCCCGCGTACCTCCTCGCGTACACGGGACTGGCGGACAGCTACAGCATCCTCGGGTACTACAACAACAGCCGGCCGCGCGACGTGTATCCCCGGGCGAAGGCGGCCGCGTCGCGCGCCCTGGAGCGCGACGACACGCTCGCCGAGGCACATGCGTCGTTAGGATATGTCTCCGTGTTCTTCGACTGGGACTGGCCGCGCGCCGAGAGCGAGTTCCGTCGCGCCCTGGAGCTGGGGCCGAACTATGCGACCACGCACCATTGGCACGCGTGGTACCTCTTCGCGATGGAGCGCTTCGACGAGGCCCTTCGCGAGCTGCAGCGCGCGCAGGAGCTGGATCCGCTGTCCCTCATCATCAACGATCACCTCGGCTACGCCCTCCTGATGGCGGGCCGCCCCGACGAGGCCCTCCAGCAGCTCATCAAGACGCGGGAGCTCGATCCGAAATTCCCGTGGACCTACTGGCGGCTCGGCAACGTGCATTTCGCCCAGGGGCGTCTGGACGATGCGGCGGCGGCCTACCGCCAGGTCGTGGACATGACGAGCGGCGTAGTCGGGCTGGGGTACCTCGGCCTGACCCATGCGGCGGCCGGTCGCGCCGACGAGGCGCGTGACGTCCTCGAGCGGCTGGAGCACCTGGCGACGCAGCGCTTCGTCTCGCCGCTGGACTTTGCGCTCGTCCACGCCGGGCTCGGCGACGTGGCGCAGACGTTCGCCGCGCTCGCCCGCGCGGTCGAGGAGCGCGTCAGCGACATGGCGCGCGTGAACCTGCTGCCCTGGCCGGACGCGGTCCGCGAAGACCCGCGCTTCGAGGCCCTACTGCGCGAGCTGCGACTGCGCCCCTTGCCAGCCGATCCACGGAAGGTTACTTGACCCTCCCTCCACGCCGCCTCTTCCGCCGCAGCCATCCCTGACACCCCGTGAGGCCGAACGTGCCGCATGCAAACGCAGGTCCGCTGCCGCCGCAGCCTGCGAAGGTCACCATCCCCAACATCACGACCACGGCCAGGACATCGGGGACCATCGAGGTGCCCGCCTCGCAAGGGTTCTTCTACGCCGGCATTCAGGCGTTATGGATCTGGTGGAGCGTGGAGCTCGACGTGCTCACCGCCTATCTCGAGCCGTACGGCGTCACGCCGTACGACTTCGGCGGCACGGGCGCGGTCAACATCAACTTCTTCAACGCGGCGGCGCTCTACGGCACCGGTCAACCGGGGAATCCTGGCATCTCGGGGTTCAACGAGACCGAGGTGAACATTGCCGGCTACGCGACGAAGGTCGGGGTCAAGGTGCCGCAGGGCCTCTCCCTCCAGAGCTACCTCACGCTCGGCGAGCAGACCAAGCGCGTGGGGAATTTCCGCGTCTGGGTGGCGTGCGATGACGCGATCGCCGTGGCGTTCGGCAAGCAACTCTACTACGAGAACAAGTTCCTCGTGTCGTACAAGTACACGGCCCCGTCGCCCAATCTCCCGGGCGTCACCAGCTGGGACTGGACCTGCTACGACTCCGAGCAGGGCACGGCGACGATCTATCAGGCCACCACCGACCTCGCGGGCCTCACCGGGGTCGCGTCGAACATGTCGGAGTGGATCGACATCAGCTTCGACGAAACGAGCCGACGCCCGGTCGCCTCGCGTCGCAACTACTTCGGGATGTATCAGACCTACCAGGTGCCGCCCACCGGCAACCAGGTCACCATGGCGTATGGCGACAGCAAGCACCCGATGCGGCACGACCTGGAGCGGCTCATCGGGTCCCGGCGCCCGTCGTTCATTCAGCACTTCGCGAGCCCGACGTGCATCGCCGAGGCGACGCCGTATTACGCGGACCTCTAGAGCATCGAGCGACCCATGTCGTCCACACCGCAGCCGCACGCGGAGTCCACGCGCGCCTCGCCGCTCACGGCGGCGCCGAATCCCGGCTCGCCGTCGGAGCAGTTCCTGCGACTCTCGGTCATCCTCACCGGCTTCGACGAGGCGGAGCTGCACGGCACCGGCATGGTACCCACCTACTACGCGCTCATCCCGTCGATCGTCGGGGACGAGCTCTTCGGCCGGCTGCTGAGCCGCTGGTCGAACATCTACGTGCGCGGCGCGGGCGACGAGTCGATGCTCGAGCATCTCCTGACCTCGGAGCTGCTCGAGGATGAAACGTTAGGGCCGCTCGCCCGCAACCTCGGCGCGCTCTGGTACCTCGGCATGTGGAACCAGCTCCCGGGGGCGTGGCGCAATGCGAACGGCGCCTGGGCGGGCGACACGACGTACATCCTCTCGCCGCGCTCGTACACGGCGGGGCTGGTGTGGAAGGCGATCCACTCCCACCCGCCGGGCGCCCAGCAGCCAGGCTTCGGCTCCTGGGCGATGCCGCCAACGTCCGAACCGGAGCACCCATGACGACCCCGAACGGACAGGACGACGGGGAGCGGTACGACGCCATCGTGATCGGCGCGGGGCCGATCGGCGCGCACGTCGCCAGGGAGCTCGGGGCACAAGGGAAGCGCGTACTGCTGCTGGAGGCCGGGCGCGCGTCAGGCGTCACGTACGACAGTTACCGCTCCTACGTGGACACGTTCTACACCGCGGTGGTGAAGGAGCCCAACGCGCCCTATCCGCAGAACGCCAGCGCGCCCTCGCCCTTGTCGACGGACATCCTGCGGATCCGCAAGGGGACGCCGGATCTCGTGGGCTATCAGGTGGAGATGGGGCCGCAGGGATTCGGCTCCACGTACCTGCGCTCGCTAGGCGGGACGTCGCTCCACTGGCTGGGGACGGCGCCGCGGTTCCTGCCCAACGACTTCCGCCTGGCCACGACGTACGGCGTCGGGGTGGACTGGCCCCTCACCTACGACGATCTCCAGGAGCACTACTGCGAGGCGGAGTGGTCGATCGGCGTCGCGGCCAACAAGGAGGACCAGGAACGGTTCGGCGCCTGGTTTCCCGAGGGGTACGACTATCCGATGGAGCGCGTGCCGATGAGCTACAGCGATCAGGTGATCGCCAAGGCGACGAACGGGCTCACGGTGGAGCTCGCGGGGCGCTCCTACCCGGTGAAGGTCACGAGCCTGGCGCAGGCGCGGAACTCCATCCCCCGCACCAAGCCAGTGCGCGTCGGAGGCGTGGAGCGGAACGGGTACGTCCCGCGCGGCGCGGTGGGACAGCCGGAGCTGGGGCAGCGCTGCGAAGGGAACGCCAGCTGCATTCCGATCTGCCCGGTGCAGGCGAAGTACTCCGCGCTGAAGACGCTGGCCGAGGTGGACCGGTCGGCCGTGACGCTCCTGACGCAGGCGATCGCCACGCGACTGCACATCGCCCCTAACGGGCGGATCGAGAGCGTCGACTACCTCACGTACGACGCCGAGGGTGGGCCGCTCACGAAGCAGACCGCCAGGGCCACGATCTACGTGCTCGCGGGGCATGCCGTGGAGAACGCGAAGCTGCTACTCGCCTCCAACGCGGCCAACTCGAGCGACCAGGTGGGCCGGAACCTCATGGACCACCCGTTCTTCTACACCTGGGCGCTGGCGCCCCAATCGCTTGGCATGTTCCGCGGGCCAGGGCAGACGTCGGGGGTCGAGTCGCTGCGGGACGGCGACTTTCGCCGGGACTTCGCCGCCTTCCGCGTCGACCTCGGCAACTGGGGGTGGGACATCGTGAACTTTCCGCCGGACGGCGACGTCACCGGCCGGCTGGCGAAGAACATCTTCGGGAGGAAGCTGCGCGCGCAGCTCGGCGACGTGTTGCCGCGCCAGCTGCGCATCGGGTTCGATGTGGAGCAGCTCCCCGAAGCCGCGAACCGCGTCACGATCTCCCGCGAGTACAAGGACGCGGCCGGCTGCTTCCGGCCCGTGATCCACTACCGGATCTCCGACTATACCTGGCAGTCGATGGTCGAGGCGATCCGGGTCTCGAAGGCGATCTACACTGCCATGGGAATTCCGGAGAAGGACACCTTCTTCGTGCCGCCCCAGGGGTTGCCTGACGAGCGGATGTTCCGCGCGAGCGATGGGAAGGACTATCTCCTGCACTTCATCGGGGCGGGACACCACATCGGCACGCACCGGATGGGGACGAGTCGCACGAACAGCGTTGTCGACCGCCATCAGCGCGCGTGGGATCACGCGAACCTCTACGTGGTGGGGTGCGGCAGCATGCCGACCACCGGCACCGCCAATCCGACGCTGACGGCGCTCGCCCTGACGCTGATGTCCACGAAGGACATGCTCCGGCAGCTTCGCTGACCGCCCGCCTTCACACCATGGCGACATGCCGATTCCCGATCGCGACAGCCTGATCCAGCATCTCCAGTGGGCGCTCGAGCTGGAGCACGCCACGATTCCCCCGTACCTCTGCGCGCTCTACTCGATCCCCGACGGCTCGAACATCGGGCCGGCGTCGGTGATCCGGAGCGTGGTGATGGAGGAGATGTTGCACATGACGCTGGTGGCCAACCTCCTCAATGCGGTCGGAGGCGAACCGCTGATCGACGATCCGAAGTTCGTGCCGAGCTACCCCACCTATCTACCGCACAGCAACCGCGCGTTTCTGGTGCAGCTGCTGCCGTTCAGTCCGGAGGCGGTGGACATCTTCCTGAGGATCGAGCGACCCGCCAAGCCTAAATCGAAGCCGGAACCCGACGGTTTCCAGACGATCGGGCAGTTCTACGAGGCGATCGCGGAGGCGCTCGTGCGCCTGACGAGGGAATACGGCGAGAAGTCGCTCTTCCGTGGACCGCGGGATCGGCAGATCGCGGGCACGCGCTATTACTACGGCGGCGGCGGCGAGCCGATCGAGGTGTTCAACCTGGAATCGGCAGTCCACGCTGTGCACGAGATCGCCGAGCAGGGGGAGGGGCTCGACCACTCGATCTGGGACGGCGACGACCAGTTCGGGCAGGTGGACGAGCTGGCGCACTACTTCCGCTTCAACGAGATCCACACGGGTCGTCGGTACCTCCCGACCGACACGCCGGCGAGCGGGCCCACGGGCGCGGAGTTTCCGGTCGACTGGTCCGCCCGGTATCCGATGCGCCCGAACCCGAAGGCGAGCGAGTATCGCGACCGACCCGAGCTGCACCGCCTGATGGTGGCGTTCAACCGCGAGTACTCCGACCTGCTGCGCACGCTGCACGTCGCGTTCAACGGCAATCCCGAGGCGCTGCTCGACGCGGTACCGCGCATGTACGCCCTCAAGTACATGGCGCAGGCGCTGATGGCGATTCCCTCGGGACATGGCGACGGCAGCACCGCGGGGCCGGGCTTCGAATACGTCCCGCCCACCGCGCGCGCGGCCGCGCCTACGGCGCCTCGAGGTGCACGAAGCCCGCAAAGCGATCGAGCGACGTGACCGCGATGGAGGCCGGCGTCCCCTCGAAGTACTGCGACCACTGTCCGATCAGCGCCTTCCACGACGTGCTGGCGAGGTGGGCATTCAGCGCCTGCTGATCGCGGTAGCACTCGTAGAACAGCAGTTGGTTGGTGGGCTGGTGCTGCGTATCGAGCACGCGATGCACGAGGTAGAGCAGGGTCCCCGGCTGCTCGGTATCCGACTGCACCTTCACCGCGTTCACCAGCTCGAGGGCGTTCTGCTCCTTCCCGGCCAGCATGGCGAACTGCGCGATGAGCGTGATCATGGCGTCCTTGGCGAATGGTTGCGGTCGGCGGGAGTTCGTCGATGCGGCGAAGGCACCGCATGACGCTGGAAGGATCCCGAGGAGGTGGAGGGCCGGCGTCTCGTCGTCAGGCTGGATCGCCGCGCCCGACGAGCCGGCGGAACCAGCGCACGAAGGTCCGCCAGAGCGCCCCGCGCACCATCGGGAGCGCCTCCACCGACGGCCGGCGGTCGGTGGCTCTCCCCGGAACGGAGGGAGTACGCGTCGTGACCGGCTCCGCGTGCACTGGTGGTGCCCCCTCGGGTGGCACATCGAGCGTCGACTGCACGCATCCGGCGAACTGGCGGATGATCTGCCGCGACACGTCATCGAGCAGGCCGCGGCCGAACTGCACGATCTTGCCCGTTAGGTCGACGGACGCATGGATGCGCACCTCCGTGCCGCCCTCCAGGGCTTCGACGACCGTGCTCGTCATCGTCATGGCCGCGGTGCCGCTGCCAGCCGCCTCCCGCGCCGTGGCCACGAGCCGCGCGCGGTGTGCCGCATGATCGAGCTCATCGAAGCGGGCGGTGCCCGTGTACCCCATCATCATCGGCCCGACCTTCACACGGATTTGGCCGTGAAACGAGCCGTCGTCGTCGATCATGCTGAGCTCCGCGCCCGGCATGCATGCCACCACCTCGCGCGGATTGGTGAGGTAGCTCCAGACGCGATCCAGCGGAGCGTTGACGATGAACCGTTCGGTAAGGACGAGCGCCATTCCAATTCCTTCTCGGGGGGGATCGTCGGCGCCGGGAACCCTACCATTGCGCCGCAAGAGGACCCGATCATACCCTTTCGACTCCTCACTCGCCAGCGAGTTGTGATGCGGCCGGAGATCGTTCGGATTCGGGAATTGATGGAGCGGCAGGGCTACGTCACCGACGCGCCCGTTGCCACCGCGGTCTATCTCGCGACGGCGCTCGGCAAGCCTCTGCTGGTGGAGGGCCACGCGGGGGTGGGCAAGACCGAGGTCGCGAAGGTGCTCGCCGCAGCGCTCGACACGCCGCTCATCCGCCTCCAGTGCTACGAGGGGATCGACGCCGCGGCTGCCCTCTACGAGTGGAACTACGCGAAGCAGCTCCTGCACATCCGGCTCAGCGACCACGAGTCGCGGTCGATCGATCAGCGCGAATCGGAGATCTTCAGCCGCGCCTTCCTCCTCGAGCGCCCGCTGCTGCAAGCCATCACGAGCGAGGGCAGACCTGTGCTGCTGATCGACGAGGTCGACCGCAGCGACGAGGAGTTCGAGGCGTTCCTGCTCGAGGTGCTCTCGGACTTTCAGGTGACGATCCCGGAGATCGGAACCATCCATGCGCGCGAGCGCCCGTACGTCGTGCTGACCTCCAACCGCTCGCGAGACCTGTCCGATGCGCTGCGGCGCCGCTGCCTCTACCTGTGGATCGGGCACCCATCGCTCGACAAGGAGCTGCGCATCGTCCGCGCGAAGGTCCCGGCAATCGGTGAGCGGTTGGCGCGCGAGGTCGCGGTCTTCATGCAGTCCGTGCGGGAGCTGGAGCTCGCGAAACGGCCCGGCACGGCCGAGACGCTCGACTGGGCCGCGGCGCTCGTCGCGCTGCACGCCGACGCGATCGATGAGGAGATCGTGCGCGAGACGACCGGATGCTTCCTCAAGGAGGAGTCCGATCATCGGGCGCTTGCCGCGGAGCTGGATGCCGGACGGCTCGCCGCGATGCTGAGTCCGTAGCGATGCCGGTGCCGCGCGACCTCGTCACTGCCACGGTGGATCTCTGTCGTGCGCTCAGGGAACGCGGCGTCGCGGTCACGCCCGCGGAGTCGATCGACGCCATCTCGGCACTCGAGCACGTGGATCTCGGCGATCGGGTGGAGGTCCGACGGGCGTTCGAGATCGTCCTGGCCAACCGGCACGAGGATGTGGCGGTGGTTGGCGAGCTGTTCGACGCAATGTGGGGCGGTGCTCTCGTGGAGCAGCCCCTGCCCGACGCCTCGCGCGCGCGCATCTCGGCACCGCCCCTCCGGCCGCCGGACCAGCTGCCCCCGTTATGGTCGCAGCGTCGCGATCGCGGCCGGCGCACGGATGAGGACGAGGATGGCGATCCGGTCCGACTCCGGATGCCGAGCGATCGTCAGGGAGTGCGGCGCCGCGATCTGGCGACGCTGCGAGCGCAGGAGCTCGAGACCATGCTCCGCATCGCCCGGCGCCTGGCGCGGCGACTCGCCAGGCGACCGAGTCGGCGCTGGAAGCCCTCGGCGCGCGGCTCGGCGATCGACCTGCGTCGTACCGCACGCGGATCGCTGCGAACGGGCGGGGAGACGACGGAGATCGCATTCCGGGAGCGCCGCATTCGCAAGGCGAAGCTCACCGTGGTGTGCGACGTCTCCGGCTCGATGGATGTCTACGGGAGATTCCTGCTGTCGTTCCTGTACGCCTTGCAGAGCGCGTTCGCGCGCGTCGAGTCGTTCGTGTTCGCCACACGGCTTCACCGCGTGACGGAGCAGCTCCAGGGGCGGGTCTGGACGAGCGCGCTCGAGCAGCTCGCCATGGGTGTGGACGAATGGTCGGGTGGAACTCGCATCGGCGCCAACCTCGCCGCCCTTTCGCGGGACTGGCCGCACGTGCTCGACCGGCGCACGATCGTGGTGATCCTGAGCGACGGGTGGGACACGGGCGAACCCGCTCAGCTCGGCGCGGCGCTCGAGGAGATTCGCGGCAAGGTCGGGAAGGTGATCTGGCTCAATCCGCTGCTGGGCAGCCCGGAGTACCGGCCGCTCGCGCGCGGCATGCAGGCGGCGCTGCCGCATGTGGACGTGTTCGCCCCGGCGCACGACCTGGAGAGCCTGGAGCGGCTCGCTCGCCATCTGGTGCTCTGAGACGTCCGCCTCGGTGGGATGCCGCGCCAATTTGCGGGCTCCCGGCGCCGGTCGTATATTCGCGCCCCCACCGACAACCCGCCGCAACACGTAACCCTAGCGATTGATCGGTGGCATGGCCGCCCACTGGCGGATCGCCCACGAGGCAGTCTGCGCGACTACCCCCGCAAGGTCACCGGCCGTTGAGCGCTTCGTCGTCCCGAATCGGAAGTGGGAAGTCGCCCTGACCACCGTTCTTCAGAGGCCTGCATGACGAACATCAACGTGACGGTGAACGGATCGCAGTACCAGCACGAGGTCGAACCGCGTGTGCTTCTCGTGCAGTACCTGCGGGAAGTGCTCGAGCTCACGGGGACCCACGTGGGGTGCGACACGAGCCAGTGCGGCGCGTGCACGGTGCTCGTCGATGGCGTGGCGGTGAAGTCGTGCACGATGTTCGCCGCGCAGGCCGACGGGGCGGAGATCCTCACGATCGAGGGTCTGGCGCCTGCCGGAGAGCTGCACCCGCTCCAGGAGGCGTTTCGCGACGCGCACGGACTCCAGTGCGGCTTCTGCACGCCGGGGATGGTGATGGCCGCGTACGACCTGCTCCAGCATAACGAGGCGCCGGCGCCGCACGAGATCCGTGAGGCGCTGGAGGGCAACCTCTGCCGGTGCACCGGCTACCATAACATCGTTCGGGCGGTGAGCGATGCCGCGCGGCGAATGACCGACGCACGGTCGGCGGTGAACGCGCCCGGCGCGCCTTCCGCTTCGGGCGGCGCGGCGCCCCGCGCTGTCGCCAACCGCGGAGGCTGACCATGTCGACCGATACCAGCGAGCGGCTGTTCGGCGCCAGCGTCAACCGGCGGGAGGACGCGCGCTTCCTCACCGGCCGCGGCCTCTACACCGACGACGTGAAGATGCACGGCACCACGCACGCGGTGTTCGTGCGGAGTCCGCACGCGCACGCCCGCGTGCGCTCGATCGATGCCGCCGCGGCGCGCGCGCACGCCGGGGTGCGCGCGGTGTTCACCGGACAGGACCTCGCCACGGGGGGCGTGCAGCCGCTCCCGGTTGCCTGGCTGCTGCCTAACCTCAAGATCGGCGAACGGCGGGCGCTCGTCACGGACGTGGTGCGCTATGCCGGCGAAGCCGTCGCCGTCGTCATCGCGGACACGCTCCAGGCGGCCGACGATGCCGCGGAGCTGGTCAACGTCGACTACGAGGTGCTCCCGGCGGTGGTGGATGCCGAGCGGGCGATCGGCGGAGCCGTCGCGGTGCACCCGGGCGCGCCTGACAACGTCGCGTTCGAGTGGACGATCGGCGATGCGGAAGCGACCAACGCCGCGTTCGCCAAGGCCGACCGGGTGGTGAAGCAGCGGCTGCTCAACCGCCGGCTGATCGCGAACGCGATCGAGCCGCGGGCCACGCACGCATCGTACTCGCCGGCCAGCGACGAATACACGGTGTACGTCACGTCGCAGAACCCCCACGTGCACCGGCTGCTGATGGCCGCGTTCGTGCTCGGCATTCCGGAGCACAAGCTCCGCGTCATCGCGCCGGATGTCGGCGGCGCGTTCGGCTCGAAGATCTTCGTGTATCCCGAGGAAGTCGTCGCCGCGTGGGCTTCCAAGGCGATCGGCCGTCCGGTGAAGTGGACGGCAGAACGTCGCGAGAGCTTCCTGACCGACATGCACGGACGCGATCACGTCACCGATGCGGAGATCGCGCTGGATGCGGACGGCCGGATCCTCGGGCTCCGTGTCGACACCATCGCGAACCTCGGCGCGCACGTCTCGCTTTTCGGGCCCTCGGTGCCGACCTACCTGTACGCGACGCTGCTCTCCGGCCAGTACACCATCGGCGCGATCCACTGCCGCGTGCGCGGCGTCCATACGCACACGACGCCGGTGGATGCCTATCGCGGAGCAGGTCGGCCTGAGGCGTGCTTCGTGGTGGAGCGCATGGTCGATCTCGCCGCGAAGGAGCTAGGCATCGATCCGGTCGAGATCCGCCGCCGCAACTTCATCGCGCCGGATCAGTTCCCCTATCAGACGCCGGTGGCGCTGACGTACGACAGCGGGAACTACCCGGTGGCAATGCAGCGCGCGCTCGAGATGGCCGGGTACGACGCGCTGCGGACCGAGCAGGCGGAGGCCCGGCGCCAGGGTCGGTACATGGGAATCGGGATCTCGAGCTACATCGAGGCATGCGGGCTCGCGCCGTCGCAGGTGGCAGGCGCGCTCGGGGCTCAGGCCGGCCTCTGGGAGAGTGCGACGGTCCGCGTGCATCCCACGGGGAAGGTCACGGTGTTCACGGGATCGCACAGCCATGGCCAGGGCCACGAGACGACGTTCGCGCAGGTCGCCGCCGACGCGCTCGGCATCGCCATGGACGATGTCGAGGTGGTGCACGGCGACACGGGGCGCGTGCCGTTCGGCATGGGTAGCTATGGCAGCCGAAGCGGCGCAGTCGGCGGCAGCGCGATCCACATGAGCATCGAGAAGCTGAAGGAGAAGGGCAAGCGCCTCGCCGCGCACCTGCTCGAGGCCGCGCCCGAGGACATGGAGTTCGAGGGCGGGAAGTTCTTCGTGAGGGGCTCACCGGACCGGACGAAGGGATTTGCCGAGATCGCGCTGGCCGCCTACCTCGCCCACAGCATGCCCGCCGGTATGGAGCCGGGGCTCGATGCGACCTCGTTCTACGATCCCTCGAACTTCACCTATCCATTCGGCACCCACATCGCCGTCGTGGACATCGATGGCGACACGGGCAAGCCGACGCTGCGACGATACATCGCGGTGGATGACGTGGGCAACGTCATCAATCCGAAGATCGTCGACGGACAGCTCCACGGCGGAATCGTCCAGGGGATCGCGCAGGCGCTGTGGGAGTGCGCCATCTACGACGATCAGGGTCAACTGCTGACCGGTTCGCTGATGGAGTACGGCGTGCCCAAGGCCGATCAGCTTCCCTCGTTCGAAACCGACCGCACGGTCACGCCTTCGCCGGTGAACCCGCTCGGCGTCAAGGGCGCGGGGGAGGCGGGGTCCATTGCCGCTCCCGCCGCGGTCGCCAACGCCGTGATCGATGCACTCGCGCCGTTCGGCGTGAGGCACCTCGACATGCCCCTGACTCCGGCCACGATCTGGCAGGCGATGCAGGGTGCGCCCGGGAGATGAGCATGTACGCCACTAAATTTCAGTACCACGCACCGCAGACGATCGACGAGGCAGTTCACCTGCTGGCGCAGCATGGCGACCAGGCGAAGGTCATCGCTGGCGGGCACTCGTTGATTCCCCTCATGAAGCTGCGCTTCGCGCAGCCGGCACATCTCGTCGACGTCAGGCGCATCCCGGGACTGACGGAGATTCGGGAAACGGCCGACGCGATCTCCATCGGCGCGCGGGTGACCCACCGCACGGTCGAGCGATCCGAGCTCGTTACTAGGCGACTCCCGGCGCTGTCCGACGCTGCGGCGCTCATTGGCGATCCGCTGGTCCGCAACCGCGGCACCATCGGCGGCAGTCTCGCTCACGCCGACCCGTCGGCGGATCTGCCCGCCGTCATGCTCGCGTACGATGCCGAAATCGTCGCCGTGGGGCCGGCGGGAGCACGCACGATCCGCGCGGGCGACTTCTTCATCGGATTGATGACGACGACGCTTCACCCCGACGAGCTCCTGACGGAGATCCGGATCGCCGTACCGCCGCCGCGGACCGGCGGCGCGTACGAGAAGCACCCCCATCCCGCCTCCCGCTTCGCGATCGTCGGTGTCGCGGCGGTGGTGACGCTCGAGGCATCGGACCGAGTCGGGTCGGCGAGGATCGGGATCACCGGAGTCGGTCCGGCGGCAAGCCGCGTAACGGAGGTCGAGCGGGCGCTCACCGGGAAGGTGCCGGACGCTGGGGTGATCGCCAAGGCGGCGGGCCGGATCACGGAGGGGCTCGACGTGCGGGACGATCTGCAGGGGCCGGCCGCGTACAAGCGGCATCTCGCGAGCGTGCATGCGCGGCGCGCAATCGAGCGCGCAGTGGAGCGCGCGCGTCAGCCGTAAGGATCTGCACGCTCAGCTGGGCAGGGCGGCGGTACGATGCACGACGAGCGTTCGTGCCCATGGGCGGATCGTCGGAGGACTCGTCCTTTTCGCTGATGCTGGTCTGCCCCTAGCACTTCGCCGATCAGGAACGCGACCCTCGTTTCGCCGCGTTTCTCCCGATTCGTCAGGCAGGGACCCGCCGCAGGATGCCGCGCGCCAGCTCGTGGAACGCGGCATCCATGCTGGCGGGGGTCGCCCGGGACGGGTCCTCCCACCACCAGCGGATTAGCTCCAACAGTGCGCCCGCGAGCATCCGCGCCACCAGCGCCGGCGGTACCGTCGTGCGCACCTCGGGCCAGACGCTCAACCGGCGCTCGATGACTCCGGCCGTGTGCACGGCGAACATCCCGAACGCGTCCTCCAGCCGGCCCGCGCGGTGCAGCGCCAGCGCGAAGCTCCGCGTCTCGCCGAGGTGCGCGACGAATTCGGCCACCGGGAACAGGCCCCGCGTGCGGGCGGGCCTACGTTCGAGCACCTCCTCGAATAGCGCGAACAGCCGCGCGTAGCTCGAGTGCAGCGCATCGTCCTTGTTCCGATAGTGCGAGTAGAACGTCGCGCGGCTCACGCCCGCGCGGTCGAGAATCTGCTGCACCGTGATCGCGTCGTAGTCGCGCTCCTCGATCAGCTCCACGAGGGCGCGGCCGAGTGCGTGGATGGTGCGCTCGACGCGCGGATCGGAGGGGGTGTTCCGGACAGGTGCGGGGGCGATGTTCGACATCGGCGGCGCGCGGCGGAAGGGAGCCGTAATGTTGCCGACGACGGCTCACGCCACAACCACCTGCACACGCATGACTACCGACCGCTCCGCCGCCCTCGCCCTCGTCGCCGGCTCCCTGGCCGGCCTCCTCGTCATGGCCCTCCACCCCACTGGCGGCGAGGTGTCACGCGAGGCCGCCGCCGGCGGCTCGATGTTTCTCGTTCAAGCGGTCCACTGGCTCGCCATCCTGGCGCAACCCGTCCTCCTGGCTGGCACGCTCGCGCTCACGCTGCGCCTCCGCGCGCGCTTTGCGATCGCCGTCGGCGCCTTCATCTTCTTCGCCGTCGCCGGCGTCGTCGTGCTGATCGCCGCCGCCGCGAGCGGCCTCGTCTCGCCGGGCGTTCTGCGCGGCATGCACGACGCCGGGGATGCCGGTGCGGCGATGACGGTGCAGAACTTCCTGCATTACACGTTTCTCCTGAACCAGGCGTTCGCTCGCATCTACGTCGTGCTCGGCGCGGTCGCCATCGCGTTATGGTCGTGGGCGATCCTCGGCGGGCGCGAGCTGCCGCGCGCGCTCGCGGTCTTCGGGCTGCTCCTCGGTACGGCGCTCCTCGCCGGACTCGCGAGCGGACACCTCACGCTCGGCATTCACGGTTTCGGGCTCGTCATCCTCGGCCAGAGCGTGTGGCTCATCTGGGCGGCGGCCGCGCTCTGGCGGGGCGGAGAGCGGCCGGAAGCCTGATCGCGAAGCCGACCGGATTCGCGCGCCGGACGATGCGGGGTACGCGCGCTGGACGCCGCGACCCGAGCTGCCGCGAGCGCTTCGTCGAGTTGTTGCAGCGCTGCTCCGATCCCCGGAGCCGGCGATGCCAGCTCGCTCCCACCGTTCGAGACGAGTCGCGAGAACACGCAATCTCTCGATAGGCTTCGGAATCGCATTGAGAGAGGCGGAAATCCGGGACCAGGATGCGGCAAGGGTGCAGCCCGGTGCAAATGGGAAGTGCGGCGCAAGGAGCTCACCGAGCGGGCGTCAGCTTCCGGCTATGGACGCCGCGTCGATCGACCCGCATCATCCACCTGGGCCCCTCTTGCAGAACCTCCAGACGCATGTACCGACTTCGCACGCTTGGCGGCGCGGCGCTTCTGCGCGACGGCCAGCCCATGGACGCCGTCTCAGCCCAGCGCAAGCTCCTTGCACTGCTTGCGCTGCTCGCGCTGGCGCGGCAGCGCGGCATCAGCCGCGATCGGATCGCGTCGTACCTCTGGCCGGAGAGCGACATGGAACGCGCGCGCGGCGCGCTCAAGCAGTCGCTCCACGTGCTCCGCCGGCAGCTCGGCTCTCCCAACATCCTGCTCGGCACCGCCGAGCTTCGGTTGAATCCGCAGCAGATAGGCACCGATGTCGAGGAATTTCTCGCGGCGATCGAGATGGGCGATGCCGCGCGAGCGGTGGAGCTCTACGGAGGGCCGTTTCTCGACGGGTTCCATCTTCCAGGCGCGGCTGAATTCGAGCTGTGGGCGGACGCGCAGCGCGCGGCGCTGGGTCGGCAGCACGTGGATGCTCTGGAGGCGCTCGCGCGCGCGGCGCACCACCGCGGTGCCTACGGCGACGCCGCCGGGATGTGGCGCCGCGTACAGGCCGAGGATCGGTTCAATGCGCGCGCCGTCGTCGGACTGATGGAAGCGCTGGACGCGAACGGCGAGCGTGCTTCCGCACTGCGCGCGGCGCAGACGTACGAGGCGTTGATCCGTGAGGAGTTCGGCTCGGAAGCCGATCCCGCGGTGACCTCGCTCGCGCGACGTCTGCGTAGTGACCCGCCTCGCGCGCCGGAGCCATCGTCGACCGTGCAGCAGGCCCGCTCGACCTCCGAACCCGCACAAGCCGAAGCGCATGAAGCCCCCGCTGCCCGAGCGGCGCAACGAACGGGCAGCGCCTGGGCGCTCGGGGCCGCCGTACTGCTCTTCGCGGCGGTGGCTACTGCTGCGGTGTGGCTCACCGTCCCGCGCAACCGGCCCAGCCCACCGCATGCGAACTCGGTCCCAGAGGGGTCCGTCGCCGTGCTGCCATTCGTAAACACCGGCGATCAGGCGACGGACGAGCACTTCTCCGACGGTCTGACCGATGAGCTCATCAGCATGCTGGGCAGGGTGCAAGGGCTCCGGGTCTCCGCACGCACCTCCACCTTTGCCCTGAAGGGCAAGGGGCTCAGCCCGCGTGCCATCGCCGACACGTTAGGTGTGGCGTCGGTCCTGGAGGGAACCGTCCGGCGGCACCAGGACCGCCTGAAGATCACCGTGCAGCTCGTCGACCCCCGGGACGAGAGCGTGCTCTGGTCCGACGTCTACGATCGGCAGCTGGAGGACGTGTTCGCCGTGCAGGAGGAGATCGCCAGCGCCATCGCCGGCGCGCTCCGGGGGCAGCTGCCGACGCGCCCGGGGGCCACCTCCACGCGTCGGCCAACGAACGACCTCGAGGCATACGACCTGTATCTGCGGGGCCGCTACAACTGGGACGTGCCGCCGCAGCAGCGGCTGCGACAGAGCGCGATCTACTACCGGCGTGCGGTCGAGCGTGACCCGGCCTTCGCGCTCGCGTATGCGGGTCTCGCCGAGACGTACGTGAATCTGGCGGTGTACGCGTACATGCCGGCGAGCGAGGCGCTCGCGCGCGCCAACGTCGCCGCGGAACGCGCGCTCGAACTGAATTCCGGTCTCGCCGAAGCACTTACGGCACGAGCGTACGTGCACCTCTTCGAGCTGGACTTCGATGCCGCGGCGGCGGATCTCCGGCGAGCGATTGAGGTGAATCCGAACTACCCGGTGGCCCATCACTTCTTCTCGCTGCTGCTGATGATGATGGACCGGCCGGATGAAGCGGTTCCGTACAACCGTCATGCGCTGCTTCTCGACCCGCTGTCGCTGCCGGCCAATGCCACCCGCGGCATCATCCAGGTGCAACGCGGAGACTACGCGGCTGCCGTTCCTGAGCTGGAGCGCGCGCTGAAACTGCGGCCCGACTTCACACTCGCGCTGTACTACCTGGGCGTGGTGCACGCCGCACAGGGCGCGTATCACCGCGCGCTCGATGCCCTGCAGAATGCGGGGCAGCAGGCCGCCGACTATCCCGGGCTTCCCGGTGCGCTCGCATTCGTTCTGCACCAACTGGGTCGGACCACCGTGGCCGATTCCATCGTCGCGGCACTCGAGGGGCGTGCCGACGGCGACATGCGGGCGCAGACGAACCTGGCGTTCGCGCACGCCGCCATGGGGCGGGCGGACGCCGCGTTCCGTATGCTCGATAGGGTACAATGGGACGTGCCCGCGCTCATCGGCATCCACGCGGACCCCCTGCTCGGCGGCGTACGCTCGGATGCGCGCTACGCGGAGCTGGTGCGGCGCCTGGGTGCGCGACCCTGAAACGGCCGTCTGACGGTGACCTGACCGTGACCTGACCGACCCGCAGCATCCTCCGCAGTGACGATACGCGGCCAGCGGCACTGGACGATGTCCGGGCCCCTGGCCGCCCCACACGGAGGATCGCATGCGCTGGACCTGCCATCGTTCTCGTAGCCGCCTCGCACTTCTCGCATCATTCGTGACAGCCGCGGCATGCAACGAGGCGAACGCTCCAACCGAGCCGCCGAATGCCCACGCGTCCCGTCCAGCGTGGTCCGGCGTTCCCGAGTTGAGCCAGACCCTCGCGGCCGTGCGTGCGGCCACGGCTCAGTTTCACGACGTGAGCGCCGCGCTGGCCGCGGGGTACAGACCGGCGAGCGCCTGCGAGGCGACGCCGGCGGGCGGGATGGGTGTTCACTACGTGAACGGTTCACTGATGGGGCTCATACCCGGCAGCTTCCCTGTGAACGGGACCGACGCGACGATCGATCCGAGTGCTCCTGAGGTGCTGTTGTACGAGCCCCGTCCGGACGGCTCGCTCCGACTTGTGGGTGTGGAGTACCTGGTGTTCGCCGCGGCGTGGGACGCCGTGCATGCCACGCCGCCAGAGCTGGCGGGCGAGCCGTTCGCGCTCATGTCCGGCGCAACGGCGCATGGATTCCTGCCGCATTACGAGTTGCACGTCTGGCTGTGGCGCCATAACCCGAGCGGCATGTTCGCGCCGTGGAATCCGGCGGTGACCTGCTCCGTCGGGTAGCGAAGCGCGGCAGGCGTGGGCCAGGGCAGCTCCGAAGGGGGGCGGGACGCGCTGAGTCGATCGCGGGCGCCCCCCTCAACGGCTTCGGTCCGCGCGCGACGCGCGAGACATCGCCGCGGCTCGATCGACGGCGCCCCGTCCAGGGGCCGGCGGACACGCGGTGAGCCAACGCTCGACCCTCCAAAGGAAGCCGCGCGCGTCACGGTGCACGGCCATCGCGGCCTCCGACACCCGTCGCGGCAGTTCCATCGATTCCGAATGGCACTGGACGACCCGCCCCAGGCGCCGCACGTTTGGACCGAGTCCGTTGCACTCTCGCCTAACGCCGAGTGGACGAGGAATCGACATGCGAACCGTGCCCCCCCTTGCCGCCGCGTTCGTTCTGCTGGTCACGCCGGTCTCGCACGCCGGCGCTCAGACTCCGCCGGGCGACTCCTGGCCTGTCGCCACACCAGCCGAGGTCGGCCTCACCTCGGCGGTGCTCGACAGCATCGACGCCGAGATCCGGAGCGGCCGCTACGGCTACGTCGACCGGTTCCTCGTCATCCGCCACGGCAAGCTCGCCTATGACCGCCGCTACCGGCACGACTATGGCCGCATTTATGGCGACTCCGCCCGCCTCGCGACGGCGCTCCGGTCGCACGACCGTTCGGGTCCCTACAACTATTTCAACGACTGGTGGCACCCCTTCTACCGACGCGGTGAGCTGCACACGCTGCAGTCGGTCACGAAGACCATCACCTCGATCATCATCGGCGCGGCCGTGACGCGCGGAGAGTTCCCGTCGCTGGACACGCCGGTCCTCTCCTTCTTCGACTCAGGGAGCGTCGCCAACATCGATTCCCGCAAGCGGCGCCTGACGATTCGTCACCTGCTGACGATGACGCACGGCCTCGCGTGGAGTGAGGACCGGCCGTACGGCGACACCACGAACACCGCGTTCCAACTCGAGTCGAGCTACGATTGGGTGGATTTCGCGATCGACCGGCCGATGGCGCTGGAACCGGGCGAGCGGTTCAACTACAGCAGCGGCGCGAGCCAGATCCTCGCCCACGTGTTCGCGCGGGCGACGGGTGTCGACATCGAGGAGTACGCCGCCGAGCACGTCTTCGCCCCGCTCGGCATCCGGGACTGGTTCTGGAAGCGCACGCCGGCCGGCGTGCCCGACACTGAAGGCGGCCTGTATCTCCGCAGCGAGGACCTCGCGAAGCTCTGGCAGCTCTGGTTGCTCGACGGCGTATGGGGCGGCCGGCGAATCGTGACCCCCGAGTGGGTCCGCGCATCGGTAACGCCCGCGGTTCCGGTCGGCGATCCGAAGGATGGCGTCGCCTACGGGTACAAGTGGTGGCTCCTGCCGAACCCGCTCGGCGAACGACGGCATCTGTGGGCCGGCAACGGATTCGGCGGGCAGTTCCCCATCGCCGTACCCGAGCACGATCTGATCATCGTCCTCAACGCCTGGAACCTGCTGCCGGGATCCCCCCGCGCGCCGATCCGGAACATCGTCGAGCGGATCCTCCACGCTGCGGCGGGCGCTCGGCGTTAGGATATTCTCAGCCGGTCTTTCACCCGCTACGCTGCACCGTACCTCTCCATCATCGCTCGCTCCAACCTGCAGGAGCCGAGGCGCTTCTTTAGCTTCGTGATCCCGCACGCGGTCGGACCCGATGGCCCTGGTGCCGTTCATCGAGCGCGGCTCGGGCGCTGACGCGGTTTCACCCTCGCTTGGACGACACATGCTCCGACTCCGCCAAGCCGACCTGCCCTACACGGGTAGCTCCCACTGGTTCGTGGGTGCCGACCACGGAGACGTCGGCATCTCCGCATTCCTCTTTCACGGCGCCCCCGGCTCCGGTCCCGGCCCACACCGCCACCCCTACGACGAAATCCAGTTCATCCAGAGCGGGCGCGGGCGGTGGACGGTAGAGGGACAGACGTTCGAGGCCGGCCCGGGCGACATCCTCGTCATCAAGGCCGGTGAGGTGCACGGCTTCATCGCGATAGGCGACGAACCGCTCGTGCAGCTCGACGTCCACGTCAACCGCAGCTTCCTGCAGGAGAACCTCCGCGCGGGCACTGCGTCGGGTTGAGCGCTCGTGGTAGCCGTTCAACGCGACGAGCGCCAGGCGGCGCTCGTCGCCTTTTCCTGCCCGTTCGGCATCGATATTACCGGGCCATTGCGATCCCGAGCCCGTATTGGATCTCGCCTCCTTCGATGAAGATCTTCTGTACGGACCCGCTGAGCGTCATCTGACCCAGGCGGACCCCGAGTCCCCCGCCGAGCATCGGACGCATGCCCGATTCGCTCTCTCCCGATCCACTCAGCAACCCGAACCCAATGCCGGGTGAGATGAATGCGGCGACTCGGGCGCCCGCCTCACCCATCGCGACCGCAACGGGAAGTCCCACGTTCGCCGCGAGCGCGGTGCCCTCCCCCTCCATCGGCTTGGCCAAACCCAGGCTGGGATTGAGCGACACGGTGAATGCCGGCGGTGTCGAGCCGGTGCCGATCGCGGTCCGGATGACCGGCCTGATGTAATCGGCGCCGAGCATGAGGATGCCGTCGCAGCCGTCGCACGTGAGGTACCCTAACGTCAAGGCGGCGCGCCCGGAGCCTCCCGCCCGGAAGTCGCCACCCACGCCGAACGTATGGAGCTCATCCTGCGTGCCATACCGCGCGTTGAACGAGGCCGGCGCGGGCCCCGCATCGAACATCGTCGACCGGGCCATGAGCGGCAGGGCGCCCACCGGAGTCACCGAAAGCGCGGCATACGCGGCGACGTCCCCCGGGCTTTGTGCGGCGGCGGTCGAGCCCATGGCGAGCGCACCTGCCACCGCGATGGCTGTGATCCTGAGCATGTGTCCTCCTGGAAGTAGGTGAGAACGAGTGGCATCGACATGGTGCGTGCGCGCGCGCAATGGTACGATGCGTCGGATGACGTAGCGGCGGCGGCGGCATGACGTAGCGATCCTCGCGGGACGCGGGGTGAGCGCGTCGGACCCGGCGGCAGGTGACCCGGTGTACGGCGTCCGCTCGAGGCGGAACCCGGAGGTCGGCAGTGACACTCGGGCGTCGGCATTCGCGTTGCAGGTATGAACGCCACGACATCTCGCCGTTCACCGGAGAACGCCATGGACGAGAGAGCCCTGTTTACGCAGTTCTGGACCGACGAATCGAAGACCACGCGCAAGGTCTTCGAGCGGATCCCCGAAGGCTCGGACTACCGGCCGGATCCGAAGTCGCGCACGGCTCAGGAGATCGCCTGGCAGATCGTCTGCGAGGAGCGGATGATCATCGAGGCGCTGGAGACCGGGAAGGTCGCGTGGGCCCCGCCGCCGATGCCGCCATCCATGAAGGATGTGGCCGAGACCTACGCCATGCAGAGCGACGACATCATCCGCCGGTGGGACCGGCTGCCTGACGATCGGTGGAACGGGACGCTCGACTTCTTCGGCGGCGAGCGTCCCGCGTCGCCAATGGCGTGGAGCTTCCTCTTCGACATCGTGCACCACCGCGGCCAGATCACGACCTATCTGCGCCCGATGGGCTCGACGGTGCCGCAGATCTACGGGCCGAGCGGCGACGAGCCGTAGGCCGCCACGCTCGCGTAACCTAACGAATTTGCACGAGCACCTGGTCCGCGTAGCACCAGGCCCAGTGCTCGCCGGGCTCGAACGAGCGCACGATGGGGTGCTGCGTCGCCTGGAAGTGCTTGGTCGCGTGCCGGTTCGGCGATGAGTCGCAGCATCCGACGTGTCCGCACGTCAGGCACATCCGCAGGTGCACCCAAGAGCCGCCGGTGGCCAGGCACTCCTCGCATCCCTGCGGCGTTCTCGGCGAGACGTCTCGGATCTGATCCAGGTGCGCGCACGCAGGCGACATGGTCCACACCCTCGGGTGGAAAGGCAGGTTCGCCGGACTAGCCGGCGCGGGATCCCGTCGCCAGTGCCTCGTCCTCCCAGGAATAATCGGGCCCGGGTCGCTCCTGCCCTTCGTACCACCGGTAGGTCCCGCGCAGCCCCTCCTCGAGCGACGTCAGCTCCATTCCCAGCTCCGCGCGTACGCGATCCGACCGCACCGTGATCGGCGGGATATCGAGATAGGCGCCGAAGTAGTACGGCGGCGTGAACACGTTGCCGCCCAGCTGCTGGATCTGCGCGCGCGGCACGTGCACGAGGTCGGCCTTCGTGCCTGCGACCCGCGCCAGCAACCGGACGAACTCCACCTGTGTGATCGGCGGCCAGTTCGCCAGGTTGTACGCTCGGCCGACCGCGGCGTCCGATCCCGCGGCCAGGATCGCCGCGCGCACCACGTCCTGCGCGTACACCCATTGCATCGTCGCGCGGCCGTCGCCCGGGATGATGATCGGTCGGCCGGCCCGCAGCCGGTCCCAGAAGAACGCCTCGCGCTCGAACGGGTTGTATGGACCATAGATGAACGCGGGACGCAGCGTCGTCACGGGGATGTCGCGCTCGCGGCCGAGCGCGAACAGGGCGCGCTCGCTGTCCGCCTTCTGCGCGCCATACGCGTTAGGGAAGTCCGGCGGCACCAGCTCGGCGTCCTCCGTGCATTCCCCGCCGGGCGGGTAGACCGCGATGCTCGAGGTGAAGACGTAGCGCGTCAGGCCCTCGGCGGCTGCGCCCGCGGCCGCGGCCACCTGCTCCCCGGTAGTCCCGCGCTCCCAGTCGTAGACGTTGTCGTACACCACGTCGAATCGGTTTCCGGCGAGCGCCCGCCGCACCGCGGCGGTGTCGTTGCGGTCGCACTGGATCTCACCGACGCGGTCGCCGAACGGCGTGCCGCGCCCGCGGTGCATGATCACGACTTCATCGCCGCGGTCGAGTAGCCGGTCGACCAGCGTGCGGCCGATGAAGAGGGTTCCGCCGATCACGAGGACGCGCGCCATGGAGCCTCCGGTTCGGGTCCGGAATTGTAATCGGACCACCGTGGCGTGGCCATCGACTCGGTGAGCGACCTCACTTCTGCTCGAGGTTCGCGTCTCGCACGCGCGTCGCCGCCGGCGCTGGCGCACTCATCAGCTGTGGAGCTGCAGTCGCCGGCCGCCCCGACCACGGATGGATGACGGCAACGCAGCTAGAGGACGCCCGCGTCGCGCGTCGCGCAGCCCGAGCTTCACCGGCGAGCTGACTGCCCCGCCGGCCCGATTGCGCATTCCTTCCCGAGCCCCATCACGTATTGACTGGTGGTGACCACCGGAGATTCGGAGGTGTCAGGTGACCGGAGGATCCGTCCGACATTACGACGCGCAGTACGGACAGTTCGCCAGCACGCTCTACGCGGACGTTCGTGCGACCGCGTTCGGCGAGAACATCGGCCAGAACGGCTGGCTCACGGCCGCGGAGCACGACCTGTTCATCGAGTGGTTGGGCCTCGAAACGAATTCGCGGCTCCTCGACGTGGCCAGCGGCTCCGGCCGAACGACGCTCCGCATTGCGCGGCTGACCGGCTGCGCGGTGCACGGCATCGACATCCACGAACAGGGGATCTCATCCGCGACGGACGCGGCGCGGGACGCCGACCTGGCGGGGCGCGCCACCTTTCAGCTCGCCGACGCCAGCCGACCGCTGCCGTTCGAGGAAGGCGCGTTCGACGCACTCATCTGCATCGATGCCATTAACCATCTTCCCGATCGTCAGGCGGTGTTCCGTGAGTGGGCGCGGGTGCTGCGCCCCGGCGGCCGGCTCGTCTTTACCGATCCCATTGTCGTGACGGGACCGCTCACGAACGAGGAGATTGCCATTCGCAGCTCGATCGGCTTCTTCCTATTCGTCCCGCTCGGTTACGACGAACAGGCGCTCGCGAACGCGTCCCTCGAGGTCACCGAGCGCGCCGATCGCACCGAGAACATGGCGCGGATGGCGGCGCGCTGGCGTGAGGCGCGCACCGAGCGTGAACGCGACCTACGCGGCATCGAGGGCGACGCGACTTTC
>DATHUW010000192.1:0-3092 GCA_035461825.1 Gemmatimonadaceae bacterium
CTCGCCACCTGGAGCGACCACCTCTCGATCTGCACCAATGGGGCGGCGCCCGACCTCGAACCGGCACACCGGGCGAAGCTCGACGCCCTCGGCGTGCCGGTGCGCACGGCCCGCATCTCGTCATTGCGAACGGATGGCGGCGCGGTGCGCGCGCTCGTGCTCGAGGACGGCGACGAGGTGCCCTGCGACCGGATCTTCTTCTCGATCGGCCACCGGCCCGCCGATGATCTCGCCGTGCAGTTGGGATGCGCCCGCGACGACGAGGGGATGATCGAGGTGGACCACGCGTTTCACACGTCCGTCACGAACGTGTTCGCCGCGGGCGACATCGTCCCCGGCCCAAACCTCGGCATCGTCGCGGCGGCGCACGGCGCCATCGCGGCGGCCGCGATTCACAAGAGCCTGCTGCCCGAGGGAAGGCGATTGTAAGGCTGATCTGCCCCAGCGCACGCTCGCCCTTCGCCCGGTCAGGGCATTGCGGCCGCGAGCATGCGACGCACCGCGGCGTCCATGCGGACGGCATGCACGTTCGACAGCACCGCCACCGTGACGTTCGCCGTCGAGTCGTGCCACACGCCGGCGCTCTGCCCCGCCGTATTGCCAAAGTGGCCGAGCAGCACACCGGAGCCGCCTGGAGCGGCGATGAGCCCGAATCCGTACTGCCAGCCGTCGCCGCGGTCGATCCGCGCGCCCGCTGCCTGGCGAAGAGCGGCCGGCACGATGGCATCCGAGTAGTAGGCCCGCGCGAATCGCGCGACGTCGAGCGCCGTCGCCACGATGGCTCCCGCCGCGCCCGCGCCGCGCGTGAACGCCGGGTCCGAAACGAGCGCCGAGAGGTCGTCCGGCACACCGTCACCCGTGAAGTCGAGGAACGCGTGCGCTCGCGTTGGTGGCAGCGTATCCGCTCCTGCCACGAACGTGCTCGTCAGGCCGAGGGAGTCGAGCACGCGCTCGCGGAGCAGCGAGGCATACGAACGGCCGGTGACATGCTCCGCGATGAGGCCGAGCAGAACGTAGTTGGTGTTCGAGTACCCCCACCGGGTCCCTGGCGGAAACTGCGACTCGCCGACAAAGCGGAGATTTTCAGCGGGCGACCACGGCGCGGCGATGTGGGTCTGCATGGTGGCCCGATAGTCCGGGTGGCTCGCATAGTCCGCGATGCCGCTGGTCTGCCGGAGGAGATCGCGAATCGTGACGCCGTGCGATCCCGGGACGTCGGGCCGCCAGCGTGTGAGCGAGTCGTCGAGCGAGAGCATCCCCTCCGCAATCACACGCAGCACGAGGGCGGCGGTGTATGACTTGGTGACGCTGCCGATGTCGAAGAGCGTGGCCGGTGCCGTGGGGGTCCCGGCCCACGCCTCGCCGCTCGCGCCCGTCCAGACCGCGCCGTCAGGCATGAGGACGGCGGCCGACATGCCGGTGGCGCCGATCGCGGCGCGGATGGAGTCGAGCGTGGCGGCGAGTCGCGCATGGACGGAGGGCGGAACGGCGCGCTGAGCCGAAAGCACCGGCGGGCTCGCCGCAGCGGCGGCCGCGCAGACGACCAGCGCGGTCAGGCGAATCGGAGAACGCATGAATTCTCCTCGGCGGTTCAGGTCGGCGGATCGAGCTCGGCGAGCGCATCATCGCACCACGCCACCGCGGCCTTCGCCGCGTGTACACCGGCGGCGACGGTCAGGCGCAGGTACCGCAGATCGCTCGAGCGCCCCGCCGCGCGCAGCTCTTGGTGCACGCGTTCCAGCATCGCCAGCTGGCCCACCCGCTCCGCTCGATAGGCAGCGACGTGCGCGATGAGCACCGCCGGGTCGGTGTGCGCACCGAAGTAGACTTTGAGGAGGATCTCGAGCCGCGGCGGACTGGCGACGACGGGCTCGCGCAGCCACGCCTCGAGCTGGCGGCGTCCCGCCGGCGTGATGCGATAGACGGCGCGCGCCCGCGCGCTGCGCGCATCGTCGGATCGCCTGACGAGGCCGTCATCGGTCATCGCGCGAAGTACCGGATAGAGATTGCCGAGGCTTTCGTTCCAGAAGTGCGCGATGCGTTCCCCGACCTCCTTCTTGATGTCGTAGCCGGATCGCGGGCCATCTGCCAGCAGCCCCAGAATGGCGTATCGCGTCCGGGACGCCGGTGGGGCGCTGGCGGTGCGCAGTTGGGCACGGCGCGAAGCGAGGGGTGCCATATATCGCGATGATATATCTGACGGATATATCTGTCAAGCGATCCGCTCGCCGAGTACGATGGCGTCCCGCCCGCCTGCGATTACCGGGCGCCGCTACTGGTTTCTCCCGGGCTGGCCGGACCTCGACGAGCGGGCGAGGGAGCCACGGCGTCGGCCATTGACCGCCGTCGGCCCCGCGCTACCAGTTCACGATCGGCAGCACCCGGCGACTGCGCGGATTGTCGCGCGCGATGTTGATCACTCCGATCTGCACGCCGTCCAGCACCCACGTGTAGTTCACGACGCCGATCGTCAGGCCGCGCTGCGTACCCTGGATCCACGTCACCGTCGACACGCCGACCCCCTTCTGGGTGCCATCCTCGACGATGCGGAGCAGCGCCGGCGCGATCGCCACGCCGTGCACCTCCCGGCCCCCTACGCCCGCCGCGATCGCCAGCCCCTCCACCCGGGGCGCGCCCACGCCGAGCCCCGCGATCGTCACCCATTTCACCGTGCCGCCGGCGCCGACTCCCGCGCCCGCGATCGTCAGGCCCGTGACATCACCGCCGCCCCCTACCCCCACCCCCGCGATCGTAATGCCCGAGATGCCATTGGCGCCGCCCACGCCGACCCCCGCGATCGACAGGCCTCGCACCTTGCCGCCCGCACCCACGCCCACACCGCCGATCGAGATCCCGGAGACATCGCCGCCGGAACCCACCCCGACGCCGCCTAGCGAAAGACCGCGAATGCTCCCGCCCGCGCCCGCGCCGACCCCCCCGATCAGCAACCCCTCCGCGCTGCCGCCCGTGCCCGCTCCGATGCCACCGATCATCGCGCCGCGAATGCTGCCGCCAGCGCCCACGCCGACCCCGCCGACCGCCAGCCCGGTCACCGAGCCGCCCCCGCCCACGCCCACGCCGCCTAGCAAAAT
>DATHUW010000193.1:0-6173 GCA_035461825.1 Gemmatimonadaceae bacterium
GCGCCCCGAGGTTCCGGCGCCGGTCCGCCGCGTCGTCGCGCGCCTCCTCCGCAAGGATCCCGGCGAGCGATACCAGAGCGCGGACGAGCTCCTGGACGATCTCGCCGGCTCGACTCAGCCCGGGGATCGCATTACGAAGCACCGACGGTGGGCCGGCGCCGCGGCGGTCATTGCGGTCGCTGTCGTCCTCGCCGGCGCCTGGGCGCTGTGGCCGCGCGCCGATGCGGAACGCGACCCGTCGATCGTCGTCCTGCCGTTCGTCGACCTGCGGCCGGACCGCGAGGACGACTCGTTCAGCGACGGCCTCACCGAGGAGGTCATCGCCCGCCTGGCGTCGGTCCCCGGCCTCAAGGTTATCTCCCGCACCTCGGCCATGCATTACAAGGGGACCACGCAGCCGCTCCGGGAGATCGCCGACCGGCTCCAGGTCGCGCACGTGCTCGAGGGGAGCGTGCGCCAGGCGGGCGCGCGCGTGCGGATCACGGCGCAGCTCATCGACGCGCGCACCGACGAGCACCTCTGGGCCGGCCAGTTCGATCACGAGCTGCGCGACGTGCTGCAGGTCCAGGAGGCGATGGCGCGCGAGGTCGCGTCGGCGCTGGAGGTGGAGCTCGGTGAACGGGAGCAGCGGCGACTCGCCAGGCAGGCCACGCGCGACCCGGAGGCGGACGCGCTGTATCGCAGGGGGCGATTCCTCTGGAACACGCGCACCAGGGAGGGGCACGAGCTGGCACTCCGGTACTTCGGCCAGGCCATCGAGCGCGACTCATCCTTCGCGGACGCGTATGCCGCGATCGCCGACGTCTACCTCACGGGGTTCCAGCTGAACCTCTTCGCCGAGCCCGAGCAGGAGATCTATTCGCGCCTGACGTGGGCGGCCGAGCGGGCGCTGGCGCTCGACGAGGAGTCGGCGGATGCGCACACGGCGCTCGCGCTCGCGCTCTGGTGGCAGCGGAACTGGCCGGGCACGGAGCGCGAGCTGCTCCGGGCGATTCAGCTCAACCCGGGACACGCGACGGCGCGCAGCTGGTACTCGCTGCTGCTGCGCGGGATGGGCCGGGCGGAGGAGGCGCTCCGCGAGAGCCGTCGCGCCGCGGAGCTCGATCCGTTCGGCGTCGTGATCCGCCACAACTATGGATGGAACTGCTATCTCTCGCGCGACTACGTCTGCGCCGATGAACAGTTCAGCCGGGCGCTCGAGATCACGCCGTACCCCGGAGCGCTCCGTGGCCTCGCGCTCGTGCACTCGGCCGAGCGACGCCACGACGAGGCGGTCCGCGCCGCTCGTCAGGCAGTCGAACTGGCGCCGCATCGCGCCGACTTCCTCGCCGACCTCGCGTACGTCCAGGCACGGAGTGGAGACAGGGCCGCGGCTCGCGAGACGCTGCGTCGTGCGAAAGTCGATCCGTTCGAGGCATTCAACGTCGGACGCGCGCATGTCGCTCTGGGCGAGGCGGACAGCGCGTTTGCGTGGCTCGAGCGCAGCAACTGGCGCTGGCCGCACCGCGCCGTGCTGAGTCATCCCGGGCTCGACCCGCTGCGGTCCGATCCGCGGTTCGCCGCTCTGGCGGAACGGATCGAGCGCGAGATGGGCATCCGCTAGTCGAACGCGGGCATGCGTCCGGGCTCGTCCCGACGCCCGGACGCAGCGGCCCGGCGGCGATCGCCGCCCGGGCTTGCTCAGCCTAACAGCCGCTCGGCGCCTGCGCCGGGATCGTCGGGCCCTGGCCGGGCGGCACGTCGAGGTAGGTGACGTACACGGTGGTCGGCACCGCGCTGGCGTTGTAGCCGATGTGGACGTTCCCCTGGCCCGGATCGACGAACGCCTTGCCCGCCGCGTACTGCCGGGTCACGCAGTCCGTGGCGTTGATGATCGTGAGCTCGCCCGCCGCGACCGACGCGATCGCCGGTCCGTGGTGGGTGTGCCAGCCGAGGGAGCCGCCGGGCTGGATCGTCACCTTGACGACGAGGACGTCGGTGGGGTCGTCGACGAGCACGACCTTCGTCCCGCCATTCTGCTTGATGCGGAAGGTGGCGTCGATCGCGTCGGGGAAGCTCGAGCGTGAGAGGACTTCGACGCTGAACCCGCCGGCCGCCGGGCCGTGGTCCATGGACACGGCGGAACCGGCCTGCTCGGTCGGCGTCGGCGTGGACTCCTTGCAGGCCGCGATCGCGACGAGCACGATGAGCGATGCGGCGGCGAGCCGTGCGGCGCGAGCGCGGAACGTCCGCGCCAACTGCTGTGCGTTGGTATGCATGGTCGTATGGGCGAATGGGAGGTTGACTGAGCTTCGGCTTCGACCCGGTTACGACAACGCCCGCGAAATCGGCTCACGGCGCGCCGAGTGTCGATCGGCGAGCCGCCGGCTGCGGGCGCGTGGGTTCGATGCGGCGATGCAGTGGGACACCCTCGATCTTGCGGCTCGCGCTCGCCGGCGGGAGACGGAGACTCCGTCGGAGGTCTCCACGGCGTGGGGAGCCGGCCTCGAGCCTCGATATCGGCCCTCCGGGTCCGGATGATGTGCCTTCGGAACGGTCTGGAGCGTCTCCAGGTGACGGACAGGCCTCATGAGATTCGCCCTGGCGGATCGGATATCGACCCTCAACGAGCGGTCCCCACTGCCCACCGCGGCATGAAGAACCTCCTCGAGAACGCCCTGCGCGACGCCATCGGCGTCCTGGCCGGCCGGAATCCCGACTTCTGCGGCTGCGAGCGCTGCCGGGACGACGTCATGGCCTACGCCCTCAACAAGATGCGGCCGCGGTACACGAGCGGCGGCGATCTCGGCGTCGCCCTCGCCAACCTCGACCTCCAGAAGGGCAGTGCCCGCGCGACGATCGCGGTCACGGTCCTGGAGGGGATCCGAAGGGTCGGCGCGAATCCGCATCGGCTGCAGGACGGCATGGGCAGGCGGGAGGCCACCGACGCCTAGCGGCCCGTGCCCCCCGTCGCGCTCGCCCTGATCGCCTTCGCCGCCGGACTCCTCACTGGGTTCGGCGGCGCTGTTTTGATGGGGACCGCGCTCGTCGGATGCCTGCTCCTCGCGCGCTGGTCCACCGGCGCCCCGCACTACACGGCCTACGCCGCGCTCTCGGCCGCCGCCTTCGCGGCCGCGACGCTGCGAGCCGAGCACGACGAGACGTGCCTGGCGAGGGCGGAGCGGGCGGCGAGCTGGCGCCTGACGATGACCACCGACGCGGCCCCCGGCGCCACCGGCCGGGCGACGCTCGCCTCGTGCGACGCCCACGCCGTGGTCGTCGTGAAGGACGGAGAGCTCGAGGCTGGTGCGATCACGACGCTGACCGGCACCGCGATCCGTACCAACCGCGGCCTGCTGATCCGCGACGCGGAGCGCGCCGGCGACGCCGGGCCAGCGGCGCGCTCCGCGGCATCCGCGCTGCACGCCTTACGAGCGCGGGCCGGACGCGGCATCGACCACGCGTTCGGCGAGGACGCCGGCATGGTCCGCGCGCTCCTCATCGCCGACACCCGCGGCCTCGACCCCGCCATGCGCGACCGGTTTGCCACCGCGGGGGTGGTGCACATGTTGTCGATCTCGGGGCTGCACGTGGCGATCATCGCCGGCGCCGTGATCCTCCTCCTCCGCGCCGCGCGGCTCGGGCGCCGGGCGGCGCTGGCGTGGTCGGTCCCCGTGACCGCGTTCTACGTCCTCCTCATCGGCGCGCCGCCTCCCGCCGTCCGGTCGGCGACGATGCTCGCGGCCTCCGCCGCCTGCGCGCTCGCGGGCCGGTCGACCTCCCCCTGGGCACCGCTCGCCCTCGGCGCCGCCGTGCCGCTCGCGGCGGACCTCCGCGCCGTGCAGGACCTGGGGTGGCAGCTGAGCGTGATCGGCATCGCCGGGTTGATAGGCAGCGGCGCGCTCGCCAGGCGGTGGATCCAGCCGCGTTGGAGTGGTGCGCGCGCGGCCGCGGCGACCGTCCTCCTCGCCTCCACGGTCACCACCCTGACGAGCGCTCCGCTCCTCGGCTGGTACTTCGGGCGGCTGAGCGTGATCGGGCCGCTGGCGAACGTGGTCGCGACGCCGATCGTGGCGGTGCTGCAGCCCGCGCTCTTCCTCGCGATGGTGCTGGAGCCGTTCCCCGAGGCCGCGCGCTTCGTCGCCGACGCCGCGCACCCGCTGCTCGTCGCCTTCGACCTCACCGCGACGTGGGCTGCCGCGGTGCCCGGCGCGAGCGTGGGGGTGTCGCCGAGCCTGACGACGGCGTGCCTGGCGGCCATCGGGGCTGCCGCGCTGATCGCGGCCTGCGTCACGGACTTCCCCGGCCGCCCGCTCGGCGTCGCCGCGGCGGCCGCCGTGGTCGCGGTGTGGCTCCCGGTGCTCCCGACCCGCGAGCCGGGCGCGCTCGAGATGCACGTGCTCGACGTGGGCCAGGGCGACGCCGTCGCGCTCCGCACGCCGCGCGGGCGGTGGATCCTGTTCGACGCGGGCAAGGGCTGGCGCTCCGGGGACGACGGACGGCGCGTCGTGATCCCCTATCTGCGCACCCGCGGCGGCGAGGTGGCCGCGCTCTTCATCTCGCACCCGCACGCGGACCACCTGGGCGGCGTGGCGACCATCGCCCGCGCCCTCGCACCGCGCGCCGTGTACGACGGCGCCTATCTCGGCGGCTCGGAGCTCTACCGCCGCTCGCTGGCGACGCTGCAGGAGGAAGGAATCCCCTGGCGCCGCACCGGTCCCGGCGACTCGCTGGAGGTCGACGGCGTGCACGTGATCGTGCTCGCGCCCGACTCACTCTGGATGAGCACGACGCGCGATGCGAACGAGGCGAGCGTGGTGGCGCTCGTCAGGTACGGCGCCGTCCGCCTGCTGCTGACCGGCGACGCCGAGCGTGGAGAGGAGGCGTGGCTGGTGACGAACGCGGGTGCGCGGCTGCGGGCGGACATCCTGAAGGTAGGGCACCACGGGAGCCGGACGAGCAGCACGCCGGCATTCATCGACGCGGTGCGGCCGCGGCTGGCGCTCGTGTCGGTGGGCAACGGGAACACGTACGGGCACCCGCACGTCGAGACGCTGCGCGGGATCGCGGCGCGCGGGGCGACGGTGTTGCGGACCGACCGTGAGGGGACGATCGTCGTGCGCACGGACGGGCGCCGGATCGACGTGCTCACGGGGGGTGATTGGTGGAGAGTCTCCCCGCGCTAGGCGTTGGTTCGAGGGCCGGTGCGCCAGGTTGGCGTCGTCGTTCCTGGCTAGGCTCCGCGATTTCTTACCGCGGAGGTCGCAGAGGATTGTCCGCGGAGGTCGCGCGAGGTATCCAAAGACCATGACGGTGAGCATGGTTCAAATTCAAGGCGAGCCTGCATGCAGATTGGCCATCGCTGTCCGTTCGAAAATCTCCGTCGCCCTACCACCGGGCCGGACACCTCCGCGAACCTCCACGTTTCCGCGGTTAATGGTGTCGAGGAATTCTCAGTCGCCGTTAGCCACAGCGTTTCGGTGCGCCGGAGCTCCTCTGCGAAACTCTGCGAAACCTCCGCGCCCTCCGCGGTGAAAGCCGTTGACGCCCGTTCCTTCGGCGCTGACGCCCATTCCTTCGGCCATGAATCGGTCCGGCGCGTTGCGGCGCGGGAGCCGACCGTGCTTCGTACGAATCGTGCGTAGACGATCGCGCGCCCATGGGCGGGCGGCGGATCGACGCTCCTTCTGGAGGTGACTGGTGGCGGCTCTCACCCGGCTCGCGCGCGCCGTGATCGGGACTCCCGTCCGCCTCCCGCAGCGCATCCTCGACCGGCATCCGGACCTGCGGACTGTGCACTGGCGACAGGGCGGCCTCCTCCCCCGGATCGCGGGCCTCTGCCTGGGCCAGTCCTCCGTCGCCGCGATCACCCTCTGGCGCACCGTCTTCCTCGGCGCGCGCTGCCGGCCGACCGACGAACTGCTCTTGCACGAACTGCGGCACGTCCAGCAGTTTGAGCAGAGCCGGGCCTTCCCATTGCTGTACCTGTGGGAAACGCTCAGATCGGGCTATCATCGAAACGCATACGAGCGCGACGCGCGTGAGTACGCCGCCGCGCGATTGAATGGGAAAGGAGGGTGGTGAGGGGCCAGGAGCGAGGGCCGGGTGCCGGGGGCCAGCTGCAAGGGCAAGCCCGCGAACCACCTCCTACCTCCTAGCTCCTAGCTCCTAGCTCCTGATCCATCCCCCGTGCC
>DATHUW010000194.1:0-77841 GCA_035461825.1 Gemmatimonadaceae bacterium
GCATATCGCGCACACTCCTGCAGATAGCTCAGCGCCCGCCCCACATCCCCCGCCTCACGCCAGTGCTCCGCACAGGCCCATTGCATCGCCGGCGCCGGAGACGCCGCCGCGTCGCCCTCCAATACCCGCGCCGCGTGGCGATGCAGAAGCCGCCGAGCCGACACCGACAGCCGCGCCACTGCCGCCTGCGACAGCAGCTCGTGCTTGCTCACGAGCCGCGACGGCTCGCTCTCGATCAGTCCGCTCCGCTCCAGCTCATCGAGCGCATCCACCAGATCCAGCCGTCGCTGGTCCAGCAGACGCTCGAGCCGATCCAGCGTCGAATGCGCTCCCAGCACCGACACCCCCTGCAGCACGTGCAGCGATAACGGATGCAGGCGCGCCAGACGCTCCGCGATCAGCTGCGACAACGAGGCCGGAAGCTTCGTCGTCGTCCCCTCCCGCAGCCCGTGCAGGACCAGCTCCATCAGATGATACGGGTTCCCGCCTGACGACGTCGCGCACCACTCGGCGACGTCCGGCGGTAGCGCCTTGCCATTCCGTTCGGCGATCGTCGTCGAGAGCAGGTCCACGGCCACCCGATCGAGCGGCGGCAGATGGTGACGCTGCAGCCCCGGCAGCTCGCCAATCCCTCGCTTCCGCTCGGCGTCAGGCTCCCGGGCCGTCAGCAACAACAGCACCCGCCGCGTGCCGAGCCACGACAGCGCGTCGGCGATGACATCCCACGATCCCGCGTCGAGCCAGTGAACGTCCTCGATGATGAGGACCAGCAGGCTCTCCGCTGCGACCGCATCCAGCAGATCGAGCAGCGAGCGGCGAATGTTGGCGTACACCATCGCGGCGTCCCGCGGATCCATCGGCGCGAACGGCTCCTTGGGGTCGTGCTCGGTCAGGCGGCGCAGGTGTCGCATCGCGGTCGGTGCGCAGCCCAATGCACCGGGCATCCCCAACAGCCGGGGCAGCATGTCGGCAAACATCGACAGCGGCCGCCGATCATCGTTCGACTGGCAGCCGACCCGCACGAGCTGCGCATGCCCGAGCGAGAGCGCCCGACTGAACTCCTGCATGAGCCGCGTCTTCCCGATCCCCGGCTCCCCCCAGAACAGGTGCGCGGTACCCGTCCCCCCGTGCGCCAGCTGCAGCGCGCGATTGAGCAGCGCCATCTCCACCGCTCGGCCGAAGAACGGCGTTTCGGTGATCGCGCGGGAGCGCTCGAGATTGTTCGCCTCCGCGATGCGCCTGCGGAGGACCGTCGCGGGAAGCCGGATCTCCCGCGCCTGCGGCCCGACTTCCTTCAGGTATCCGTCGAGGATGGCGAGCGCCTGAGTCTTCCCGCCCTGCAACGCCGCGGCTTCGGCCTTGGCAAGGGTCGCCTCCTCGTTGAGCGGATCGATCGCCAGGCAGCGCGCCGCCATGCATTCCACGCCGGCCCAGTCGCCCTCCGCCTTGAGCCGCCCGATCTCCGCCAGGAACGACCGGCGAATGCGCGCATTCACGAGATCCCGCTGCCTATCGAGCCACTCGCCGTACCGGTCGGAGAACTTCGGATGGTAGCCGGCGAGGAAGCTGCCACGCACCTGGTGCACGAATCCGTCCGGCTCCGGTCCGGCGCCCAGCAGCGGCGCGCAGTCGATCTCGAGCGCCGACGGCTCGATCCAGAGGTTGGAGCGGTCGGACCGCACGGGTACCCCGAGCGCGCGGAGCCGGTACACGGCCTGCCGCAGACTGTGGGCGCCACGTCCGTCCGGCACATCGGGCCACAGCAGGCCCATCAGGGCGCCGCGGCTCGACAGGCGGTCACGCTCGATGCCGAGGCAGAGGAGCACCGCGAACAGTCGCTCCGCATCGGGGCCGAGCCTGGTCGGCCCGATTTCCGCGACACACTCGCCAAGGGTGCGGAGCTTGACCATGATTGCCAGTGGTGATGGGAACGCCCCGTCCCCAACCTGTGTCGCCGCGTCAGCGCGCCGTCACACAACCTGTGGCGGCGCGGCGGACATGGCCAGATCCCACCGCCCGCGCCTCACGCGCGTGGATTGCCCGCCCATGGGAGGACACGGATGGACGCAACCAGGAAAGTGGGTCCTCGCGTCGTGATCGTCGTGCTGGCGGCGCTCGCCGGGTGCACCGTCGAGACGGGTCAGTTGCCTCCACCACCCGACTCGGTGCCGGCGGAGCACGCCGCGGGCGCGGAGGCGTACTCGGTGCACTGCGCCTCCTGCCATGGTGAGCACGCGCGAGGGACGGATGTCGGGCCTCCCCTGGTGCATCCCTTCTATGTGCCGAGCCATCATGGGGATGCCGCCTTTCGATTCGCCGTGCAGCGAGGCGTGGCGGCCCACCACTGGAGGTTCGGGGACATGCCGCCGCAGCCGCTCGTGACGGACGCCGACCTGGACGCGATCGTGCCGTACGTGCGATGGCTGCAGCGTGAAGCGGGAATCCAGTGAGGGCCGTTCGCGGTAGCGGGTGCGGCCGGGGAAGGATTCGATGCCGCGCGGTCGGTGAACCGTCGTAGCTTCCCCGACAGGGGGGGCGGGGCCCCGGCGCCTCGCCGGAGCCGCGAGCCGCGTCCCCTCAGCCCCGCTTCTCGGCCAGCGAAATCAACCGCTCGGGGCTCAGCCCTTCGGCTTCGCCCTGGAAGTTCAGCACCACCCGGTGCCGCAGCACCGGGAGCGCCACCGACCGCACGTCGTCCACGTCAGGCACCGTCCGCCCATCCATCGCCGCGCGCGCCTTCGCACCAAGCACGAGATACTGTGAGGCGCGCGGGCCGGCCCCCCACCCGGCGTACTTCTTCACGTCCGCCGTCGCTTCCTCCGCATCGGGACGCGTGGAGCGCGCGAGCTGCACCGCGTACTTCACCACCGTCGGTGGGGCGGGCAGCCGCCTGACGAGATGCTGCAGCGCCACCAGCTCCTCCGCCGTCAGCACCGGCGAGATCGACGCGGTCTCGTCGCCCGTGGTGGTCATGACCACGCGCTCCTCCTCCTCGCGCGTCGGATACTGGACGCGCAGCTCGAACATGAACCGGTCGAGCTGGGCCTCCGGCAGCGGATAGGTGCCTTCCTGCTCGATCGGGTTCTGCGTCGCGAGCACGAAGAACGGCTCGGGGAGCGCGTGCGTCTGTCCAGCCGCCGTGACGGCGTGTTCCTGCATGGCCTGCAGCAGCGCGGCCTGGGTCTTCGGCGGCGCGCGGTTGATCTCGTCGGCCAGCACCATGTTCGCGAAGATCGGCCCGTGCACGAACTTGAAGAAGCGGCGCCCGGTCGCGTGGTCTTCCTCCAGCAGCTCCGTCCCCGTGATGTCGCTCGGCATCAGATCGGGGGTGAACTGCACGCGCGAGAAGGTCAGATCGAGCGCCTGCGCGACCGTCTGAACGAGCAGGGTCTTCGCCAGCCCCGGCACCCCCACGAGCAGCACGTGCCCGCCCGCCAGCAGCGCCGCGACCACGTTGTCGACCACGTCCCGCTGTCCGACGATGCGGCGGGAGATCTGCTGGACGAGCGCGGTGCGTGACGCGGCGAGCCGCTCGAGCAGCACGAGGTCGCGTTCGCCCGCTTCATCCTGGGGTCTGGTCTGAGTCGCCATTCGGTGCCGGTGGAGTCTTTCGGGAAGCTAACTGGCTCACCCCAAGGCGACGAGAGCGGTCGTGTTCGCGATTGGTAAGTCGAGTTCGCCTGGCGCCGCAACGCTCAGGGAAGCGTGAACTCGAGCTGTTGCTCCACGGGGAGGTTCGTACTGGCCAGGCGGCCGACCGCGGTCAGGGTTCCGGTGGTCTCGCCCGGCGTCCAGCGCTCCTCGAACGTGAGGGACTGTCCCGGCCCGAGGGACCGCGTCTGCAGGGCCTGCGTGAACATGCGATCGGCTCCCCAGCGCCACAGCTCGCCGCCGGCCGAGTCCCGGATCACGAAGTCGTAGAGCTGTCCACTCGGGAACTGCAACTCCACCGTGGAGTCGCTGCGGTTGGTGATGTGGAGGGCGAGGCGCACATCATCGGCGACGCCGAGGTCGAGCGAGCTGGCGAGCGGTGATCCATCGCGAGCGGCCTCCGCGGAGGGTGGCGCAGCGGAGTCGCTCGTCGCGGCGTCGCGCGCGCGGGGTCCGCAGGCCAGCGCGATCGCGCCGGCGCAGAGCAGCCAGATGGTGAGGCGGGATGTGGTCAACTGTCGTCGGTCCGGGCGGCGGAGGAGGAGATCGGTGGCGCGAGCGGTCGCGAGGGAACCTACGGCTCCGCCGACGCGCGGTCAAGCGATGGTGCAGGGTCTAAGTATTGGAGAATGCGTAACTTGCGTCGCATGGATTGCGTGTGGTCGGGGGCGTGTCCGGCGCCTGCGTTTGCTTGCGCTTTTTTTCACAAGCCCCTAGATTCCGCGCCGAATGAGCGACGAACGCGAACGCGAGGAGTCGCGCAACCCGGTGGGCGAGGGGCGTCACAAGGTCGACGTCTCCGGCGCCGCATACGCCGGAATCGGTCTGCAGTTCGCGGCGCTCATTCTCGTGTTCGTGTTTGCGGGGCAGTGGCTCGACAAGCGCTTCGATTCGCAGTGGTTCACGATCGTCGGCGTGTTTGTCGGGGCGACGCTCGGCATCGCGAGCATGTATCGGCGGCTGATGGCCGACCAGCGCCGGGAGGACGCGGCGCGGCGGTCGAGGGAGCCGAAGGCGTAATGCGCGCGACGGCGGCGTTCGGCCTGGCCGCGGGCGTGCTGATCGCCGTGGTCGCCGCGGTGCTCGCGCGGATCTACGATACGCCTGACGAGGTGCGCTCGATCGTGGTGAGCGCCGTGGTCGCGTTCGGCGTGCAGCTGCTGACGTTCGCGCTGCTCAAGCTGGCGGGTCCGAAGAACGTGATGGCCGCGTGGGGCGTCGGTGCGATCGTGCGGCTGGTGACGCTGGTGGTGTACATGGTGGTGATCGTGTCGGCCGTGGGGTTGACGGCGAATGCGCCGCTCTTCCTCGCCGTGTTCCTGTTCCTGACGATGGTGATCGAACCCTTGCTGCTCACGTTATGAAGCTGCTCGCAGCGCTCTGTTCGCTCGTGCTCGCCGCCGTTCCGCTCGCCGCCCAGGAGCCGCAGCCGGTGACGGTGTCCGATTCGATCGCCGCAGCCGCCGGCTCTCCGGGAGAGGCGGCGGAGCAGGTCGCGCAGACGGCGCACACGCCGGCCGCAGCCGAGGACTTCATCACGCCGCACATCATCAACTCGAACTACCTCGACCTCCCGTACTGGAGGCCGCCGTTCCACTACAAGGTCTACCTGCCGCAGTGGGAGCCGATCCACCTCGGACCGGTCACGCTCGACCTCTCGCCCACCAAGCACGTCGTCTTCCTGCTGCTCGCGGCGCTGCTCTCGTGCGCGGTGCTCATCACCGCGGCGGCGGCGCACAAGCGCCATTCGCACGCGGCCGGTGCGCCCAAGGGCTTCGCCGCCGGCATCGAGGCGATGGTCCTCTACCTGCGCAACGAGGTAATTCTTCCGAACGTCGGGCCGAACGGCGATCGGTACGTGCCATTCGCGCTCACGCTCTTCTTCTTCATCCTGTTCGCCAACCTGCTCGGCCTCGTGCCGTGGGGGGCGACGGCGACCGGCAACATCTCGGTCACGGCGACGCTCGCGATCATCACCTTCATCGTGGTCGAGATCGCCGGGATGCGTGCTCTTGGAAAGGGTTACGTCTGGACCGTGGTCTACTGGGCGCACGACAACCCGTGGTACATGAACGCGCCGATGACGCTGATCATGACGCCGGTCGAGATCATTGGAAAGTTCACGAAGCCGTTCGCGCTCGCGATCCGGTTGTTCGCCAACATGACGGCGGGCCACATCGTGCTGCTGGCCCTCATCGGGCTGTTCTTCACGTTCGTGGGCACCGGCGGCGCCGGCGCGGCGATCGCCGTCGCACCGCTCCTGATGTCGGTCGCGATCATGATGCTGGAGATCTTCGTGTCGTTTCTCCAGGCGTTCATCTTCGCGCTGCTGGCGAGCGTGTTCATCGGGCAGATCCGGACGGCGCATCACTAGCTCGGGAATCGGGAATCGGGAATGGGGAATCGGGAGTGGTGTGGCGCGCTATGCGCGCCATTACTCGAAGCCGAAGGAAAGCGAACTTCCGCACTTCGCAATTCGCACGGGTTTGTTGGAACCTCGGAGGGCTTCTCGCTTCACCTTCGAGTCACGTACCCGGCCGAACGGCCGGGGAAGCCCGCTGGGACCCGGGTCCCGTCGGCGGGCGGCGCGAAGTTCAGCGCGAGGCGATTGGCTGCATAACGTTCGACACTTGGAGTACGACACATGATCGAAGTTCTTCCCCTGCTGCAGGTGGCCGGTGAGGCGACGAACAGCACGGGTCTCGCGCTGATCGGCGCGGGACTCGGTGCCGGCCTCTCCGTCATCGGCGCGGGCCTCGGCATCGGCCGCATCGGCGGTCAGGCGGTCGAGGGCATGGCCCGGCAGCCCGAGGCGGCTGGCCGGATTCAGACGGCGGCGCTGATTCTCGCGGCGCTCATCGAGGGTGCGGCGCTCTTCGGCGTCGTCATCGCGTTCCAGATTCAGGGCAAGTTCTAGGTCGGTGGTGGACGGGGGCCCCGGGGCCTTCCGTCCGCGCCTCACTCACACCGTGATCGACATGCATCGCGCGATTGCCGCGGTTCTCGTTCTCCTGACGACGTCACCCTCGCTCGCCCTGGCGGCGGAGCCGGGCGACACCAACCTGCTGTCGCTGCACGGCGGGCTGATGTTCTGGACGCTCGTCATTTTCGTCATCCTGCTGTTCGTCCTCTCGAAGTTCGCGTTCAAGCCGATCACCGCTGCCGTGATCGCGCGCGAGCAGGCGTTGCAGAAGGCGATCGACGATGCGAAGCGCGACCGCGAGGAAGCCGCCCGCGTCCTCGCCGAGCATCGCGCCGCGCTCGATGCAGCTCGCGGAGATGCGCAGCGGCTGATCGTCGAAGGCCGCGAGGCCGGCGAGCGCGTCCGCGCGGAGATCGTGGAGCAGGCGCGCGCCGAGCACCAGGAAATGATGGAGCGCGTCCGACGGGAGATCGCCAGCGAGAAGGACCGGGCCATCGCCGAGCTGCGTCGTGAGGCGGTGGACCTCGCGATCAAGGGCGCGGGCAAGGTCATCGAGCGCAACTTCGACGACGCGGCCAATCGCAAGCTCGTCGAGGACTTTCTGTCGTCGGTGGCCACGCGGCCCGGGGCGATGCGCTGATGCGCGAACCCACGATCGCTCGCAACTACGCCGAGACGCTGGTGTCGCTCGCTCGCAAGGCGGGCGACCTGGCCGGCTGGGGCGCCATGATCAGCGACGTGGCGAGCGCGCTCCAGCGGGATGCGCAGCTCACGCTGTACCTCAACTCGCCGCGGATCTCGGCGGAGCGGAAGAACGCGGTGCTGGCGCGGGCATTCCAGGACCGGTTGCCGCGGCTGTTCGTCCGCTTTCTCCAGGCCGTGGTCTCGCACCGGCGTCAGGCGTTGATTCCGGCGATCTCCGTCGAGTACGGCAACATCGTCGATGCGCTGGAGAACCGCGTGCACGCGCACGTCACCGTCGCGCGCGACCCCGACGCGGCGCTGCAGTCCACCATCTCGACCGGCATCTCCAAGGCGCTCGGCAAGACGGTCGTGCCGCACTACGTCGTGCGGCCGGAGATTCTCGGTGGCCTGATCGTCCGCGTCGGCGACACCGTCATGGACGGCTCCGTCCGGCGCCGGCTGGGGGTGCTCAGGGCGCAGCTGGGAGGGTGACGGAAGGCGGGAATTGGGAAAGGGAAACGGGCGAAGCGCACTCGTTTCCCGTTTCCCGTTTCCCATTTCCCGCTTTTTCACATTCGCGACTCCCGATCCTTGAAGAGGATCGTGATCACCAGATAGAACCCGAATCCCGCCGCCAGCACGAAGCCCGTCAGGCCGAGCACCTCCTGATACGGCAACAGCATCGCGCTCGCGATCAGGAGCCCCGCGAGCACGAGGCCGGCGAGGATCCGGTTCGCGATCTTCTGCAGGCTCCGCAACAGCACCGGCATCTCCGGCGAATCGATGCGTAGCGTGAAGTCGTTGTCGGCCAGCCGCTCGGTGATGCGGTCGAGCCGGTGCGGCAGCGCGCTCATGAGCGCCGTCGTCTGCGACGCGAGCCGAAAGAGGCGCGCGGGCGCCATCTCCTCGCGTGCGCGCTTCGTCGCGATCTGCACCAGATACGAATTGATCGCGTCGGCGGGCACGAACTCCGGATCCAGCGCGCGCGTAACCCCATCGAGGTTGAAGAGCGTCTTCGCGAGCAACGTGAGCTCGCCGGGCAGCTTGATCCCGTGCTCGTACGCGGCGCCGAGGAGCTCGAAGAGCACGCGCCCCGCCTGCATCTCGCCCACGGCGCGGTCGTGGTTCCGCGCCACGAGCGACGCAATGTCGCGCTCGAACGCACTGCGGTCGAAGCCCGCGCGCGCGTCACCGAGGTCCACCAGGGTCTCGGCGACCTCGGAGCCGCGATTCTCCGACAGGTCCAGCAGCAGCTGGACGACACGCTCGCGCATTGCGTCAGAGAGGTGCGCCGTCATCCCGAAGTCGATGAGCGCGAGCTTCGGCTCGTCAGGCTCGGCCGGCGCGGCCGCCGCGTCACGCGCATCGCCCTCGAGGCGCATCAGTGGGGTCGCCTCTCTCCGGCGTGCGTCCCGCCGGTCGCGCGCGGCATGCTCCGCCGGCGTGCGCGGATTCGGCCGCCCGGGCAGCACCACGAAGATGTTCCCGGGGTGCGGGTCGGCGTGAAAGTGGCCCGCGATCGCGATCTGCTTGAGATAGGCGCGGGCCAACTCCTCCGCGAGCCGGCCGAAGTCGTGCTCCAGCCGGGTGACTTGCGGCAGCTCGCGCACCTTCACGCCGAGCACCCGTTCGGTCGTCAGGACCGACGCGGTGCTGTACGCCTCGATCACGCGCGGGACGATGAGGTGCGGGAACTCCGCCAGCGTGAGGCGGAGGGATTGGGCGTTCCGCGCCTCGATGCGGTAGTCGAGCTCCTCGATGAGCGCCTGCTCGAGCTGGCGCACGATGCCGGCGAGATCCAGGCGCTGCCCGGCCCCGGTGTGCGCCTCGAGGAACCGCGCCGCCTCACGAAAGAAGTCCATGTCGTCGGCGAGCGACGCGCGAATGCCGGGACGCTGCACCTTGATGACGACCGCGCGTCCATCGCGGAGGGTCGCGGCGTGGACTTGCCCCAGGCTGGCGGAGCCGAGCGGTTCCTCGTCGACGCATTCGAAGAGCTTGGAGAGGCGCGTACCGAGCTCGGACTCGATGACCTCGCGCACGTCCGAGAACGGGATGGGCGCCACGTCGTCCTGCAGCTCGGCGAGCTCCTCGATGTAGGGCTCGGGAAGGAGATCGGGGCGGGTCGACATGAGCTGGCCGAGCTTCACGTACGCCGGGCCGAGCGCGACGAGCTCGCGGCGTAAGGCAGCGGCCCGCTCGCGGTAGTCGCCGGCCTCCTCCGTCCCCTCGAACTCGTCCGGCGCCAGGGCGTGCAGTCCCTGCTGACGCGCGAGGTCGCGCAGTCCGTGCCGGGTGAACAGGCGAACGAGCGCGGTCAAGCGTGGCAGGTAGCGCGGCGCGAGGAGCATGCCCCCCGGGAAGGCAGAAAGCGTGCCCTTTTCGTGGGCCCCTCCGCGACCGGGGTGCCGGGCCGCGGCTATATTCGGGGTATGTCAGATGCCACCGACCGCAGGGCGTTCTTCACGCGCGGATTCGCGCGCGCCGTCGAGCGTGCGGCGGACCTGATGGGCCGCCGGCTCGTCCCGGGGGAGCACATCCGGCCGCCGGGCGCGCTGCCGGAGGCGGGGTTGGTCGCGGCGTGCACCCGCTGCGGGGCGTGCGCCACGGCGTGCCCGGTGCACGCGATCTCGCTCCTCCCGCCTGACGCGGGCCTCGCGGCCGGAACGCCGGTGCTCCGGCCGGCGATCACGGCGTGCATCATGTGCGCGGACATGCCGTGCGCGGCAGCGTGCCCGACGGACGCGCTGGAGGTGCCGGCGACGGGGTGGCGGGGGGTGCGGTTATCGGCGCCGCGGGTGGAGACCGAGCGGTGCATTGCCTACCGGGACGTGACGTGCGGGGTGTGCGCGCGCGTCTGCCCGGTCGGCGAGGAGGCGCTGCGGCTCGATGCGCGCGGGCGTCCCGTGTTCGGCGCCGCGTGCACGGGATGCGGCGCGTGCGTGACGGCGTGCGTCACGGCACCGTCGTCGATCGTCGTGGATCTCGTTGGGGAGGTGGCGTGAGCGGGCCAGTCGAGGTGCGGATCGTCCCCAAGCCGTGGGGACACGAGGTGATCTGGGCGCATACGGATCGTTATGTGGGCAAGCTGCTCCATATCAAGGCCGGCCACGCGCTCTCGGTGCAGTACCACGAACGGAAGGATGAGACGATCTTCCTGCTGCGCGGCGAGATGGTCTACCGCGTGCAGGAGAACGGCGAGCTGCGCGACGTGCGGCTCAGCGTCGGCGAGGCGTTCCGCAACGTGCCCGGCACCATCCACCAGATGGAGGCCGTGACCGACTGCGACGTACTCGAGGCGTCGACGCCGGACCTCGACGACGTCGTACGACTCAGCGACCGATACGGACGGGAGGGGACGAACGCACCATGAAAGTGATCATTCCGCTGGCGGGGAAGGGAACCCGGCTTCGGCCGCACACGCACGTCACGCCGAAGCCGATGCTCAAGGTGGCCGGCAAACCGGTGATGGCGTACATCCTCGACGATCTCCGGAAGCTCGGCGACGTCGAGCAGATCATCTACATCACGGGGCACCTCAAGGAGAAGGTCGAGGAGTACGCCCGCTCCTTCCCGTTCGACTCGGTCTTCATCGAGCAGGTGGAACAGAACGGGACCGCCACAGCCGTCGACCTCGCGCGCGCCTACGTCGATCAGCCCGTGCTGATCATTTTCGTCGACACGATCTTCGACGCCGATCTGTCGGTGATCAAGACGACCGATGCGGATGGCATCATCTGGACGAAGGAAGTGGAGGACTATCAGCGCTTCGGCGTCGTCGTCACCGATGCCGACGGCAACATGACGAAGATCGTGGAGAAGCCGAAGGAGCCGATCTCCAGGCGCGCGAACATCGGGTTGTACTACGTGAGGAACTGGAAGCTGTTGTTCGAGGGGATCGATCACGTCAAGCGCCAGCCGACGCAGCTCGGCGAATACTTCCTGACCGACGCCTTTCAATACATGATCGATCACGGCGCGAGACTGAAGGTGATCGATGTGGAGGGGTGGTACGACGCCGGCAAGCTCGACACCCTGCTGGAGACGAACCGCACGATGCTCGAGAAGGGGCGGGCGCGGCGGCCGGGTGTGAACGGCGGGGCGACGATCGTCGACCCGGTCTACGTGGAGGACGGCGTGACCCTCGACGGCTCGACGATCGGACCGAACGTGTCGATCGGCGCCGGCACCGAGGTGCGAGGCTCCGTGCTGCGCGACACCATTGTCGGCGAGAAGAGCCGCATCGTGTCGTCGACGCTGGAGCACTCGCTCGTCGGCGATTCCGCCACCGTGGAAGGCGTCGCCGGGAGCGTCACGATCGGCGACCATTCCGAGGTGAAGGCGGGACGGTAATCGGCGATCTGCCTGGCGACTCCAGGGTCGTCAGGCGGCGGCTTACACCTCCGCCGGAGCGGGCCGCGCCGCTGAGAGGCCCGCGGCGGCCATCGTGATGGCCAGCGCGCGCTCGAGCCCGCGCCCGCCGTCCGCATCCTCGAACCACTCGTCCGCCGTGTGCGCGTCGCCGCCGCGGCCGCCGGCACCGATCGCTACCGCCGGAATGCCCAGGCTGATCGGCACGTTCGCATCGGTCGACGCCGCGGCGAGCGCGGGTTCGCGCCCGATCAATCGCGTCGCCTCGACGGCAGCGGCGACGAGGGGGTGGTCGAACGCGGTCTCTCCCGCCGGCCGGTCGCCGATGATCGCGAGCCGGCTCGCCAGCGGGCTGCTCCCCGGAGCGCGGCCGTCGTTCTCCTCGCGGACCGCCGCGTGTACCGCGGCGCGGATGCGCTCCTCGAGCTGGGGCAGTACGTGCGCCGCCAGCGACCGGACGTCGACTTCAAGCCACGCGTCGGCCGGAATCGCGTTGACCGACATGCCGCCCCCCATACGGCCGACCGACAGCGTCGTGCGCGGTGTGTCGGGGAGGGCGATGGCGGCCAGGGACGCGGCGCACCGCGCGGCGGCGTGCACGGCGTTGGGTGCGCCGTAGGACGACCAGCTGTGCCCCCCGGGACCCCGGAACTCGATGCGGAACCGGCGCGAACCTAACGCGCGGTGCACGATCCGGTCGTCGCCAGCGCCATCGAGGATCACCGCGGCACGGGCCGCGCCCAATCCGTTCGCGAAGAGGTGCTTGGCGCCCCGCAGATCGCCCGACCCCTCCTCCCCCGTCGTCCCGACGAACACCACGGGCGCCCTCGGACGCAGCGCCACGCCGTCGATCACGCCAGCCAGCGCCACCAGGGCGGCGAGGCCGCGGCCGTTGTCGCCGATCCCCGGCCCGACCAGCCGCCGACCGTCCCGGCGCACCGACACCGGCATCCCCGGAGGAAACACGGTGTCCAGGTGCGCGCAGAGCACGACCGGCGCCGAGCCGGGATCGCTTCCCGGCCGCACGCCGATCACGTTGCCGGCGCCGTCTCGCCGGAGGCCCGTGAGCGACGCCTCACGAAACCGGTCGAGCAGCCAGTCGGCGCGGGCGTCCTCCTGCCCCGTCGGCGAGGGAATCTCCGAGACCGCGACCTGCGTCTCGAGAATCGACGGCGAATCGGCGCGCAGTCGCTCGCGGGCACGCAGCACGCAGGGCTCCTTCCAGACGGCCAGCATCCGCTCCCGGTCGGTCATGCCTCAATTGCGCCTGGAACGGCCCGTGGCGCAAGGGAGGGTGGCCCGGGAGCCGCTGAGGGCTAGATTCCACGCCGCGCGGCCGGAAGTCTGGCAGCCTGGACGCGCGGCCCGCCGATGACCCCCGACTCGAAAATCCTTGGCAAGCGCACCTCTGGCAGCGGTGATCGACGGCTATCTCGAGCTGCGCTGGCAGCTCGATCCCGTCGCGGCGACGGCGGCCGGCGCGCACGAGCACGATGACCGCTGGGCCGACCGGTCCGTGCCGGCGGTGCGGACACTGGGCGCCGCGCTTCGGAGCTACACGCTCAGCCTGGAAGAGGAGAGCGCGGACTCGCTCGAGGACGAGATCGACCGCACGGCCGCGCTGCATTCGGCCCGCCACGACCTCGAGCTTCTCGAGCACTGGCGGCCGTACGCCCGGGATCCCGCGTGGCATCTCCGGCATCTCCTCGACGGATTCTACGTCCTCCTCCTGACGCTGCCGCACGATCCGGCGCGGCGCACGCGGTCGCTGCTCGCCAGGCTGCAGGCGACCCCCGCCTATCTCGAGATGGCGATGGCGGCGCTCACCGATCCCGCCGCCGTGCACGTCGAGACCGCGCGTGCGATGCTCCCCGGGGCGCTGGAGATCGTGCGCCACGGAATCCCCGCCTCGCCGCTCCACGCCGGTTCGCTCGAGCCCGGCGCGCTCGACGAGGCGCTCGGCGCCTCCGTCGATGCGCTACTCGCGTTCGGCGACTGGCTGCACCTGGCGAGCGACACCGCGACCGGCGAATTCGCGGTCGGCCGCCGGCTGTACGACCGCATGCTGCACACGGCCCACATGATCCAGGATGGGGCGGACGAGCTGGCGCGCTACGGCGAGCGGCTGCGCGCCGAGGCCGAGGGCGAGCTCGAGACCGTCGCCGACCGGATCGCGCCGGGGGTCAGCTGGCGCACGCTCGCCGTGGAGTTCGACGCCGAGGCGCCGCCTGACGACCCGCTGCGCTTCCTGGAGGCGGAGATCGCCGATGCCCGGGAGTTCGTGCGGCGTCACGACGTGCTGGGCCTCCCGGACCAGCCGCTCGCGGTCGAGGAGACGCCTGCCTATCTACTCCCGCTCGTCCCGCTCGCCGCGTACGTGCCGGCGGGCGCGCTGGAGGCGGATCAGACGGGGCACTTCCTCGTGAGCGCGCAGGCTTCGGCGAACGGGCAGGGCCGCACGCCGGCGGACCTCGCCGTGATCGCGGTGCACGAGGCGATTCCGGGCCACCACACCCACATGTCGCTGGCCAACCGCCTGCCGCGGCCGGCGAGGCGGCTGCTCTTCTCGCCGGTCATGGTGGAGGGCTGGGCGCTCTACGCCGAGTCGCTGCTCGCGGAGCTCGGCTTCTTCGATGACCCCCGCCGGCGGTTCGCGCAGCTGCGCCTGTTACGGTGGCGCGCGATCCGCATCGAGCTGGACGTGGGACTGCATACGCGCGGCCTGTCGCCTGACGAGGCCGCCGCGCGCCTCCGGGACGACGTGGGGCTGTCGGCGGAGGCGGCGCTGTCGGAGATCCGGCGTCAGTGCGCAATGCCGACCTATGCCGCGTCGTACGCCGCCGGACGCCGCGAGATCCTCGCCCTCCGCGACGCGGCACGGGCGCGCAGCCCCGAGCAGTTCTCGCTGCGCGCGTTTCACGACGAGCTGATGACGTACGGGCGCTTGCCGGTGGCGCTGGCCCGGTGGGGGATGGGCCTGGCCTGACGAGTGGCGTCGCAGCCGCCGCGGCTCGGCCGCACGGTGAAGGCGCTGGGAGGCGTCAGCTTCCTGACCGACGTCTCCAGTGAGATGATCTACCCGCTGCTCCCGCTGTTTCTCGCGGGCACGCTGGGCGCGAGCGCGGGGATGGTCGGGATCGTCGAGGGCGCGGCGGAGTCCGTCAGCGCGCTGCTCAAGCTCGGCAGCGGCTGGTGGTCGGATCGCGTCGGCCGGCGCAAGCCGCTCGTCGTCGCCGGATACGCGATCGCCTCCATCGCCCGGCCGCTGGTGGCGATCGCGCAGACCACGGTCCAGGTGCTCGCGATCCGCGTGACCGATCGCGTGGGCAAGGGGCTGCGCACGGCGCCGCGCGATGCGCTAATCGCCGACTCGGTCGACCCGACGATTCGGGGCCGCGCCTTCGGGTTCCACCGGGCCGCCGACCACGCGGGCGCCGTCGTAGGGCCGCTCGTGGCGTGGGCACTCCTCGAGTTCGGCGAGCTGTCCCTCCGTGCCGTGTTCGCTCTGGCGGCCGTACCCGCCGCGCTCGCGGTAGTCACGGTGATCGTCGCGGTGCGCGACCCCCCGCGGGCCGCGCGCGCGGCGCCCGTACCCGTCCGCCTGACGACGGACCTCGGCCGGCGCTTCTGGCTGGTGCTCGCGGTCCTGTTCGTGTTCACGCTCGGCAACTCGACCGATGCGTTCCTGCTGCTTCGCGCGCGCGATCTCGGCGTGGCGGCCGCCCTCGTGCCGGTACTCTGGGCGTTGCTCCACGTCGTGAAGGCGGTGGCGAGCACGCCGGGGGGCGCGCTGTCGGACCGGTTCGGCCGCCGTCCATTGCTGGTGGCCGGCTGGCTGGTGTACGCCGCGGTGTACCTCGCGCTGGGGGTGGCGAACGCGGAATGGCAGGTGTGGGCGCTGTTCGCGCTGTACGGTGTGTACTTCGGTCTCACGGAGGGCGTCGAGAAGGCGCTGGTGGCGGACCTCGTTCCGCCCGAACGGCGCGGCGCGGCGTTCGGCTGGTTCAACCTCGCCATCGCCATCGGCGCACTCCCGGCGAGCGTGCTGTTCGGCGCGGTCTGGGATGCCTACGGGGCGTCGGCGGCCTTCGGACTGGGCGCCTCGCTCGCGCTGGTGGCGGCGGCGGGAGCGGCGGTCGTCGTGGGGCGACGGTGAGCGCGGATGACACGACGGGCCCCCGGAGACCGGGAGCCCGCGTGGTCCACCTCCGAGTCGTACCAGACTACGGGGCAGACGATACGGCGGAACGGGGCACGTGTCAATAACGAGAAGCGGCGGCCCGCGGCGCCACCGGCTGCGCTACGGGCTGCCGCCGGTCGAGGCTGGGCGCTGCGGGTGCAGGGTGCGCTCGAACAGCTCCAGGATGCGCCGGTACTCGTCGGCCCACGACGACGGACGGACGAACGCGTGGTCCTCGACGGGATAGACAGCCATCTCCCAGTCGGTCTTGCCGAGGTCGATGAGCCGCTGCGCCAGCCGCACGACATCCTGGAAGTGGACGTTCACATCCACCATGCCGTGCGCGATGAGCAGTGGATCCTCCAATCCTTCGGCGAAGTAGATCGGAGACGACTGTCGATAGGCGAGCGTGTCGGTGTCGGGGCGGTTGAGGATGCGCGACGTGTACCAGTGGTTGTAGTGCGCCCAGTCCGTCACGGAGCGGAGCGCGGCGCCGGCGCCGAACCACTCCGGTTCGGTGAACAGGGCCATGAGCGTAATGAAACCGCCGTAGCTGCCGCCGTAGATGCCGATGCGCTCCGGGTCGATGCCGTGCTCGGCCTGCAGCCAGCGGGCGCCATCGACGTGGTCCTGGAGGTCACGGCCGCCCATGTGGCGGTAGACCGCGGTGCGCCAGTCGCGCCCATAGCCGGCGGAGCCGCGGTAGTCGATGTCGAGCACGACGTAGCCGCGGCGCGCGAGGAGGTGGTGGAACATGTACTCGCGCGAGTAGCTGGACCACCAGTGATGGACGTTGTGCAGATACCCCGCGCCGTGCACGAAGATGACGGCCGCGCCGTTGGGCGCGGCGCCCAGGTCCTGGGGGCGGTAGATGCGCGCGGGCACGCCGACGCCGTCCGAGGCCGTGATGCGGACGATCTCCGGCTCGATCCACGGGAACGCGAGCCACTCCGCCGTGGGAGACGTCGTGAGCTGCGCCAGCTCGGCGCCGGCCGCGAAGGGGGCCACGAAGAGCTCGGGCGGCCGGTTCGACTTCGAGTGCACGTTCGCCATCAGCCGGCCATCGGGCGAGACGGTCACCTGGTGCCGCCCGCGGATGGTCGTCATGCGCGTCGCGGTGCCGCCCCCGACGGGCATCCGGTAGAAGTGGTTCTCGAACGGCGAGACCTCGCTGGTGGTGAGCCAGAACTCCCGCCGGTCGTGCGAGAGTTCCGCGGCCACCACCTCGTACTCGCCCGCGGTGCGCTGGCGCCTGTCGCCGCCGTCCGCCGCGATCGTATACAGATGCGCATGTCCGTCCGCCTCGGACACGAACCAGATCCGGCCATCCGGGAGCCAGCCTCCGCATCCGAAGCACGGCCCCTGCACCCACGCGGTGTCGCGGAGGGTATCGACCGTGCGGAGCGTGCCGGAATCCGCGCCCACCGTGTGCAGCCACCGCGTCTTCCAGTCCTGCGCGACGACGGAGAGGAGCGCGCGGCGCCCGTCATCGCTCCAGCCTAACGCCGATACCGTCGCCGGCGGCTTCACGCTGTCGCCCGGAACCGCCTCGAGCCAGCGTGCGGTGCCACCGGGCAAGCTCATGAACGCCACGCGTCCGCCACTCTGGTTCTCGCCCACCTTGCCGCGGGCCCGGATCTCCTCCGTGAAGCCCGACGTCGTCACCCAGCGCGGTACGGTCGTCGCGCGCGGGTTCTCCGCCTCGATGCTCGTGATGAGGAGCAGAGCCGAGCCGGTCGGCGCGACCGACAGCCCGCTCACACGCTCCCCACGCTTCAGGTAGAGCGGGCGGAGGCCGGCTGCCTGTCGCGCGTCGCGCTCGGCCTTCTGAATGCTGTCGCGGACCAGCTGATCGCGCACGGGCTCGAGCAGCGCGCGCTGTTGCGCCTCGAGGGCGGCCCGGTAGCCGGTGGGATCCTTCGGCTCCTCGGGTGCGGGTCCCGCGCGGACGTCCGTCAGTTGCCTGACGAACCCGCCGTCCAGCTCGATCGAGAACACGTTGTCGTCGCGCACGAAGAAGACCTGACGATCCGCGACGTCGAAGTGGGGATCGCGTTCGACCGCCACGGTCTGCGTGAGCCGCCGCGCCGTGTTGCGGCGGGCGTCGATCAGGTACAGATCGCCCTCGTACTGCGCGACTGCCTGACGACGATCGCGGGTGTAGCGCCGGGGCGCCACGAGCGGCCCGGCCGAGTCCATGTGCGCGTCGCTCGCGCGTTCCGGCCGAGCGCCCGCCTGGGCCCGAACCCTGTACGGCCGCGGTCGCTCCTGCCAGTCGGTTCCCGGCGGGAGCCAGTCGAAGTAGAGCCACCGGCTGTCGGCGCTCCAGCGCACGTTGCTCGGCTCCCGGCCGTAGACCTCGGGGCCGCGCATGATGTTCGGAACGGTGAGCGGGAAGGACGCGGTATCCTGGGCGGACACGGCGGCCGGCAGCAGGACCGCCGCGAGGCCAAGCATGGCGAGGCGCATGGCGTTCAGTCGGGAAGCGGGAATCGGAATCGGGAATCGGGAAACGGGAAACGGGGCGATCGGGCACGGGGGGTACGGCCCCCCGTTGGCGACCCGGCATGCTCGTCCCGTCACTCGCGCGCCCGACCAAGATGGCCTCCGGGGCGGCGCGCAGAAACCCCGCCCGCCGCATCACCATCGCCGCGTAGCACGCGCGCTGACCGCGCACGCCGGCGAGTCGCGCGCCCTGCCGGGGCCACGTTACCTTGCGCCGTGCTCACGCGCCCTCTGACCATGAGAACCCCGACCATTCTGACCGGCCTGCTGCTCCTCGCGCTGGCGCCGCCGGCATGCGCCCAGCAACAGCGGCCGTCGACCAGTTCGCCCGCCCCCGTGGCCCGCCCGCTCGCCGCAATGGCCGAGCAGCCCGTCATCCTCCTGCCGACGCTGTACCTCCGTCCCGCCGACTCACTCGGCTGGGCCGCCCAGATTCCCACCGAGCGGGAATGGCTGGCGACGGTCGACGACGAGATCGCGTTCGCCCTGCGCGAGCGCGGCGCGGCACGGCGCTGGACGCTGCCCGATGACCTGAGGCGCGCGGCTCGCCGCAACGCCGCCTTCGCCCCCGATCCGTCGACGGTGGCGGCGCAGCCGCTCCGCCCACGGGGCCGACAGCTTCCGCAGCGGGTGCCCGAGCCGCTCATCTCCCAGCTGCGGTCGCTGATCGCGTTGCGCGACGAAGTCCGTTTCGCGCTGCTGCCGGTGGAGGTGCGCTTCGAGCCCCTCGCCGACGGCGGCGGGCGCGCGCTGCTCCATCTCGTCCTCGTCGATGTGCGGCGGGCCGAGTTCGCGTGGGCGATCGATGTGCCCAGCGAACCCGCTGCCGAGCTTTCGCCCGCGCTCGCCGCGAGCCTCGGCTCGCGGGTTGCCGACTTGATCGCGGCGCCCTGACGCCGCACCGGAGAACTACATGGCCCGTGAGGTGACGCTGATCCCGGGGGATGGGATCGGTCCCGAAATATCCGAGGCGACCGTTCGGCTGCTGGAGGCGGCCGGTGCCGACCTCGTGTGGGACCGCCAGCTCGGCGGCATGGCCGCGGTGGCCGGAGCCGGCAACCCGATGCCTGACGAGACGCTGGCGTCGATCGGCCGCACCGGCATGGCGCTCAAGGGTCCACTCGAGACGCCGGTCGGCGGCGGCTACCGATCGGTGAACGTCGCGCTCCGCAAGGAGTTCGACCTCTACGCGAACGTGCGGCCCGCCTGCACGATCGTTCCCGGCGGGCGGTTCGAGAACATCGACATCGTGTTGATCCGCGAGAACACCCAGGGGCTCTACAGCGGCATCGAGCATTACATCAAGATCGGCGAGGACGAGCGCGCGGCGGCCGAATCGGTCGCGCTCATCACGAGGGACGGCTCCGAGCGGGTGATTCGCTACGCGTTCGAGTACGCCGTCACCCGCGGCCGCCGGAAGCTGACGCTCGTGCACAAGGCGAACATTCTCAAGTACTCGCAAGGGCTGTTTCTCGAGGTGGGGAAGGAGATCGCTCGCGAGTACGAGGGACGCGTGCACTTCGAGGAGCGCATCGTCGACGCGATGGCGATGCACCTGGTGCTGCGACCCGAGCAGTTCGACATGATCGTCACGACCAACCTGTTCGGCGACATCCTCTCCGACGAGATCGCGGGGCTGGTCGGTGGACTGGGGCTCGCGCCGGGCGCCAACATCGGCCGTCGCGCGATGATCTTCGAAGCCGTGCACGGCACCGCTCCCGACATCGCGGGGCAGGGCATTGCCAATCCCGGGGCGCTGATCCTCGCCGCCTGCATGATGCTGAACGAGATGCACGACTACGACCGGGCGACGCGGGTTCGTCAGGCATTCATTGACACGATCCGTGCGGGACACATCCTGACGCGCGACCTCGGCGGCCGCGCGTCGACCGCCGAGTTCACCGACGCGGTGATCGCGAGGCTGGGGTGACACGCATCCTGCACGTCTCCGATCTGCACTTCGGCAAACCCGCCGTTCCCGCGCAGATCGAAGCGATCGAGGAACTGATCCAGTCGGCCAAGTTCGACGTCGTCGCGATCTCCGGCGACGTGTCGCAACGCGCCCTCTCCGGCGAGATGCAGCGGGCGCGCGCCTTCATCCGCGATGCCCGGCGCGTCAGCGAGGTGATCGTCGTCCCGGGCAACCACGACGTGCGCTGGTGGATGGCGCCACTCGGTGTGGGCCGTCGTAAGGCGATGTACGAGACGTATCAGACCTACATCAATCCCGATCTCGAGTCCGTGCTGCGCGTCCCCGGCGTGACCTTCGTGGGGCTCAACACCGCGCACGGGGTCGCGTGGCACACGCTGACCTGGAACTATCGGGACGTCAGCATCATCGGCGACCTCCGCGAGAACCAGATCGAGTACGCGCGCCGCCAGTTCGAGGCATCGCCGCCCGAGGACGCGCGCGTCATCGTCATGCACCACAATCCCATGAAGGGCGAGCTGTCGCGGCGGCACGGGGTCGTGAACACCAGGCGCGTGCTCGGCGCGTTCGCCAAGCTCGGCGTCGATCTCGTGATGTGCGGACACGATCACCAGGAGGCGATCCACTTCGTGGAGCACACGAAGAAGGGGACGGTGATCTCGACGGCCGGCACGGTCTCGAACCGCTCCCGCGGCGGGCGACCCTCGAGCCTCAACATCATCACGCTCGCCGGCGACGCGATCGAGCTCGCGACCCACATCTGGTCGAACGGCGACGGCGGTTTCACGCCGGGCGCGCACAAGGCCTTTTCCCGATGACGCGCCGGAAGCACGCGGCGCGCGGTGCCTCCGATCCACTGCAGCTGCCGCTCGGACTCGAAACGCCGCCGGCGACGGCGGAGGAGCTGCTGGCGAGGCTGCAGGGGCTCGGGCTGCGGGGGATCACGCGGTGCGTGCTCACGGAGAACCGCACGGTGATGGTGAGCTTCACCGGGTCGGAGCTCCGCGTGCACCGCGGGTACCTCGACGCACCCGCGGAGGTGCTGCAGGCCATCGCCCGCTTCGTGTCAGGCCGTACGCGGAGCGAACGGCGCGAGGCGCAGCGCGTCATCGTGACGCATCCAATCCGACAGCGTCGCAGCCCGCGCGCCAGGCGGCGCGAGCGCCCGCGGCGCGAGGATCTCCCGGTTCTCGTCGAACTGCGCCGGTGGCACCGGGAGTTGAATCGCCGCCACTTCGCCGGCTCGCTGCGCGACATCGCTCTCCGGATCTCCCGGCGGATGCGGACGCGGCTCGGTCAGTACACCGCGCCGTCGGCGGCCGGCGATCCACCGGAGATCGCGCTCAGCGCGACCCACGTGGAACGGCATGCGTTCGACGAGGTGCTGCACACGCTGCTCCACGAGATGGTCCACCAGTGGCAGTCCGAGCACGGGCATCCGATCGATCACGGCCGCCTCTTCCGCGAGAAGGCGCTCGAGGTGGGGATCGAGCCCGCCGCGCGGCGAAAGGTCGCTCCGCCGAGGATACGCGGCCGCGTGCTCACGCACCTCGAGATGCTGATGCGGGCGGCGCGACAGGGCTGACGACGTTTCCCAACTTCCGGACGCACCCGCCGCGGGTTACGCTCCGAGGGCGCGAAGAGTCGTACGATGCAGTCCTGGAGGTCCGAGCGGAACGCCGCCGCGGAGCGCGGCGGGATCCGCGCACCGGGGATCCCTCGACCCGACCACGCGTTATGCGCCTGTCGTCCGCCGCCGTCGGCACGCTGGTGATGGCCCTCGCGTTGGGAGCGGGGAGCTGCCGCACGCCCACGGGCGCGCCTGACGAGCCGAACCCGGTCGCGCCCCCCGTCACCACCCACGCCGCGATCCTCGTGGTGCGGTCAGCGCTGGACGGACACTGGCTCGCTGCCGGCGACTCCGTCGCGGTTCGCCTCTCCCTCGCGCCGCACCAGAATGCTGGACAGGAGCGGGGCGCCGCCGGCGTCATCGACTACGATGGGGTGCCCGTGTGGAGGTCGGCGCGGGGAGCGGCCGGCGCGTTCGCCACGACCTACTTCACGCACGACGGCGTGGCCGACCGCCTGATCGGCGTGTTCTTCGACGCGGACATCGCCCGCGGTCGACTGCTGCTCCTCGTGCGGCCGGAGCCGTTCGCGATCACCTGGGTGGTGACGGCCTCCGGCGCCGGTGGAGCACCGGTGGAGCTGGCCCGCGGCGACGCGGTCGAAGCGCCGTAGATCCTCCCGGCCTCCCGAAGGTTGCTGGCGGGCGCGTATCTTTCCCCCGCCATGACCAACGACTTCTTCGACATCGACAGCGCGCTCTCGGAAGATGAGCGCGCGGTGCGTGACAGCGTTCGCCGATTCGTCGACGAGCGCGTACTGCCCATCATCGGCGACTGCTACGTGGAGGGCCGCTTCCCCAAGGAGCTCATTCCCGAGATGGCCGAGCTCGGGGTATTCGGCGCGAATCTGCCCGAGGAGTACGGGTGCGCGGGCCTGAACAGCGTGGCCTACGGCCTGATCATGCAGGAGCTCGAGCGGGGCGACTCCGGCGTGCGCTCCTTCGCCTCGGTGCAGGGCGCGCTCGTCATGTATCCCATCTTCGCGTTCGGCAGCGAGGAGCAGAAGCGCCACTACCTGCCGAAGATGGCGTCAGGCGAGATCATCGGCTGCTTCGGCCTCACGGAGCCCGACTACGGCTCGAACCCGTCGGGGATGATCACGACGGCGCGCGAGCAGGCCGACGGCAGCTGGATCCTGAACGGCGCCAAGATGTGGATCACCAACGGGTCGACCGCGCAGGTGGCGATCGTGTGGGCGAAGACGGGGGATCTGAAGGACGATGGCTCGATCCGCGGCTTCGTGGTGCCGACCGACGCGCCGGGATTCCGCGCGCGGGACCAGAAGGGCAAGCTCTCGCTCCGCGCCTCGGATACGAGCGAGCTGGTGCTCTCGGACGTGCGCGTCGGGGCGGATGCGCTGCTGCCCGGGTCCGGAGGGATCAAGAGCCCGCTCATGTGCCTGACGCAGGCTCGTTATGGCATCGCCTGGGGTGCCGTCGGCGCGGCGATGGCCTGCTTCGAGGAGGCGGTGGCGTACGCCGGCAACCGGATCATGTTCGACAAGCCGATCGCCGGCTTCCAGCTGCAGCAGGCGCGGCTCGCCGACATGCTCACGGAGATCGTGAAGGGGCAGCTGGTGGCGCTGCATCTCGGACGGCTCAAGGACGCGGGGACGTACACGCCGCAGCAGGTGTCGCTCGCGAAGCGGAACAACGTGGACATGGCGACGGAGTGCGCGCGTGAGGCACGCCGGCTGCTCGGAGCCAATGGGATCCTGGCCGAGTACTCGGCGATGCGGCACATGGCGAACCTGGAGAGCGTGTACACGTACGAAGGGACCCACGACGTGCACACGCTGATCCTGGGGCAGGCGGTGACGGGGATCGGGGCGTTCAAGTAGCGGGAATCGGGAATCGGGAATCGGGAATCGTTCTCGAGCGGTCGAGGACACGGTCGCCGATCGAATGCGTCGTCGGCTGCCGGATTCCCGATTCCCGGATTCCCGATTCCCGAACAAGGGCTAGCCCAACTTCCCGGACGCGGATAACTTGTGAATTCTTTCACATGACCCCGGAGCCCCGTTCGTGAAGATCGCCGTCTGCATCAAGCGCGCGCCCGACATGGAGCAGCGCTTCAAGGTGGCCCCGTCCGGCACCGCCGTGGACGAGGCCGGCCTCAAATTCGACATGAGCGACTTCGACGGATACGCCGTCGAGGTCGCGCTCCGGCTCACCGAGAAAGCCGGCGACGGCGAAGTCGTCGCCGTCTCGCTCGGACCGGACAACGTCCAGGAGACGATCCGGAAGGCCATGAGCATGGGCGTCGCGCGCGGCGTGCAGCTCAAGGTCGACACGGTGCCGATGGACGCGCTGGCGATCGCCCAGGCGCTGGCCGCCGAGCTGCGCGACGGCGGCTACGATCTGATCATGTTCGGCAAGCACGCGCTGGATTCGTCGAACGGCGCCGTCGGCCCCATGGTCGCGCAGCTGCTCGGCCTCCCGTGCGTGACCGCGTGCTCCAGGCTCGAGATTGCGAACGGAACGGGGACGGCTCGGCGCGAGCTCGAGGGCGCTGCGGAGATGGTCGGGTTCCCGCTGCCCGCGGTCCTCACGATCGACGAGGGGATCGCGCGGCCGCGGCTGCCCGCGCTCAAGGGGATCATGGCGGCGAAGAAGAAGCCCCTCGAGGTGAAGCCCGCGGCGCTCGGCGACGTGCGCGTGACGGTGGAGGCAATGAAGCTTCCGGCCGAGCGGCCGCCCGGCCGCATCATCGGCGAGGGCGCGGGCGCGGTGCCCGAGCTCGTGCGGCTGCTGCAGTCCGAAGCGAAGGTGCTTTGATGGCGCACGTCCTGGTTTTCGCGGAATCCCGTGGTGGAGCGCCTCGCAAGGTCGCGCTCGAGACGATGACCGCGGCGCGGACGCTCGCCGACGCGGCAGGGGGCGAGGTGCATGCGATCCTCGCCGGACCGCCGGGCATCGGCGCGCACGCCGCCTCCCTCGGGGAGTACGGCGCGGATCGCGTGCTGCTCATCGAGCACGAGGCGCTGAGCCGTTATGATGCGGAGTCGCTCACGGCGACCGTGGCCGCCCGCGCCGGAGACGGCGCCTATCGCGCGGTGGTGTGCACGGCGTCGGCACAGGGGCGGGATCTGGCTCCCCGGGTCGCGGCGGCGCTCGGCGCGCCGATCGCGTCCGATGTGGTGTCGGTGGAGCTGGATGGGGATGTGCTGCGCGTGAGGCATCCGGCATACACGGGCAAGCTCGTGGCGACGCTGGCGGTGCGCGGTTCGCCGGTGGTCGTGTCGGTGAGACCTAACGCGTTCAGCGCCCACGCGGCGCCGAAGGCGGGGACCGTCGAGGCGCTGGCGCTCGCGGCGGATCCGGGGGCCTCGCGCGCGAAGGTCGTCGAGATGGTGGAAGGCGCGCGCGACCGGCTCGACCTGGCCGATGCCCCGGTGGTCGTGAGCGGCGGCCGTGGCCTCAGGGCGCCGGAGAACTTCGCGCTGCTGGAGGAGCTGGCGGCGGCGTTCGGCGGCACGGCGGCGGTAGGCGCGACGCGCGCGGTCACCGACGATGGCTGGCGGCCGCACAGCGACCAGATCGGGCAGACGGGCCGCCTGGTGAGCCCGGACCTCTACATCGCGATAGGCATCTCCGGCGCCATCCAGCACGTGGCCGGCATGCGTACGTCACGGACGATCGTGGCGATCAACAAGGACAAGGACGCGCCCATTTTCAAGATCGCGGACTACGGCATCGTGGGCGACGCGCTCGAGGTCGTTCCGGCGCTCACGAGCGAGATCCGGAGCGCGCGCGGTACCGGTTGACGGACGAGCTCGCTGCAAAACACGTGTGTGGGGGCTCGTTAGCGAGCCCCTTTTTGCATCCCCGGATGCGCGTGAATCGGCGCTCCACGGCCACAAGTGACGATCGTCACGCCGCGGATTTCCCGCGTTCCCGCGTGCTGGCACGCGGGCTGCCTTACAGGAGACCACCAAACGCCCGTGCAGTTTCCAGAGGGCGATTATGGACACGAACTGGAGGGTATATGAGACGGTTTGTACTTGGCGCCGCTTTGGTCGGCCTGATGGCGGTCAACGCCAACGCGCAGGAGCTTCCGGAGGCCCGCGCCGGATCCTTCTTCATCGGCCCGTACGCCGGCTACATGTTCTTCGGCGACCTGTGGGACTTCGCCGGTCCGACCGAGCAGTCGCTCGACGATGCGCCGATGTTCGGCGCCCAGGCCGGTGTCAACCTGACGCGGAGCGTCGCACTGCTGGGTAACCTCGGCTACGCGAAGTCCGCGTTCACCCTCGAGAACGATGCGACCGGCACGTCCGAGCGCATCTCGGGTGACCTGGGCGTCTTCTTCTACGATGCGGCGCTGCAGTTCCGCATTCCGATGAACAGCACGCGCATCTCGCCGCTCGCGCAGGTGGGTGTCGGCGGCGTGCGCTACACGCTGGACACCGATGACATCACCGGCGAGCCCCGGTCGTCCGACGTGGCGTTCAATCTCGGCCTCGGTGCGGACATCGGCCTCGCGCGCAACGTCGCGCTGCGCCTGATGGCGAAGGACTACATCACCTCGACCAAGTGGAACGACATCGGGGAAGTCTCCTTCGACGACGACGCGGCGGACAACACCGCACACAACATCGGGCTGACCATCGGTCTGCGGATCGGCCGCTAACGGCGGAATGCTCGGGAACGCGCGGTCGCGCCTCGGTGCGGCCGCGCGTTCGCACGTCCAGTCCCTGCATGCTTGTCCCCCTGTCGCTCCACACGTAGCTTCCCGGCTCATGCGACCCCTCCTCCTTCTCACGGTACTGGCGCTGAGCGCCCCGGTTGCGCCCGCGCAGATCGCCCGCACTGCGCCGGCGTTCGTGCCGGCGCTGTCGCCGTGGATCGGCGTCACGTCGTTCGGCAATCGGCAGTCGTTCGCCTCACGAGAGGCGAGCTACCGCGGCTCGCTCACCATCGGCGTCCGCGGCGACCTGCCGCTCACCCGGCGACTCGGGCTTCTGGGCACCGTGTCGCTGTCGCCGCTCGCCAAGCAACGCACGGAGGATCCGTTCGGCACGCAGCTGCACGACGACGTCACCATCGTGCGCGCCGACGCGGCGCTCGGCTGGCGGTTCATCCCCCGTGCGCCCGTCTTCTTCTTCGGAGGCGGTGGCATTCTCGCGGCGACCAATCCCGCCTTCCCGCAGTTCGACGAGTCGGTCGTCGAGCCGAGGGGCCTGTTCGGTCTGGGCTACGACCGCGCGTCGACCGGGCGCCTGAACTTTCGTGTGGTGGCCACGGGGTTCATCACCGCTCCCGCCGACCCCGATCCGGGGTCGTACGTCGGCGCGGGCGAGGTCCCGGTGCTGGTGACCAAGTCGACCACCTTCGACTGGGCGCTCGAACTGGGGGCCCGCTACACGTTCAGCCGCGGTCGGTGATCCGGCCGTCCGTCGCGACCGCCATATCCACGCCTGACGAATGCCCGACGACGCCCGCGCGCTGCCGGTGATTCCAGCACGGCACCATCCGCCGCTGCCCATGGACCGGCTGATTCGGCACGACTCGCCTGACGAGGAGGCGGTGCCGATGGACGTCGTCTTCGTCGGGGGAGGGCCGGCGGGATTGGCGGGCGCGATCGAGCTGTCCCGACTCGTGAAGCGCGACGCCGAGCGGGGCGGCTCGCTCGGCGATCTTCAGATCGCCGTCCTCGAGAAGTCCGAGGCCCTCGGCGAGCATTGCCTCTCCGGCGCCGTGATCAATCCGCGCGCGATGCGAGAGCTCTTTCCGGATGTCTCGCCGGAGGAGCTGCCCTTCCGGGCGCCCGTGACGGGCGAGCGTGTGTATCTCCTCACGGAGAGCCGAGCGCTGCGGCTGCCGACCCCGCCGACCATGCGCAACCACGGGAACATGATCGCGTCCCTCTGCGAGATCGTGCGCTGGCTCGGCGCGCGTGCCGAGGAGATGGGCGTAAACGTCTTCACCGGATTCCCCGCGGACGCCCTCCTGGTCGACGAGACGCGCGTCGTCGGCGTCCGCACGACGCCGTCCGGCCTGACGAGGACTGGGGAGACGACCGGCGCCTACGCGCCGCCGACCGACATCACGGCGCAGGTCACGGTGCTCACGGAGGGTACGCGCGGTACCCTGGCGCAGGCATGGCTGCAATGGCAGCAGATCCGCAGCGACAATCCGCAGATCTACGCGCTAGGCGTGAAGGAAATCTGGGAGACCGAGCGGCCGCTCGACGCGATCGTCCACACGCTCGGCTGGCCGCTGCCGACGGATGCGTTCGGGGGCAGCTTCATGTACCCGCTCGAGCCGAATGTGGTCGCGCTGGGTCTCGTGGTCGGGCTCGACTACCGCGATGCCAATCTCGACGTGCACGAGCTGCTCCAGCGCATGAAGCTTCATCCGCTGTTCCGGCCGTACCTCGACGGGGGCGAGATGGCGGAGTGGGGCGCGAAGACAATCCCGGAGGGCGGATTCTACGCGATTCCGCATCGCCGGCACGGGGACGGCGCGCTGCTGTGCGGCGATTCGGCCGGCTTCGTCGAGGTCGCGTCGCTCAAGGGCGTGCATTACGCGATGCAGTCCGGCATGTACGCCGCGCGCACCATCTTCGAGGCCCTCAAGCGCGGCGACACGTCGGCGGGGGCGCTCGCGCCCTATGACCGCATGGTGAACGAGAGCTACATCACGAGCGACTTGAAGGCCCGGCGCAACATGCGTCTGGCGTTCCAGTCCGGCTTTTTCGTGGGCGGCGTGAAGGCGTCGCTGATGACGCTCACCGGCGGCGCGTTCCCCGGCAGTCGCATTGCCTGCGAACTGGACGCCGAGGTCGAACGGACCGCTCGAACCCACGAGCCGTTCAAGCCTGACGGGCAGCTCACCTTCGGCAAGCTCGATGCGAACTTCAAGTCGGGCAACGCGACGCGCGACGACATTCCGTCGCACCTGATCGTCTCCGAGCACGTTCCGCCGGCGGTCGCGGAGTTCTACACGCACGTGTGTCCGGCGGGGGTCTACGAGCGCGACGGCGACCGCCTGGTCGTGAACCCGCCGAACTGCATCGACTGCAAGGCGACGGACGTGCTCGGTCCGCGGTGGACGCCGAGGGAAGGGGGGAGCGGGCCGAAGTATCGGCGAATGTGACGGCCGGACGGCGTATCGCGCGCCGCGCGTGGGCCTCTTCTATTTCCGCCTGACGTCGTACAGCTGGATCATCTGCCGGATGCTCCCTTCCTCGAAGCGGATCTTCCGTCGCGCATGGACGCTGAGACCGAGTGCCTCGCAATGTGAGACGAAGGCCGTCGCCGCGGTGCGCCCCGGATCCGCGACCGTCGCCATGCCTTCCGGCTCGAGCGTGCGGGAGAGTACCCGCGCGACCAGCTCGCCGTAGTCGCGCTCGTAAAGCACATCCGCGGCGACCACGCGCGCGAAGCGGCCGAGGTTTTCCGGAAGGACGCGCCAGTTCACGAGGCGCACCGCCGGCGCGCGACCGAGATTGCGGCGCGCGTTCACCGTGGTGAACCGCAGCGCGTCCGCGTAGTAGTCCGTCGCGAGCGTGGAGTACCCCGCGAGCTGCGCCGCCATCGACACCAACCCGAGCCCGCAGCCGAGCTCGAGGAGTGCGCACCCGTCGCCCGTCTCCTTCGCCACCACCCTGGCGAGGACGATCGCGCTCGGCCAGAGGTCGGCCCAGTAGGGCAGGCGTTCGTCCACGGCGAACGCCTCTTCGTCGAGCAGCGCCTCCACATCGTGTGGGAGGATCAGCGTCAGGGAGCGGTCGCCGACCTGCACGTCGCGTTCGGCCAGCACGAAGCGTCTCGCCAGCGTCGCGCGCGTGTCCTCGCGCTTTCGCGTCCTCACACCGCGAACGCGTCGCCGAGCGCGGGCGCGTCGCCGAGCGGAATCGCCGACAGCCTTTCGCCCGCGCCGACCTCGGGGCGGTCCATCGGCACCACCAGCAGCGCGTTGGCGCGGATCATCGAGGTGAGAATGCCCGATCCCTGCGGCCCCGTCAGACGCGCGCCGAGCGATCCGTCGTCGCGCGGCGTGAGGACGGCACGCAGAAAGTGCACGAGCCGAGCGCCGATGCGTACCGGCTCCTCCAGCTCCACCGTCACCGGCCGCCGGAAGCACCGCGCGTGTCCGAGCATTCGCAGGATGACCGGCCTGACGAACAGCTCGAAGGTGACCATCGTCGAGACCGGGTTGCCAGGCAATCCGATCCAGGGCATTCCGCCGAGACTCCCGAACCCGAGGGGCGCCCCGGGCCGCATCCGCACCTTCCAGAAGTCCATGGCCGCGCCGAGGTCCCGCAGCACATCGCGCGTGTAGTCGAACTCGCCGACGGATACGCCGGCGGTCGTGACGAGCAGCTCGCATCCCGCCGCGCGCTCGAGGTGCGTGCGGAGGTCGGCGGGATCATCGCGGGCGATGCCGAGATTGATCGGAACGCCGCCGGCGGCACGCACCATGGCGTGCAGCGTGTAGTTGTTCGAGCTGGCGATCTTGCGTCCGGCCCGAACCTCGTGGAAGGCGTCGAGGTCCACGAGCTCGTCACCGGAGCCGAGGATGGCGACGCGCGGGCGGCGGTGCACCGGAACGGTCGCGGCTCCGATCGAGGCGAGCACGCCGATCTGCGCCGGTCCCAGCACCGTGCCCGCCTCCATGAGCATGTCGCCCTCGTGGAAGTCCTCACCGCGAGAGCGCACGTTGCGGCCTGCATCGCGGTCGTTCCGAATCGCGACGCGGCTCACGCCGCCGTCGGTATCCTCGACCCGCACCACGGTGTCGGCTCCGTGCGGCAGCGGCGCACCGGTCATGATGCGGATCGCCGTGCCTGACGACACTTCGCCTTCGGCGAACGCGCCGGCGGCCACGGTCTCCGTCACCTCCAGGGCGATCGGCCGCTCCGCAGAGGCGCCGGCGATGTCGGCCGCGCGAACCGCGTAGCCATCCATGGCGGAGTTGTCCCAGGGCGGCACGGTGATCGGCGCATCGACGCCTCGCGCCAGCACGAGCCCGAGCGCATCCAGCAGCGGCACACGCTCGGGAGCGAGCGGCGCGACGCCGTTCATGATGCGCGCGCTCGCCTCGTGTACGGAGAGCATCAGCGCAGGTCCAACCGCAGGGCCGCCAGCTGAGCGCCGATCTGATCCTGCACGCGCGTGACTTCCGCGAGGGGCGCGGTGTAGTTGTTGGCGAGCGCGCTGAACAGCAGCAAACGCCCATCCGCCGTTGTGACGTATCCGGAGAGCGCCCGCGCCTTGTCGAGGGTTCCCGTCTTCGCGTGGACGTTGCCTTGCGCGGGCGTGTCCCGCATCCGGTTGCGAATCGTACCGTCCACGCCGGCGATCGGTAGCGCGTCGTAGAAGAGCCGGAAGTGCGCGTGCCGGCGCATGACGTCCAGGATCTGCACGATCGCGCGTGGCGACAGATAGTCGTGGCGTGACAGGCCGCTGCCGTCGCGAATCACGAAACCGAGTGTGTCCACGCCCCAGGCGGCGAGATGCCGCTCGATGACGCGGCGCGCGCTGTCCGCGGTCCCGCTGCCGGTCGCCTCGCGGGCGATCGTCTTGAACAGAATCTCGCCGATCTGGTTCTGCGAGGGCTTCTCGAACACCGGAAGAATCTCGCTGAGCGGCGGCGACAGGATCGTGAACAGCGAATCCGCCGTCCCCATTGCCGTGATGGCGCTGTCGTCCACCATGAGGCCGCGCTCCGCGAACGCCTGGCGAGCCGCCTCGAGGAACGCGCTGCGCTGGTCGCGGTATGCCAGCCGCGTCGTGAACGTGTCGCCGGGGGCGAGTGGGCCGCTGATGATCACGCCACCGGTCGCGCTGTCGAGCTCCGCGCGCGGCCTGGGCCGCCGGCCGCTGCCGTTCGCGAGCGAGTCGGGGAACGGCGAGAGCCGCAGGGTCACCGTGGGGTAGGCGCGGAGTGGCCGCGTTTCGACCATCGCGCTATCGCTCGCGACGGCCCCGATCACGCGGATCGTCCCGAACCCCTCGTTGAAGAACAGCTCATCGACGCCGGCGGAGTACGGGAAGTCGAAGTCGTCCCAGCTCCAGCCGAAGCCGTAGGCCGCATCCGGAAACGCATCGCCGCCCGCCATGAGCCGGCCCGCGATGCGCGAAATGCCGCGCGCGCGAAGCGAGTCCGCAACATCGCGCAGCGGGGCGAGGGCGTCGTCGGCGCGCATCGCGTCGCTGATGCTCGGGTCGCCGTTTCCGTAGATGAGCAGATGTCCGTGGAGCACACTGTCGCGGACCTCGCCCATCGCCGCGTAGGTCGTGGCGAATCGGTGGTCGGGGCCGAGGCGGTCGAGTGCGACCGCGCCCGTCACCAGCTTCATGTTCGAGGCCGGCATGAACAGCTTGTCGGCGTTCCTCGCGTAGAGGGTGTCGCCCGCCACCGGATCGACGATGAGGATACCCCAGTGCGCGTTGCGGAACATCGGCTGACTCGCGATCGAATCGATGTACGGGACGATCGTCGCGCGCGTCACCGGTCGAGGACCGGGCTCCGGCGTCACGCCTGACGAGCGGGGGGCGCAGGCCGCGAGGGGGAGGACCATCGCGGCGACGAGGGAGCGGAGGTGGATGGTCATGTCGTCATCATGAGCTCGCGCTCCACGAGCGTCGCCAGGCCGGCGAGCCAATCGGGAGCGGACAGTGAGAACACCGGGATCGGGAGCGACAGGCCGGCGTCGTCCGTCACGACGGCGCGAACGTGGCGGAACTCGTCCGACTCCGGCGCAATGCGCGGCGTGGCGTGCGCCGCGCGCCGGAAGATCTCGATCTTGGGGAGCGCGCTCCCCGTGAACCCCTCGCACAGCACGACGTCCGCGTCCGCCATGTGCCGCCGGACGATCGAGTCGAGGGTCGGTTCCTCGGTGTGTCGTTCGATCAACGCAAACTTGTCTGGCGCGACCATCGCGACCTTCGCGACATGCCCTTCGTGATAGTGGCGGTACGTATCGGTGGTGCTCGGGTCGATGTTGAAGGTGTGCGTGCCGTGCTTCACGGTCATCACGCGATGGCCGCGCGCCCCCAGTTCGGCGGCGAGACGCACCACGAGCGTCGTCTTTCCACTATGCTTGCGGCCGACCACGGCCACCAGCGGAGGCTGCCGCGTCGCGTTCGGCACGCTCCAGGTCCTCGGGAGTGTTGATGTTGAGAAAGAGGCGCGCGGGGTCGCCGAACCGTGCGACCTCGTCAGGCGCGAGTCGCTCGACTCGCACCGCGTCGTAGAAGGCCACGACCCGCCGGTCGCCCGCGTCCAGCCGCGCCTCGATCGCAGGCAGGCACGAGGGATGGTACCACGCGCACAAGGGCTCGAGCCCGCGCCGCGATTCGCTGGATGGGGCCACCACGTCGGCATCGGTGCCGCGCGCCCGAAGCGCTGCGAGGAGCGCCGCGGGCACGAAGGGCATGTCCCAGGCGACGAGCACGATGGGCGTCCGTGCGTGCCACAACGCCGCGTGGATTCCGCCCAGGCTGCCGTTGCCCGGCCGGATGTCCGCCTCGGTGCGCACGACCGGGAGCCAATCGACGGCTGCGGGATCGTTCGCGATCACCAGAAGCTCGTCGGTGCAGGCGCTGAGCGCCTCGGCGACTCGGTCGATCACCCGGCGCCCGCCGATCCTGACGAGTCCCTTGGGGCGCCCACCGTAGCGCGACGCTGCTCCCCCGGCGAGGATGACCCCCGTGCACGACTCGCTCACACCGGGTGCATCTGCGGATGACCGCTCACGGCCCGCCCGATGAGCTGCACGCCGGCCGCGCGAGCGATCTCGACCGCGAGCGTGCTCGGCACCGAAGGCGTCGCTACGATCGAGAGCTGCGCGCGCGCCGCCTTGAACGCGAGCTCCCCGGAGATGCGGCCCGTGACCAGCAGAATGAGCTCGTCGAGCCGGCGCTCCGCCACCACGGCCGCACCGATCACCTTGTCGACCGCGTTGTGCCGGCCGATGTCCTCCGCGTGATGCAGCAGCGAGGCGCCGTCGGTGAGCGCGGCCGCATGGATGCCGCCCGTATCCTTGTATCGATCGCCGCGCGAGAACATCTCCTTGAAGAGCGCGCGCGTGGCCGCGAGGTCGAGCGGGGGCGGCGGCGCGGTGCGCCGCGGCAGCATGCTCATCGAGCCGAGGATGGTGGTGACCGCGCCGCAACCGGAGGCGAGGACGCGGCGCCGGTCCGATTGCTCCACCGTGTCGTAGCGGGCCGCGGGCACTTCCGCCCAGAAGCCGAGCTCCCGCGCGCATGGGCGCAGCGACAACAGGTCGGCGGCGCGGTCGATGTAGCCTTCGCCATGGAGCCAGCCGATGACCAGCTCGTCGAGCTGCTCGGGCGTGCACATCCACGTCACCGCCGGGCGGCCATTCACCTCCAGCCAGACGGGGACTTCCTCGACGGCGTCGAGGGCACCGGACTCGGGCAGCGGAGTGGCCATGCGCGGAAGATGCGGCGGCGGCGCACGCGGCGGCAAGGCGCTGGACTACCGCCCCGCGTGCGCGGCGCGCGGCGCTTCGTCCCGCGGCGCGGACACGCGCCCGCCGTGCCTCACGATCGCGCCTCGGGTTCCTCGTCCTGCGGGTCCTGGTCGCCGACGCGCTTCTCGTACCCTTCCTGCGTCGGCGCCTCCGGCGGTACCCAGGCGGTGCCGTGCTCGATCGCGGCCTGCACGTCATGCGTCCCGTACAGCCTGGCGTCGAGCTCGTCCTCTGGGTCGTCGCCCCCGTTGCTCGTTGACCGCCGGCGACCGAGCGGTTCGCCGGATCCCTCGGCGCGGTCGGCGGCCGCCTCCTCGGCGTTCTCGGGGGCCTCGTCGCGGCGGATCTGGTCGACCACCAGCTCGTTCTCGTAGTGGGTCAGCCCGATCACGTCCGAGAGCAGATGGTCCGCGATCTGGCGCTCGCCGTCGGTGCCGACCCGCCCCGACAGCCTGACGAGTCCGTCCTCGACGTGCACGACGATACTGTCCGCATCGAGGCCGTCGTGCTTGGCCAGCTCCTGCCTCACGAGCCCGCGAAGCTCCTGATCGCTCAGATCGTCCAGGTCGAAGATGTCTTCGAAGTCGCGCGGCATGGGGAGCTCCTGTTCAACGAGAGAATCGGTACGAGAGGCCGACCGAGAGCAACCAGTTGTGCGTCCACTCGTTCGTCGACGACCCGGATGGGAGGATCGGCGTACTGCCGGTCGGCGCCGTCGTGTAGGCGGCCGGGTAATCCAGCTGATAGACATAGTCCGCGAGATCGACCCGGAACTGCAGCGGACCATCGGTCTCGCGACGCACGCCGGCCCCGAAGGTGAACGCAAAGGGAGTGCCGAACTCGAAGCCGCCCGGGTCGCCGCTCTTCCCGAAATCCGATGCGATCCCCACGCCGCCGCCCACCGAGGGCACGAGACGGTGCCAGCTCTTCTGGCCCGTCAGGTTGATCGTGATGCCCGCGTCGGCGATGGTGACGGGCCAGGTGCGCGTGCCGAGGTTCCGGACGTTCTCCGCCACGGCGGGATCCAGGATCGTCCGTTCCGCGCGCGCCTGCGTGAGGCGCGCCGTGAACTGCGCCGGTCCCCCGATGCGGATCTCGTAGCGCACGCCCACCGCCGGCCCCCCGGCCGGCGCGACGCCCGCCTTGCCGTCCGAGCCGTTGTAGTAGCCCCCGAACAGCGACAGCTCCTGCCGGTACTGGAGGTCGCGAAACGGACTCGCCTCCGGCGGATGGCCCACGTCCTGCGCGCCGAGCGGCAGCGCGGCGACGGCGAATCCCGCCAGCATCGTCAGGCGCCTCACTGGTTGCCTCCGATGCGGAGGTCCACGCCGGTCATCTCGCGCGGCTGCTCCACCGCGAGCATCGAAAGAATCGTCGGTCCCACATCGCGCAAGGCGCCGCCGCTCCGCAGGGGGCGGCCGCCGTCCGGATCGACGATCACCATCGGCACCGGGCTCGTCGTGTGCGCGGTGTGCGGCCCACCCGTCTCGGGATCGATCATCATCTCACAGTTTCCGTGGTCGGCCGTCACGAGCACCCGCGCGCCCGCGCGCTCGGCGCTCCGCAGCACCCTCGTCAGGCATGTATCGACCGTCTCCACCGCGCGAATCGTCGCGTCCAGCCGCCCCGAGTGGCCGACCATGTCGCCGTTGGCGTAGTTGCAGAGTATGAAGTCGTGCCCGCGCGATTCGATCGCGCGGCACAGCACGTCCGTGATGCCCGGCGCGCTCATCTCGGGCATGAGGTCGTACGTCGCCACCTGCTGACTCGGCACCAACTGCCGCTCCTCGTTGGGGAACGGCGTCTCGTACCCGCAATTGAAGAAGTAGGTCACGTGCGCGTACTTCTCGGTTTCCGCGGTGCGGAACTGCGTCTTGTCGTGCTCGGCCAGCACCTCCGCCACGATGCGGGTCAGCGCGAGCGGCGGGAACGCGACCGGCAGCGTGAACGTCTCGTCGTACTGCGTCATCGTCGCGGTGCTGAGCGCCGGCCGGTCGCGCACGTCGAAGCCGTCGAACGCCGGATGCGTGAGCGCGCGCACGATCTGTCGCATGCGATCGGATCGGAAGTTGAAGAAGATCACCCCATCGCCATCTCGCATGCGCGCGACCGGCTGTCCCTCGTCCTCCATCACGAGCGGCTCGATGAACTCGTCCGTCACGTCGCGCTCGTAGGCCATCCGAATCGCCTCGAGCGGGTCGGTCGCGCGCGGGCCGTCGCCGCGGACGACCGCCTGATACCACTTCTCGGTTCGCGGCCATCTCCGGTCGCGATCCATCCCGAAGTACCGCCCCCCGATCGTGGCGATGCGCGCTCGGCCGCGGACGCGGTCCAGCAACTCGCGCACGAAGCCATGCGCCGAGCGGGGCAGGGTATCGCGGCCATCGAGCAGCGCGTGGATGGCGACGGGCACGCCGCACCGCTCCCCGAGCTCGACGAGCGCAATGAGATGCTGGTCCAGCGCGTGCACGCCGCCGCTCCCCACCAGGCCCATCAGATGGAGCGTCCCGCCGCTCGCACGCACCGCATCGCAGACACCCCGGAACGCCTCGTTCTCGAAGAAGCTCCCGTTCCCGATCGACGCGGAGATGCGTACGATGTCCTGCGGAACGCACCGCCCGGCGCCGAGGTTGAGGTGCCCGACCTCGCTGTTGCCCATCTGTCCCTCGGGCAGTCCCACGGCGAGCCCCGAGGCCTCGAGCAGGGTCCGGGACGGCGAGCGCCAGAGGGCGTCCCACGTCGGTGTGTCGGCGAGCGCGATGGCGTTACCCTCGCGCTCCTCCCGGTATCCCCAGCCGTCCAGTACGAGCAGCACGACGGGTCGCTTCTGGTGCAGGGCCATCGTTGCGGATTGAAGGTGAGCCGCCGAAGTTGAGCGCGGCTGGCGGAGCGCCGGGCGTAATGTACCCGGCCCAACGAGGCCAAACCAGCAACACAGGCGGGCAGGATGGGACGCGGCGGGCCCACCGGTGTACCACGCGTGGACCCGATCACCGGAACGGTTCCGATGAACTTCAGGCAGTACGTCAAGTATCACCGCAGCTTTCTCGTGTTCCTCGGGCTCGTCATCGTCGCCGCGCTCGCGATCGATGCGTTCGTGCTGTACAAGCGGGCCGCCTACGCGACGGAAACCGAACGTCTGCGCTCGGGGATGAGCGAGCTGGAGCGCGAGCGGACGGACCTCGCGCTGCGCGATCACGAAAAGCGGCTCCAGGTGATGCTGGCGCTGATTCGTCGTCAGGCAAGGCTCGACAAGCGAATCCATCTCGCCGTTTCGCTCGACAGCGCCCGCATGTACCTCGGCCGGGAGGGCGCGGTGCTCCGCGAGATCGAGATCGAGGTGGGTCCGGAGCGGCTCGTGGGCGTGGCTCCCGATACCGTGGTCCTCGCGCACCCGCGCGGAGAGCGCTCGGTGCAGAAGGTCCTCGGCGCGTCCGATACCTGGGATGTTCCGGAGTGGGTCTATCACGATCGCGGCCTGCCCGTTCCCGCCGACCGTGCCATCCAGGGCGCGCTTGGCCCCTCGGCGATCGTGTTGAACGGCGGCCTGGTGATTTACGCGATGCCGGAGGCCGGCCCGCTGAACGATTCGACGTACATCCTGCCAGGTAGCATCCGGTTGTCGGCCAGTGACCTCGCGGCGGTGGTGCCCAATCTCACCGCCGGAACGGCGGTCTACTTTTACTGACCAAGGGGCCAGTGACAGACCTCCAGCGACCCGGGCTCCTCAAGGCGGTCCGCCGGATATTCGGCGATAACCTGATGATCGCCATCGCCGCCGTGGGCGTTACGGCGGCGGTCCTCGTTGCGAGCACCGCGATCGTGGTGAACGCCATGGAGGTGCGCTATCGCCGGGACATCCACCGCATCGGTTTCAACAGCAACTGGGATCTGTTGGACGAGGTGCGTACTCGGCTCGGTCTGGAGCACGACTCGCTCGAGACCGTGCTCGCGTCCAGTCCCGAGCCCGGCGTGCGCGACGCGTACCTCGTCATCAGTCTGGCAGATCGCCGGCTCTGGTATCGGCGGGGAGACGAGACGATCTATACGACCCGTGTGGCCGTTGGCAGTGGGAAGTCGCTCGTGCAGGCCGGCACCCGCAAGGAGTGGAAGTTCGATACGCCGCGAGGCCGGCTGCTCGTGCAGAGCAAGGAGATGGATCCCGTCTGGGTGCCGCCCGACTGGCACTTCGTGGAGCTGGCCAGGAAGCGGGGGCTCGGCGTCGTACGGCTCGTCCGAGAGAAGCCGATCGCGGCCGGAGACGGCTCGGTCGTCACGGTGTCGGGCAACGCCGTCGTGCGCCAGTATCCCGACGGGCGCGTGGAGGAGATCGATGTTCGAGAGGATCGCGAGATCGTGGTCGGCGGCAACGTGGTGATCCCGCCGTTCGGAACGAACCAGCGGCGCTACTCGGACGTCCTGGGAACGCACCGACTGAACCTCGGCGACGGCTATGCGCTGCACGGCACGAACAAACCGGAGTCGATTGGCCAGGCGGTCAGTCACGGCTGTGTCCGTCTGAGGAACGAAGACATCGCGTTCCTGTACGGAGCGGTGGAAGTGGGAACGCCCGTTTACATTTACTGACTGTGTGGCCAGAATTCGACAATACTTTTGCAGGATTGATCGCATTCTTGCCCGTTGCAGGCGTAGGTTGCATATCGTCTCCACCATGGGTGGGGGCTCTCTGAAAAGGGCTGCCGGCCGGTAACGGTCGGTCCGCAAAGCCGTGAGGCGACGACACGAGTCCTGTCGGCGTCCGTCTGGTTGCCAGGGAGGCATTCGAAATGAAGGCAGTGAAGTCCGGCGCGTCGCACCTGCGGCGCGTGTCCGCCGCAGTGGGTCTTGCCGTCGCGACCGTCCTGGGAGCCGGCGCGGCGCGTCCATCCGACGCTTCCAAGCCGGTTCTGCCGCTCGCCGACAGCGTCACCGTCGCCGATACCGATTTCATTCTCGGTCCGTCGCTCGACAGCCTTGCAGGGCTGAGCGGAAAGCTCCGCGCGCGGTTCGTTGCGCCCGGCGACGACCTGCAGGTTCCCGTCCTCACGCAGCTGTTCGGCGATAGCTCGGCCCGCCGGCCGGGCGTGTACGCCGTGAGCGAGGCGGTTGCGGGGCGTCCGTTTGCGCTCATCACGCTGCGCCCCTTCGCCGACAAGAAGAATGGGCGCATCGGCTCGTATCGGATCGGCAGCTGGCCGTTCGAGCGCCGCACGCCATCCAATCCCCGGTATGCGAGTCCGGTCGGCTTCATCGAGGTCACGCCGGAGAATCAGGATACGTACGTGTCGGAGCACTTCCGGCTGCGCGACTTCCTCACGAAGGACCAGCACGCCGTGTGGCCCAAGTACCTGGTGCTGGATGAGCGCCTCCTGGACAAGCTCGAGTTGGTGATGCTGGAGCTCTCGCGCAGCGGGGTACCGGCGCAGCATCTTCACGTCATGTCGGGCTTCAGGACTCCCCAATACAACGTGAAGGGGGTGGGCGCCGGCGGCCGCGCCTCCGCGAGCCGCCACCAGTACGGTGACGCCGCCGACGTGTTCGTGGACAACGATCGTAATGGACGGCTCGACGATCTGAACGGCGATGGTCGCGTGAACACCGCTGACGTCGCAGTGATGATCGCGGCGGTCGAACGAGTGGAGCGTGCCTATCCGGAGCTGGTCGGTGGCGCGGGCACCTACAGGGCAAACTCCGCACACGGCCCCTTCGTGCACATCGACGCGCGCGGCAACCGCGCTCGCTGGTAGGACATGGCCGAGCCACGACAGGGCGGGGCGCGTCGCGCGCCTCGCTCGGGCCGCGCGTCGTGGGGCGCGCTGATCGTTTCGCTCGCCGCCGCGCTGGTGTTTCTCGGGGTCTATCGTCCGCCCGCGGGCATCGGCGCCGCGCCCTTCGCCGAGGCCACCGTCCTCGTACCGCACGTGCGTGCGGCGCTGAGCGCGTTCGGCCGCAGCGGCGACGTGCGCACCCGGTTCGCCCTCCCCGGCGAGCCAGTCGACTACCCGCTGGAGGTCGGCGGCGATCCCGAATCGTTAGGATACAGCTGGGTGCGGCTCGCCGACTCCGCCGCCATGGATTCGATCCGGCCGCTCACCGGCGAGCGCCTGATCGCCCCGCCGGTTCCGGGCTTCTATCAGCTCGCGGTGTTTCGCGACGGCGTGCGCCGCATCGTGCAGGACCTGACCGTGACGGTCCTCGTGCCCTTCGAGGAAAAGCGCGGTCCGGTGCTCGATGGCTATCGCATCGGCACCTTCCTCGCCGAGCGGCGAGCGACCTCCGACCGTCCGGAGGGGTTCATCCGCATCGATGCGCAGACCGCCGAGGTTCCCGTCTCCAAGCACCTGCGGGTCGGCGACTTCCTCACGCGCGACAATCAGCAGGTCTGGCCGCGCTTCGTGGCGATCGACCCTCGCGTTCTCGACAAGGTCGAGCTGGTGCTCGACGCGATCCGCGAGTTGCGTGGCGACAGCGCCGACGTGGAGGTCGAGGTCGACGTGCACTCCGGGTTCCGGACGCCGTCGTACAACGCCCGTAACCGCTTCGCCCTCGATAGCCGTCACACTCACGGCGATGCGATCGACATCGCGATCGACGCCAACGGCGACGGGCGGATCACCCGCGCCGACATTCCGCTGGTGGCCAAGGCCGTCGAGTACATCGAGCGCCGGCACCCGGACCTCGTCGGGGGCATGGGACTCTACACCTCCGACAAGTACCATCAGGCCTTCGTGCACATCGACGCGCGGGGGTCGAGGGCGAGGTGGAGGGGGTGAGGGTCGGGAATCGGGAATCGGGAATCGGGATTGAAGGGCGTTCGGGGATCCGGGCGCCTTTTTGCGTTGATCGCTGCTCCTCCGGCGGCGCGGCCGTCCCACTGCGGTCGAACTCGTGACCGGCGTCGGGGAATCGTTCGTGCAGATCACGCCTCGCCACAGGCGGTGCTCGCGCGCAGATTGACGAGGCCATCCCCCGATTCCCGATTCCCGATTCCCGATCCCGACCATGAACGCCGTCCTCCGCGACCGGATCGTCCGCAAGCTCGACACGCTCCCCGATGAGCGGGTCTACGCCGTGCTGGACTTCATCGAGTTCCTCGAGTCCAAGTACGCCGCGCGTCAGGCGGCGTCGCCGAACGTCTTTCAGCGGTTCGCCGAAGGCATGGAGGACACCATGCGGGCCGGGCGGGTCTCGGCGGCGACCATCGGCGAGACCATGAACTATCTGAGCAAGGCCATGGGCGTGCTGTCCGGTGCGGTCGCCGCCGGCAAGTCCGTTGCAACGGATGTGCTGGACGCCGCCACGCGGCCGGCACCGCGGCCCCCGGAGGGCTCGCCACCGGCGCCGATGGAGTCGGACGCGCCATCTACCTCGACCGGGGAATCGTCACAGTGAACGCATCGTCAGGTTCGACCGCGGGTCGCCGCCGCGCCGCGCAGGCCGCCGAACGCGCCGAGCGCGTGACGCGCCGTTCGCGGCCGCGCACCGGCTTCAAGCGCACCATTCTCGGCACCGTCAGGCAGTTCCCAAACTACATCCGGCTGCTCGGCGGCCTGATCACGGATCGCCGGGTGTCGCGCGTCGACAAATTTCTCGTCGCGGGCGCGCTCGCCTACATCCTGATGCCGCTCGACCTGCTGCCCGACATCGTACCGTTCCTCGGCCAGGTCGATGACATCTATCTGCTGATGCTGGCCATCGAACGGCTGATCGCCAACGCGGGGGCCGCGGTCGTGGCGTCACACTGGCACGGTCCGGTCTCGGCGCTCAGCCGGCAGAACCTGCAGGGCGTGCTCGTCGCGGCGTCGTTCTTCCTGCCGCGGCGGATGAAGAAGCGATTGAAGAAGATGGCAGTGTAGGAAGGGGATTGGGGATTAGGGATTGAAAGCAAGAACGCCGACATCGTGATGCAGTACGCTCCGACCAATGCGAACTTCCAATCCCCACTCCCCAATCCCCACTCCCCACTCCACTGGCATTCGAGGGACGCGCCTCCTAGCTTTCGCCATGGCTACCACCACCCGCACCGAATCCCGGCCCGCCGCCCCGGTTTCCCCCGGAAGCGGGCCGTCGCACATCAGGCAGTCGGCGCGCGCCGGACTCGCCCGCGTTCGCGAGATGCCGGCCCTCACGTTCGACGATGTGCTGCTCGCACCGCGCCATTCCACGGTGCACCCCAAGGACGTGGCGACCGCGTCGCACTTCACCCGTGGCATTGCGCTCAACGTCCCGCTCGTGTCCGCCGCCATGGACACCGTGACCGAGAGCGCCATGGCCATCGCGATGGCGCGGGCCGGCGGCATCGGCGTGATCCACAAGAACATGTCGGTCGATCGTCAGGCGGCCGAGGTGGACCGGGTCAAGCGGTCGGAGAGCGGCATGATCCTCAACCCGATCACGCTCGCGCCTGACGCGACGCTGCGCGAGGCGAGCGCGCTCATGCAGCGGTTCAAGATCTCGGGCGTGCCGATCGTCGACCGCGAGGGCCGCCTCGTCGGCATCATCACGAATCGCGATCTCCAGTTCGAGCGCGAACTCGACCGTCCGCTGCGTGACGTGATGACGAAGGACCGGCTGGTCACCGCGCCCGAGGGCACCACGCTCGACGAGGCGGAGCGCATCCTCGGACAGAACCGGATCGAGAAGCTGCCGGTGGTGGACGGAACGGGGAAGCTGCGCGGGCTGATCACGGTGAAGGACATCCACAAGCGGCGCGAGCATCCGAACGCGAACAAGGATCAGCACGGGCGGCTGCGGGTCGCCGGTGCGATCGGCGCCGGCGCCGACTTTCTCGACCGCGCGCGGGCGCTGGTCGACGCGGGCGTGGACGCACTCGTGATCGACACCGCCCACGGCCACAGCGATGGCGTGCTCCGCGCCACGGCGGAGGTACGCGAGCGGTTCCCCGATGCGCAGCTGATCGCCGGCAACGTCGCCTCGCGCGATGGCGCGGCGGCGCTGGTGGAGCGCGGGGTGGATGCGGTGAAGGTCGGTGTGGGACCGGGCTCGATCTGCACCACGCGCGTGGTCACCGGCGTCGGCGTGCCACAGCTGACCGCGGTGTTCGAGGCGGTCGAGGGCGCCGGCGACGTGCCGGTGATCGCCGATGGGGGCATCAAGTACTCCGGCGACATCGTGAAGGCGCTGGCGGCGGGGGCCTCATCGGTCATGATGGGCTCGATGCTCGCGGGCACCGAGGAGAGTCCGGGCGAGGCGTTCCTGCTCGAGGGGCGGCGCTACAAGATGGTGCGCGGTATGGGGAGCCTGTCCGCGATGCAGGATGGCAGCGCGGACCGCTATTTCCAGGAGGGAGAGATGTCGCCGCGCAAGCTCGTGCCCGAAGGCATCGAGGGGCGGGTCCCCTACAAGGGGCCGGTGGGCGACGTGCTGTTCCAGATGATCGGCGGACTGCGGAGCGGCATGGGCTACGTGGGCTGCGGCTCGGTGCAGGAGCTGCGCACGCAGACGGAGTTCGTGCGCATAACGACGGCCGGCCTCCGCGAGTCTCACCCGCACGATGTCACGATCACCCGCGAGGCGCCGAACTACTCGGTCTGATGGTGCGCGCGCAGCCTGACGACGATGGGTACGGCGTGCGCCGTGGGGCACGCCGCCGGGGGCGCCGCTTGATTTTCGCCGGCACTCCGCGCACCTTGTCCGCGCTTTCCGACTCGCCCTCGGGCCCCGTTCCGACCCCGACAACCATGGCACTCCGGCCGTATCCCGTGACGCGCGCGCGCCTGACGTCTTTCCCGATCGCCTCCCCACGCGCGGCCGCCGGGACCGGCGCGTGCTGACCGTTCCCGACCACCGGCGCGCCGCGATCCAGGGCCTCTCGAGGGAGCTGCGCGAGGGAATGACCGTCGCGCTTTCCACGCACATCAACGCCGACGGCGACGGGTGCGGCTCGGAGGCGGCGCTCGCGCGGCTGCTCGCCCAGCGCGGCATCCGCTCGCGCATCGTCAATCCGACGCCGTGGCCGAAGATGTTCGAGTTCCTGCTCGGCGACGACATCGAGGAGCGCAGCGGACAGGGCAGCGCCGCGCTCACGGGCATCGACGCGCTGATCGTGCTGGACATCAGCGACGTGGACCGGTTAGGCTCGCTGGCCGACGCGGTGCGGAAGCTCCGCGTACCGCGTCTGGTCATCGATCACCACGTGCCGCACGACGAGCCCGCCGGCGACGTCCTGTTCACGGATACCACCGCCTCCGCCACCGGCGAACTGGTCTACGACTTCGCCATGGTGCTCGGCCTCAGGATCACGCCGGAGATCGCGCGCGCGCTCTACACCGCGCTCGTCACCGACACCGGCGGATTTCGCTTCAGCAACACCACGCCGCGTTGCCACGGCGTCGCCGCGGAGCTGCTCGCGGCCGGCGTCGATCCCGAGCAGATGTATCAGCGCATCTACGCGTCGGTCCCGATCGGCCGGCTGCGCCTCCTGCGCGAGGCGCTGGAAACGCTCGAGGTCGATGACGCCGTCGGGCTCTCCTGGATCTCGCTGCCCGCCGGCGCCCTCGAACGCTACGACGTGCGATCCGAGGAGCTCGACGGGCTCGCCGAGCATCCGCGGTCCATCGCGGGGACGCGCATGGCGCTGTTCTTCCGCGACCTCGGCCATGGTCAGGTAAAGGTGAGCTTCCGTAGTACGGGCGCCGTGGACGTCAACGAGTTCGCCCGCCGGTTCGGTGGTGGAGGGCACGCCAAGGCCGCCGGCGCCCTCATCCACGGGTCCCTCGATCGCGTGCGCAACTCGGTTGTCGCCGCGGCGCGCGAGTTCCTGCGAAACGGCCACTGACGGTGTAGACCCGCGCTTGGCATTCGCCGGAGGCGGTTCTAGCTTGCCATTCATGGTCGAGGGAACGCGTCGGGGACGCCAGGCGGCTGTCGAGCGCCGCATTCGATCCGCGCTCGAGGGCATCCGCGCGTTGCTTCCGATGGAGGCGGCGGGAGTGGAGCTCGTCGAATTCGAGATGGAGAACGGGGTCGCCGTGCTTCGGCTGTCCGGCGACTGCCCGCATTGTGACCTGACCGCCGAACACCTGCGCGCCGGGATCGAGGCGAACCTGCGGCAGCGGGTGCCCGAGATCCTCGAAGTGCGCGCGGTCTGAGCCCCGAGGACAACGCATGAGCGATTCGCTGGCGGCGGACATCGCGGCCGCGCTGCAGGACATCGTGAACCCCCGCACCGGCCGGTCGGTCGCCGACGAGCGGATGGTCGAGGCAATTCGCCGCGACGCGGATGGACGCGTCCGGATGGATTTCTATCTCGGCGCGCAGGATCCGGCCTCGCTCGTGCGCGAGGTTCGTCAGGCGGCCGAGCGGGTGAGCGGCACCCAGGTCATCGTGGATGTGAAGGATCCGGCCGCGCGCGGGCGGACGGCGCCTGCCGCACCCGGGCACCCGAGCGGCGGACCCGGGCCCGGGCCCGGGCGCGGCCGCGCGCTGCCGGTGATGGAGGCGCCCAGGGCCGCCGCGCCGCCCCGGCCGGCGGCGCCCACACCGGTCGCCTATCCGCATCTCGGCCGCATCCTGGCCATCTCGTCAGGCAAGGGCGGCGTGGGCAAAAGCACCGTCGCCAGCAACCTCGCGGTGGCGCTCGCCCAGGAGGGTTCGCGCGTCGGGCTGCTGGATGCCGATATCTACGGCCCCAATCTCCCGCGCATGATGGGGGTGCAGGAGCAGCCGCGCGTGGACCAGGCGCGCCAGCAGATCATCCCGCTCGAGGCGCACGGCGTGAAGATCATGAGCATCGGGTTCATGGTCGAGCGCGACCAGCCGGCGATCTGGCGCGGACCGATCGTCATGAAGGTGATCACGCAGTTCCTGCGCGACGTGGCGTGGGGCACGCTCGACTACCTCCTCGTCGACATGCCGCCCGGCACCGGCGACGCACAGCTCTCGCTCGTGCAGGCGACGCAGGTGCACGGTGCGTTGATCGTCACGACGCCGCAGGAGGTGTCGGTGGGGGACGCGCTGCGTGGCGCGAAGATGTTCGAGCGGGTCGCTGTGCCGGTGCTGGGGATCGTCGAGAATATGAGCTGGTTCGTCTGCCCGCACTGCGACGAGCCGAGCCCATTGTTCGGCCGCGGGGGGGGCGCGCGGCTCGCCGCGGAGCTCGGCATCCCGCTGCTCGGCGAGGTGCCCCTGGTGCCCGCGGTGCTCGCCGCCGGCGACGCCGGTTCGCCGATCGTCATCGCCGACGCGGATTCGCCCGCTTCGGTAGCGCTGCGCGAGGTCGCGACGCGCGTGGCGGCGGCAATGGCGCCGCTGCCCACCGGCTGACCCCGCGCGCCGAGGAACGGCGCGCCGCCTCCACATGATCACGCTCCTCACCGACTTCGGGACCGCCGACGGGTACGTCGGGGAGGTGAAGGGCGTACTCGCCTCACGAGCGGCCGGCGTGCCGATCGTGGACATCGCACACGACGTCACGCCGCAGGACGTCGATGCCGCGCGGCTCGCGCTGGCCCGCTACTGGAGGCGCTTCCCGGAGGGGACGGTGCACCTCGTGGTGGTGGATCCGGGCGTCGGATCGGCGCGGGCGGCGATGGCGGTGGCGAGCGCCGGGCGGCTGCTCGTGGGACCGGACAACGGCGTGCTGTCGCCGGCGCTGCTGCTGCCGGGCGCGCGGGCGGTGCGATTGCCGGTGCCTGACGCGGCGGCGCCGACGTTCCACGGGCGGGACGTGTTCGCGCCGGCGGCGGCGCTGCTCGCGCGCGGGGCGGACCTGGAGAGCCTCGGCGATCCGCATGTCGAGCCCGTGCTCCGCCGCACCCCCGAGCCGCGCCGGCTCGACGACGGCGCGCTGGAGGGCGAGATCATCACGGTCGACCGGTTCGGCAACGGCGTCACGAACCTGATGGCGCCGCGCGGGGGCAGCTGCAGCGTCGGCGGCCGGGTGCTGGGCGAGGTGCGGCGCACCTACGGGGATGCGCCCCCGGGGGTCGCCATCGCGCTCACGGGGTCGAGCGGCCTGCTCGAGATTGCGATTCGCGACGGCAGCGCCGCGGCCGTGCTCGGCCTCCGGCGCGGCGACCGCGTCGTGCTACGTCCGCCCCGCGCCTAACGTCTCCAGCCGCTCCACCCGGTCCGTCGAAACCAGCCCGGGCTCCCGCGTGGTGACGACCCGGCCCTCGTACACCGCGTTGCGCCGGGGCTTGAGGGCCCCCGTGCCGTGGTGCAGCTCGGAGTTCAGCTCGCCCCCGGCCAGAATCACGAGCATCGTCAGGTACATCCACGTCAGCAGGATGATCACCGCGCCGATCGTGCCGTACGTCTTGTTGTACGACCCGAAATTCACGACGTAGGCGCGAAAGGCCAGCGTCACGAGCACCCAGAGCATGCTCGCCACCACCGCGCCGACGAGTACCTGCGCCTTGTTCTGCCGCAGGTTCGGCAGGAAATAGTAGATCATCCACATCATCGCGACGAGCAGCAGGAACGCGATCGGATACTGCACCACGAGCCAGACGGTGCGCGTCCGCTCGAGGCCCGGCACCAGAGAGACAACGAAATCGATGATCTCCGGGCCGGCGAGCATGATCGTCGCCGCAATGAACAGGAACAGGCCCGCCACGACGACCGACGCCAGCGCGATGAGCCGCTTCTTCCAGAATGGACGCGACTCGTCCACGTCGTAGGCACGGTTGAGCGCGAAGATCAGGTTGTTGAAGACGTTCGAGCCCGTCCACGCGGCGAGCACGACCCCGACCGAGATGAGGCCCGGCGCGCTCGATGAGAACACCACGTCGTCCACCACGCCGCGCACGAGCCCGAGCGCGTCAGGCGGCACCACCCTGGCCGCCTGCTGTGTGACCCAGTCCATGATCCCCTGCGGGTCCCCGAACGCGCCGATGAGCGGCGTCGTGAACAGCAGCAGCGGGAACAGCGAGAAAAAGAAGTAGTAGGCCGTCTGTGCGGCGAGGCCGAGCACGTTGTCGTCGAGGATCTCCTGCCCAGTCTTCTTCAACAGCGGCTTGACGCGATATCCCTTGATGACCATGCACGACTCCCGGCGATGAAAAAGCCCCGCCAGGGGACGGGGCAAGGTGCAGGCCAGGAGACCGCGCCGGCGTCACTCCTCGATCCAGCGCACGTCGAGAGTTCCGAAGGTGGTGCGCGCATCGATGAGCAGCCGCTGTTCCGCGGCGTCCCAGCCCTCGCTCACATACTCGTCGCCGCGCTTGGTGAAGCCACGCGCTTCGAACGTGCCGAGCACGCGCGAGTGCTTGACGCGCACGCCGACGCCGCGCGGGACGCGCACCTTCGCCGCTCCGAACGTTACGGACACCTGCAGGTTGCGCGTCCCGCTCCACCGTCCGGACATGTCGAGATCCACGCTGCCGACGGCGCCGCTGACCCGCACGCGCTCGGCGTTGGCGTTTCCGATGCCCTCGCCGACGACGCGCGCCACTCCCGCATCGATCGTCAACTCGCGCATGGCGACCGGATTCGCCGTCGCGAACGAGATCGTCAGCTCGCTCGCGCCGGACGCGATCGCCAACCGGGACACCGGCAGGCCGCTCAGGTCCAACGTCGCGTCGGTGGCGCCGAGGTCGAGCTCCAGATCGAGCGGCCGCGACGGCGCGAGGCCCAGCGTGAGGGTCCCCTGCTCCTTGCCGCCGCCGATGCGCAACGGCAGGTCGTCGTCGCCGCGCACGCCGATCCGCAGCGTGCCTGACGACTCGTCGAACTCGCGCACCGGCTCGAACCGGTTCGCGTCGTAGCGCAATCGCGCCCGGTACAGATTGGTGTCGCCACCCGCGGCGATGCGAAGCGCTCCGACGGTGTAGTTCACGCGAACGCGCAGCGTGTCCACGGTGCGCGACTGTCGAACGGCGTCGACCGTGCGCCACGACTGTGCCGGAAGCCCCTGCGTCAGGCAGGCCAGGGCGAGCAACACGAGCGTCGGACGCCCCGTCGCGACCCGCCTCACGGCTGGTACGATCTGGGCGCGGGCGTGGGCCGGCGGGCCGCGGTCACGCCGCTCACCGGGGTCGGCGTCTGCCACATGTCGTCGGGCAGCACGACGGGCTCCTCGGGCTCCGGCATCGCGTCGCGCGATCCGGCGCGCGTCAGGATCGTCGCGCCGAAGCCCACCGTCAGCGCCGCCCAGGTCACCAGTCCCACCATTGCCCGCAGGGCCGCGCCAACGACGGGGACCCCCGTCAGCGCAGCCGCGACGACCCAGGCCAGGACGTAGACGGCGAGCCCCGCGAACAGCGCGAGCGCCGCGGGCGCGGATCGTACGTCGCGGAGGCGTCCCATCAGAGATTCGCCGCTGGCGAACGCCACGCCCAGGAACCCGAGCGTCGCGGCGCCCGCGACGGCGGTGAGGAATGCGACGAGGGCGATCGGGATCACCAGAATCCCGATGATCGTGATGGCCAGGACGACGACGATCGCGAGGAGGGCGGGGAAGAACGCGAGCTGCCCGACGATGCCGTACAGAAAGGACCGGCCGAACCGGGTGCGCACCGCCTCGGCGACGCGCTCGAGATTCCGGCGCGCGAGGATGAGCGCCACGACGCCGATGGCGGCCAGCACACAGGCCCACCCCAGCGCGAGCAGGACCGGCGAGCGGCGGACCGGCGCGCCGACCTCCGCGGCCCGCAGCACCGTCTCGACCACCTCTCCCTCGACCAGGCCGCCGTCGAGCCGAACCGTGCCGCCGGCCGCGATCACGCTTCCGGTGATCCGCGCCCCCGGTTCGACGACCACATCCCCACCGAGCGCGGCCACGTCGCCATTGACGGCCCCCGCGACGCGGATGCTGCCCCGCACGGTGACCAGATCGCCATCCACGGACTCGCCCGCCCGCAGGACCTGATCGCCCGTCCGGACGTCGGCCGGCCCTGGCAGCGTGACGCCCGCTTCCCGCTCCGCATTTCGGATCCACGCCCGCACCGAATCCGTCGTCGCATCCCCGCTTGGGCGCTGGGACTGGGCGGAGGAGGCGAGCGGTGAAAGCAGGGCGACGGCGAGCGCGACTGTTGCGGCACGCACGTCAGCGTCCCCGCCCGCGGACCAGCCCGCGGACGAGCCCCGCGGCTCCTGCCGTCGTCAGAATGACCAACGAGAGCATGACGAGCAGTCCGAACATCCCGGCGGAGCGGACCGCCTCGAGGGCGGCCTCGCCCAAGGCAGCCGAAACGGCCGCCGCGAGCAGCGCCGATCCCCACTCCTGCAACCGCATGTAGCCCAGGTCGATCGCGAAGATCAGCGCATCGAGACGCGTGATCACGGCAAGCGACAGCAGCGTAATCGCGGTGGCCACGCCGAGCGCGCCGGCCCCGGCGAGCGCCCGGCCAGGGCGGGACCGGGGCACGAGCGCCTGCACGCGATCCCAAGCGGTGATGTACCAGGGCACGTAGATCTGCACCCGGGACATGACCGCATTGGCGAACGCGTGGGACGGGGCGAATCGGGGCAGGTGCTCCAGCTGCCGAACCAGCGACCGGGCAGCCTCGAGCTCCGACCGGCACGCCTCGCAGCGGCGCACGTGCGCCTTGAGGGGTGCCGTTCCAAATCCGACCTCGCCATCCAGCAGCAGGTCGATCTCGGCGGGCAGTAGATGTCTGTTCACGTAGCTCTCCAAGCGGATTTACGTCGCGTCCGACGGGGATGTTTCACGTGCCAGGACGTCCGCTTTCGCGGCTCCGGCCGGGGTTCCGTAGTCTTGCGGAGCCCAGTGGGGAGTCAGCGTCCGTTCGGTCATTCGCGCGCCTCCGAGAGCGCGTCACGGAGCTCGTGGCGCGCGCGATGGATGTAGGTCTTCACGGTGCCGAGGGGCAGGTCGAGAATGGAGGCGATCTCCTCGTAGGAGCGCCCTTCCACGTGGCGCAGCATGATGCACGATCGATACTCCGGCCGGAGCGAGGCGATCGCGCGCTCGATGGACGATCCGAGCTCGCGTGCCTCGATCTCATCGAGTGCGCTTTCCTGATGGACGGCGATCTCGAACGAGGTGGCCTCGATCTCGGAGGCGGTCGAGGCGTGCGGCGAGCCCTCCATGCTCACGGTCTCGAGCTGCCGCTTCCGCAGGTGATCGATGGCGACGTTGTTGGCGATCTTGAACAGCCACGACGAGAGTTTGAACTCCGGCCGGTAGCGATCGATGTTGTTGAGCACCTTGATGAAGGTGTCCTGCGCGAGGTCCTCGGCGATCTCGCGGTCGCGCACCATGCGGAAGATCAGCGAGAAGACGGGGCGCTCGTAGCGCCGCACCAGCTCGCGAAACGCGGATTCGCGCCCCTGCTTGGCGAGGGCCGCGATGTCGGCATCGGGAAGGTTGGTGAGGCGGAGCGAGGGGGTCATTGCGGGGCGGCGGGGCGCCGGACGCGTCATCCAAGACGCAGCGCGCGCGAAACTTACGCCGCCCGACCTGGCGGAGCCACCCGCGCGCTTGCGTGGCGCGTGCATGCCGGGGAAGTTTCCCGGAATGCCTTCGACGGAAACGGAGCATCGGACGGCGCTCGATGCGGCGGCGGGCGGGCGCGAGAAACGGGCGTACGTTCGGCGCATCTTCTCCGAGATCGCGCCGCGGTACGACCTGCTCAACCATCTCCTCAGCTTCAACATCGACAAGGGGTGGCGTCGTAAGGCGATCGCGGCGCTCGGATGGGAGCGGTGGCCCGACGGCACGTACGTGGATCTGTGCGCCGGCACCCTCGACGTCAGCCTCATGCTCGCGGGCGCGCCCGGCTTTCGGGGACGCGTGGTGAGCGCGGACTTCGCGGAGCCGATGCTGCGCCACGGCGCGAGCAAGCGTCGCGGGGCGCCGGTGACACCGGTGGTCGCGGACGCGCTGCAGCTGCCGATTCCGGATGGCGCCGCGCAGGGCGCCATCGTGGCGTTCGGGGTGCGCAACCTCTCGGATCTCGATGGCGGGCTGCGGGAGGCGCGGCGGGTGCTCGGCCCGGGCGCGCGCTTCGTCGTGCTCGAATTCTCCATGCCGCGGAGCGCGCTCGTGAGGCTCGGCTACGGCGTCTACTTCCGCTTCGTGCTGCCGGCCGTGGGCCGCCTGGTGAGCGGGCATCCGACCGCCTATCGCTACCTTCCGGAGTCGGTGGCGCACTTTCCGACCGGCGATGCGCTGGCCGACCGGCTGCGCCGCGCCGGCTTTCGCACGGTTTCCTGGCGGCCGCTCACGCTCGGCATCGCCGCGCTGCACGTGGCGGAGGTCTGATGCGCACGACCGGCCGCCGCTCCACTCTTCGCCGCTCGCCTTCGTGTCTTCCTTGAATACGCTTTCCGAGTTCATTGCCGCCATCGACGCCGCCGGCGAGCTGGTCCGCGTCAGGCAGCCCGTGTCGGTCGACCTCGAACTGTGCGAGATCGCCGACCGCGCCATGAAGCAGCCGGGCGGCGGGCCGGCGCTCCTGTTCGAGCACGTGACGCTGTTCGACGGTTCGCGCTCCGCCTATCCGGTGGCGATCAACCTCTTTGGCTCCATGCGGCGCATGGAGCTGTCGATGGGGGTGCAGTCGCTCGACGAGATCGGCGGCCGCATCACGGACCTGCTGCAGACCAAGGTGCCCGAAGGGTTGATGGGCAAGCTGTCAATGCTGCCGCGGCTGCTCGAGCTCGGCAAGTTTCCGCCGCGCAAGCGCTCCGGCACGCCGGCCTGCCAGGAGGTCGTCTGGACGGGCGACGACATCGACCTCGGCAAGCTGCCGATCATCAAGTGCTGGCCGGAGGACGGTGGCGCGTACATCACGCTGCCGATGGTGATCTCGCGCGATCCGTCGAAGGGGATTCGCAACGTGGGGATGTACCGCGTGCAGGTACTCGATCGGAACTCGCTCGCCATGCACTGGCAGCGGCACAAGGTGGGCGCGGCGCACTGGCGCGAGATGGCCGAGCGCGGGGAGACGATGCCGGTGGTGATCGCCATCGGCGCGGATCCGCCGTCGATGTATTCCGCGTCCGCGCCGCTGCCTCCGACGATCGACGAGTTCCTGTTCGCGGGATTTCTTCGCAAGGCGCCGGTGTCGCTGGCGAAAGCCGTGACGTGCGACCTCGAGGTGCCGGCCGAGGCCGACTTCGTGATCGAGGGCCACATCGATCCGCGTGAGGCGCTGGTGGTCGAGGGGCCGTTCGGCGATCACACCGGATTCTACTCGCTGGCCGATCTGTATCCGAAGGTGCACGTCACGGCCATTACGATGCGGAAGCAACCCGTGTACGCGACGACCATCGTCGGCCGGCCACCGATGGAGGACTATTACCTCGGGCACGCGACCGAGCGGATCTTCCTGCCGCTGCTCAAGCTCACCGTGCCGGAGATCGTGGACTACCACATGCCGGCGGAGGGGATCTTCCACAACCTCGTGTTCGTCTCGATCGACAAGCAGTATCCGGGTCAGGCCTACAAGGTGATGAACGCGATGTGGGGGCAGGGGCTGATGTCGCTGGCGAAGGTGCTGGTGATCGTCGACAAGTGGGTAAACGTGCGCGACCCGCAGGAGGCGTGGTGGGTGGCGCTCAACAACATCGACCCCCAGCGCGACACGCGGTTCACCATGGGTCCGGTCGACGTGCTCGATCATGCGAGCCGCGGCTTCACGTTCGGATCCAAGATGGGGATCGACGCCACGCAGAAGTGGCCGGAGGAGGGGTTCACCCGCGAGTGGCCGAAGCTCATCGAGATGGATGAGGCGACCAGGCGGAAGGTGGACGCCATGTGGCCCGCGTTGGGCATCGGGCGTCCATAGGGCATATGCACCCGCTCCTCGCCGACATCTGGGCCGGCGTTCCATATCCGCCGGCGCGTCTGTACTGGACGCTGCTCGTGATGTTCGTGGTGGTGTCGGCCGCGATCGGCATCGTGCGACTCCGGTTCAAGGGAGCGCTGGTCTCGCGGATCGCGTGGACGCTGGGGCTCTTCATGCTGGTGATCGGCACCCTCGTCTACGTCGTCGCGTTCCGCGGCCTGCAGACGCGGGAGCTGGTGATTGCGTGGGGGCTGTCGCTGCTCGCGATCGCCTGGGTCGTGACGCGGCTCAACGCGCTGATGATGGAGCCGCTGGAGCGCCTGCAGCGGCTGGCCGACTCGATCCAGCACGGCGAGTGGGCGACGGTGCTGTCGGAGCAGGACATCGCGGACGATGAGACGCAGATCCGGGTGGCGCTTCGCGACGTCGCGCTGCTCATCGAGGAAACACAGCGGACCACCGGTGCGGTGCTTTCTGCGTCAGGCGAGGTGGCGACCATCGGCGCGGCGGCGGCGGACAGCGCGTCGCGAGTGACCGTGTCGCTGGAGGCGCTGTCGGACGGGTACGCGGGGAATCGTGAGGCGGCCGAGCACATTCGGTCGGCGGCGGGACAGATCACCGCGGCGACGGGAGACGTGCATGGGGCGGCCCGCGAGACGCGGGAGATCTCCGCCGCGGTGGAGGCGCGCGCCCAGGCGGGGGTGGCACAGGCGGAGCACGCGTCCGCGCGGGTGAGCGAGATTGCCGCGGCGGCACGGGAGACGGCGCTGCGCGTGGCCGCGCTCCGCGAGCAGTCCGCGACGATCGGCGAGATCACCCAGGCGATCGGCGCGATCGTCCGCCAGACCAACCTCCTGGCGCTCAACGCGGCGATCGAGGCGGCGCGCGCCGGTGAGCAGGGAAAGGGCTTCGCCGTGGTCGCCGACGAGGTGCGAAAGCTCGCCATGCAGAGCGGCACGTCGCTCAAGCGGATCCAGGATCTCGTCAAGCAGATGGCGCTGCGCACCGACGAGGCGGGGGTCCAGATCTCGCAGATGGAAGGGGCCGTGACCGAGGGCGAGCGCGTAATGCAGGAGTCGGTGACGGTGTTCCGGGGTATCGAGCGCGATGCGCGGCGCACGCTGCAGCTCGCCGACGCGGTGGTGCAGGCGTCGGGGCGCGCGGAAGGGCTCGTGTCGGAGCTGGGCGAGGCATCGGCCGTGCTCGGACGCATCGCGGATTCGTCGGCGGGCGCCGCGCAGTCGGTGGGCGACGCGACGACGCACCAGCGCGAGATGACCGAACGGCTGCGGGAGACCGCGGAGTCGCTGGCGCACGCGGCGGAGTCGCTCGATGCGGTCGTGCGGCGGTTCAACGCGCGGTCATCGTGACGGCGAGGGAAGGGCAGACGTTCGCCGGGCGGTCGGCGGCGATCCGGTATGCGAATCTCGTCAAGCTTCCGCACACGCTGTTCGCGCTCCCGTTCGCGCTCGTGGGCGTCGTCCTGGCGAGTCGTGAGGCGCCGGTGACGGTCGCCGCGGTGTTCTGGGTGGCAATCGCCTTCGGCGCGGCCCGGTTCGCCGCGATGGGATTCAACCGCATCGTGGATCGCGACGTGGATGCGCTCAACCCTCGGACGGCGAGCCGGGAGATTCCGAGCGGCGCCATCTCGGCGCGGGCCGCGGGGGTCGCGGTCGCGATCGCGTCGGCGATCTTCGTCGTCGCCGCCTGGCGGCTCAATCCGCTCTGCCTCGCGCTGTCGCCGGTGGCGCTCGGGTGGGTGCTCGGCTACTCGTACGCGAAGCGCTTCACGCGCTTCGCGCACCTGTGGCTCGGCCTCGGCCTTGGGATTGCGCCGGCGGGCGGATACCTCGCGATCACCGGCGCGTGGAGCGAGCCCTGGTGGATCCTGCCGGCGCTCTCGCTGGCGGTGATGAGCTGGGTGGCGGGCTTCGATATCTTCTACGCGCTGCAGGACGTCTCGTTCGACCGATCGCAGGGGCTGCATTCGATCCCCGCGGCGGTGGGGGAATCGCGGGCGATCCTCGTGGCGCGCGTGCTGCACGGCATCACCGTGGCGGCGCTGGCGGTGGTAGGCATCGGGATCGGCGGCGGCGCGTGGTACCTCGCGGGCGTGGTGGCCGTCGCGGCCCTCCTGCTCTACGAGCACTCGCTCGTCAGGCCGCACGATCTCAGCCGGCTCGACGCCGCGTTCTTCACCATGAACGGGATCATCAGCATCGTGTTCTTCGGCTTCGTGCTCGCGGAGCGGCTGCTCGCGTGACCGGTCTCCCCCTTCCGGTGATCCTGGCGGTCACCGGCGCGTCGGGCGCGCCGTACGCGGTGCGGGTGCTGGAGGGGCTCGTCGCGGCCGGCCGCCCGGTGTGGCTGATCGTGTCCGGTCACGGTTGGCGGCTGCTCGCCACGGAGCTCGACATCGCCGATGCGGAAGCGCTGCGGGCACGCGTCGGCGCCGCCGGGTGGGACGCGCACGTCACGCCCTTCCGCGACGATGACCGGGGCGGCTCTCCCGCGTCAGGCTCGGCACGGACGGCGGGCATGGTCATCTGTCCCTGCTCGATGGGCACGCTCTCGGCGATCAGCCTCGGAACGTCGCGTTCGCTGATCGAGCGGGCCGCTGACGTGACGCTCAAGGAACGGCGCCCGCTGCTGGTCGTGCCGCGCGAGACGCCGCTGAGCGCGATCCACCTGGAGAACATGCTGCGCCTGACGCGGGCGGGAGCCGTGGTGATGCCGGCCGCCCCGGGGTTCTACCACCGGCCGCGCGAAATCGGCGACCTCGTGGACTTCATCGCCGCGCGCGTGCTCGACCATCTAGCTGTGCCGCACGACCTCGTGCCGCGGTGGCGGAGCGGAGAGCCGGGGGGTGCCTGACGACGAACGCCGGATCGGACTGATCAGCGACACGCACGGCCTGCTGCGGCCGGGGGTGCACGACGCGTTCGCGGGCGTCGAGCTGATCCTGCACGCCGGTGACGTGGAGGGCGACGGGATCCTCGACGAGCTGGCGCTCATCGCGCCGGTGGAGGCGGTCTACGGCAACTGCGATCCGCCGGGCCATCCACGCCTCCGGCAGCGGATCGAGCGCGCGGTGGCTGGCGTGCGGATCCACGTGAGCCATGGGCACGAGCTCGGAGCGCCCACCCCCGATCGGCTCGCCGCGCGCTACGATGCGGATGTGCTGGTCTACGGCCACACCCACGTGCCGCTGATCGCGCGGGCCGACGGCCGGCTGATCGTGAACCCCGGCGCCGCGGGTCCGCGGCGGTTCAAGCTTCGGCCGTCCGTCGCCATCCTGACGATCGCCGGCGGCACCGCGCAGGCGGCGCACATCGCGCTCGACCGCTGAGCGCCTAACACATTGCCGCGGCCGGCTTCGGCAGCGGCTCCGCCGGCGCCGACGTCCGCCGCATTTCCCCGGGGCGGGCGCGGAACCACGACGCCAGCAGCATCATCTCGTCGACCAGGTGCGCCGCCACCTGCGCGGTCGCCCGCTCCACGGGCTCGAATACCTGCTGCACCGTGGCCGCGAGGAGCTCCTGCTCCAGCCGCGTGCGCGGGGACGGCAACTCGCGCCGCACCGTTCCGCGGCGCACGAGGTAGACCCGGTCGTCGTTGCGGAACCCCGGCACGTAGTACACGAAGCTCAGCGACTCCACCGCCACGCGGACGCGCGTGAGCTGGTCGCGCAGGTCCTCGAGCCGCCGCAACTTGTCGCGCATCACGGCCGCGCGCTCGAACTCGAGCCGCTCGCTGAGCCGCGCCATCCGCGCGGCGAGCGTGCGCAGCGGCGCGTCGTTCGCGCCCTCGAGGAACGCGCGCGCGAGCATCTCCCGGTCCGCGTACTCGCCGCTCGTGCACGCCGCGATGCATGGGCCGAGGCACTTGCCGACCTCGTGGCGGATGCAGCCGGGCGTGCGTGCGACCGGCGCGAACAGGTCGTCCTGGTCGGCGAACCGCATCTCCCTGTCGTTGGTACAGTCGCGGAGGCCGAGCACATCGTTCAGTTCACGCACCGCCTCGCCGACCCGCTGCGCGCCGTGGTAGGGCCCGAAGTAGACGGCCGCATCGTCGGCGGCTCCACGCACGACCAGGAGCCGGGCCGCGCGTCCGGCGGTCATCTTCACGAAGGCGTAGTGCCGCGCGTCGCGCTTCATCGCCACGTTGAACCGCGGGCGGAGCCGTTTGATGGTGCGCAGCTCGCGCAGCAGCGCCGCGAACTCGCTCGGTTCGTACGTCCAGTCCAGCCGGTGCGCCTCGCGAATCAGCCGCGCGCCCTTCTCCTCGGGAAACGCACACCGGAAATAGCTGAGGAGCCGCGTCTTGAGGCGCTTGGACTTTCCGACGTAGAGCACCTCGCCGTCGGCGGCCACCATCTGGTAGACGCCGGGCTCGTCGCGCGCGTGGGTCCGCACGTGCTCGCGCAGCGCGGCGGTGCGGGCTTCGGTGCCTTTGGCCGGGCGGGACCGACGGGCCACGGGGTCGGGGCTGGGAGGGCGGCTTGCCTGGAATCGCGAGCGGGAGATAGATAGGGCGGCATGCCGGGAAGGGCAAGCGCCAATTCGGGATTCGGGAATCGGGAATCGGGAATCGGGAATCGGCAGGGTGCGCTGTTGCGCGACTCCTGGCACCACGGCCTTGTCAGGTTATCCCGGCTCTGTCAGGTCTGGCAGCGCACGCACAGCACGGTCTGGCGACCATCGATCGCGTGCGTCTCCACGAGGCGCGCGCTGCATCGGAAGCAGGGCTTCCCGCCGCGGCCGTAGACGGCGAGCGATTCCACGAATCCCCCGCGCTCGCCGCGCGCGTCGCGGTAGTCGCGAAAGCTCGTGCCACGCGCGGCGATCGATTCGCGCAGCACGTCGACGATCGCGTCGTGGAGCGCCGTGGCATCTCGCGCCGTCACCGAGCGCGCCTCGCGCGACGGGTCGATACCGGCGCGCCACAGCGCCTCGTTCGCGTAGATGTTGCCGACGCCGACGAGCATCCGCTGATCCATCAGCAGCTTCTTGATCGCCTGGCGGCTCTTCCGGGCGGCCGCGGTCAGCCACTCGGCGGTGAACCCCTGATCGAGCGGCTCGAGTCCCAGGTTGGCCGAGTACTCGTCCCACCGCGCCGGCGGCATCAGCGCGACGGTGCCGAGACGGCGGATGTCGCGATAGTGGAGCACGCGGCCGTCGAGGAGATGGAAGGCCATCGTCGAGTACCGGCGCTCGTGCTCGGGGAGTGCGCCGGTGTCGAGGAGCAGCGCGCCGGTGAACCGCGGCTGCACCACGATCCGCTCGGCCGTGTCGAGCTCGAGCACCACGAGCTTGGCCCTCCGCCGCACTCCGGCGATGGTCGCGCCGGACACGCGCCGTTTCAGCTCGTCAGGCGTGACCTCGCGCAGGACGTCGGCGCGGGCGACGGTCACGCCATCGATGACCGCGCCGCGAATCGCCGCGTCGAGATCCCGCGCGATCGTCTCAGTTTCTGGTAGCTCCGGCACCGGCGCGCTGCAGCTCTCGCCATCCGAGATCGATGCGGTAGTGCCGGCCATCGAACCCGATCCGCCCGGCGGCGCGCTGGCTCGCCTCGCGCGCTTCGCGCAGGGTGTCGCCGAGCCCCGTCACCGCGAGGACGCGCCCGCCGGCGGTGACCAGTCGACCGGCCGCGTCGCGACCGGTGCCGGCATGAAACACCAGCGCGTCCGGCTCGTCAGGCGGCAGCGTGATCGGATCGCCGAGCCGCGGCGCGTCGGGGTAGCCCTCGGCGGCGAGGACGGTGGTGAGCGCGGCGCGCCCGCTCCACGCGAGCCGCCTGCCGCGCACGTCGTCGCCGTTCGCGACGGCGAGCAGCACGTCGAGCAGGTTCGACTCGAGCAGCGGCAGCAGCGCCTGCGTCTCCGGGTCGCCGAAGCGGCAGTTGAACTCGACGACCTTCGGCCCGTCGCGGGTGAGCATGAGGCCGGCGTACAGCAAGCCCGTGAAGGGATGCCCGTCCTCCCGCATGCCCGCGAGCGTCGGCTCGATGATCTCGGACACGACGCGCCGCACGAGGGCGGCATCCCCGATCGACACGGGCGCGTAGGCGCCCATGCCCCCCGTGTTCGGGCCGCGGTCGCCCTCGAGCAGTCGCTTGTGGTCCTGGGCCGGGAGCATCGGCACGACGTTGGTGCCGTCGGTGAGGACGAACAGCGAGAGCTCCTCGCCTCGCATGAACTCCTCGACGAGGATCTCCTCGCCCGCGGCCCCGAAGGTCCGCTCGCCGAGCATGTCGTGCACGGCGCGCTCGGCCGCGCCTAACGTCTGACACACGATGGCGCCCTTGCCGGCGGCGAGTCCCGAGGCTTTGATGACGACCGGTGCGCCGTACTCGTACACCGCGCGCAGCGCTGCGACGACATCGGTGTGGCGCTCGGCGTGAGCCGTCGGGACGCCCATGCGCTGCATGAGCTCCTTGGCGTAGACCTTGGACGACTCGATGCGCGCGGCCGCGGCCGTCGGGCCGAACGCTGGAATCCTGGCGGCCTGCAGCGCGTCCACGACCCCGCCGGCGAGCGGCCCCTCCGGCCCGACGACGACCAAGTCGACGCGCTCTTCGGTCGCGAGCCTGACGAGTCGCTCGGCGTCGGTGGCGCGCACCGCGGCGCAGCGCCCGACCTCGGCGATGCCGGGGTTGCCCGGCGCGGCGATGACCTCCGCCGCGGGATCGTCGCGCCGGATCTTCCAGGCGAGGGCGTGCTCGCGCCCGCCCCCGCCGACGAGCAGGACCTTCACTTCGGCCGGTTCTGGAAGGCGTCCGCGAACGCATCGCGCGCGTTGCGCACGATGTCACCCACCTGTCCCGCGACCGTGCGGGCGCGATCGCCGTAGTAGCCGGCGGCATCCGCGAGGTCCTCGTTATACGGCCGCTTCTCCTGATCGCGGCGCGGGTACTCCCCGCCGATGATGCGGTGGTAGTCGCCGGAGCGCACCCACCGATGCAGCTCGGCGACGCGCACCGTGTGGAACGGGTGCGTCTGGAACGCCGTGTTGATGTACTTGAACACCGTGTCCACCGCCGTGCCGCCGGTCTCGTACTCCTCGGCCTGCACCAGGTACTCGTCGAGGCTGAGCGCGTCATCCTCGTCGCTTCCTGCCTCGTCTTTCCGCCCCGGCGTGCCGCCGGCCATCTTGAAGAAGGTGTTCATCGCCACGAGCGGATCCTGGCCGGAGAGCAGACCCGCGCGGTCGCACGACAGTTCGCTCTTGCGGAACCACTCGAACAGCGCGAGCTGAATGGGCAGGATGGCCATGCCGGCCAGGAAGGGCAGGTTGTTCGTCCCTAACCAGAGGAGCAGCAGCGCGATGGTGCGATACGTCGCGTGTCCGCTCATGATGTGCCCGAGCTCGTGGCCGAGGATGGTCCGCTGCTCCTCGCGTTCGAGCAGGCCGAGCGTCCCGGAGTTGATCACGATGAACGGGCGCTCGAATCCGACGGCGCCGGCGTTCACCGCGGCGGTCTGCGTCACGTAGAGATCGGGCCGCACCGGCCAGTCGAGCGTCTCGAGCACCTCCTCGTACAGCGCGTTGAGCTTGGGGCGCTGGCGCGGCCCGATGCGAACCGCGTTGCCCGAGAAGAGGTGCCGGATGCCGCGCTCGCCGAAGAACCCGGCGACCTTGCGCACGACTTCGTCGAAGCCGGGGATCGCGCGCAGCGCATTGAGGGCCGCGCGGTCCGCGGGGTGCTCCCACGCGGTTGGATCGATCTGGGTGAGGATGACGCGTGTCATGGGGACGGGGGACGAGGGACGGGAAACGGAAACGGGAAACCCGGAAGGGAACCGGAAAGACGTGATCAGACTTCGCGTGGGATACTACGGGATCGGAGCGGGTTGGGTTCCGGTGATGCGACGCCGCTGCCTCGTGCAAACACGCCGTTCCCGTTTCCCGCCCCTCGCCCCCCGTCCCCGCCCCTCAGACCCCCTCGAACGCCCCCTCCAGATCCTCGATCAGGTCCTCGGCATCCTCCACCCCGCACGAGAGGCGGATCAGCCCCTCCGAGAGCCCGAGGTCGGCGCGGCGGTCCTCCGGCACGGAGGCGTGGGTCATCATCGCCGGGTGGCTGATCAGGCTCTCCACGCCGCCCAGCGATTCGGCGAGCGAGAAGATCCGCGTGCGGCCCAGGACCTTCGCCGCACGCTCCCTCGTGCCGAGTTCGACCGAGATCATCCCGCCAAACCCCCCGCACATCTGGCGCTTCGCCAGGTCGTGCTGCGGATGCGACGGCAACCCGGGATAGATCACGTGCGCTTCCCCGACCCGCTCGGCCAGCCACGCGGCGACACGGCGTCCGTTGCGATCGTGGGCCGGCATACGCAGGTGCAGCGTCTTGGTGCCTCGCAAGGCGAGCCAGCAGTCGAACGGCCCGGGCACCGCGCCGCTCGCGTTCTGGATGAACTGCAGCCGCGCGGCGAGGTCGTCGTCGTTGAGCAGCGCGATGCCGCCGATCATGTCGCTGTGGCCATTCAGGTACTTCGTCGTCGAATGGAACACGATGTCCGCGCCGTGATCGAACGGGCGCTGGAAGAACGGCGTCGCGAACGTATTGTCGACGATCAGCAGCGCGTCCGCCGAGTGGGCGGCCTCGGACGCGGCGCTCAGGTCCGTGAGACGCATGAGCGGGTTGGTCGGCGTCTCGACGACCACGGCCACCGTGCGCGCCGTGCAGGCGTCGGCGATTCGTGAGGCATCGCGCGTGTCCACATAGCTGAACGTGAGGCCGAACTTGCGGAGCAGCTTGTCGAACAATCGGAACGTGCCGCCGTACACGTTCTCGCCGCACACGATGTGATCGCCGGATTGGAACAGCTTCATGATGGAGTCGAGACACCCCATTCCGCTCGCGAACGCGAAGCCGTGTCTGGCGCCCTCCAAGGCGGCGACGTTTCGCTCGAGCGCCTCGCGCGTGGGATTCTTGCCGCGCGCGTACTCGTACCCCTTGTGTTCGCCGAGCGCATCCTGCACATACGTCGACGTCAGATAGACCGGCGTCATGATCGCGCCGGCCAGCGGCTCCGGGCGCTGCCCGGCGTGGATGGCGCGCGTGCCGAAGCGCGACTGCAGATCGTCGTCGTAGATACGAGTCATGGATACGGACGTGTCGAAGGGATCAGCGGAAGATAGCGCTCGCCTCCACGGCGGGCGAGCAGCGCGCGCGCCGGAGTCGGGCGCGAGCATGCGCGCCCTGGCCGGCGACGGCGCGGCGTCCCGATGTCTCATCGTGGACGACGAGCCGCGCCTGCGGCAGGCGCTCGTGCGGCTCATGCGCGGCGAGGGCTTCACCTGCTTCGAGGCGGGCTCTGGGGTGGAGGCGCTGGAGATCCTCGCGCGCGAGCCGGTCGATCTCATGATCTCCGACATGCGGATGCCGTTCATGGATGGCGCCGAGCTGCTGCGCCACACCCGCGAACGGCACCCGACCGTCGCCGTGGTCATGATCACCGCGGTGAACGACGTGCAGGTGGCGGTCGACTGCATCGCGATGGGCGCGATGGACTACCTGACGAAGCCGTTCGTGCTGGAGGAAGTGCGCATCCGGATTGGCCAGGCGCTGGAGAAGCGGCGCCTGATCCTCGAGAACCAGGAGTACCAGGAGCACCTCGAGGAACGCGTCCGTGCGCAGTCCGAGCGGCTCGAGTCGCTGTTCCTCGCGAGCGTTCAATCGCTGGCCGAAGCGCTGGAACTGAAGGATCCGTACACGCGCGGCCACTCGGCGCGCGTGAGCCGCTACATGAAGGTCCTGGCGGAGGTGCTCGGGCTCGATGCGGAGGTCACGCGCGCGATCATGATGGGTGGGCACCTGCACGACATCGGGAAGATCGGCGTGCGCGAGGCGGTGCTGAACAAGGAAGGGCCGCTCACCCGCGAGGAATACGAGCACATCATGACGCACCCGGTGCTCGGGTGGCGAATCCTCAAGCCGCTCCTGGCCGACGCGCCGATCGCGCTCGACATCGTACGCTCGCACCACGAACGCTACGATGGGCGAGGTGTGCCGGACGGCCTCGCGGGAGAGATGATTCCGCGTGCGGCGCGTCTCTGCGCCGTGGCCGATGCGTTCGATGCCATGATGAGCGTGCGCCCCTATCGCCGGACGATGTCGATCGCGGACGCCATCGACGAGCTGCGGCTGCACGCCGGAACCCAGTTCGACCCGGAGATCGTCGAGGCGTTCCTGGCGGCGTGCGAACGCGGCGCGATCGAGACCTGCATGCGCGAGCCACTCGATCCGTCCCCCACGGTGCAGGTGGCGTTAGGAGTCTAGCGCGGCGCGCGCACCACGATCTCGGTCGGCTGCTTGTAGACGCTCAGCCGGCGCTCGCACCACGCCGCGACCTCGTCGGGGCTTGGCGTCCCCTCCACCGTCAGGCGGATGTCGTTCTCGCGCTCCGGGCTCGGCACGGCTTCGGCTTTGGCCGCGGTGACGCCCGGGAGCTCGCGGACCGCCAGTTCGAGCTCGCGCGGGTAGATGTTGAATCCGTTGCGCGTGAACATCGCCTTGCGAATGCCGGCAAAGGTGATCACGCCCCGCTCGTCCATGGCGCCGAGGTCCCCGGTGTGCAGCCACCCGCCCCGGACGGCCAGGCCCGCATTCGACTGGTCGAGGTAGCCGCGAAACAGGCTGTCGCCGGCGACGCAGATCTCACCCGTGCGCCCGTGCTCGAGCGGCTCGCTCGTGACCGGATCCCGGATCGAGGCGCGAATCCCCGGGTACGGGCGGCCGAGTGTGCCGGGGCGGTTCGGCTCGTCGAGCAGGTTGAACAGGCATACGGGACCGGCCTCGGTCAAACCGTACCCCTGCCGTAGCGGGACGCCCGTGCGCCGCTCCCAGCGGGCCTGCAGGTCGGGATCCAGCGGCGCTCCACCGCAGATGCACAGCCGCACGACATCCGGCAGCCGCGCCGCGTCCTGGCTGTCCAGGACGGCGAGCAGCGCGCGATCGAGGGCCGGAACGCCGACCACGACGCTGGTGTCGCCTGACGACAGACGCGCGGCAACGCGCGTCGGCGCGAAGCGCTCCTCGGGCAGCACGGTGGCGCCGGCCAGGAGCGGTGCCACCAGCGTCACCGTGAAGCCGAACAGGTGCGCGAACGGCAGCGGGGCCAGCACACGGTCGTCGGGGCGGAGCGCCATTGCCGCGACGACGATGCGAGCGTTATGCAGCAGCGCCCGGTGGGTGAGCACGGCGCCCAACGGGCGGCCGCCCATCGCGGAGGTGTAGACGACGGCGGCCTCCTCGTCGCGGCCCGGCGCGTCCGGATCGCCCTCGAGCGAGAGGCCCACGTGGGACCCGAGATCGACGGTCCGCGTGGCATCCGCGGCGACGACGGTCGCCTCGCGCGGCGCGCGGTCGAGCAGGACGTGCGGGATTCCCTGCGGTAGCCGCGGCGCGAGCGCCCCGACAGTGAACACGGCACCGACGTTCGCGTCCGCCAGCTGGGCGGCGATCTCGAGCGGAGCCGCGAGGGGGTTGATCAACACCGCCCCTCGTCCCTCGCAGGCCGCCAGCGCGACCACGAACGCCTCGCCGTTCGGCAGAAGGATTCCCGCGCGGCGGCCGGCGAGCGCGCGAACGAGCGCCGCGCTCCTGACGAGCAGCGTCGTTCCCGCGGCCACGAGCTCTCTCGCCGCACCGTTGCCTACCCTCCCGCCTCGAGCAGCGCACGCGAACGGAATCAGGGCCAGCGGATCGCTCAGGACGACTCCAGGTCTGTGGGCCGGCCCAGTCTAGGACCGCACGCATCGCCTGTAAAGCGCGCACGAAACGTGATCCATGCCGCTGGATTCCGACCGGTTGGAGGAGTTAGGAACCATCGTCGCCGTGATGCGGGGGCGGCCGGTCGCTCGACAGCGCGGGCGGGTGGTGCTGGCGGGAACTCGAGCACCGTGGGCCGCTTCGTGCGAGGGAAGCCCGAGTCGCGGTCGCCGTGCCGCATCGGAAACCTTTCATTCGTTTGATTGTCTTTTGCTCGGGTCTACTTTTCGCGCGACTCGGGTCGGGGGGAGAACACGGTGAGCTTTCGCGGGCTGATGGTGAGCGTTTCCGGTATCCGGGGACGGGTGGGCGAGGGGCTGACTCCCGAGATCGTTGCGCGCTATGCCGCGGGGTTCGGTGCGTGGGTCCGCAGCCGCGGCGGTCGCACCGTCGTGGTGGGGCGCGATTCGCGCGTGTCCGGGCCGATGTTCCAGCGTGTGGTGCTGTCCGGGCTGCAATCGGTCGGGATCGACGCGATCGAGGTCGGCATGGCGCCGACTCCGACCATCCAGCTGGCGGTCGAGCATCATCACGCCGGCGGCGGACTCGCCATCACGGCCAGCCACAATCCCGTCGAATGGAACGCGCTCAAGTTCATCGGGCCGAGCGGGTTATTCCTCGATGCGAGCGATGGCGCCGCCATGCGCGAGATCGCCGACGGCGAGATCCCGCGCGCTCAGTGGAGTGACCTTGGCGCCATTACGGCGGACGACGAAGCCGTCGCCAGGCACCTGAATGCGGTCCTGTCGCTGCCGTTCATCGACGTGGATGGGCTTCGCCGCCGGCGCTTCCGCGTGGCGCTGGACTGCGTCCACGGGGCCGGCGCGGTGATCATGCCGCAGCTCCTGGAAGCGCTTGGCTGCGAGATGGTCGCGATCGGGATGGAGCCGGACGGACGGTTCCCGAGACCCCCCGAGCCCGTGCCCGAAAACCTCGGCGATCTGGAACGCCTTGTGCGTGAGACGCGCGCGGACATCGGCCTGGCGACCGACCCGGATGTCGATCGCCTGGCGCTGGTCTCGGATGCAGGCAAGGCGATCGGGGAGGACTACACGCTGGCGCTTGCGGCGAGGCTCGTGCTGAGGCACCGGTCAGGGCCGGTCGTGGCGAACCTCTCCACGAGCAGGATTCTGGACGACGTGGCGGCCGAGGCGGGCCGCAAAGTCATCCGGGCGCCGGTGGGTGAGGTGAACGTCGCCCTCCGGATGCAACGGGAGGGTGCCGCAATCGGTGGGGAGGGCAATGGGGGGGTGATCCTGCCCGAGATCCATTTGGGACGGGATGCTCCCGTCGGTGTAGCACTGGTGCTGCAGATGTTGCTGGAGAGCGACGAACCCCTGTCGGCGGTGATAGGCCGGTACCCGCGGTACAGCATCGTGAAGGACAAGCTGGATCGTCCCGAGGCGCCGCTGGATTCCGTCTATTCCGCGTTACGGTCCGAGTTCGCGGACGCGGATGCGGACACGCAGGATGGACTCCGGCTGGCGTGGAAGGACCGGTGGGTGCACGTCCGCCCGTCGGGCACGGAGCCGATCGTGCGGGTGATCGCGGAGGCGCCGACGGCGGGTGATGCGCGGGAGCTGGTCAGCCGGTCCCGTGTCCCGCTCGATGCGCTGGCCAGGTAGTCTGGACATTCCAAATTTCCTATGTGCGGAATCATCGGGTACGTCGGACCTCGTGCAGCCACGCCGCTGCTGATTGAAGGACTGAAGCGGCTGGAGTACCGCGGGTACGACTCGGCCGGCGTCGCGGTCATGAATGGCAGGGGCGTCGAGACGCGTAAGGCGGCCGGCAAGATCGTCGAGCTCGAGACCGTCGTCGAAGCCAGCCCGGTGCAGGGTACGCTCGGCATCGCTCACACGCGATGGGCGACCCACGGCGCGCCCACCCACTGCAACGCGCATCCGCACGTCTGCTGCGACGGCACGATCGCGGTCGTGCACAACGGGATCGTCGAGAACGCGACGGCGCTGCGGCAGGCGCTCGAGAAGACGGGGCACACCTTCGTCTCCGAGACGGACACCGAGGTGCTGGCGCATCTCATCGAGGAGTACTACTCCGACAACCTCGAAGCGGCGGTGAGCGCGGCGCTCCGCTCGGTCGAGGGGACGTACGGTATCGCGGTGGTCTCCAGCAACGAGCGCGACAAGATCGTCGCCGCGCGAAAGGGGAGCCCGCTGCTCATCGGGCTCGGCGACGGCGAGTATTTCGTGGCGAGCGACGTCTCCGCGATTCTCGCGCACACGCGCGAGGTGGTCTACATCGAGGATGGCGATCTCGCAGTGCTCGAGCGCGGCGGCTATCGCGTCATCGACCTCGATGCGTCGGAGCTCACGCGCGCCGTGAGCCGCATCGAGTGGGATCTCGACATGATCGAGCGCGGGGGCTTCGCGCACTTCATGCTCAAGGAGATCTTCGAGCAGCCGACGACGATCGCCAACACGTTCCGCGGCCGGCTGCAGGTCGAGGAGGGCACCGCACGTCTTGGCGGCCTGAACCTGACGAGCGAGCAGCTCCTCGAGTTCGACAACATCGTCATCACGGCGTGCGGCACCAGCTGGCATTCCGCGTTGATCGGCGAGCACATGATCGAGGAGCTGGCACGGATCCCCGTGGAGGTGGAGTACGCGTCGGAATTCCGCTACCGCAACCCGATCATTACCGAGAAGACGCTCGTGCTCGGTATCTCGCAGTCGGGCGAGACGGCGGATACCCTCGCCGCCATGCGTGAGGCAAAGGAGCGCGGCGCGCGGGTGCTCGGCATCGTGAACGTGGTCGGCTCGACGATTGCGCGTGAGTCGGACGGGGGGATCTACATCCACGCCGGTCCCGAGATCGGCGTCGCCTCCACGAAGGCGTTCACGAGCCAGGTCATGGCGCTGGCGCTGTTCGCGCTCAAGCTCGCCAGGCTGCGCGGCCTCGACGAGACGCGCGGCCGGTGCATCGCGCAGGCGATGGTCGCGATCCCGTCGCAGGTGCAGGACATCCTCGACCGCGCGGGCCAGATCGAGGAGATCGCCGAGGAGTTCGTCGATGCGGCAAACTTCCTGTACCTGGGCCGCGGCTACAACTTCCCCGCGGCGCTCGAGGGAGCGCTCAAGCTGAAGGAGATCAGCTACATCCACGCCGAGGGCTATCCCGCGGCCGAGATGAAGCACGGGCCGATCGCGCTGATCGACGAGAACATGCCGGTGTGTTTCATCGCGCCTCACGACTCCGTGTTCGACAAGATCGTGAGCAACGTGATGGAGGTGAAGGCGCGCGGTGGCCGCGTGATCGCGCTCACGAGCATGGAAGAGCCGTCGCTCGCGGGGAAGGTGGACTACGAGTTCCGCATCCCGCACACGATCGACATGTTCACGCCGGTGCTGGCCTCGGTGCCGTTGCAGCTGCTCGCTTACTACATCGCGGTGAAACGCGGGGCCGATGTGGATCAGCCGAGGAACCTGGCGAAGTCGGTGACGGTGGAATAGGCGGGACGCGGGATTCGCGACGCGCGACGCGGGGTGGCATACGGGACGGCCTTCGGCCGTCCCGTTCGTTTTCGGACCGGTCGGGTGGGTGGCCCCCAGCGCCGCAAGCCTTCCCTCGCCCGCGGCGTCGGGGCGCTAGATTGGTCGCGTCCCACGACCGATCCTCGTTCAGCGCTCGTGCAGACCGCTCTCATCGTCCTCAACGTCATCCTCCTGGCGGCCGTGGCGCTGCTCGGATGGCACCTCGCGCGCGTGCGCCGGCAGCGCAAGCAGCGGGGGCTGTTCGGGCCGTGGCCCATCCGCAAGGTGGGGATAGAGGAGATAGACCCCGTCTTCGGCGTCGACGAGCTGGGACCGACGCCCGACGCCGAGGTGCGGTTCATCGGACGGGGAAGCATCGCGGTCCCCGGCGGCACGAGCGACGCCGAGGCGTGGATCCTGTCCGTGCTGGCCAAGCGGTCCCGGTTGGCGTTCGAGTTCGGCACGTGTACGGGCAAGACCGCCTATCTGTGGGCGCGCAACATGCCGCCGGAGGGGCGCGTGGTCACCCTGACGCTCCCACCGGACCAGCTGTCCGCCTATCGGCGGGATGACGGCGACAGCGCGCTCGACGTCGCCAACGCGCTCGAAGAGTCGCGGTTCACCCGTTTCAGGTATTCGGGCACCGAGGAGGCCGGCCGCATCACGCAGCTGTTCGGCGACAGCAAGACCTTCGACGACGCGCCGTACCGTGATTCGTGCGATCTGATCTTCGTCGATGGGTCGCACGCGTACAGCTACGTCCTGAGCGACTCTCGCAAGGCACTGCGGATGGTGCGTCCGGACGGCCTCGTGCTCTGGCATGACTACGACGGCGCGCGTCGCCACGCGAACGGCGTCTTCAAGGCGCTCAACGAGCTGTCGCGCGAGGTGCCGCTGGTGCACATCGCGGGGACCACGCTCGTCGCGTACCGCCGCCCGGCAGAGGGACGGTAGTGCGGGTCGTCGTCCAGCGCGTGTCCCGCGCCGAGGTGCGGATTCGTGAGGCGGGAGGCGCGCGGGCGGCGGGTCGAATCGAGCGCGGATTCGTGCTGCTCGTCGGGTTCACGCACGGTGACGGCGAAGAGCAGCTCGCCTGGATGGCGGAGAAGATCCCTGGCTTGCGGCTGTTCGCCGACGACGAGGGCAAGATGAATCGCGCGCTCGATGAGGCCGGCGGCGCGCTGCTGGTCGTGTCGCAGTTCACCCTCTACGGCGATGCACGCAAGGGGCGCCGGCCGAGCTTCCTCGACGCGGCGCCGCCCGACGCCGCCATTCCCCTGTACGAGCGGTTCGTGACGCTGCTGCGCGAGCGCGGCTGCCGGGTGGAGACGGGCGAGTTCGGCGCCATGATGGACGTCGAGCTGGTGAACGACGGCCCCGTGACCCTGCTGCTCGAGCGGTGAGCGACCTGCGCGTGGTGCTGGCCTCCTCCTCCCCACGGAGGCGTGAGTTGCTGGCCATGATCGGCGTGCCGCACGAGGTGGTCCCCGCGGACCTCGACGAGCGGTACCTGCCTGGCGAGGACGCCGCCGCGCACGCCGAGCGTCTGGCGCGCGAGAAGGCGGCGGTGGTGGCGGGCACGCCGGCGGCGCGGGACGCGCTCGTCATCGCGGCGGACACGATCGTGGTCGTCGATGGCGACGTGCTCGGCAAACCCCGCGATGCCGAGCACGCGGCGGAGATGCTGCAGCGCCTGTCGGGTCGCGCGCATACGGTGCACACGGCGGTCGCCGTGCGGCTCGGCGATCGTGAGGCGTTCGGGGTCGAGAGCCCGCTCGTGACGTTCCGTCCGCTGGATCGCGCGACCATCGAAGCGTACATCGGCACCGGGGAGCCGATGGACAAGGCCGGCGCGTACGGCATCCAGGGATACGGCGCGACCCTCGTGCGCCGCGTGGAGGGGGACTACTTCGCCGTCATGGGGCTGCCGCTCCAACGCACGGTCGCCCTCGCCGAATCACTCGGCGCCTCGTACCTGTTTCGCGGCCTCCGGGTCGCGAGGCGTTAGGTGGCGTCGCTGCTCAAGCGGGTCGAGCGGGCGTGGAGGGCGGCGTGGATGCGGGCCCTCGCGCGGCTCCTCCCGAGAACACGCGGTCCCGTACCCGACTGGTCCGCGCGACCGTACCGGATCCTCTACCTGCGATACGACCGCATCGGCGACATGATCCTCGCGACGCCGCTCATCCGCGCGATCGCGACGTCGCATCCCACCCTCACGGTCGACGTGCTGGCCTCGCCGGTCAACGCCCCCGTACTGGAGGGGAACCCCCACGTCCGGCGAGTGCACCGCTTCGACGCTCGTCGCAAGGCGGGCTACTGGCGCGCGTTACGCACCCTGCGCCGCGAGCGCTACGACGCCGTGGTCGACGATCACGCGGCGGTGCGAAAGGCCTCGCTGACGATGATCTTCGTCATGCTCGCCACGGGGGCCAGGCACCGGATCGGCGTGGCCGGGCAGGAAAACGAGTTCATCTACACGATCCCGGTCGCACCGGCGCCGCGAGGCCATCAGCTGGAGATGGCCGCGGTCATCGCGCGAGTGTTCGGCGTGGAGCCGGATCTCGAGCGCTGGCGTCCGGAGATCGCGCTCACGAACGACGAGAAAGCGCGCGCCGATGAGGCGTGGCGCGGTGTCGAAGCGCGTGCCGCCGTCGCCACGCCGCGAAGGCTGCTGGTGAACGCTTCGGCGGCGATCGCGAAGCGGCAGTGGCCGCGCGAACGATACATCGCGGTCGTGCGCGACGTCGCGCGCCGCCACCCCGATCTCGCCATCGGCGTGATCGGTGCGCCGCGCGAGTGGGAGGTGGTGCGGGCGATCGCCGAAGCCGTCGGAGCCTCGGCGCTCGAGACGCCCGGTGTGCGGGATGCGTTCGCGCTCGTCGCCGGGGCCGACGCCATCTTCACCCCGGATACATCCATCACGCACGCGGCAGTGGCTTTCCGGGTACCGGTGGCGGTGTTCATCCTCACGTCGTCGGCGGCGTACGTGCCGTGGCGCGTGCCGCACCGGCTCGTCTGGGTCCACGAGCGCACCTTCGCAGATCTGCCGGCGGAGCCGGTGATCGAGGCCGTGGACGACCTGCTGCGCAACGCGGCCCCGCGGCGCCGGCGATGAGCGCTCCGCCTCGCGGGCTGCCCGTAGCGCGCGCAGATTCCGGCATGGCGGCCTCGCTGCGCATCGGTCCGATTCCGTCGGAGAGCCCCGACCGCATTCTGCTGATCCAGCTGCGGCGCCTGGGCGACGTCATCCTCGCGACCGGGATTCTCGAGGACTTGCGGCGCGCCTTTCCTCGCGCGCGGCTCGACTTCCTGACATCGCCGCTCTCCGCGCAGCTCCTCCGGCACCATCCGCTCATCGACGAGCTGCTGGTCTACGACCGGTCGCGTCCGCTCGCGGAGGCGCGGCGCATCCGCGCACGGCGCTACGACTGGGTGATCGACGGGCAGGGAAGCCCCACGACCGCGCGGCTCACGCGGCTCTCCGGTGCGCGGGTGCGCGCCGGGTGGGGAGTGCGTGTCTGGCACCGGCTGTATACCCACGTGCTGCCGCGCTCGGGCCTGCCCGTCGTGTACGTCGTGCGCGAACGGCAGCGCTTTCTCGAGATGCTCGGTGTGCCGATCGGGGAGCCGCGCACCCGGCTTGTCGTCTCGCCTGACGAGCTGCGGTCGGCGGAGGAGGCGCTGCGTGGGGCCGGCGTGCCGGATGGCGTGCCGCGCGTCGCGCTCGTGCTGTCGGTGAGCGAGCCGATCCGCGAGTGGCCGGCCGAGCGGTTCGCCGAGCTCGCGCATGCACTGCGAGCCGAAGGCGTGGCGCCGGTCCTGCTCGAAAACCCCGACGATGCGGAGAAACTCCGCCGGTTCCGCCGGCGCGCGCCCGACATTCCCGTGGTGCGCGCCTTCGACCTGCGGCTCCTGCTCGGCGCTCTCGCGCGGTGCCATGTGCTCGTGAGCGGCGACACCGGGCCGGCGCACATGGCGACGGCGCTAGGTGTGCCGCGCGTGACGCTCTACGGCCCCACAGAACCGGTGCAATGGAACCCGCAGCTCCCCACGACCACCATCCTCGTGGATGAGGCGGTCGCCGTGATGCGTGCGCGCGACCGCCGCAAGCATACCGACCACCCCGGACTGGTCGGTATTCCGGTCGCCGCCGTCAAGGACGCCGTTCGCCACCAGCTGGCGGAGCGCGGCGAACGCGGTCACTCCGTTTCCACTTTCCCGCTTCCCGTTTCCCCATGACTTCGATAGGCCAGCTCATCGCCCGACTCGCCGAGACCAACATCGAGCTGTGGCACGAGGAGGACAAGGCGCGCGTCGGCGACGACCACCAGGTCGCCGCCGCCAAGCGGCAGATCGACAGGCTCAACCAGCAGCGCAACGACCTGATCGAGCGAGTCGATGAGGAGGTCATGCGGGCGGTCCGCGCCGCCCGTGGGGAGCCGGCCGATGGCTGAGACCATCGGGTGGCTGGCGGACAAGCTCAGTATCGTCGAGCTCAAGCGCTACCACATGCGCGAGCAGGCGGAGCGCCCCGACGCGAGCGGCGAGTTCCGCGCGCAGTGCGAGCGGAAGCTCGAGATCCTGACGATGCAGCGGGACGACCTGGCGGAGGAGCTGGGCCAGCTGCTGACCGACATCGCGGCGGGCCGCGTGGTGCCGAAGGTCTATCGACAGTTCAAGATGTACAACGACCCGAAGTATCGCGTGCCGGGCACGCCTGGCCCGGGCACGTGACCGAGGACGCTCGCCCGCTCACCGTACTCCACATCGATACGGAGCGCGGCTGGCGCGGCGGCGAGCGCCAGGTGTTCTGGCTCGCCACCGCCATGCGCGCGCGCGGACACCGGCCGCTCGTCGCGGCCCGCCCCGGCGAGCCGCTCGCCGAGCGCCTGACGAGTGCCGGTGTCGAGATCGTGCCGGTGGAGCCGGCCGTGGAGTTCGACCCGCGCGCAGTCGTCAGGCTCCGGCGCGCGGTTCGCCGCGAGCGCATCGCCGTGGTGCACGCCCACACCGGCCACGCGGTGGCGCTCGCGGCGCTGGCCACCGTCGGCGGGCCCGCGCGCATGGTGCTCACTCGACGGGTGGACTTCCCGCTGCGGCGGAACGTCGGCACGCGATGGAAGTACGCGCGCGCCCATGGCCTCATCGCGATCTCGCAAGCGATCGCCGACGTGATGGTGCGCAGCGGGATCGAGCGCTCCCGCATCAGCATCGTGCCGAGCGGCGTGGATCTGACGCGTTCGGTGGCTCCGGCATCGGCCGACGTCGTGCACTCGCTCGGCGTGCCGGCCGGCGTGCCGTGGGCAGTACAGGTCGGCGCGCTCGTTCGGCACAAGGATCCGGTGAACTTCGTGCGCGCCATCGCCGCCGCCCGCCGAGCGGTTCCCGACCTGCAGGGCGTAATGCTCGGAGAAGGGCCGTTGCGCGGTGCCGTCGAGGGCGAGGTCGCTCGGCTGGGGCTCGAGAGGGTCGTGTACCTCGCGGGTCACCGCGCCGACGCCGATGCGATCCTCGCCGCGGCCACGATCGCGGTGCTGAGCTCCGAGGAGGAGGGCCTCGGCACCGCGCTGCTCGACGCGATGGCGTTTGCGCGTCCCATCGCCGCCACGCGTGCCGGCGGCATTCCGGAGATCGTGGAGCACGAGCGCTCGGGACTGCTCGCGCCGGTGCGCGACCCCGAGGCACTCGGCGCCGCAATCGGGCGGCTGGCACGGGACGCCGCGTTCGCCGCGCGGCTGGCCGAGGGCGCGACGCGCCGCGTGCGCGACTTCTCCGTGGAGCGAACCGCGGATCGCACCATCGAGGTGTACCGGCAAGTCACGGCGCGCCGCCCCACCGGCGGGGCGTGACGCCTGACGAGGCTACCCGTCCGCGTGGCGCGAGCCTCCGGCGGTTACGCGGTCGCTGCCGCGGTACCGCTCCTCCCATACCTGGACCTTCCGCAGGACGTCGTCGACCTGGATCCGCCGCATCCGATCGTGCCGGTGCGCGTACGTCACGGGATAGACTTCACCCGGATCGCCGTACGCGTCGACGATCAGGTCGTGGAACTTGCGGAACGGGCCGACGCGCTTCGGGTTGTTGTAGCCCATCAGGCTGATCACCGGCCGGTCGAGGGCCACCGACATGTGCAGCGGGCCGGTGTCGAGCGAGATAACCAGTGCGGATCCTTCGAGGATGCCGACGAACCGTCGCAGCGATCCGCCGATCGCCTCGTACGGCGGGTGCTCCGCCACCGACCGGATGATGCGCACCGTTTCCTGCTCGCGAGGCGTGTCGCCGCCCACGAGAATCGGGGTCAGTCCAAACCGCCCTCGGAGCGCATCGCTCACCTGCGCCCAGCGTTCGGCAATCCAGTCCTTCTCCGGCTTGCTCGTGCCGATGACCATCGCCGCGACCGGCCCGTCGAGCGTGGCGAAGAACTCGCGCTGCGCTTCACGCTCGTGCGGCCACGGCCCGAGGTTCCACACCACCGGCTCGTGAGGCACGCCGAGGTACGCGAGGAACTCGAGGTACTGCTCCTGCACGTGCTGCGGCTCGTGTGGCGGAATGCGGTGGGTGGTGAACAGCCAGTTCAGGTCGCGGGCGCGAACGCGGTCGAATCCGAGCTTGACCGGCGCGTCGATCAGGGCGGTGATCACGCCCGCCTTGAAGTACACCTGAAGCGCGAGGACGATGTCGATCTCACGCCGCGCCATTTCATCCCGCACTTCCCGAAATGCCCGCAGTCCCTTCGACTTGTGGAAGAGCACGATGTCGTCCACGTCGGGATGGCCGCGCACGAGGTTCGCCGGTCCGGGCTGCAGCACCCAGGTGATGTGGCAGTCCGGGCGGTGCCGCTTGAGGGCGGTGATCACCGGCAGCACGTGGACGGCATCGCCGAGCGCGGTGAGCATGACGATGGCGACGCGGTCCATCTTGAATGTGCTCATGCGATGGCGTTTCGCGTCCGATCGACGAACATGTCGAGTTCCGTATCCTCGATCAGGGTTCCGCGGAGGTCGCGCAGCTTGCGGACGGAGCGTAGCAGGCGCCGCAGGTTGGCGTCCATCACGCGCGAGTCGCCTGGCCGGTCGAACCAGACACGGTCCACATCGAGCAACCAGGCCTCGGGCGCGCCGTTGTCGTCAGGCGCGAGCAGCACGTTGGCGGCGTTGAGATCGGGGTGTCGCACGCCCCCCTCGCTCATGGCGCCGAGCAACTGCGCGACCGCGGCCCACGCCGGCGCCCGGTCCTCACCCGGGGTCGTCCCGGCGAGCAGCGCGCCAAGGTCGCGGCCGCCGGCGATCTCACGCGTCGCGACGTCGGCGCGGCGCAGCGGCCCGCCGGCCGGATAGGTGGCATACGCGAGGAGCTCCGGCGTCGGCACGCCCAACCGCTCGAGGCGCAGCGCCGTCCGGAGCTCGCGCGGCGCGCGCGTCGGCCCGACGAAGCGGTCGCCGGTGAGGTCCGCCAGGAGCCCGCCGTGCCGGGAATGCCTGACGACGACCGTCGGTCCCCCCTCGGGGAGGGCGACGGCGTACACCGTGGCCCGGCCGAACATGGCGCGGGCGTCCGGCGCGTGCGCGCCGTACTCGTAGAGCGAGCCGGCACGGAGCGCCTCGCGTGCCGAATCCCGCACGCCCCGCGTCGCCACCAGCTCGACGTCGCCCGCGAGCCATTCCCGAACGTACCCGGGAGGGGGCGGCTGTCGTCGCCAGGCGATCACAGCCGCAGGCGATGCACGGACACCGACTGGCCGTTCCCCTTGATCGAGACCGGAGCGTGCGAGTCGAGCGCCGGCGGCTCCCGCAGCGCCGTCCGCACCTCGTCCGTGAGCAGGACCTCGCCGCCGGCCGCGCAGGCGCACAGCTGCCACGCGCGGTTGACCGCATCGCCGATCACCGTGAACTCCAGCCGCCGTTCGGAGCCGATGTTGCCGGCGAACACCTCGCCCCGGTCGAGCCCGATCCCGATCTGCAGCTCGGGACGTCCGCTCGCGCGCCATTTCGCGTTGAGCGATTCCAGCTCGCGCATCATGTCGATCGCGGCGCGGATGGCGCGGTCGGCGTCGTCAGGCTCCTCGATCGGCGCGCCCCACTGCGCCATCACTGCGTCGCCGATGAACTTGTCGAGCATGCCGCCGTGCCGGAACACGCATTCGACCATCGCGGTGAAGTACTCGCTGAGCAGCGACGCCGTGTCGTCCGGGCGCATACGCTCCGACAGCTGCGTGAACCCGCGGATGTCCGAGAAGAGCACGACCACCGTCTTCTTCTCGCCGCCCAGGCGCACCGCGCCGGGCTCGCGCGCGATGCGCGCCGCCACCGCGGGGGCGAAGAACCGCTCGAAGTTCGAGCGAATGATCGCCTCCTGCTTGATGCGCTGCGCGAATGCGCTGTGCTCGAGCGCCACGGCGGCGATCGCGGAGAACGCGACCAGGAAGTCGAGGTCCTCGCCATTGAAGCGGTGCGTGGATGAGAGATTGTCCACGTAGAGCACGCCGAGCGGATGCTCGCCGCTGCCCGCCAGCGGGGCGCACATCGCCGAACG
>DATHUW010000195.1:0-58648 GCA_035461825.1 Gemmatimonadaceae bacterium
CCCCGACTCCACCCACACCGCACGCCGCTCTGGCGCATGCGACTCCCCCGCCTCCGCCCGCACCACCGCCCCCGCCCCTAACGCCGCACGGATCCGCGCCAGTGCCGCCTCTGCCGCCGCCGGGTCGCGCCAGGTGGCGTCGAGCAGGTCGCCCTGTTCGCCCGAGGCCGGCGCCGTCGCGACGATCGCGACCTCCACGCCGCATAACGGCGCCTCGAGCGACCAGCGCTCCAGCAGCCCCTGGCAGTGGTCGAACAGCGGCTTGACCCGCGCGACGGGGCGGGGGAGCCGCACCTCGCGCGTCACCGTGTGCGCCCGCGCGCCGGTCGGCAGCGCGGTGCGCGCCGTGTCGAGCGTCAGGGTGATCGCGATCGCGGCGGCCGAGCGGCCGTCGGCGGCGAGCTGCGGAACGAGGCGGTCGAGGGCCGACCTGACGAGAAAGAGCGCCGGCCCCATGGTGTCGGCCGGTACCGCGAGCTCCGCCGACACGGTGCGCGGGCGCTCGGGGTCGGCGAGCACGGGGCGCCGCGGATCCTCGCCCCGCGCCAGCCGCCACGCCGCCAATCCCCGGTCCCCCCACCGTCGCTCGACCTCGCCGGCCTCGAGCCGCCCGAGCGCGCCGGCGGTGCGCAGTCCTAACGCGACGAGCGCCTCGCGGATCTCCTCGTCCATGGGGATGAGGGCGAGTGGGGCGGGGGCGAGGTACTCGGCGTCGGAGCCGGGGGGGACGATGAGGGGATTGGGGATTGGGGATTGGGGATTGGACGAGCGAGCGAGGTCCACCGCGGCAGTGATCCGCGTGGCGGAACCGTCCGCCCGGCCAATCCCCAATCCCCAATCCCCAATCCCTCGCCTGTCCCACGTCCCCGCAAACGCCGCCACACACGACCCCGCCACCGCCACCCGCGCTCCCGGGTGCCACCGCCGCGCGACGGCCAGCAGCGACTCGGCCAACCGGCGCTCGCCACCTAACGCCTCGTAGCCCGAGGCGCCGACCCACCACGTGCCGGGCGCGCCGGGTACGGGCGAGACGTGGCTCACCACCTGGAGCAGCGTCGCCGTGCCCGCGTCGATCGCCTCCGCGATGGCGACCTCATCCCACGGCCGCACCTCGAGCTCCGCGCACAACGCGCGGGCCGCCGTCACCATCATCCCCGCGCGGATCCCCGCCCGCGTCGCCGCCCGCGACGCCAGCCTGACGCGGCCGACGTCGGAGACGAGGGCGATCGGGCGGTGATCCCAGTGTCGGGAATCGGGAATCGGGAATCGGGAATCGGGCGGAGTCGGAGTCCGGGATGGGGATTCCGCCTTTTGCCTTACGCCGTTTGGGTCCGCCGGCAGCTGCTGCCGGTGCGGGCTCGCCGTTTCCCGTTTCCCGTTTCCCGTTTCCCGCTCCTCGTTTCCCACTTCCCGATCCCCGTCCACTCCCAAACTCCGACTCCGCCCCAATGCCGGTGAATCCGACTCCCGAATCTCCAATTCCGGACCCGATTCCCGATTCCCGATTCCCGATTCCCGACTGAGCCCCACGCCGATCGCCCACCTCGGGATGCGCACACAGGCGATCCTCCAAACCGATTGCATACTCCACCTCGATGCCGCGGCGAACGCCGCCTTTTTCGATCGTGATCACGAGGCGGGGGGTGGGGATCGGAGAATGGGCGTTAGGGGCCGCCGAGTTGGCGTGAGACGCCCGGTCTGCCTGACGTGAGCTCCGCGCACGCGCTCCAATCCCGAATCCCGAATCCCCACTCCCCTCCCTCCCTCGTGTCTCGCTCTTCCGATTCCCGATTCCTGATTCCCGATTCCCGCGCTCTCGTGTCCCGCTGTTCCGATTCCCGATTCCCGATTCCCGATTCCCGACAATCACCCTCACCGCCGCCCCCACCACGCCGCTCCCCCGACCCGCCTCCCCAGCCACGACCAGCGCCGTCCCGGTCTCTCGCGCCAGCCGGATCAACCGCGCCCCGGTCGACCGCGAGAGCGGCGGCGCCCCGTCGAGCACCACCAGCGCGAACGCTCCGCTCCGCAGCAGCACATCGGCGCACCACGGGGCGTCGGTGGGGCGGGGCGGGCGAATGAACCAGAGATTCTCGGGAATCGGGAATCGGGAATCGGGAATCGGTGAACGGGGATGCTCTACGCCCGAATTCCCACGCGGGGGAGCGGCTCCAGCTTCCCGTCTCCTCCCGCTGTTCCCATTCCCCATTCCCGATTCCCGATTCCCGACAAATTCCCCCGCCCCCAACGTCCTCCCCGCATCCACGTACGCCACGAGACCCTTCTGGCTCACGGTGGCAATGATCTGGCGCAATACTGTCGTAATTCCGGTACTTCGCTGCCCCCGGATCTCCGTCAATTTCCCCTTCGGCAGCCCGCCCATGGGCAGCAGCGCATCCAGGTCGGCGATGCCCGTCGCCACCCCGCGAGATCCCCCGCGAGGGGTTGGAACCAGCTCCTCGAGTTGGTGGCGGAGAGCGGAAACGGCGGCACTCATGGGAGGGCAGGCATGGAGCAGGATACGGGCCGATACCGAAGAAAAACCGAAGATCAGGGCGACGAAAAAAAACCCGCTCTCAGCCGCCCGGTCGGCCCGATCAGCGTTCCGAAGAAATCCCGAAGAGGATCGGGATTATGGTACGAAGTAGACCGCGATGCAAGAGTGGGAAACGGGAACGCGCTTGGGCTTTTTGGCGCCGCTCGCGTATGAGGAGCGCGACCGTTCCTCACGGCACGCGTCGATTCCCGATTCCTGAAAACAGCCCCCGTGCTGCTATTTCAGGCTCGGAACGGACCTCTCTGCCGTCGCCTGCCGACGTTCGGCGCTATTCCCCCGAGAGTGAGCAACTCGGCGAACACGCCGTTCTGCCCGTCGATCCGCTACTAGTGGACTGAAAGTCTGATGTGGATAGCATCCGTCTTTTCAGTCGGCGCGTGCATGTTTACTGCGCCTATGGAGCTTCAGCTCACTGCTGCGATCGCGAGGATTTGGATTCCCAGTCGCGGGTGCTCGCCGGGCTACGGGGAGATCGACGGTGGACGACGTTCGCCGCGGGAGTGACGGTGGAGCGGGGGAGTCCGGTGCCGTAACGGTATTGGGAAACGGGAAACGGGAAACGGGTAGAGCAGGCGCTGGCGTCTTCACGGCCAATGTCATTCCCGCGGTCATCGTTGATTCTCGGAGGTCCGGGCGCGAGTATCCGCGGACCCACAGGACTGTCACCCCGTCTGCTCATGCTCGGCACACATGCGCCCGGCGCCCCGGGCTTCCACGACCGGCTCACTCATTCGAGCACGGCGCGCCTGCTCCTCGCCGCAGCGCCTCTTCTCGCGCTTGCCATCGGCAGCGGGAACGTCACCGCGCAGCCGACGGCGACAAGGCTGGACTCCACGCACCGCGTCGCGACCGTCACCGGCCTCGAAGGCCCGGAGGCGGTGAAGTACGACTCGATTCAGGACGTCTACTTCATCGCCAACTTCGGCCCGCGCGCCGCCGCCTCGCGCGACTCCAACGGCTACATCGCCCGCGTCAGGCCCGACGGGACCGTCGAGACGCTGAAGTTCATGACCGGCACCGCCGCCGCGCCGCTCCACCAGCCGCGCGGCATGGCGATCACCGGCGATACGCTCTGGGTCGCCGACGCCGACGGCGTGCACGGCTTCCTCCGCCGCACCGGCGCGCACGCGGCCTTCGTGGACTTCACCGCGCACCAGCCCGGCTTCCTCAACGACATTGCCGTCGGCCCCGACGGGCGCCTCTACATCACCGACACGGGACTCGGCCGCGTCTACCGCATAACGCGGGGGGCGGCGGAGATCGCGGTGGAGGACTCGATGACCGGGCCGCCCAACGGCATCACTTGGGACGCGTCAGGCAGCCGGTTCATTCTCGCACCGTGGGGGGACGCCCGGACGCTCCGCGCGTGGGATCCGGCCACCGGCACGTTGACGGAGCTGGACTCGATGCCCGGCGGCCGGCACGACGGCATCGAGATGCTGAACGGCGGCATGGTCGTCACGAGCCAGCGCGATTCGACGATCTACTTCGTGCTCGGCGGCCGGCCGCACCCGGTGATCCGCACCCCCGGCGCCCCGGCCGACATCGGGATCGATACCCGTCGGGGCCGGATCGCAGTCCCCTACATCGCGCTGAATCGCGTCGACATCTGGGATCTGCGCGAGGTGACGGTGCCGCTGCGGAGGTAGTGAGGGGTCAGGATCAGGGGTCAGGGATCAGGGGTTTGCGAGGCCATCCCTTCCCCGGATCCTGATCCCGCCTCCTCCCTCGCGGGATCTCGTGTCGGGGTACATCATTTTCGGGAATCGGGAATAGGGAATCGGGAATCGGCGGTTCCGCTGTATCTGCGCCCAACAGATTCCCGAGCCCTGCGTAGTCAGTTCGCATGATGCGATCGTTGCGCGAGTCTTGACTCCCCCGCAGTGCCGATTCCCGATTCCCGATTCCCGATTCCCGATTCCCGCTTCCCGGCCCCCGGCCCCCCGCAGTTCCGATTCCCGATTCCCGATTCCCGACCAGAATGCGCCGCAACACTCTCCTCCTCCTCACCGCCCTGATCGCGCCGCTGCCGCTCGCCGCCCACGCCCAGGACATGCCCTGGGCGCTGACGAACGCGCGCATCGAGACCGTCGGCCGCGGCACGATCGCGAAGGGCACGATCGTCATCCGCAATGGCCTGATCGCCGCGGTCGGGGCGAACGTCGCGGTTCCGCCTGACGCCCGCGTCGTCGACCTCACCGGGCGCACGGTCTATCCCGGCATCATCGACCTGACGTCGACGATCGGGCTGCCCTCGCAGACGTCGTCAGGCGGCGGCGCCGGACAGCGGGGCGGTCCGGGAGCCGGCCAGAGCGACGACGATCCGCCGGGACTCACGCCCCAGCGGTCGGTGGCCGAGGAGTTGCGCGGAGCGGCGGCGGACGCGCGGGCGGCTCGTGAGGCGGGAATCACCGCGGCACTCGTCGCCCCGACCCGCGGCGCCTTTCGCGGCATGGCCGCGCTCGTGCCGATGCGGGATTCGCTCGACGAGCGCGTACTCCGAACGCCGGTCGCGCTGGCGATGGGGTTCCAGGGTGTCTCGGGCCGCTACCCGCAGACGCTGTTAGGCGTCATCGCCTACGAGCGGCAGGCCATGTACGATGCGCAGCGGTACGGGCTGGTGATGGACCGCTGGCGGGCGAATCCGCGCGGGCTCGAGCGTCCGGCGTTCGATCCCGCGCTCGAGGCGCTGGTGCCGGTCGTGCGCCAGCAGCGGCCGGTGTTCTTCTGGGCGGACGATGAGAACGAGATCCGGCGTGCCGTGCGCCTGGCGAAGGAGTTCGATCTGTCACTCACCGTCGTCGGCGCAACCGAGGGTTTCCGCGCGACGGATGCGCTCGCGGGCCGGACGGCGATCGTCTCGGTGAACTTCCCGCGACCGCCGAGCGTGACGGGGTGGCACTTCCAGTATGCGACGCGCCGGGCGCCTGACGACAGCGCGAAGGCCGACAGCGCGGCTCGCATCGTGATCGAGGGCAACGCCGCGGCGCTGCATCAGGCAGGCGTGCGGTTCGCGCTCGCCTCGGGCGGGCTGCGGGCGGGTGAGTTCCTGACGAACGTTCGCAAGGCAGTGGAGCGCGGGCTGCCGCGCGACGTCGCGCTGGCGGCGATCACGCAGCGCGCCGCGGAGCTCGCCGGCGCCGGCGACATGCTCGGCACGATCGAAACGGGCAAGATCGCGAACCTGGTGGTGACCGAGAACGACCTGCTCTCCGACAGCGCGCGGATCCGCATGGTGTTCGTCGATGGGATCCGCACGGACGTGACGGCGCCGCCAGCCGGTGCACGGGGCCGCCGAGCGGTAGGTGCGGGCGCGGCCGGCGCCGGTGCGGCTGCGGTCGCGCAGATCGGCGGCACCTGGGAGATGACGGTGAACACGTCGCAGGGGGCGAGCACCTCGACGGTAACGATCACGCAGGACGGGACCACGTTCCGCGGCGTGTCGGTGAGCGAGTTCGGCCGCATCGAGTTCTCGGACGGCCGCATCGAGGGCCGGCGCATGACGTGGTCGGCGACCCTGACGACGAGCGGGCAGACGATTCCGCTGACCTTCGATGGAATGCTCGAGGGGGATGGCGCGGATCGGCTCGTGGGGAGCGTGGGGCTGGGGCCGATGGGGAATGCGGAGTTCACCGCGCGGCGGACGTCACCCTGATCGTCGCTCAATTCCTACAATCGTCGCGGGTTTGAGTTTCGCTTTTTTTTCACGCAGAGAACGCGGAGGTCGCGGAGGCAGACGTCAATCCTCTTGGCGGTTCTGAGGAAGTACAACTCTTCAAGCAGTCATTTTTTTTGAATTGTCTTGCTGAGGCTGCGAAGTCGACTGCCGAGTGGTCGAGCCGTTCCAATGCTGTCGCAGTTCTCCGCGTTCTCCGCGTCTCCGCGTGAAATAGCAGTTGAAGATCTCAGACCTCGAGCACAAGCCAAGATCCGAACGCCCTCGAATCGGGACTAGATGTCCACCAACATCACGACCACCCCATGCACCGAATGCCTGACAAGAGTACGATGCGAGCCGTGACGACCATCGCGATGCTACTCACCATGGCCTCCGCGTTACCGGCCCAGAACCAGCCCGCCGCCACGCAGAACGGCAGCCTCGCGCCGTACACGGCCCCGATTCCGCCCGCCGGCCGCCTCGTCGCCATCACCAACGCGACGATCATGACCGCGAGTCACGGCACGATCGAGAACGGCACCATCGTCATCCGCGACGGCAGGATCGCCGCGGTCGGGGCGAACGTCGCCGTGCCGCAGGGCGCGAGGGTCATCGACGGCACCGGAAAGTACGTGATTCCCGGCATCGTCGACGCCCACTCGCACTCGGCCTCCGAGGCGATCAACGAGGGCAGCAACTCGATCACGGCCGAAGTGCGGCTGACGGACGTGCTGCGCCAGGATGCGATCAACCTGTATCGCGAGCTCGCCGGCGGCACCACGACGCTCAACATCCTCCACGGATCGGCCAACACGATCGGCGGACAGAACGCCGTGGTGAAGCTGCGCTACGGGCTGCCGGTGGACAGTCTGATCTTCGAGGGCGCCCCGCCGGGGATCAAGTTTGCGTTAGGCGAGAACGTCCGGCGGACAAACTCCCCGATGCTCCCGGGCCGCGAGCGGCGGTATCCGTTCACGCGCATGGGCGTCGAGGCGCTGCTGCGCGACGCGTTCACACGCGCGCGGGAGTACCAGCAGGAATGGAAGACGTACGAGACCGCGCGGGCCAATACCCGCCGCGGCCAGCCGGCGCCGCTCCCGCCGAAGCGCGACCTCCAGCTCGATGCGCTGGTCGAGGTACTCGACGGAACGCGGCTCGTCCACGCGCACTCGTACCGGGCCGACGAGATCCTGATGATGCTCGACATCGCGAAGGAGTTCGGGTTCCGCGTGGCGTCGTTCCAGCACGTGCTCGAGGGTTACAAGGTCGCCGACGAGCTGGCCGCGTCCGGCAGCGGCGCCTCGACGTTCGCCGACAACTGGGCGTACAAGATGGAGGCGTGGGACGCGATCCCGCATAACGCGGCGATCATGGCGGAACGGGGCGTCCGCGTATCGATCAACTCCGACTCCGACGAGCGCGCGCGGCGCCTCTACCAGGAGGCGGCCAAGGCGATGCACTACGGCGGCGTGTCGGAGGAGGAGGCGCTCCGGATGATCACCCTCAATGCCGCGTGGCAGCTCGGCATCGACGACCGCGTCGGCTCGATCGACGTCGGCAAGGATGCCGACCTGGCGATCTTCAACGGCCATCCGTTCGCGCCCGGCTCGCGCGTGGAGATGACGCTGGTCGACGGCCGCACCTTCTTCGACCGGAGCACCGCGCACACGCTCGAGTCCGTTCTCGAGCGGCAGGCGCCGCGGCAGCCGGTGACACCGTGAGGCGGGGAGAGAACATGACGATGAACGACGCGGGACGCGCCATGCGCAACGTGCGATGCGGGGGCGCCATGCGGGCGCTTGGAATAGCGGCACTGCTCACGCTGGCACCGGCGCTCGCCGCGCAGAACGCGCCGGCGCCGGCGACGGCCGGCTCCGCGGGAACGTACGTCGTGCGCGGAGCGACCATCGTACCGGTCAGCGGGCCGCGGATACCTAACGGCACTGTGGTGATCAGCGGCGGCCGTATCGCCGCCGTGGGCGCGAACGTGCAGGCTCCGGCCGGCGCCACGGTCATCGACGGCAGCGGGCTGTTCGTTTATCCCGGACTCATCGACTCGGGCACGCAGCTTGGCCTCACCGAGATCGGATCCGTGCCCGGGCCGACCGATCTCCAGGAGCTCGGCGAGTTCAACCCGCAGAACGTCGCCCTCACGGCCGTGAACGCGCACTCCGAGCTGATCCCCGTGGCGCGCGCGAATGGCATAACGACGGCGATCACCGGCCCGCGGGGCGGCCTGATCAGCGGGCAGGTCGCCCTCATCGACCTCGCGGGCTGGACGCCCGCCGAAATGGCGGCGCAGCCGCGCGCGGCCATGGTGGTGAACTATCCGCGGAGCAGGGCGGGCGGGCGGCGCTTCGGACCCCAGCAGTCGGAGAGCGAGCAGCAGGAGGCGATGAACCGGCAGGTGCGCGCCCTCTACGACTTCTTCCGCGACGCAAAGACGTACGCGGAGGTCGTCGGGCGCACCGAAGGCCGCAACGGTGGACGCGCCAATCTCGTCATGCAGGCGATGCTCCCGGTGGTGCGCGGCGAGCAGCCGGTCCTGTTCGATGTGGACGCCGAGGACCAGATTCGCGGCGTCCTGGCGCTCGCGGACACGTTCGGGCTGAAGGCGATCGTTCGCGGTGGGAGCGATGCCTGGAAGCTCGCGGACGAGCTGGCACGGCGGCAGATCCCGGTGATCGTCGGGCCGCTCACCCGCGCGCCGGCGCCTGACGAGCCGTACGATGCGATCTTCGCGAACCCGGGCGCCCTCGCGCGCGCGGGGGTCAAGATCGCGTTCCAGACGGACAACGCGTCCGATTCGCGGAACCTGCCGTACAACGCGGCCCTGGCGACCGCGTACGGACTCGACCCCGATGTCGCGCTCCGCGCGCTCACGATCACCCCGGCGGAGATCTGGGGGGTTGCGGACCGGTACGGCTCCATCGATCCGGGGAAGGTCGCGAACGTCATCGTGACGACTGGTGATCCGCTCGATGTGCGCACCACGGTCACGCACCTGTTTATTCGGGGCGAGCTGGTGCCGTTCACGGACCGCCACACGGAGCTGTACGACCGGTTCAGGGCGCGGCCGAAGCCCTGATGCCGGGCGGGGCTTCGTCCCATGAGGACGAGGCCCCGTTCCATCCGCGCGAATCGCGGTCATCTCGAGCGGCGACGGCCGGGGCTCCACGCGCAGATCCAGGAGGGCGGCGTCGGGATCTATAGCAACTCGAGCTGCGATGTCGCCGGCGGCGGCGCGTGGCGTTCCGCATCCTCATCCTCCGTCCGATAGCTTCGCCACCGCAGCCCGTACCTGGCGCATAACCGCTCCATGAGCCTCGCCAATCCCTGCCGGTAGCGATCGTTCACCTGGTGGCTCGCCGCGTACTGGGTGCGGTACCTGTCGCGCAGGGCGGGGAACTCGCGATCGATGAACGGGAGGTAGCGCGCGCGCGCCGATCCGCGCAGCCGGAGCGCGCAGGCGCCCACGTAGGACGCGCCGTGATCGGCGACCGCGCGCACCAGCCGCTCGAGCGCTCGGGGATCGTCCGTGATGCCCGGCAGTACCGGCATGCAGTTGACGCCCACCTCGATGCCGGCCGACGTCAGCCGCCCTAACGCACGAAGCCGCGCATCGGGCGTCGGTGCACGCGGCTCGATGCGCCGCGCCAGCTCGCGGTCGAGCGTAATGAGCGAGAGATGCAGCGTGAACGACGAGCGCACCGCGAGGCGGGACAGCACGTCGATGTCGCGCGTGACCAGCGGGCTCTTCGTGATGATCACGACCTCCAGCCCGCGGTGCTCCGCCAGCACCTCCAGGAGGCCGCGCGTGACCCGGAACCGCCGCTCGGCCGGCTGGTAGGGGTCGGTCGCGGTGCCGATCACGATGGACTCCCCGGAGCGCAGGGTGCGATGCCGGGCGCCGCCGCTCGCCAGCGCGGCTCGCAAGGCATCCGGTGCGCGCTCCTTGACCAGGATGCGCCGCTCGAATGCCATCCACGGCGGCAGCCGTTCCACATCGGAGCGCATTCCGGGCTCGAGCGCGCCCGCCGCGCTCCCGCGTTCCATCACGTAGCGATGCGCATAACGCGCATAGCAGTACGTGCACCCGAACGCGCAGCCGATGTACGGATTGATCGACCAGAAGCCCATCCCGGTCTGCTCGGGTGCGTTGAGCACCTTGCCAGCCGGGACCGCGTGATAGCGGATGTCCGACTGGGCACCGAGCGCCCGGAACCGCGGGTGCGGCTCCCGCAGCGTAGTCAACTCGAGAGGGGACGGGCTGCTCATGGGTACCATCCATCCAGCGGGCCACCATTGTACCGAAGAAATTCCGAAACGACAAGCCCTTGGTGGCTGTGCCCGCTACCTCGCTCGGGCGAAGGGGCAGCCGTCGCCGAGCCACAGGACCGCCCGCAGGGCGCTGAACGGCGGGGTCCGCTGTGCCGGCCGCGGCCCGGGCCCGGGTTGGATGCACGCCGGTTCCTGACGGCGAGACCGACGACCCGCTGACCGTGCGCAAGGCCCTCGTCGCCGATCCGTGAGCATCGCGACCAGGGGACGGCGTCAGGAGCCCGGTTTCGACGGCCCCCCGAGGTTCCCCGGAACGCGGCTTGCCGTTGCTCGACGCCCTCGGACGTTCATCACTCAACAGGCGGAGGATGCGATGCGGCGGCTTGCCGGAGCTGTGGCGTTATGCGTGTGTGCATGGGCGTGCGACGGCAGCACCGAGCCCCGGCCGCCGGTCACCTCGGTGGAGGTCACTCCGGTCGACCCGAGCATCGCCATCGACGGGAGCATCCAGCTCGCCGCCGTGACTCGAAGCGGGACAAGCGTCGTGACCGGGCGGGCGATCACCTGGTCGAGCAATGCGGAGGGCGTCGCCACCGTGTCGTCGAGCGGCCTCGTGGAAGGCGTCTCGGCCGGCGACGCCGTCATCACCGCCACCAGCGAAGGGGTGAGCGGCAGCACCACCGTGACGGTGGATCCGATCGCCGTCGCCTCCATCACGCTCTATCCGGATTCCGCCGCGCAGGCGACGCTGATCGCGGGCGATTCGCTCGATCTCACCGACACCACGCGCGCGGCGAACGGCGACGTCCTCACGGGGCGAGTCGTCACCTACAACTCGACGAACACGAACGTCGCCACCGTCACATTGCAGGGGAGAATCCGCGCGCTGGCCGCGGGTACCACACGGATCGTCGCGAGCGTCGAGGGCAAGGCCGACACGGCCGACATCACGGTAGTCGAGCCGTATCTCCTCGTCGAGGTGAACGACAATCCGCTTCCGGTGACTCTGGCAGGCCTCACGCTCACCGGCGGACGCGCGGTGCTCTACGCGAACGGGCGGTACAACGTCCGCACCGAGTTCGCGGGCAGCGCGCCGAACATCGACACCGGTGCGTACACGGTGACCGGCAACGCGATCACGATGACGCCTGACGGCGCGGGACTGGAGGTCGGCACGGGAACGGTCTCGCCGACCCTGCTGGCGGTGAGCTTCGGGACTGCCCCGGCGATCGTCACCTTCGAGTTCACGCGCTGAACTCGAATGGCGGGCGTGCAGCCGCGCCTTCGGAGACAATTGCTCTCCGGTACCAGGTCTCGCCCCCACGGCGAGCTCAGGCTTCACGCCGCCGGACTCGGCCGGAACTGGCCCGCGCCTTGCCTCTCTTCGCGGTACTCGAACCGGAGGAGTGGAATGCGACGTATGTCCTGGCTTGGCATCGTCGCTGTGCTGGCGGGGTGTGCCAGCGCGGGGGCGAACAGCATCTTTCCCGAGGCGGGCGAGCCTAACGCAGCGATCGCGAACGCGGAACGTCGGATCGCCGAGGCGGTCTCGGCGGGCGCCGACTCGCTCGCCGCGGAGCCGCTGGCCTCAGCCCGACAGAATCTGGCGGACGCCAAAGCGAATCTGAACGAGCGGAATGCCGCCCGTGCCGCGCTCGAGGCCCGCGCTGCGGCTGCGGACGCGACGTTCGCGCGCGAGGAATCGCGTCGCCTGACCGCTGAGCGCACGCGGGCCGAGGCGTTGGCCTCCTTGAACCAGCTGCCGCCCGGAGGTGCCCGATGACCTGGCGAAACAGTCTTCTGGCCCTCGCCGCGGTCGCGGTCGTGAGCGCCTGCGCCTCGACGAGCCGGCCCGCCGCGCTCGAGCAGGCAAACGCGATCTATGCGTCGCTCGCGGGGACGGAGGCGTCGACACAGGCCGAAGCCGAGATGATCCGCGCACGCGAAGCGATCAACGACGCGGAGATCGCGGTGAGCCGTAAGCAGAATCAGGAGTACGTGGAAGGCATGTCGCACATTGCGCTGCGTGCAGCGCAGACCGCGCAGGCGGCAAACCGGCGCGCGCTCGCCATGGCCGCGGCCGACAGTTTCCGCACCGCCCGGCTCAACCGCCTCGTCGCACTGTCACAGGCGCAGCGCGATTCGCTGGCACGCGCGCAGGCGCTCAGCGAGGCCGAGGTGGCGGTGCTACGCGAGCGCAACCTGCTCATCACCGCGGTCGCGGTCGAGGAGCGTCAGCGCGCCGACTCGCTGCGTGTGGTCGCCGCGCAGCAGGCCGAGCAGCTCAACAACGCCCTGTCCCAGCTCCGGACCCTCGTGGTGGAGATCACGAATCTGCGGCAGACGTCGCGCGGACTCGTCATCAGCTTGAGCGACGTGCTGTTCGACGTCGACAGGGCGACGATCAAGCCGGGCGCCGAGCGCAGCCTCGAGCGGATCGCGGCGGTCCTCCAGCAGTACCCCGACCACGAGATCGCCGTCGAGGGTCACACGGATGCCACGGGGCCTGACGAGTACAACCAGCGGCTGTCCGAGCAGCGCGCCGCGGCAGTGCTGGCAAAGCTCGTCGAGGGCGGCGTGCCTCGCGAGCGCATCAACTCGAAGGGACTCGGCGAGACGACGCCAGTGGCGACGAACGCCACGGCGGCGGGCCGGCAGCAGAACCGGCGAGTCGAAGTCATCGTCCTGGGCGCCGGCACGCTGACGGAGGCGGCCGAAGGGGTGGTGGACAGCGTGCGCACCGACACGACGCGCATCATGATCCGCGATTCGCTGATCGTCCGTCCCGACACGACCGTGAGACCGGACTCGACCGTGCGTCCGCCGCGCTGATCCCGGCGGTATTGGATGCGAACGAGGCGCGGGCCATGGGCTCGCGCCTCGTTGCGTAAGACACCCGCGTCAGGCGCCTGTCAGCTGCCGCCGCTGTCCACGCTCACCGCGGCGGCGGCCTTCTCAGAGGTGATGGCTGCCGACGGCCGCTTCTTCAGGTGCACGCTGCCGTTGCGCGTCTCGAGCGACACCTTCGGGCCGCCCAGTCCGAGGATGCCGCTGATCGAACGCGTGTTCTCGAGCCTTTCCATGCGAAGCGGAAAGTCCGTCGTCACCCGACCGTTGCGCGTGAGCAGCGCGACGTTGGCGTTCGCGGATTCGGGCATCTCCAGCGTGACGGTGCCGTTTCGCGTCGAGAGCTCGATGTCGCCCGGCAGGGGACCGTCCGCGATCGCGGCGCTGATGCTGCCGTTGCGTGATGTTGCCTTGAGCGTGCCGACCGGCGCCTCGGCTTTGATCGATCCGTTGTAGGTCTTGGCGACGAGGGCCGCCAGCGGCGCATCGACGCGGATCCGACCATTGCGCGTATCGGCGTTGACCCGCGCCGTGGCGGGCACCCGTACGGTGAAGGTCGTATGCACGGCACGAACTCGAAGGACGCGGCGCTTGAACCAGCTCACGCGACGGGTGCGATAGCTGTCCTCGTCGCAGTCGTCGGCCGCTCCGCCGCCATACAGCGCGCACACGTAGACGTTCTGGCCCACGCGGTTCGCGATGAACTCTACCGTCTGCGGCCGGCGTCCCGTCCACGATTTGGAGGCGACGACCTCGAGTGCAGGCCCCGTCGTCTCCTCGATGCTGATGCTGCCGTCGCGGTTGCGGACGTGCAGCCAACCTTCGGCCGGCACCTCGCCGCTCCAGCTCCAGGCATTGCGCTCGTGGTGGTCGCGGTCCATGATGCCGAACGCCTGCGCGAAGGCGAGCCCCACCAGGAGCAGTGCGCCGAACACGATCAAGCGTCTCATCGCTCCTCCGGAAGTGCGAAAGGGAGACGGTGGGAGGCCGTCGCCTGCCGGCACTACGAGCGCGGAGCGGTGTGGAGTTTCAGCCGGAGTGACCGTGGGCCCCGACGGCGCCGTACCGAGGGCGCGCTCTGGCCGCGATGCCTACCCGGGCCGGCCGGCCCCGGGCAAGTCCTTCACCCAGCCCTGGATGTGGAGCCGCTGTTCCTCGCGGTTGATCGGCGCGCGCATGGTACCCGTTCGGAAGAGCGCGCGGAGCGGCAGGCTGCCGCGTTTCACGAGGAGGCTGCCGAGGCGGTACGCGTAATAGGGCCAGACCCACCGGGTGCCGCCGCGGAGGCCGTAGACGCGCTCCATTGTGCTGCGCGGGAGGAACACATGGCGTACGAGGAGAGTGGCGCGCTCCCGTACGCTCCGGCTCCGCGCGAGTTTGACGTAGACCTTCGGCAGCTGCTGGCCCGGCATCAGGATGTAGCGGCTCGCCACGTCCACGACGGCCTCATCCTCCCGCTCGTGGGGTAGGGCGCGCAGCGTCGCGGCCGGAATGGGGGTGCCGAGGACCTGCGCCGTGAGCCGGAGGGTGGCGTATACGAAGCCGGACGCTCCCCATTCGACGGCGCGGTCGATCAGTACCTGCCAGTCGATGTCGTCGCGATGCCTGACGACGACCGTATGGATGTCGGCCAGCCCCTTGAATGCGGAACGGTCGAAGCGGTGGTGGTAGGAGCAGTGCAGGGCCAGGTGCAGGAGCAGGTCTTCCACCGCGAGGAGGTGCACCGGCACGCCGTCGAGCGTCTCCGTCCGCGATCGGGCCCATAACCCCTCGAGGTCGATGCGGAACGGACTCGTCGGGCGCTCGATGCTCCAGTGTACCTCGAACACGGGAGCTCCCGGCTTGCTGAGCTTGGCCAGGTGGTTGGACCAGGCGCAGAACTCCTCGAGATCGGGTCGCGGCGTCGGCCCGTAGCCGTGGTCGAGGAAGACGCGTTCCGCCTCCGCGAGGCGGTCGCGCGGAACCATGACGTCCACGTCGGCCATGCTGCGCAGGGCGGGTTCCGCGTACGTGAACCGCGCCAGGTGGATGCCCTTGAGCAGCATCAGGGGGATGCCGTGCGCCACCAGATCCCTCGCGACGATGGCGGTGTGGCGGAAGAACACCGCGTTGCGCAGCGCCGTGTCTCGATAGGCGGGGCGGAGACGTACGAGCACTGCCTCTGGCGCGCCGAATACTCGCGGCTCCTGGTTCAGCGCGCGGTAGGTGAGGCCCGAGAGCTGATGGCGCTGCGCTTCCTCGGCGAGGCACGCCCACTGCGCGTCCGTCAGCCCCGCTCCGGCGTGCATGCTCGCGTCTCCGCGGAGGAGCGCGATCCAGGCCCGCTGCGCGACGAGCTGGTCGGCGGCGTGCCCGCCAGAATCGGGCGGCGCTTCGGAAAGCGTGGAGCGATGGGGAGCGGACACGGTGGTGCTCATCGATAATGCTTCGCCTGCGTCTCGAACAGGGAGGCGTAGACGCCCGCGCGCTCCACGAGCTCCTCGTGCGGACCGGCCTCGGCAATCCGCCCATCGACCATCACGAGGATGCGGTCGGCACGCCGCACCGTCGACAGGCGGTGGCTAATGAAGATCGCCGTTCGCCCATGCGCCAGCTCGTGAAAGTGGTCGAAGACCTCGGCCTCGGCGCGCGGGTCGAGCGCCGCGCTGGGCTCATCCAGCACGATGAACGGCGTGTTCCGCAGGAAGGCGCGCGCAAGCGCCAGCTTCTGCCATTGCCCGACGCTCAGGTCTACGCCGTTCTCGAACTGCCGGCCGAGCATGGTATCGTACCCGAACGGGAGCGCCCGGATCACCGCGTCGGCGCCAGTGCGTCTGGCCGCCTCGATAATGATCTCCGAGTCGATCGGCAGGGTCACATTGCCGAGCCAGATGTTCTCGCGGGCCGTGAGGTAGAACTTGGCGTAGTCCTGGAAGACGACCGAGAAGTTGCCTCGCACGTCGTCGACCCGCATTTCGCGCAAGTCGATGCCATCGATGCGCACGGCGCCGGCGCCCGGGTCGTAGAGGCGACAGAGAAGCTTGACGAGCGTCGTCTTGCCGGAGCCGTTCTCGCCAACGAGCGCGACGTGCTCGCCCGGTCGAATGGCAAAGCTCACGTCCCTCAGGACGTCACGCTCGGTGCCGGGATACCGGAACGTCAACCCCTCGATCTCGATTCCCTGCCTGACGGGAGAGGGGAACGTGCGCGGCTGCGGCGGGTCGACGACCCTCGGCTCGAGGCGGAGGAATCGCACGAAGTCGGCCAGGAACAGGTTGTTCTCGTAGAGCGCCGCGAGGCCGCGCAACACATCGCGGAAGAACTCCTGTGCGCGCTGGAACGCGCCGAAGTACATGACCACGTCGCCGACCGAAATCGCGCCAACGAGCGCGCGTTGAGCGATGAAGAACATCGCCGCGAACACCGCCGCCACCGTCAGGCTCTGCGCGACGAGTTCCTGCATCGTCTGGCGCGTGGTCATCTGCAGCCGTTCGCGCATCACCTGCTTGCGCAGCACGCGATGGCGGCGCCGGAACTCCTCGCCCAGTCCGAAGACGCGGAGCTCCTTGGCGTAGTCGATCGAGGTCAGGATCGTCGTGAAGTAGCGCGTCAGGCGCTCCACCTGCGTCCGCCGGCGCGTCCAGGCATACAGGCGCGCCGAGAACCGCGTCTTGACGAACAGGCCGGGCAGCGCCGCGGCGAGCAGGGCCGCGGTGAGCATCCAGTGGAAGGCGAGCAGCAGTCCCGTCATGGCGGCGAGCGACAACCCGGCCTGCCCGATCTGGGCCAGGGCCGCGACGACCCGCGATGGGCGTACCGGCGCTTCGGCCTGCGCGCGCAGCAGCGCGTCGTGATACTCGGTGCTCTCGTAGAACTCGAGATCCACCTCGAGCGACTTGCGGTACAGGATCTCCTGGACGTGGTCGCTCAGGCGCTGCGACTGCGCCTCGGTCACCAGCGTCGACAGGTTGCGCAGCGCAGCCCCGATGATCGCGACGCCGCCGGCCAGGAGCACCCACATTCCAAGCTGGCCGGGATCCGCTCCCTCGCCGCCCACGAGTCCCGCGGCGATCGTATCGATGATCTGCTTCAGCAGCCACAGCGCGAGGAGCGGAATCACGCTCTGCAACACCATGAGCAGGAGCTGGGCGGCCAGCCAGCCCCGGCCGCTCTGCATGACGAGCCCGAGGCCCTGCCGGAGGGGGGACAGGTCGAATCTCGTCGGTAGAGGCCGACCCGTGGCGCCGCGCGTCATGCGTAGGTGTCCTCGAACCAGCGAATGAATCGGCCCATCGTGACGCCGCGCATGAGAAGCAGGAGATAGTCCTTCTCGTGCGCCAGCGTCAGGCGGTCGGGCCACCGGTTCAGCAGCCCCTGCATCTTCGACAGATCGAGGCACCGCCTCGCCGTTTCCCACTGCTGCAGCGCGGCGAGCTCCGCCTGGAGCTCGGCCCGGAGCTTCGGCAGCCATTCCGACCAGTCGGGCGCCTGCTGGCCGAAGGTCGAGCGCAGGCGGATCTGGTCCGGAAGGAGGCCCGCCATCGCGCGTCGGATCAGCGACCGCGTGACGCCGTCCTTCAGGTACTGCGAGCCGGGCACCGCCATACAGAACTCCACGACGCGCCGATCGGCCGTGGGATCCCGCGTCTCGATGCCGAACCACGGACGCATGCCGCTATAGAGGTCGAACACGTCCGCGCCGCCGGCGAGCACCGTCAGGCGAAAGTCCATGTCCGAGAGACGGTTGATGTCGTGGTGGTGCCGGTTCGCGGCGCGGACCCGCTCCTCTACGTTCATGTTGCGGGCGAAATCGGGATTGATGGCGGAGAGGGTGTCATCCCAAACAGGCTTTGGATTCGTCCTGCGGAGCCATCGCAGCGCGGCCGACATGGCCGGCGGCGTCAACGGCTGGACGACCTCGCGCCGCAGAACGTCCCGCCGGCCCTTCCCGGTCGCGCGGCCCAGGGCGCGAACTTCACGGTAGAGGTGGCGCCACTCGCCCTTGAGGGCGGAATCACGCAGCGATCGGAGACCGGTCTGGCTGACCGTCGCGTTGCCCTTGTGTCCGGTAAGCAGCACTCGCGCGCCGGCGTCCGCGGCCTGCGCGTAGATCCCGTAAAACCACGCGGCGTTGGGCGGATTTCGCGGCGGCGCGCCCGCCATGCGGAACGATGTCTCGAGTTCCTCGAACGGCGAGCGATCATCCGTGCGCCTGACGTGAAGGTCGATGTTCGGGTGCATGGCGGCGAGCGCGCGCACGTCACCCGATTCGTCGGCCACCATGCCACGGCGCACCGGCCCGGTAAAGCCTTCCCGGGGGGCGGCGTGGTAGGTCGGCAGTCTCTGCCCGCGATCGCGCAGCAGCGACGCGGCGACGGCCGCCACCGATGAGGAGTCCAGTCCGCCGCTCGCCATCATTGCGACGGTGCCCTCGCAGCGGAGCTGGGCACGCACCGCCGTTTCGAACACGTCGCGGAAGGCCTCGACATAGGCCTGGTCCGATTCCAGTCGGAGCATTCGGCTCGGCGCGGGCGACCAGTACCGCTCGATGCGCATGCCGTCGGATCCAGCCGTGAGCGTGTGACCGGGGGCGAGACGTTTGATGCCGCGGAAGAACGTGATCTCGGGCCGTTGAAGCAGCACGAGAAAGTCCGCGACCTTCTGCTCATCGAGTTCCACCGGGACGTCGGGGAGGGTGGTGAGCGCGTGCGGGGTCGTTGCGATGGCCAGTCGCGCCGGCGATTCGTGGTAGAAGAGCACGCGCTGGCCCATCGCATCGCGCGCACAGAACAGCTCGCGGCGTTGCCCGTCCCATAACGCGAAGGCGAAGTCGCCGACGAGATGGCGCGGGGTCTCGTGCTTCCAGTGCCGCCAGCCGGCCACGATGAACGCCGCATCCGACATCCGGGCGGCTTCGTGCGTCCCGATGCCGAGCGCGCGGGTGAGCTCCTCGCGGTTGTCGAGTCGGGCGTCGACCACCGCGACCACATTGCCTTCGGCCGACCGTTCGGGGCCGCGGTAGCAGGCATCCTCCGGCGTGATTCGCCAGGGAATGCAGCCGAGCGCGACCGGCGACTCCGGCGATTCCGGTTTCCAGGGTACGGCGTCGCTACCGTACTCCCGCATTGCCCCGAGGAGTGTCTCCACCTGGCCGGCAGGGGCGCTCGAGCCGTCCCATCGGTATATCGCACAGATTGCGCTCATGGGCGGGTGCCCTCGCTCGCTCGTGGCGTCAGGCGAACGTGGAGACGACGGTGTAGCGTCTGGGGTCGTCGCCCCCGGTCACGATGACGCCACCGACGCGCACCCAGGCGTGCGCGTCATAACGCTTCGAGGGATCGGTGCCGAGGTAGAGCGTGCTCTGAATGCCGCGTCGGCGCAGCATCCATTGCGCGGTGACCGCCTGCGGCAGGCAGACGGGTTTCCAGGGGAGGAGCCGGGCGGCGGTCGCAACGGCCCACGTGATCCGGCGGACGGTGGCGCCGGTCGCGCCGGGCTGCCGCGGCGGGCTCTCGGCCATGTGTCGGCCCAGGCGTGACGCGACACGCGAGAAGCGCAGCACGCGCAGCATGACGCTCGCCGCCGTGCACAGTGCGAGCGCCTCCGCGAGGACGGCGATCTCAGGCGCCGTCAGGCGAGGCAGCCGTACCATCCGCGTCGCCGTGGATGCGAATGAGGTGCGCGTCCCGCAGCTCATCGAGAAAGCCGATCACCTCCCGCCGACAGGAGTCGGCGTCGATGTCGAACTCCTCGGTCAGTGCCGTGCAGACGTCGTCGACGCGACGCGGGCGGTCGAGCAGTGCCCAGATGCGCGGACCCACGCCCTCCAGTCCGAAATACATGCCCTGGTCGATGCTCATCATGACGACGGTGCCGTCGACCTCGATTGCGACCGGCTCCTCGCTGCGCGACACCACCGTGGCGGGTCCAATGACCGTCCTGGCGCTCACTCCTCCTCCTGACGCTGCAAACGCGTCGTGATCCGTGCGTCGCGAACATCGCGCTCGATGAGCTCGACGACCGCGTCCAGGTACTCGAAGCCGGAAGGCCGCACGAGCCGGCTCACCGTGAGCGTGCGCGAAAGCTCGGCCGCTCGCTTGAAGATCTGCGTCGAAAGACCCATTGCCGCGGCGTAGGACAACAGATACGTCTCGTCGACGAGCGCGGCAACGGACGCAAGGCCGTCGAGAGGCTCCAGACGGGGTTCGCCGTCGCCGAACTCCAACAAGTACACGCGTGAGAGAGGGACCGGCGAGCCAGCGACCGAGGGCGCGGATACGGGCACGTGGAACTTGCCCCGGTTACCGCCGGCGGGCTCCAGCGCCTCGGCTTCGTGGTCCAGCGCCGCCATGCCGGTCGCGTCGAGCTTCATTCGCGCCGCGCCCGGCCACACGCAAGCCCGGCCAGCGTCCACCGGGGTCATTGCGCAGATGTCATCGGAGACGAACGCCGCACCGCGCCGCAACAGTGCCGCGAGGAGCGTCGATTTGCCGCTGCCCGAGGGTGCCGCGAACGCTGCAGCGAGACCGTCGATGGCGACGCAGCTCGCATGCAGCGGGAGCACGCCCCGCTGGTGCAGGATGATGCCGAACATCGCGCCCGTCAGGTAGAGCCGCACGTCCTCGGGCCGCGCCTGCGGCTCGGGTGCCACGCGGATCGACGTTCCGCCCTCCGCGGAGTATCGCGCGACGCCTCGCACCTCGATGTGCACCACGCCGTCCGCGAAGCTCGTGCGGGCGTTGTACGTCGCGCCGTCGAAGGTTGCAGGGGCGGGCGCATCCTCCCGAATGACGACCTGTGGCTCGCCAGCGGGGGCCTCCGGCCAACCGGGAAGTTCGACTGCGGAGCGAACACGCAGCCCGTACATGCCGACGTCGCACCAAGCGTGCATGGCGATATCGTTCCGCGCGAGCAGAGGCTGGCCCTCGGTGGCATTCCGCCGGAGCGATTCCGTCACCCGTGACCCTCCATCACCCAGACGTGCAATGCCCTCCGTAAGTGCAGCACGGAGGGCATTGCGCTTTTCCGAACCGAGCTACAACTCAGCTCTGGACCGGGAACTCGCCGCCAAGGCCGTCCTGATTCGAGCCGGCCCCTTGGGCCGTCTCACTGACGGGCTTGCGAACCAGCACCGGTCTGGTCCATGTGGATCTCTCCATCGCTCCTCCTGTTTGGGGACAAGGGATTGGGGGACGTTACGAGGCGCCTGCGCCTTTCGGGCGCGAAACTGTGACGCCTCGGACTCTGAATCTTGGCAATTCTCCGGCCATGCGCGGACAGTGGCCGAACCCCCTCCAGCATACTACCTCTCGCAGAGTTAAGCAAAAATCGGGCAACGACTTGAGCCATACTCGATGCCGGCAGAGCCTGTAAGAATTCGTTACACCCCACACCGACTCCCACCGTGAAACGCTACGGTTTGTTGTGCGCGTGCCACACGGCGGGGCGAGTCTCCGCATCGACTCCGATCTGCGGGTGGGAAACGGAGAACGGCGGGCCCCGGGGGAGCCGCCGTTCTTCGGTTCCGCCAGTCCCGAACCCTCTGGGTCCGGCTCAGCGCGTCCGGCGCAACTCCACGCTCCCGTTCACGGTACGCATCGTCAGGCGCCGGCCGCCGCCGTTGACCGTCGCGTTGATCCTGTTCTTGCTGATCCGGCCCTGAACGGTCAAGGGGAAGTCGCTCGTGAGTGATCCGTTCACCGTGGACATGGACAGGTCGGCCGCCAGGTTGGAGGGAGCCTCGATCCTGACCGAGCCGTTCACGGTCTCGAAGTTCATGTCGCCGGTGGCGCCGAGGGACTCCATCCGCACGTTGATGGCCCCGTTCACCGTTTCCGCGTCCACCGGACCGGCCGCGGTCGAGGCCTCGATGCGGCCGTTCACCGTACGGGCCACGACCTCGGAACGGGCGCCGCTCACGTCGATTGCGCCGTTCACGCTCTGCGCGCGGATCTTCACGCCGGCCGGCAGGCGAACCGTGAAGCGCACGGAGACATCGTTGCGGTTGCTCCGCTCATCGCTGCGGCCGCGCGTGTGCATGCCGTCGCGGTCGCAGGTGGAACGATCGGTCCAGAGGGCGCAGATCACGACGTCGTCGCCGTCGCGGACCGTTTCGAAGCGCACGTCTCCGGGGTCGCCGCGGCGCCAGCGCTTCTCCGCGCGGACCTCCACCTGGTTGCCGCTCGCGGGCTCGACCGTAATCGCGCCATTCAGGTTGTGGATGGCGATCCACCGGCCCTCGGGGATGCGGCCCTCCCAGCGGAAGGCGTCGGCCTCCGTCTGCTGTGGCTCGCGATCGCGATCGCGCTGCGCGTCGGCCGGCGGGGCGGCGAGCAGGGCCGCAAGGGCGGCGATGAGTACACGCTGCATGAGTCAATCCTCCTGACGGTTCGAAGTCCCGGCGCGCTGGAGCCGCACGGCGCCGCTGAAGCTGGTCATCGTGATACGGGCGCCGCCGTTGCCGATGCGGAAGTCGAAGCTCCGCGGGTGCCCGCCCATCGTGGCGCCGCCCTCGAGATGAATCGGGAAGTCGCTCTCGATCTCGCCGCTGTACGTCTGCAGCCGCACGGCCGCGGACACGTCCGCCGGCAGCCTGACGACGACGTTGCCCGAGTGCGAGGTGAGCTCGTAACGTCCGCTCGGGTCGATCGCGCCTTCGTAGAACACCTCGCCACTCGACGTGCCTGCCGAGACGCTCCGGGACGTCATGCCGTGCATCTCCACGTCACCGCTGACGGTCACCACCTCGATCGCCCCGCGCCCGCCGGTAATACGGACATCGCCGGCGACGAGATTCACGCGCACACGGTCCATCGTCCGCAACTCGACGTCTCCGTTGAGCGCGTTGACCGTGACGGACGTCGCGTCCTCGATCGCGATGTCACCGTTCTGCGTGTGAGCCTCGACCTCCCCGCGTGTCCCGCGCACGGTGATCTCGGTAGAACGACCGTTGAGCAGGAGGCGGGTTCCGGTCGGCACGGTGACTTCGTAGCGCACGTCGGACCAGCCCATGCCCACGCTTTTCAGCTGGATGCGCGACGAGGTCGCATCGAGCCGGAGGTCGCCGTCATTGTTCGTGGCGCGGACACGCACCTCGTCGCGGTCCCAGCCGGTGACGATCATGTCGCCGTCCGGCCCCTCGAGCTCGACGAGGCCACCGCGCGCCAGCGTCAGCGTGGTGTCGATCCGCGCGATGCGGTCCTCCCGGTCACGCCGTTGGGCGTCCGCCTGGTGCGCGGCGGCGAGGTGGGCGCCGGCGAGCAGGGCAATCAGCCAAGTGCGGGTCATGAGTATTCCGTCCTTACGAGCTGGCCGGGATCAGCGTCACCGTGCGGAGCAGCTGCACCTTGCGGCCGAGCGCGCTATTCAAATGATCGATGAGAAACGTGCTGTTCGGGTCCTGCGCGAGCGCCTGGCGACTCTGCGCGATCGCCCGGTCGATGATCGTGAGGTTCTCCTCGAGCACCCGAACCGTCGCGCTATCGAGCTCCGCGCGACGGGTGTCGAGCATGCTTCGCAGCGACGCGATCTCGCGGTCGTAGACGGCGGTCGCGGCATCGGCGGCCGCGTTGCGCACGGCGGGCGCCGAGACCGCAGGGGTGGTGGCCCTGGGGCGCGCCGTGAGAGACCGAGGCGCGGGCGCCATGCGATCGGGCGCCGGCGCAGTGTCGACCGGCGGCGTGGTCCCCGCGGAGGGATTCGATGGCGGCGCCGTCACGGGCGGCTCTACGGCCGCCGCAATCCGCTCCGTGCCTTGGGAATCCACGCCGGTGGCGGCAATCCGCCAGGTCGCGAGCGCCGTCAACGCCACGAGTACGGCGGCCGCAGCGGCCGCCGTGCGCCACGAAAGGCCTCGGCGCACCACGAGCGGCGCCTGACGCGGCTCGATCTGCACCACCGGCGTCTCGATGCGTGCCGCGACGCCCTCCCACAGATCGCGCGAAGGCAGCAGCTCCGGCAGGTCGCCCGCCTCACGTACGATCGCGCGCAGCTCGACCAGCAGCGGACCGCAGCGGCTGCACGCCGAGGCATGCGCCTCCAGCTGCTCCCGCTCAGCCGCGGCAGTCTCGCCCTCCATCAGGGCCGAGAGCCGGTCCTCGAATCGGTCACACGTCAAGGCGATCATCGGGTCAGTGCCTCCCGCAAGAGCATCCGGGCGCGGTGCAGCTGCGCCTTGCTTCCTCCAGCCGTCACGCCGAGCTGCTCGGCGATCTCCTCGTGCTTGTAGCCCTCCACATCGTGCAGGACGAACACCCGTCGTGCGCCCGGTGGAAGCGAGGCGATCGCCGCCTCCAGATCCAGCCGCTCGCCCGGTGGCGCCTGACGCGGCGCCGCGAAGGCGTCCATCCCCTGCTCGTCCTCGTCCTCGGTCTCGCGAGCGCGGTGGCGGCCATCCGACTTGCGCGCGTTCAGCACCACGTTGACCGCGAGCCGGTGGAGCCACGTGGAGAAGCGACTGTCGCCGCGGAACTGCGGCAGCTTCTCCCATGCGCGGACGAAGACATCCTGCGTGAGTTCCTCGGCGCGTTCCCGGCTGCCGCACATCCGCGTGCATAGCGAGAAGATCCGACCGACGTTCGCGCGATACAGCCGCTCGTAGGCGCGACGGTCCCCGCGTGCCGCGAGGGCCGCATCGTCCATGGGCGTTTCCCGCTCGATCGGTATCACGTCGGCAGCCAGGGCCAGCGCTCCCTCCAGGTGTCGGTCACCGCAACCGTCCGTTCAGATAGCCGGGAACTGACGAAGGTTTGAACGCCTCAGGCGGCGCCGGCCCGTGCGAGGGCGCGCACCAGCGGCGGGAGCGCCGAGGGGTGCTCGATGAGGTGATGCGCCCGTCCGAGCGCGGAGCGGGGGAATGGGCCCCAGAGCACGCCGACGGTCGTGACGCCCGCGGCGTTGCCGGCGGCGATGTCGTGCGGGCTGTCACCGATGAAGACCGCGTCGCGGGGTCGAGCACCGAGGCGCTCGAGGGCGATGCGCACCGGTTCGGGATCGGGCTTGTGACGGGTACAGCTGTCGCAGCCGATCACGGCATCCATGAACTCGGAGAGCCGCATCCTCTCGAGTGCGCGGACCGCCAGGGCGTGGGCCTTGCTCGTCACGATCGCCATGGAGTGGCCCTCGCGCCGGAGCGTCTCGAGCGCCTCGCGCACTCCGGCGTACTCCGCGAGCAGCCGGTCGTGGTGGGCGAGCTGATGGGATCGATAGGCGGCGATCAGCGCGTCGGTTTCAGTCTCGTCGCGGGCGAACCCTTGCATCTGCGTCCGAAGCGGCGTGCCGACGCCTGCGAGCCAATCCTCCTCGGCGATCTCGCGCGCGAGCACCGTGGCACAGGCGTGCCGGAAGGATGATCGAATCAGCTCGATCGAGTCGACGAGGGTCCCATCGAGATCGAAGAGCAGGGCGAGGGGCGAGGAGCGATCGGCACACATGCCGCGAAGGTAGCGCGGCTACGGGTGTACCGCATCTGTCGCCAGCCCGGGCGGAGGGCTGCAACAGGCCGGCCTGGGGAGGGGTGCAAAGAAGGAGGGGCCAGCATCGGCCCCTCCGGGTCCTGCGTACTTCGGCGAAGCGTTACTCGGCGTCCGCGATCGGGCGGAATCCGACGTTGCCGCCCTTGACCTGCTCTTCCTTCTCGGCGTCGGGGCGCTTGGCGGCCAGATCCTTGATCTCTTCGCTCTTCTTGGTCTCGTTCTCGCGGTCCTTGCGCTCGTCGGTTGCCATGGTGCGCTCTCCTCGATAATCGCCGCGGGTGCCGTCCGACGGAGTGCCGGATGCCCAGCAGCGGTAAACCAGCTCTAATCGACAGGCTCGCGGGCGAGCCGCCGCAATCAGGAGTCGTCGCGCGTCTCGGGAGACTTGCTCTCGCCGAACCGCAGTTTGGCTGTGCCCCCCTTCACGTCCTGTCGTGGGGCGAGGTCCCTGAGCAGCACGGTGTCCGACGTCTCCGCTTCTTCCGGAGCGGGCTCCGGCTGCTCATTGGGTTTCTGGTCCATTGCATCCTCGGGATCGGTGCCGGCGCCCATCATGACCACCATTCGTTCGCGGACCTTGGCACCGTCGGGAGCGATCCGCGCCGCGCTCCCGCGCACTCATAAGGCAACCCGCGTACCGCGGGGAACGATTCCTTCAACTCGTTGCAGTGTAGTGTCTTACGATTCTGGTAGCCGATGCGTTGCCTGGCGCCGGTTCACGGATGAGACCATCGTGGTTGCGCTTCGAGACCCCTGGGGTACGGAAATGGGACACAGCCCCTGCGAGCTCGTCGGCAGGGATGCAGAACGGGGCCTCGTGAGGCCCCGTTCATGTCCCGCCGTGCTCGCCAACCTTACTTCGAGTACTCGATGGTCTCGGCCGCCGTCTTCTTGAGCATCCCGCCCTTCACGTCCCCTGCCTCGTCCGTATTGACCTTTTTCGCGGTCAGATCCGAAACCTGCGGATTCTGCACGTCGGCCTTGCGCTCGTCGGTCGCCATGGTCGGTCTCCCTGGTGGTGATTGCCGGCCGCCGCCTCTCAGTCGAGCGGCGGCGTGATGGAGCTTGGGTCCCCCGATACTCATGTCGACCGCCGATTTCGTTGCTGCCGATTCGCGCCGGATCGTGACCGAACCCGAATCCGTTCGAGCGCCTAGCGGCGTCCCCCGTCGACGCCGCCCCGTAAGGCAACCCCCGTACCGCGCCGCCGATGTGCACTCAAATCGTTGTGGGGCAACGGGTTGGGTGTACTGGGCGCTTGGCGAGGTCAGCAGGACAGTGCGGAAATGCAACCCCAGTAGCCGCGCTACGAAGCCGGGCGGTCGCGAAACGAGACCAAGGCACCGCCCTCGACCGAGCGCCTAGCGCGAGAGGTACCCGAGGTCTGCCGTGGCGCGACCGATCGGACTCCGCCCGCCCTTCACTGCGCCATCGGCCGCCTCGTGCGGGTCGCCATCGCCACCGGACAGCTTGCGGTCCAGCGTGGAACGCGAGAGGCCGAGAAGCCGCGCGGCGCGACGCTTGTTGCCTCCGGTCATCTCCAGTACGCGATGGATGTGGCGCAGCTCGACGGATCGAAGCCGCAGGTCCTCGCGGCTGGTGCCATCGGCCGAGAGGCTGGGAACGGCTGGCTCCGCGAGCGTTGCCGGCTCCTTCCGCGGGGCCGGTCCATCGGCGGCAGGCGGTATTTCGTCCGCGCCGAGGAGGATGGCCTCCGACTGCACGGTCGTTCCCTCGGTCAGCGCGACGGCCGTATGGAGCACCTGGCGCAGCTCGCGGAGGTTTCCGGGCCACCGGTGCGACAGCAGCCGCTGCGCCGCCAGCTTGCTCAGCGCGGAGATCGAGCGTCCCTGCTGCCGACTCGCGCTGGCGATTTCGGCGGCGATCAGCGCACGGAGGTCGTTGGGCCGGTCGCGCAGCGGCGGGAGGTGGATGGTGATGCCGCTGATGCGATAGAACAGGTCGCGCCGGAAGTGGTCCGATCCGATGAAGCGGTGAATCGGCAGGTGGGTGGCGGAGATGAGCCTGACGATGGCGTGCTGCAGGGTCTCCGATCCCAGGCGCTCGAACTCCCCGTGCTCCACGGCGCGCAGGATCTTCGCCTGCGCGGAGGTCGCCATGTCGGCGATCTCGTCGATGAACAGGGTGCCGCCGTGCGCCAGCTCGAACTTCCCCTTCACCCGGCGGGTAGCGCCGGTGAAGGCGCCGCGCTCGTGGCCGAACAGCTGGCTATCGACGAGCGTGTCGCTGAGGGCGGCGGCGTTGAACGCGACGAACGGCGCGCCCGCGCGCGGCGACGAGTTGTGGATCGCGCGTGCGAGCAGGGTCTTGCCCGTGCCCGATTCGCCGAGGATGAGGATCGGCAGGTCGGTCCGGGCGGCGACGCGGGCGAGATCGAGGCACGACCGCATCTGCGCATCGTCGGACGTGAAGTCGTCGAGCGTGAAGTCCTCGACGGCCGGCGAGGACTCCGGCGTGCCCGAGTCGCCCGCGGCGCCGCCGCTCGTCAGGCTCGCGAAGGCGTCGTGCTCGCTCACGATCCGCTCGACGGTGCGTCGGCCATGCTCTCGCGCAGCTGGCGGAGCGGCTCGAACGCGTAGCTCACGAGGGAGCGCCGGCCGACGATGACGCGCACCTCGCCGGCCATGCCGGGGAGATAGGGGCGGAGCTGTCCATCGACGGCGATGCCGGAGTCCTCGAGATCGACCAGCGCCATGAACGACTGGGAGCCGTCGGGGTTGCCGATGCCCGCCGGGCTGACCCACCGCACGCGCCCGTGCCTGACGCCGTAGCGCTGGTACGGGAATGCATCGTACAGCATCTTGACGCCCTGTCCTTCGCGTACGCGGGCGACGGCACCCTGCGGTACGCTCAGCTCGGCCTGCAGCTGCTGACCGGAGCAGGCCATCTCGCTGAGGATGTCGCCCTCCTGCACGACGGCACCGGTGGTGTTGACGCGCAGGCGGAGCACGGTGCCGGCGCAGGGGGCGACGATCTGGAGCCGGCCGTCGGCGCTCTGGGTGAAATCCTGCTCGAGGGTGGCGATGCGGATGCGCATGCGCTCGCGTTCCTCCTCGAGGGCGCGGCGGGCCTCGCGGTGGGTGGTGGCGCGCGAATCCATCTCGTGGCCGAGCTTCTCGATGCCGGCGACGGTCTCCTCGCGCTCGCTCTCGAGCCGGAGCAGCTCCTCGGCGAGCTTCTGGGCATCCAGCTGGGCGGGGGTGAACTCGGCGAGACTCAGCTCGTTGCGCTCGTATCCGGCGCGGTAGCTGTCGGCCAGCTGGGCGGCCAACCGGGCGCGCTCACGGGCGAGCTGGACCGAGCGCTCGAGCGACGTGAGGCGGCTGCGAAGGATGCCGCGCTGGCGCTCGTCGGCGCGGCGGGCGTCGGTGTAGGCCGTCTCGAGATTGCGCAGCGCCCCATCGGACCCCCGGAGTTGTGCCTGCAGCGTGGCCAGTTCGCCGAGCCGGTCGCCTAACGGCTCGGACTGGACGACGAACAGCGGAGCGCCGCGCTCCACGATCTGTCCCTCGAGCGCATGCACCGCCGCGACCTGGCCCTTGCGCGGCGCGCGGACGGGGTCCGTGCCGAGCAGGGGCACGAGCACGAACGGGCCGGCGACGGTCTCGGGCACCCGCACGAGCATCGACGCGATCAGGCCGACGGTGAACAGGGCGATGACGAAGTAGGCCAGTCCGCGCGCAGCCCAGTGCGGGGGCTCGGACTCGAGGTACGGGGGTTGCTCGATGTCGTCGTCAGGCGTGACGGGCATGCCGGCGCCTCCTTGCCAGGCGGTCGTGAACGCGCGCTACAGTCCGAGCTGTTGGCTGCACAGGTAGTAGTACAGGCCCTGCCGCTGGATCAGATCGTCGTGTGTGCCCTGCTCGACGATCCGGCCCTTCTCGATCACGATGATCATGTCCGCTTCGCGCACGGTGCTCAGGCGGTGCGCGATGAGGAACGCGGTGCGGCCCTCCAAGATCTGCGACAGGTTCTCCTGCACCGCGCGCTCGCTCTCGCTGTCGAGCGCCGACGTCGCCTCGTCGAAGACCAGGATCGGCGGACGCTGGTACAGGGCGCGCGCGATGGCGATCCGCTGCTTCTGCCCGCCCGACAGCGACAGGCCCGATTCCCCGATGCGCGTGTCGTAGCCGAGCGGCAGGCGCTCGATGAACTCGTGCGCGTTGGCGGCGCGCGCGGCCCACATCACCTTGTCGCCGTCGGGTTCCAGCTCGCCGAACGCGATGTTGCGGGCGATGGTGTCGTCGAACAGGTGATTCTCCTGGAGCACGAAGCCGATGTTGCGCCGCAGGTCGCGGTAGTTGAGCCGCGTGAGGTCGATACCGTCGTAGAAGATCTGGCCGTCGGTCGGCTCGAGGAGTCCCGACAGGCACTTGATGAGCGTCGTCTTGCCGGAGCCGCTTCGCCCGACGATCGCGATCTTCTTGTTCGGCGCCGCCTCGAACGTGACCCCGTCGAGAATCGCCGGCGACTCCGGTCCCCCGTACCGGAACGTCACGTTCTGGAACCGCACGCGCCCTTCGAGCGTGCGCACCGGCATCAGGCGCGAGTGGTCCGCACCCTGTTCGGGCTCCTGTTCGAAGACGTCGTTGAGCCGCTCGAGCAGCACCCGCACGAGCTGTCCCGAATCCCACATCGAGAGCGTCGTCATGATCGGGGCGTTCGCGAGCGCCACCAGGGTGTTGAACGCGACGAAGGCGCCGATCGTCATGGCGCCGCTCATGACCTCGAGCGCCCCGACCCAGAGGAAGAGAATCAGCGCCAGCACGGTCAGCATCTGGACGCCGCCGTCGTACGCCAGCGCGGTGAAGTCCGCCTTGAAGCGCTTCTTGGCGACCGACGTGAACTCGTGCAGCATGATGTCGCGGAACGCCATCTCCGCGCCCATCGCCTTCACGGTCTCGATGCCGCGAATGGCGTCGATCTGGTGGGACGAGTACTGCCCGAACGCCTTCTCGAGGTCGTCGTAGACCGGGTGCAGCCAGCGGGCGGAGAAGTACATCAGCCCGGCGTACAGCGGCACGACGCTCAGAAAGACGGCCGTCAGCTTCGGGCTGTAGATGAACATCAGCACCAGCGTCACGGCGAGCTGCGCCACCGCCGTGAGCACGCCCACGCCTTCCTGCACCAGGAACTGCCGTACCTGACGAATGCCCTGCAGCCGCCGCTGGATGTCGCCGGTGCGCCGCGTGTTGAAGTACGTCATCGGCAGCGCCAGCAGCTTTCGCGTGAGGAAGTCCAACGTCGAGGTGTCGAGGTGGACCGTCACGAACGCGATGAGGTAGCGCTGCACCAGGAGGCCGAGCATCATGAAGACCAGCACGCCGCCCATGCCGAGCACGAGCACCTGGAGCAGGCCGGGATCGTTCTCCACCAGGACGCGGTCGACGATGAGCTGTGTGAACACCGGCAGGATCATCTGCAGCCCGCTCACGATCAACGCGAGCGCGACGGCCTGCAGGCCCAGCCTGGTGTGCTGCCTGACGAAAGGCCAGAGCCACGCCGTGCTCGACTTGGCTTCGGGCGCCCGCTCGAAGTCGGTCGTGTAGTCGAACAGCGCGGCGTACCCCGTCCACGCCCTGTGAAAGTCCGCGCGCGTCATGCGCCGGCGGCCGGTGCCCGGGTCGGCGATCCGCACGTGCGTGTCGGTCACATCGTAGAGCACGACCCAGTGGTTGCCTTCCCAATGCACGATCGCCGGCAGCGGCATGGCGCCGAGGAACTTGGCCGACGACTTGACCGATCGCGCCGCGAGGCCCAGCTCCGTCGCCGCCGAGCAGATGGCCTTGAGGCTCGTCCCGTCGAGGCTCGTGTGCACGAGCTGGCGGATGCGCGCAAGGCTCACCGACCGGCCGAAATGCTGGCACACCATCGCGAGGCTCGCCGCCCCGCAGTCCATCTCGTCGACCTGACGAACGTGCCGGAACGTGCGGATCCGTTTCTTCTTCTTGACGAACTTTCCGTCCTCCGCGAAGGGCGCCTCCGGCTGGGCGGCGGCGCGCCCCTGGCGGATGTTCGCCAGCATCGCCTCCGCCTCGGCGGTCGACATCTCCGTCGTGTACTGCACCTGATCGGGGCCCACCTTCTCGTGCACCGCGATCTCGGCCGGAAGCATCTCCTGGGCGAAGTCGAGAGGGAACATCGCTGTGTGCCGCGAGGCGTAGGCGGGCAGCCGCTGTTCGATCTGCGCCTGGAACTCGGGGTGATCGTCGAGCAGCTGTCGATAGGTTTCCGGCAGCAGCGCGAGCAGCTTCGTGGGCGACACCGTCTCGACGGATTCCGCGCGCGGCGTATCGGCGACGACCGAGACCTCGCCGAAGAAGTCGCCCTTGCGAAGGAACGCGACGTTCTTCCTGCGGCCGTTGGTGTTCGTGTACATCCGCAGCCGGCCGTCCTCGACGATGAAGAGCGGGCCGGGCGCGTCGCCCTCGCGAAACACCGTCTCTCCCGGACCGAATTCGATCGGCTGGAGGGAATCGATCAGCGCCTGCACGGTCTCCGGCGGCAGGCTGGCGAACGGCGTGAACTCGCGGAGGAAGCTCTGGAGATGCCGGTGCTTGATCTGGAGCTCGAAGTAGTGGCGAATCTCCGGGCGGCTCTTCACCAGCGCGTCGAACACCGACTTGTCGAGTCGCAGCACCTCCACGTCGCTGCTGGCGCGCACCGTGGCCGCGAGGGTGGCGTGGTCGAGCAACCCCATCTCGCCGAATCCCTCGCCGGGCCGCAGGACATTCAGCGAGATCTCCTCACCGTCGGTGCCGCGCTTGACGAGTCGAGCGCGACCGGACACGAGCACGTAGTAGCCGTCGCTGGCCTCACCCTCGCGCACGATGGCGGTTCCGAAGGAGTAGTAGCCGGGGGTGAAGCTGTTACGCACCAGCTCCTGCGCGTCGGGCGGGAGCATGCGGAGCAGCGGCAACTCTTCCAGCAGTGCGCGGGTGTCAGTCATGCGCTCCTCCCCGTGGGAGGCCTCAAAGGGTGACGAGCCACTGCACGTGTTCCTGGAGCTCCGATGCGAGCGCCCGGTTCAGGATGCTGCGCTCCGCCCGGCGGCGAACTTCCTCGTCGTCAGGCGACGGGAGGCGCTTCTCCCGTAAGCGGTGCAGCGCGTACGAGCGCCCCGAAACGAATGGGCCCACCACGTCGCCGGGACGCGCCCCCAGGATCGCGCCACGCAACGGACCCTTGATCTCGCCGATCCACGCGCGGTCCTCGCGGAGCGCGGCCACGCCGGTGTCCGCCGCCAGCTCCTCGAAGCCCATTCCGTCCTCCCGAACGCAGAGCAACGCCTCGCGCGCCATTGCCTCCGCCGGATACTCCAGCGTCTCGTATTCCACGCGAATCCAGTCGAGGTGGTGCGAGGAGACCTGCTCGGCGACCGCGCGCGGTGTCACCAGACCCGAGCGGAATTCCTCCAGCGCGAGCTCGAGTCCGGCGATCCGCCGGGCACTCTCCGTTTCCTCCTGCGCGCTGATCGGCAATCCGGTGCAGGGGAGCGTGTGTGCCAGCCGCGAAACGGCATCCTCGTCGAAGACCGGACCGCCGTTCTCGCGCGTGTTCCGCACCCGCTCGTAGACGGCGGCACGCGCGGCGAGCTTGGGCGCGAGCCGGAGGAACAGGCCGGAGCACACGGCCTCGATGCCTGACACAGCAGTCACGTCGCCGTCGGCCACCGGATGCCGCTCGAGCAACTCGGGCAGCCGGCCCTCGAGCTTGCGTCGCAGCACATCGCGCCGGATGTATTCCATCCACTCGCTCGCCGACACTCCCCACCGCTCGAACCACTCCTCGGCTTCCTGCGCGGACACCATCTCGTGCGCGTATCGGAACTCCACGGCCGCGTCGTCGATGTCGGCCTCGGGCAGCGGTCGCCCGATGTCGCGATAGGCGCGTAGACAGGCGAGTCCGGCGCGGGCGTCCTCCCGCACGCGTTCCCAGTCTCCCCAATGCGCGCTCGCGACCGCCACGTCGACCCACGAAAAGGTCTCGTTGCGTACCCGAAAGACGGGCCGTCGAAGAAGCTCGCGCATGTCCACCGCTCGAGATCAGGGAGCGTTCGGGGCGTGGCCGGTGTTCCGCGTTCGCGGAGTTCGCCCGTCGACATCGCAGCACTGGGGCTCTGCAACGCGGAAACACCGGACGTTCTGGTGCGAGGTCCGCTAGTATGTCCCACGCTGGTCAAGGTGTCAAATATTTGTAAGACGGGTCACATTTCGGGGCCGAATGGCCCGGCCTCGATTCCAATGGGGCGCGTTTTGGGGCCGGCCCGCTCCCTGGCAGGGGTGGGGCGGGTAGAGCGGGTCCGCGACTGGGCGACGATGCAGCCGTCGCTTCTGCCCTTCAGCGCGGGGGGGGCAGCAGCTGGATCAGGAGGACTGGCTCCGCTGGTTCCGCAGTGTCCGCCCCTCGGGCGACGGCATCGCCGTGCGCCTCGGCGAACGCTGCGATGGATCTGAGCCATGCTTCGTCGGGCATCGCTGCCGCGGCGAGCCGGCCGAGAACCAGCTCGCCCCCCACTCCGATGGGGCTGGAGGCGATCCGGCGCGCCCTGGCGGCGAGCTCGGCAGTTTCCTGCCGCCCTGTTCTGGTGCTACGGGCGACGGTAGCTGCCAGCCGTTGCAGCACGGCCCGGCCGGCACGGCTGCCGATCGACAGCCCCTCTCCGGCAGACCGCTCCGCGTCGCGTGCGCGGGCCCAGCGCGCCACGGCCGCCAGCGCCTCCTCGATGGCTGGGCGGTCCAGTTCCGCGTCCGGGGCCGCATCGGCGGCCGCGGCGAGCAGGAGGACGGCATGCGGATCATCGCTGACGGTGCCGTCGCGGAGCGCGGTCAGCCGCACGTCGCCGGCGCGTGCGCGGAGCGCGACGAGCGTCCCCGGCGTGCGGGTGCGCACGCTCGCGACGCACAGGCCGTCCGGCTCGACAGGCAGCGGGGCCGACCATCCGGCGATGAGCGCGCGGCAGCGCTCGGCGGCGCGCGCCCTCGGCTCGCCGACGTCGTCGGGCACGCGAAGCATCGAGGGAAGGATGGCGCCGGCAACGCCGAGCGTGCGCGCGGCGGCGCCCAGCTTCTCCCCGATTCGCCGTTCAATCGCCAGTAGGCGTTCGGCGGCGGCAGGCGGCGCAAACGTGTACACTCGAACTGCGGGGTGCGGCGATCCCATGCGACGCACGCGTCCCACGCGCTGCGCCAGCCGCGCGTGCGTCCATGGCAGATCGAGGTGCACGACGGTGGAGGCGTCCTGGAGATTGACGCCCTCGCTCATCAGATCGGTGCAGATCAGCATGGTGATCCGTTCGCCGGCGGCAGGCTGCGGAGCTCCGGTCGCGAGGGGTGCGAAGCGGCGAAGCGCGTCGCGCCGGGACAGCGCGCCGCCGGCGACGTGGGCGCCCTTCGCCGTGAGGACCGCGACGCCGGGATCGGAGCGCAGCAGGCGCCAGAGTGACGCCGCGGAGTCCGCGAACTGGGTGAAGACGATGATGCACTCGCCAGGCAGCGACGCGCGCAGCGCGCGCAGCGCATCGGCGCGCGCGCGATCGGGGCCGTCATCTCCGGCGAGCGCGCCGCGCAGGGATTGGACGGCGTCGAGGTGGCGTTCGACGGCCTGGAGCAACCCACCGATCCCTTCGGCCGGAGGGGCGAGCAGCTCGGCGAACGCGAGTTGCACGGCGCGATCCGAGCACTGCCAGGCGGCGAGCTCGGACGCCGACGGCAGCACGCCCGCCAGGAGCGCCTGACGAATGGCGTAGCCGCGCTGGGCGCGCCGGCGCAGTGCGGCGGACAGGGCCCCGCGCGTCGACGCCCAGAGCCGGACGAGGGTCCACGCGAGCAACGCGCCCCCATCGCCGCCGCCGCGGGGCGGGAGCGGCGGCGGAAGCGCGAGCAGTCGTTGCAGCACCGCATCGTCGTCAGGCACCCGGATCCACTCGTTGGACGCGAGGGCAGGCAACGACTCCCCCGGCACGTCCGCGTGCGTCCGGCGGACGATGCGCGCCGCGAGCGCGGCGTCATCCAGGGTCCGCGCCCCTTCGCCCATGCCCAGCGCGAACAGGATCGTGAGGTCGCTGCGACGGTTGTGAATGGGCGTCGCGGAGAGGAGCAGCAGGCGGGCGCCGGCGGTGAGCATCGCCAGGCGTGCGTAACGGCGCGTCGAGGGAGTCCGCGCATGATGCGCCTCGTCCAGGATCACGAGGTCCGCGGGCTCCAGCGGTACGTCGCCGCGGCTCAGTCGCTCGTAGGAGACCCAGCGCGCGAACACGCCGGTGGCGTGGAGCGCTTGCTGCCACATGGCGCGCAGCGCGGCCGGTGCGACGATGAGCGGCCGGCGCGCCTCCGCGGCGAGCGCGATCGCGATGTACGTCTTGCCCAGTCCGACATCGTCGGCGAGGAGCGCGACCCGGTACTCGGCGAGCGTCCGCCGCAACCGATCGATGGCATCCCGCTGGTGCGGGCGCAGCACGATCTCCCCGAGCGCTGTAACTCCCCGCCCCGGCTCGCCGAGCCACAGCCGTGCGAGATGGGCCCGCGCGACGGGCGCCGTCACGACGTTCAGCCGGCGATCCATTCCACGAGCGGCGCAAGCGCATGGGGCTCGAGACCGAACGCGCGTGCGCTGGCGGCGAGCCGCGCGAGCGGTGACGCGTCGGGCGGCAGCTCGAGGAGGGTGGCGCGCGCGCCGGGCCACGCGCGCGGAACCGGCAGCAGCGCGACGGTCCACGCCAGATAGCGGAGGTAGCCGCCCCGAGCGGGCTCGGCGAGCGCGGCGAGCCACGCGGCGCACGGTGGCGAGCGGAGCAGCGCCGCGAGCGCCCGCGCGTCGTCAGGCTCGGCGCAGGCAAGCACGTAGCACGAGTTGAGCGGCACGGATGGATCGCCCGCGGCGAGGACGCGCACCCGCGGCTCGCGCGCCATGTCCGCCCACACGAGCCGGACGCGATCGCCTCGCGCGGCGGGGGTCCGGAAGAGCGACCACCATGGCAAGCCGCCGCGCAGGTCGCTTCGGGCGCGCAGCCGTTGCTCGTGAGGCGCCATCCAGCGCGCGGCATGTCGGGGCAGGCGACGCAGCGGAGCGCCGTCCGCGCCGTGCGTCCAGATGAGATGTTCGCTGCCGTCCCGGCGTCCCGGCTCGTCGAGCGATTCGCCACGCAGCAACGGACGCAGCATCGCGCTCTCGATGATGCCGGTTCGTCCGCCGGCCTCGATCTCGGCCAGCGCTCCGGCGTTCGCGACGACTCGTACGGCGAACGCGGCGTTGCAGCCGGTCTTGACGCCGAGTGCCGGGGGCCCGAATGGACTCTCGGCAAGCGGAACGCCCCGGTCGCGCAGCAGCGCGAACGCGGCGCGCGCGTCGGGCGGGAGGAGCAGCCAGGGAGCCGAGTCGTCGCCGGGGAATGCCGCAAGGCGGTCGCGGGGTGCCGGCCACGACGTCCGGCCGGCGGGTCGATGCACGGCGAGCTCGCAGGGCGGCAGCGCCGCGGCGGCCGGGTCGTCAGGCGCGCCGACGCGGGCCACGAGGGCCGAGGGATACACCGCCGCGTCGAAGACGTTGGCGCCGCCAGTCAGGTCCTCGAGCAGCTCAAGGGATGCGCCGCGGGCGAGCAGCTGCCGGACGCCGCCGCCGGCGAGCGACCGCCACAGCTTGGCGGGGAGCAGCATCGCGACCGCGCCCCCCTGCCGCGCGAGCCCGAGTGCTCGTTCGGTGAACAGGGCGGCGAGGTCCACCTGGGCGGCGAAGCCGGGTCCCGCCCGGGCGAGCTCCATGCCGCGCGCCCAGCCGCCTAGCGAGAACGCCTGGTATCGCGCCCGCAGCGCGCCGCGGCTCGGGGCGGGAATCCGGTGCAGCCGCACCCATGGCGGGTTGCCGACGACGAGATCGAACCCGCCGGCGTCGAGCACGTCCCCGGCGTGCACGCTCCAGGCGAACGGGAGCGCCCCGCCGTCCCGAAGCCGCCGGCGCGCCTGTGAGAGCGCGCGGGAGCGCGCACGCAGCTCGACCAGCGCGCGGCGCTCGTCAGGCCCCACGCCGGGGCGCGCGCCGAACAGGTCGCGCATGCGGAGCGCCGAGAGGAGTTCCCGGCGATCGGCGCAGACCGCGTCGCACTGGCGCTCCACCTGCGCCAGCGCCCGCGCCCGCTCGGCACGTTCCAGGGCGTTCGCCAGGGTCCGCTTGCGGACGCCGGTCGCGCGTGCATAACGCTCGCGCAGCCGCGCGATCCGGGCGCCGCCCGGCTGCCGCCATGCCGTCGCCGGCAGCTCGCCCGCCAGGGAATCGCCGATCCGGATCTGGCGGTCGAGGTTCGGCAGCGGCGGCACGGACATCGGATCCGTGTCCCGTTGCTCGACCACCACGGCGAGCCATAGGCGCAGCTCGCACAGCCAGACGGCGGTGGGATCGATGTCGACCCCGAAGATCGACCGCGCGAGGACCGCGCGGCGAAGCGTCCCCGCATCGCGCGGGTCGCCAAGTCGAGCCAGCAGGCCCGCCAGGCGCTCGAGCGCGTGGACGAGGAATGCGCCCGACCCGCAGGCCGGATCGAGCACCGTGATTCTCGTCAGGCGGGCGCGCAGCGTCGCGGCGGCGGTCGCTTCGACGGGCCGGCCGTCGAGTGCGCGCGCGACGGTCTCGTCGGTCGCGCCGCCGCTCCGCAGCGCGACGCACAGCCCCCGCTCGACCAGCCGCTCCACCAGCGCGAGAGGCGTGTAATACGCGCCCGAGAGCCGACGCCGGTCCGCCGCCATGAGCGATTCGAAGGCCCGTCCGAGCATCTCCGGGTCGACCGCCGCCTCCGCCCACTTCGGCTGCGCTTCACGCGGCGTGAAGCGGTAGCGGAGCAGGAGCGAATCGAACAGGCAGCCGAACGCATCGTCGGAGTAGGCGACCGGGTGCCGGCGCTCGAGCGCCGTGCGGGCGAACAGCCCGCCGTTGAGAAACGGAATGCGGCCGAGCGCGCGCGCCGCTGGCGCGCGACGTCGGACCGGCGTGTTGAGCGTGCCGAAGTACAGCGGATCGAGTACTCGACGTTGAAACCCCGATACACGGCCGGCCACCCGCTCGAAGGATCGCGCCAGGAAGCGCGCATCGCCATCGAGCCAGCCTTTCGTCTCGAGATAGGACAGGAAGAGCAGACGGGTGACCTGGAGCAGTGCGAGGTCACGGCGATCGGCCGGCGAAATGCGCGCGGAGGGCTCGTCCGCCATCTGCCTGACGATGTCATCCAGCGCGCGGTAGAACCGGCCGGTGATCGCGTCGCGGCCGAGGACCTCGAGCCAGCGGGAGTGGACGAGCACGTCCGGGCCGCCCGCCGACGCCGCGAGTGCGGCCAGCGTCTCCGCATCGCTGCGGAGCACGCGGGGCACGTCCACGAGGAGCGAGGAGACGCGTGGCCGCGCACGGTCGCCGGACCACGCCGCGATCGCGAGCTCGCGTCCCTTGACGACGAGCAGCCACAGGTGCGTGGGGGCGTGGCGCGACAGGCGCGCGGCCAACTCGGCGAGGACCGCCGCCGCGCCGACCGCTGCGCCCGTGTCGATGAGCATGCATCGGAGTGCGCCGGCCCCGGCGGCGATCCACGCGCGGTCCGCGACATCATCGATGCCGATGCGGCGGAGCGCGGCAGCATCGAGGGGAAGTGCAGGCCCTTCGCATCCGGCGGCGCGCGCGACGGGATACAGGTCGAGCGCGCAACGGGTGCTGGCGAGCAGGCGGGCCGCGGCACGGACGTCGAGCACGCTCGACGATGCGGGCGGCCAGCGCGCTGGGCGGGATCAGAAGAGCGCGCTGGGGGCGGATTCTACTCGGGAATCGGGAATCGAACCGCGCCCCGGCTCTCGACGTCCTGCGTGCGATTCTCCGGCCCCCTAAAACGAATGGGCCCGGCCACCTGCTGGCATCAGGTGACCGGGTACCCGACTCGGAGGTGGAAGCTCCATGGCTTCCACTGACCTTAGACGCCAGGTCCCGTCGAAAAGTTTCCCGTTGACGAGAACCTTACATGTACGGTCGTGGTGCTGACATTCAAGATGAATGCCCGTCGGCGCACGCGCGTCCGGCAGCGGACGTGGCTGTGTTAGGCCGCGAAACCGAAGGCTCGGATCACGGACCCTCAGGGATGCTACGGACCCCCGCTTCCGGTAGCACGATGACCGGATCACCCTCCAGGGGCTCGCCGCGTCCCACGATGGTCGCGGCCGCCAGGTGCCCGGTCACGTTCGTGGCCGTGCGGAACATGTCGGGAATCGTATCGATGCCCAGCAGCAGGCCGATGCCCGCCACCGGAATGCCCGCCGCCTGGAGCACGGGAATCATAACGATGATCGTGCCGCCGGGGATGCCCGGGACGCTGAAGCTGATGAGCACCACCACCGCCACGACCGTCGCGAGCTGCGGCGCCGACAACGGCACGTCGTACAGCCGCGCGAGGAACAGCACACCAATGGTCGCGCCGATCCCCGTGCCCGCGCGGAACACCGACGCCGCGAGCGGCAGGAAGAACGTCGTGACCGCCGCGGGCAGGATGAGCCAGCGTCGCGCGCCTTCGATCATCGCGGGCAGCGCCGCGAGTGACGACCGGGCGCTGATCGCCACCGCCTGCGCCGGCGCAGCCGCGCGCGCGAACCTACCGAGGGACACGCGGCCAAGCAGCAGCGCCGCGGGGTACAGCACCACGACGGTGAAGAGCACGAGGGTGACGGCGACCAGCACGATGTAGTACGCGAGCGCGCCGGCCGACTGCATTCCGAGCGTGGCCGCGAGCGGCACCGCCAGGGCGAACACCCCGATCGGCGCGAGCTCCAGGATCCACCTGACGAGTTTGAGCGTGGCGTCGAACACGCTCTGGAGCACGCTCGTCACCGGCGCGCGGTTCGCCGCGGGGAGCGACAGGAGCGCGATCCCGAACGCAATGGAGAAGACGATGATCGGCAGCATCGCGCCGTCCGCCATCGCCCGGATCGGGTTGACTGGAATGAGATCGATCAGCCACTGGGACAGCGATGGCAGCGTCGCGGTCGCGGCGCCCGACTCCGCGGTGGCCGACGTACCGCTCTCCCGGAGCGCCGTCGCCGCGGCGGGATCGATGTCGAGCGCCGCGAGCATCGGCTGGCCGACCACGGCGGCGAAGATCGCCGCGAGCGTCACCGCCGCCACGAACACGATGATGCCACGCGAGCCGATGCGGCCGACCGAGCGCACATCGGGGGCGTTCGCGATCCCCACGATCAGGCTCGCCAGGACGAGCGGAATCACCGTCATGCGCAGGGCGTTGACCCACAGCGTGCCGATGGGCCTGATGATCTCGACGGCCGACAGCAGGGCGGGCGAGGGCGAGATGGAGATCCCGATTCCCGCGGCGAGACCTGCCGCGAGACCGATCAGCACCTTGGTCGTGAGTGACACGGGGAGGGAGGACGGTGTGGAGCCGCAGGACGCGAGGGAGGCGCGCGACGCGGAAAGTACGAGGGGTCTCGACCAGGAGCGAGAGTCAGCCGCTATACGATGCGAGGACGGGCACCGTTGCCGGTGCCCGTCGATGCTTTCCCCCTTCCAGCGGAACTAGAGCTCCGAGCTGCGCTCGTCCCAACCGGGCTTCGAGCCCGCGTTGCGCTCCTCCCGCTCCGATTCCACCTCGGAGCGGCCGCGGACGCGATCGCTGCGGCTCTGCTCGCTCCCCTGAGAGGCATGCATGCCACGGTCGCGGCTGGAGCCGCCCCGGCCGCGCTCCGATCCGCGCATGCCTTCGTCTTGCTCGTGCGACGACCGCTCGCGGTCCCTGGAACCCGTTCCGGAGTCAGTGCGGGACTCGCGGCCGCGCTCGCTGGCGTTGCTCGAGCCGCCGTACCCGCTCTCGGAACGTCCGCTCAAGGCGTCCTGCGGGTTGTGATCACCGCGAGGAACCTGTTCGTGGGATCGATCCCCCTTTTTCTTCTTTCGGTCTGCCATCTGTGCCTCCTGTAATTGCGTCCGCTTACTCCGCTCTATCCGTTTCCCCCCACGTTGGGGATCGTACGGTCCGGGCAACGCGTGTGCCCCCCGGGCAGCCACGGTCAGGTTGACCGCGTCCGAGGAATGCCTCTACGTTGCCGCCACCTTCACCCGGGACGCCGGTCGCCGTGCAACTTCAGGTTCCCCCGCCGCTTGTCCGCGGGTCGCGCGTTGCGTTGCTCGCGCCGGCGGGTCCGCTGCGCGATCCCTCGGAGCTCGAGCGCGCCGTGGCCAATACCGTCGAGCTGGGGTGGGAGCCGCTGCCCGGTGCGCACGTGCTCGACCGCGTGGGCTACCTCGCCGGCAGCGATGCGGACCGGGTGGCGGACCTGAATCGTGCGATCCGGGATCGGTCCGTCGATGGGATCTGGTGCGTGCGAGGGGGCTACGGGGTGCTGCGCGTACTCGAGGCCGTGGATCTCGACGCGCTCCGCAGACGTCCCAAGCCGCTCATCGGCTTCTCCGACATCACGGCGCTGCACGCGGCGGCGGGGCGATGCGCCGGAGTCGTGTCCTACCACGGTCCGACGGCGCGCGGATCGCTGAGCGACTTCTCGCGCGCCTCGCTCGAGCGGGCCGTGACCGCCACGGGGAACCCGGCAGGCCTCGCGCCGGATGCCGAGGTGCTGGTGCCTGGCGTGGCGCGCGGCCGTCTCGCTGGCGGGAATCTCGCGCTGCTCGCGTCGTTGGCCGGCACGCCATATTTCCCCTCGCTCGACGGCGCGATTCTGGTGCTGGAGGATGTCAACGAGCCGGTCTACCGGATCGACCGGATGCTCCGGCACCTGCGGCTCGCGGGGGCGCTCGACCGGCTGGCCGGGCTGGCATTCGGCGCGTTCACCGAGCGCGGCGAGGAGCGCGAGGGTGACACCATTCCGCTGGCCCGGGTGCTGCGCGAGACGGCGGAGCGCGCAGGCGTGCCATGCGTTTCCGGCGTGCCGGTCGGCCACCTCGACGCGCAATGGACGCTGCCGCTCGGCGCGGCCGCCGAGCTGGATGCGTCGGCACACCGCCTGACGATCGATCACCCTGTCGCATAACGAGAAACCAGTCATGAAGTCACGCGAGCAGCTCCTCGCCGAGGTGAAGGCGCGCATCATCGAGATCACCCCGCAGGAGGCGGTGGAGCGGCAGCAGGGGGGGGAGGACGCCGTCTACCTCGACGTGCGCGAGCCCGGCGAGTGGAACCTGTTTCGGATTCCGGGGGCGGTGCTGGTGCCGCTCGGCGAGCTGGAGGATTCCGTGGAAACCCAGGTGCCGCGCGACAAGCGCGTGGTGGTGTATTGCGCGCGGGGCAACCGTTCGGCGATCGCGGCCGACGTGATGCAGCAGATGGGCTATCGCGACGTCGCGTCGCTGGCCGGCGGCATCGGTGCGTGGGCGTACGCCGGCGGTGCGATCGACGACTCGTGAAGTACCGGGAGACTCCGCTCGCCCGGGAGGCGTTCGAGCTTCCGCGCGCGCCGTTCCCGCCCATTCGCGGCGAGGTGCGCCACCCCGAGGGGCGTGACCACGGAACCGTGCTGCTGCTGCACGGGTTCAAGGGCTTCGCGCGCTGGGGGTTCTTCCCGTACGTCGCGGATACGTTCGCGCGCGCCGGGTTGCGCGCGATCACCTTCGATTTTTCGGGGAGCGGCATCGGCGCGGACCGGGAGTCGATCACTGAGCTCGATGCCTTTCGCGACAATACCTGGGCGCGCGAGCTCGCGGACGCCGCGCTGGTGCGCGAGTACGCGCGCTCGCGCGATTGGCTGAGTGCGCGCTACGGGCTGTTCGGTCACTCGCGCGGCGGCGGGATCGCGATCCTGCACGCCGACCGCGATCCCGGTGTCGCCGCGCTGGCGACGTGGGCCGCGGTCTCCACGCCCGTCCGATGGTCGGCCGACGCGATGGCGCGCTGGGCCGAGACGGGCACCCTGACGATCACCAATGCGCGGACCGGACAGGCGCTTCCGCTCGGCCCTGCCTTGCGCGAGGAGGTCGAGCGGGAGGCCGGAGGAGCGCTGAACGTCCTCGCGGCCGCCTCACGCCTGACGATTCCCTGGCTCATCGCGCACGGAAGCGCCGATGAGACGGTGCCGTTCGCGGAAGCGGAGCGCCTCCGCGACGCGGCCGCGCACGCGCGGGTACAGTTCACCAGGATCGGCGGCGCCTCGCACACCATGGACGCGGCACATCCGCTGCCGACCCCGATTCCCGCGCGTCTCGAGCGGGTTGCCGCGATCACCCGGGAATTCCTTCGCGCGCATCTGTCGTGAGCCCGCTGCAGGACGCTCTCGCGCACGCCGACATCAGGCGGCTCGCGCGCGCGCTCGCGACGCGGGTCGCGCGGCGCCACGAGTCCGAGGAGCCGGTGCGTCGCGCCGCGGTCGCGCTGCTCCTGCGCCTCGGCGCCGATGCGCGGCTCGAGCTGCTGCTCATCAAGCGGGCCATCTACGCCAGCGATCCGTGGAGCGGGCACATCGCGCTGCCGGGCGGCCGCCAGGAGCCCGGCGACGCGACACTCCTGCACACGGCCATCCGGGAGACGCGTGAGGAGGTCGGTCTGGACATCGCCGGACGCGGCCTGGTGCTCGGCGTTCTGGACGAACTGGGCCCGAGCACGCCGCGGCTTCCGCCGCTCGCCATTCTGCCGCACGTCGCCGTCGTCCAACGCGATCTGCCGCTCACGCTCAGCCCCGAGGTGGCGGACGCGTTCTGGGTGCCGCTCGAGCGGCTGCGCGATCCCGCTGCCTCACGGGAGGTGGACCTGGACCTCGCCACCGGGATGCGGCGGGTACGGAGCCTGAGCTATCGGGAGCACATCATCTGGGGGCTCACCGAGCGCATCCTTCGCCAGTTCTTCGCGCTGCTCGATGCGAGTGACACGCCCTGAAGGGCGATGGTATCTTGTGCGGGGCCCGCGCTCGTGCGCAGCAGCGCGGCCTCGGACCCTGCGCGGCGCGTCGTGCGCGGCGAACTGGAGCTCACCGCGATGATGACGGCTCGCCGAGACGACTACACCGCCCCGGTCGAAGACTACCTCAAGGCGATCTACGAGCTCGAGCGGTCCGGCGGCTCCGCTGCGACCACGGAGATCGCGCAGCGCCTGGCGATCGCGCCCGCGAGCGTGAGCGGCATGATTCGGCGACTCGCCGAGCAGGGGTTGCTCGAGCACGAGCGGTACCGGGGGGTCCGGCTCACGGATGAGGGGCGGCGCGTGGCGCTGCGGATGATCCGCCGCCACCGCATCATCGAGGCGTACCTAACGCAGCGGCTCGGCTACGCCTGGGATCTCGTGCACGACGAGGCCGAGCGGCTGGAGCACGCCGCGAGCGACGAGCTGGTCGACCGGATGGCGGCCGCGCTCGGCGAACCGGAGGTGGACCCGCACGGCGATCCCATCCCCACCCGCGAAGGCGTGATCGACGAACGCGTGCATCGGACGCTCGATCAGCTCGCGCCGGGAGAGCGGGGGCGCGTCGTGAGCGTGAGCGACCGTGACGGCGCTCGGCTGCGGTACCTCGGCGAACTGGGATTGAAGCCGGGAGAGGACGTGGAGGTCGTGGAGCGTGCGCCGTTCGATGGGCCCATTGCGGTGCGCGTCGCCGGCGAGCTCTGCCAGGTGGGTCGGGGACTCGCGGCCATCGTCAGGGTGGAGGCAGCGAGCTGAAGCGGGCGCGGAACGTGTCTTGCGCCTGTGCTGCGGTGGACCAACGCAATTCGGGAGGAGAGCGTGGCACACCGCGATGTTCGAATCGACCCCGACGCCACCATCGGCGACCTCGTGTCGCGGCTTGGCGACGACGGCAAGCGGCTGCTCGGGGACGAGGTGCAGCTCGCCAAGCTGGAGATCGGCGAGAACCTGCGCACCGCCTCGCGCGGCATGGTCTGGCTGGGCGTCGCGCTGGCGCTCGCCTTCGTGGGGCTGACGGCGCTCACCGTGGGGCTCTCGGCGGTCATCGGCCGGGTGCTCACCGATGCGCTCTGGCTCGGGACGCTGCTCACCGGAGTGCTGTGGCTGGTGCTGGGGGGCGTGCTCGTGAAGTCGGGCATCGGGGCCGTGTCCGGGACCTCGTATTCCCTGCCGCAGACGCGCCGGGAGCTGGCGCTCACCCGCGACGCAATCGCCCACGCGGATCGCCGCTGATCGTTAGACATTCCGCCGCCCGGCGGAATCCGATCCCCTCCGCGGGCCGCGTGTGGTCCTGACCGGGCTGCTGCTCGCGGCACAGCTCGCGGCGCAGCCGGCGCTCGCGCCTCGGACCATCGCGATCGATGAGCGCCTGGCGCAGGACGCGGGGCTCGCCGTGGGCGATCGCGTCGTCATCGCCGCCGAGCCTGACGAACCGGGCGACACGGTGGTGATCGGCGCCATTACGCGTCGCGGCGCCGATCCCAGCGAGATCGCGCGGGCGGAGCCGCGCATCCGCGGGCGGCTCGGAGGTGCTCCGGTGGCCGGAGCGGGCACCGGCTTCTTCGAGACGTACCGCTGAGGACGCGCTCGGCGCCCGCCCCTGGCGTCGGCCTAGCAGGATCCCGAGAGCCGGCGAGTCATCAGGCGGCTGGCGTGCGGCTCGAAGCCGTGGCGACGGTACAGCGCCTTCGCGCGTGGATTCGAGTCCGCCACCTCCAGGTGGATGGCGCGCGCGCCCATTGCCGCGGCCTCCACCTCGAGCGCGGCGAGCGTGTCGCCGCCGAGTCCGCGATCGCGATAGGCGGGACGAAGGTACAGGTCGTCGATGAATGCGTCGCGGCCCTCGTACTGGAGGGTGAAGCCGAGCGTGAAGGCGACGTATCCGGCGACGTCGCCGCCGGACTCGATGAGAAACACCCGGCCAAGGCGCGGGTCGTCGAGCAGCTCCCCGAACGCGCGGGCGGCGGCGGCAGGATCCATGGGCGATGCGAGCTCGGCGTACATCTCCCGCATCAGCTCGACGAGCACCGGAATGTCCTCCGGCCGGGCGCGGCGCACGCCTTACGCCTGTCCCGAGCGGAGGCGGACCGCGGTGTCCCATGGATCGCGCGCGGTCACGCTGCCGTCGTCCTGTTCGGCCGCGGCGTGCTTGGCGCCCGCGAGCGACGCGCGAGCCGCGTCCACGTCGTCGTCGCTCGGCAGCAGCAGCTCCCACTCGATGAGCCGCGCCTCGTCTTCGGCCGGCGCGGTCGCGGACGCTCCCGCCCAGGTGTTCACGCCGAGGTGATGATGGTAGCCCCCCGCCGAGAGGAACAGCGCGCCGGGATAGCGCCATACCACGCGATCGAAGCCTAACGCATTGTGGTAGAACGCGGACGCGCCCGCGAGGTCTCCCACGTGCAGGTGCACGTGTCCCATCGTCGTGCCGGCTGGCGCTCCGGACCAGCGCGCACCGTCCGCCGCGCGCACCAGGTCTTCCGTGTCGAGCGGCAGCGTGGACATCGCCAGCTCGCGATCGGCCCACCGCCAGGCATGGCGTGGCCGGTCCGCGTAGACCTCAATGCCGAGCCCATCCGGATCGCTGAGGTAGAGCGCCTCGCTCACGAGGTGGTCCGACGCACCGACGTGCACCCGCGCCTCCGCGAGATGCCCGATGAGACGCCCGAGCGCGGCTCGATCGGGCAACAGGATGGCGAAGTGGAAGAGTCCGTGGCGACCCCGGCGGGGCACCGGCCGCGCACCGCGCCATTCGTGGAGCCGAACGAGGGGGGTCTCGTCCCCCATCGGCCCCAGCGTCGCCGACGAGGCGTCGCGGCGTAGTACGCGGAGTCCCAGGATCGATTCGTAGAACCCCAGCGACCGCTCGAGGTCCGACACCTGCAGCCGCACCGCACCGACGCGCGTCGCGTCAGGCAGTCGGTAGTCGGGCGGACGGATGCCGTATCCGGGATCCGCGTTCGGCGTGCTGGTCATCGCGTGGGCCGTCGCCTCAACCAGGCGTGCCGGGCTCGGGGGGATCCTCGGCCAGCGCGGCGAGGAAATCGATCGCGTCGTGCACGGTCGCGCCTGGCGTCGCGGCCACCTGCAGCGCATGCAGCACGTGCGGTGCGAGTGTCGCGAACAGGTCGACACCGGACTTTCCACGGCGCGCCTCCGCGGCCGCGAGCGCGTCCAGGATCTCCATCAGGCGGTCCGTGAGATGGGCCTCCGTCGCGGCGTTCCATTGCGCGAGGAATTCCCGGGTATCCTGCGGCCGGTCGGTCGGCTGAGACATGCGTGCTCCGTGTGCTCCGTTGGTCGAGTGCGCTGACGTCCTCGCTCCGCTCCGCGCGGTGCGTAAATGTCGCGCGCCGCACGATGTCGGCAAGTGGGAAGCCGTCCGAATCCAGCGGCGCTCGGCGCCGAAGCGAACCAACGTGCCGTCCGGGTTGTCGAATCTCCGCCGGCTCGCCAATCGTACAGCGCTCATCCTCTACCCCGTGGAGCCTCTCGTGCCCCGCTCGATTTCACGCCGAGACTTCGCGCGCCGAGGCGGCGCGCTGGCCTGCGCGGCCGTGTGCGGCGCGCCGAACCCATTCTCGAAACCGTCGAGTGGGCCGCCGCCGCTGGATCTCGCCACGATGCTCGCGATCGCTGGCGTTCCCGGAATTCAGCAGGCGACGGCCGGCGATGGCGCGGACGAGGTCGCGCCTTTCCTCGGCAACGCCGACGCCGGGAGCGGTCGCGCGGTCGATGCGGGTTCGGTGTTCGAGGCGGCCTCGCTGAGCAAGGTGACGGTCGCCTATCTCGCCCTGCTCATGGCCGACCGCGGCATCGTGGAGCTGGATGCACCGATGCGGGACTACCTCGCGGAGTCGCCGGTGCCTGACGACCCGCGAGGCGATCGCATCACGATCCGACACGTGCTCTCGCACACTACCGGACTGCAGAACTGGCGCTTCCGCGCCGGCGACACGCTTCGCCTCGCGTTCGCTCCCGGCGAGCGATTCGGCTACTCGGGCGAGGGGTTCGTGCTCCTGCAGCGCGTGCTCGAGCAACGCACGAACACGGCCTTCGCCAGACTGATGCGCGAGCAACTGTTCGAGCCCCTCGGCATGCGGCGCGCGAGCTTCCTCTGGATGCCGGAGCTTGCGCCGCATCTCGCCCGCCCGCACGGCAACCGGGGGAATCCACTCGACAGCTTCAACCAGCGGCTCGGGCGCGAGCTCGCCGAGTACGCGGGCAAGCAGGCGCCACCCGTCACGGCCGAGTCGATCCGATACCCGGAGCTGATCGAGGCCGCGAGAGCCATTGCGCCCGACCGGCCTCCCTTCCCGAATTTCCTCGTGCCCAACGCGGCGGCGAGTCTGCTCACGACCGCGTCCGACTACGCTCGGTTCGCGGCGCTGTTGCTGGACGATGCCACGGCGCCGCCGGCGCTCCGCCTGCGGCCGGCGACTCGTCAGGCGATGCGAACGCCGCAGGTGCGGCTCGCGCCGCGCCTGGCCTGGGGACTCGGCATCGGCATCGAGGAGCAGGAGGACACGGCGCTGCTCTGGCACTGGGGCGACAACGGCGGCTACAAGGACTTCGTCATCGCCGACCCTGCCGGGCGCCGTGCGCGGGTGATCTTCACGAATGGCAGCGGCGGCATGAAGGTCGTGGAGCGACTGCTGCGCGTCGAGTACGGCGACCTGGCGTCCCTGTTGTGGGTGTGACGATCGGCATCATGGGCGCGTGGAGGGGGCGCGGCCGTCCGGTGCGCTATTCGTCGGCCAATTCCACGCGGTAGAACCGGCGGAGCTCGGCATACAGCTTCGGGTGGCGCGCGCGCAGCTCCTTCGGTCGCTCGAAGTAGGCCTCCGTGGCGACGGCGAAGAACTCGGCCGCGTCGGTGGCGCCGTATTCGTCCAGCGCGCTGGTCTCGGGGCGGTCGCGAAGCCGCTCGAACTCCGGCCGCATCGCCCTGGCCCAGGCCACGTAGTCGGTGTGCGAGTCGAGCCGCGGCACGCCGTCCGCCTCACCGTCCTCCGTGTCGAGCTGGTGCGCGAACTCGTGGAGGATCACGTTATCGCCGTCGCCGGGAATCCTCGCGCCGTGCCGCGCGGAGTCCCACGCGATCACGAGCGCGCCCTCCGCCCACGATTCGCCGAGCCGGTCCTCCTCGCTCTCCGAGACGATGCCGCCCTCGTGATGCTCCGTGACCGGCGCTCGATAGGTGCTCGGGTAGACGATGATCGAGTAGAGCCCCGGGTAGTATCGGGCGGGCCGTCCGAGCAGGAGCGCAGCGGCATGCGCGGCGATGGTCACCCGAATCTCGTCGGTGAGCTCCAGTCCGCCGGCCGCCTCGAACTGCTTTTCGGCCAGGAGCACCTGAATGTGCCCGTGCAGTTCGGTTCGGCTTTCGGGCGTGAGGCGGCGGTACAGCGAGACGTTCCGCTCGAGGATCGCCGTCCACTCGGCGGGGAAGGGGGCGCCGAAGAGGCGGGCACGGCGCCGGCGGCGGAAGAAGCCGAGCATGCGTCGTCAGGCGGCGGAGCGGCTCTCCGCGGGCGGCCGCAGGAGGGCCGCGGATTGCGGACTCAGGAGCCGATCCGCTGCCTGACGGGGAATGCGGATGGCGCTTCCGCGAGGTCCGCCGCGCGGTGCGGCGACTCGTACCGCGCGCTGCGGGGCCCAAGGAGGTTGGACCGCAGGATGTGCCACACCGCCGACACGCCGTCCTTCCAGCCGATCTTCTTCCCTTCGGCGTACGTGCGACCGGAGTAGCTGATCGGCACCTCGTAGATCCGCGCGCCGGACTGCGCCAGCCGGGCGGTGAGCTCCGGCTCGATGCCGAAGCGCCGGGCACGCAGCGTCAGCGACTTCATGAGGTCCGCGCGCGCCATCTTGTAGCACGTCTCCATGTCCGTGAGGTTCAGGTCGGTCAACATGTTGGACAGGAGCGTGAGCGCGCCGTTGGCCACGCGGTGCCAGAAGTAGAGCACGCGGTGCGTTTCGCCGAGGAACCGGCTGCCGAACACTGCATCCGCGCGACCATCCAGAATGGGCTCCATGAGACGCGGGAGCTCATGCGGATCGTACTCGAGATCCGCATCCTGGATGACGATGATGTCGCCGGTCGCCTGCTGGATCCCCAGTGCGACGGCCGAGCCCTTGCCGCGATTCTTGGGCTGGAGCACGAGCACGTCGATGGCGCCGGCGTCGCGCAGCTCCTCCAGGACTGCCCTGGTCCCGTCGATCGAGCCATCGTCCACCACGACGAGCTCGAGCACGATCGGCACTCTCCGCACGCGCGCAATGGCGGCCGCCACCGTGTTTACTTCGTTGTAGACGGGCATGACGATGGAGAGGCGCGCACCCGCGGCGCGCTCATCGGTGACGCCTGGGAAGCGGTTGACTCGATTCGTGCTCATGGGCCAGGAAGAGAGGGGGAGACGAGACAGCGTACGGGGCGGTTGTAAGTCCCGTGCCAGGGGTCGGGCCGTGCAAAAACCTTGGCCGGCTTGTGGTTAGCTGCTTCCGTCGTCGTCGAATGTGGACGCGCGCAGCACCAGAGTGTTGTCATCGCGCGACAGATCTGGTTCTGCCCGGTCGCGCGGCACGCCGGCACGGATGGCCAGTCCGCCAGGAAGGCCGACCAGGGTTTGGCGATCGCTCGGCGCGCACGGCGGCAGCGCGTCGTGTCGTGAGGGAACGCAACGACCCGATCGATCACTGGTTAGGCGAAGGGGACAGGGCTCATGCGTTGCAGCCACGCAGCAGGCTGTCCTGGTCGAGCAACGTTTTCCTGGCCGACCGCATGCTGGCCGAGGCCCCAGATCGGGACCGTCGGCTACCTCTCACCTGCGGCTGAGGCGGCCAAACAACCGTCAGAGCGATAAGTTGATGGCGCTCATTGCGTCGGACGCGCGAGCCGTTCGCCGCCCGGCACGGATTCCGCTCACGCCCGGATCGCCCCGAGAGTTCGGCCAGCCATCCGCCTGTCATGATCCCAGCCGATACGATCCCACCCGAAGCGGTCGCGCCCTCGCGCGCCGTCGACGATCTGCTCTCGCCCCCGTTCTCCGGACGTGGGGGGCGCGGGCTCGCGCGCGACGTGCTGCTGGCGGCGGTGTGGATCGCGCTCGTGACGGGCTGGCTCGAGGTGTCGATTCTCGGCGTCCGCAAGCTCGTGCTCGGTGAGGTGATCTCGCTCAGCCAGCATTTCGTCTGGATGGCGCCGCTGGCGTACGTGATGTTGTACGTGCCTCCGGCGCTCGCGCTCGCGGCGCTGGCGACGCGGATGCGCCGGCTGCGCCTCCCGCATCTCGTGGCGGTGTTTGCGTTCCTGTCCGCCGTCGGCGTCGGGTCAATGTTCCCGCGCCTGCACCGGCTCGCGATCGTGGTCCTCGCGGCCGGAGTCGCGGTCCAGGCCGCACGACTGGTCGCGAGCCGCGAGGTGGGGTTCGTGCGGATGCTGCGCCGGTCGGTCGTCCCGCTGGCTGCCGTTATCCCGATCGGGGCATGGCTCGTGTTCGGGACCCTCTGGGCGAAGGAGCGACGGGCGGTGGCCGCCGTCGGGAGCGCCGCCGCCGGCGCACCTAACGTCCTGCTGATCATCCTCGACACCGTGCGTGCCGCGAGTATGGGCCTGTACGGCTACGACCGTCCTACCACGCCCAATCTCGAGCGGCTGGCGCGGCGAGGGGTGGTGTTCGACCGCGCGCTCTCGACGTCGCCGTGGACTCTGCCGTCGCACGGCACGATGTTCACCGGCCGCTATCCCCACGAGCTGACGGCGAACTACAGAACGCCGCTGGACGACCGATTCCCTACGCTCGCCGAGGTCCTGGTGGAGCGCGGGTACGTCACCGCCGGTTTCGTCGCCAATCCGTTCTATGCGTCGTACGAACACGGACTCGATCGCGGGTTCGTGCATTACGAGGACTATCCGGTCACCCTCGGCCAGACCCTCAACAGCGCGTCGCTCACCGCGCTGCTGTTTGCCGGCCGGGCAGGATTCAGCTACAACCTCTTTCGCCGGGCGCTCGACAACTTCGAGTACTTCGGCCGGAAGAACGCGGACGACATCTCCGGCGATTTTCTGTCGTGGCTGGACGCGGGGCGCGAGGCGCCGTACTTCGCCTTTCTCAACTACATGGACGCGCACGTGCCGTACACACCGCCGGCCGAACTCGCGTCCGAGTTCGGCGTGCGTCCGTCTCCGCCGCTGTGGCACCGGATCACGCGCAACCGCTCCACGCTCACGGAGGAGGAACGGCGCGCGGGCGCCTACGATCGAAACCGCTACGATGCGTCCATCGCGGCGATCGACCGGTCCCTCGGCGCCCTGTTCGATACGCTCGAGCGACGCGGCGCGCTCGAGAACACGCTGGTCATCATTACGTCGGACCACGGCGAGCACCTCGGCGAGAACGGCATCTACAGCCACGCCAACTCGCTCTACATGCCGAACCTGCACGTGCCCCTGCTCCTCTGGATGCCTGGACGTGTTCCGGAGGGTGGATTGCGCATCGCCGAGATGGTCACGCTCCGCTCACTGCCGGCGACGATCCTCGAGCTGGTCGGCGCGAGCGATGAGCGCCGCATTCCGGGCGCGTCGCTCGCGCCGCTCTGGCGCGGCGGGCAGCCGCCCGCGGATCCGCTGCTGGCGTCCGTGCGGCAGGGCATCAACATGACCGAGGATCTTCCGGTGGCGCGCGGTGACCTGCACTCGCTCACCGAGCGCGAGCTGCAGTTCATTCGCAATCCGGACAGCGAGGAGCTGTACGATCTCTCCACCGTCATGCGGAACGAGCGCGACCTCGCCGGCACGACCGGCGCCGAGCATCGTCAGGCGGAGCTGCGTGCCGCGCTCGAGGCGCTGGTGGGTCCACGGTCGGAGACCGCCGCTGGTGACACGGCTCGCCGTCATCCCTGAGCCGGCGCCGGCCGGCACGCACGCGCCGCCGGCCGTGACCACCGCGTCAGGCGTGCGCCGCGCGATCACGGCGCTCGGCGTCGTGAACGTCGTCGTGATGAGCGCCTACACGGTCGCGTCGTACGGATTCGCGCGCATCGTGCCTTTCGGGACGCCCGAGCCGATCGAGGCGCGCGTGCTGGGCCGCCTCGTGGACGCGATCGCGCCGGCAGGGTCCGCCTTCAATGCCTTTCTGCGCGGCGAGTCGGTGTTTGCCGCTCCGATGCCCTTCTTCCTGACCTATGGGCTGTTTCTGCTCGTGCCGTCGCTGGCCTTCGTCGCGCTGCTCGTTGCACTCTCCCGGCATCGACGAGCGCTCGACGACGCCACGGCGCGCTGGCTGTTCCGATGGGCCGCCGCGTTCGCGTGCGCGCTCGCGCTCGCTCATCCCGTACTGGTGCAGGACTTCTGGCTGTCCGCGGGGTGGGGCGAGCTCGTGTCGCGCGGCACGAATCCGTATTACGTGAGCCTCGATCCGCAGGTCACCGAGGGGCTGCCGCTCGATTACCTGGGGCTGCTGATGACGTACGGTCCGTTATGGGCGCTCGTGTCCGGCGGCGTCATGACGGTGTCGGGAGGCAGCGCACTCGTGGCCGGCCTGCTGTTCAAGGGCTTGCTCGTCGGCATGTGGATCGGCGCGCTGGCGCTGATCGCCCGCCTGCTCAGGGGACGGCCGCCGGCCGAGCGCTGCGCGGGCATGGCCGTGGCCGGCTGGCTTCCGCTCGGCGCCTATCAAATCGCGGCCGAGGGGCACAACGACGCCGGGATGGTGTTCCTCGTGCTGCTCTGGCTCTTCCTCCTCGAGCGCGCGCGACCGCTTGCCGCCACGGCCGCCCTGGCCGGGTCGGTGCTCATCAAGTACCTCTCCGCGCCGCTCTTCCTGCTCGACCTGCTGCATCTGATGCGGACGCGCGGACGCCCGTGGACGGCCTACGTGCCGCACGCCGCGCTCGCCGCCGCGATGGGCGTGGGCGTCTTCGCCATTTTCTTCCGCTCGCCGGCGTTCTTCGATTCCACCGTGCACATGGCCGAGTGGCACTTCCTGACGCCGCGCGACGCCGTGGTGGCCACGGGTCGTCTGCTCGGTGTAGAGCCGGCGCTGGGCTCGCTGGCGGGAATCGTGGTGGCGGGGCTCGCGGTGGCCGTCCAGCTGTTCTTCGTCTCGCTGATCGTCGTCGGTATTCGCCTGTACTGGCGCAACCCGGGGCGGGAGTCCTTTCGCCATGCGGCGCTGCTGATCACGGCGGGCATCCTGTTCGGCATCGCGGGTCATCTCTGGCCCTGGTTCCTGGCCTGGGGCGTGGCCCTGGCGGCGCTGCAGCCGTCGGCAGCCGTCGCGCGATTCACCACCGGCGTCGCGCTCGCCATTCCATTCGCCGTGCTGCAGTGGACCACCTTCCCGGGCGCCGAACAGCTCACGCGGATCACGCCGCCGCTCTATCTCTTCGCGGTCGCCTGGTACGCCCTGGCGCCGCGCCACTGGTTCGGCGCGGCGTCCGAAGCCTGACGATGGCATGATGGACGCCGCCGGCATACGCGGGGCGCTCCTCGTACCAGCGCTGGCGTGCGCGGTTGGCGGATGCGCCGGAAGCGGCGCGACGATCACCGTGCACACGGACTCGACCTTCCAGACGATCGTCGGCTGGGAGGGGACCACGCAGTCGGGGGAAGTCGAGATCCCCGAATTCCCACGCTATGCCGAGCGTCTATTCGACCTCGTCGTCGACTCGTTGGGCATCACCCGACTCCGTATGGAGGCGTACAGCGGCATCGAGCACCCGGTCGACTCCTGGTCGCGCTGGCGGGACGGCGCGCTGTCCGACAGCTCGTGGCGCTGCCAGCGTTATGCGACCGGCGATGACGACGGCGACCCGCGCTCCATCGACTGGTCCGGGTTCCACTTCGGCCAACTCGACCGCAAGGTCGAGGCGGTCGTGCTCCCGATCAAGCGCCGCCTCGAGGCGCGCGGCGAGCGCCTGTACCTCAACGTCACGTACGTCGCGTTCGCCAGGCAGTGCCCGAGCACCCCGTATCACCACCTCGACGTGGACGAGTACGCCGAGTTCGCGCTCGCGGTGCATCTGCACCTGCGCGACCGCTACGGCCTCGTGCCCGACGGCTGGGAGATGATCCTCGAGCCGGAGCACACCGCCTGGCGAGGCCGCACGATCGGCGAAGCGATGGTGCGCACCGCGGCGCGACTCGAGGAGCACGGGTTCCGGCCCGAGTTCATCGCGCCGTCCAACACCGCCATGTCGAACGCCATCGAGTACTTCGACGAGATGATCGAAGTGCCCGGCGTCCTGGAGCTGCTCGACGAGTATTCCTACCACCGGTACTGGAACCCGAGTCGCGCGCAGGCCCGCGCGATCGGTGAGCGCGCGCAGCGCCACGGCCTGCGGACGGCCATGCTGGAGCACATTGGCAGCGGCCACACGGATCTGCACGAGGATCTCGTCGTCGCGGGCGTGTCTGCCTGGCAGCAGTTCGCGCTGGCGTACGGGGGTCGGCGCCCGGACCGCGACCAGGGCGGCGTGTACTTCCGGATCGATGTCTCCGATCCGGAGCGGCCACGCATCCACTGGGGCCAGCGCACCCGCTACCTGCGGCAGTACTTCCACTACGTGCGCCCTGGGGCCGTACGGATAGGTGCCGCGAGCGACTCGCGAGCGTACGACGCCACCGCGTTCCGGAACGCGACGGGTGCGACCGTGGTCGTGGTGAATGCGGCCCAGGGCGGCGGGGTGCGCATCGTATCCCTCCCGCCCGGTTCCTATGGCACGTCGTACACGACGGCGGAGGAGACGGCCGATCTCCCGCTCACTCGAGTCTCGGCCGGCGACACCCTGCGCGCGTTCATCCCATCGGCCGGCGTGTTGACGGTGTATGGTCGCTGAGTGCAGGTTGACGACGACGATTCGCCCTGTCGCCGCAACACGAGTGTCGCGCCGGCGCCGCACGAGGCGATCGCGCGTGTGCCGGATGTCATCGCGGATAGGGAAAATCAGGCGACAGAGCCGTGCCGCACACGGCCCTGATCTTGAACCTGCGCTGCGCCGGTCCGAGCACGACACGCGACAGTTCCCGTCGCGCGCGGCTCGAGACCGCACGCAGTTCGACTTTGCCAGACGGCGTTGACGCGAAGCCCCGACGCCGCCCGCGCCGCGCGAGCGATTTCTCTTCCATTCGGCATGCCCCCCACCGTCAGAGACGTTCAACACACGACCTACACGCCACCGGCGTCTGCATCGCAACCGAAGGAGCCCGATCGGGTGACGTCCGAGGCCGAGGCCGCTCGGCGATTCCGCGTGCCGGCGTGGGTCTGGGTCGTGGGTCTCTTCGCGGCCGCCGTGCACATGGCGCCGTATTTTCGTGCGCTCGCCGTAACTCCGCCGGGGTACGAGTTCACCGGCAACCTGTCGCTGTCCCCCGACTACATGCAGTACCGCGTCTGGATGCGGCAGACGCAGATCGAAGGGCCCATCGTCAGCGACGTCTTCACGACCGAGGCGAACGAGCCGCACCTGCCGGTCCCCCTCTACTGGACGTTCGGGAAGATCGCGTCGTGGACCGGGATCTCGCCGGAATGGACGTACGCGTGGTTCGGTGCGCTGCTGGCGGTGGCATTCGCCGTGGTGCTCTGGTTGGGGGTCGCGCGCTTCATCCGGTCGTCGCGCGCGCGCGCGTGGACGTTCGGCGCGCTCATGTTCGGCGGGGGGTTAGGCGGCGCGCTGCGGCTGCTCGAGGACGTCGCGTGGGTGCGCGGGTCGTTCACAATGCAGTATCTGCTGCTGCAACCGCTTCGCGGCGAGGGCGGCACGCCGGTGTTCGAGTCGTACCGCGGCAATTACATCGTACAAGCGCTGCTGGATACGCACTTTCTGGCGTTCTGGCTCATCACGACCGTCGCGGTGCTGGTGCTCCACAGCGCGGTTCGGCGCCCGTCGCCCGGGCGGCTCGCCCTTGCCGCGGCCGTCTTCGCGTTCGGGACGTTCCTGCACGTCTACGAGGGGCTCACGCTGCTTGCGATCACGTGGGGCGCGCTGGCGGCGGTGGCCTTGCGAGGCGCGGCGCCACGGCGCACCCTGCTCGTGAGTGGCGCGGTGTGCACCGGCGCCGTGGTCCTCACGCTGCTCCCGATCTTCGTGATCGCCAGGCAGTCGGGTCTGCCGACGCCGTCGTGGCGAGGCGAGACGCTGGTCTTCTCGGTATTCGTGCTGGCGTATCCGCTCGCCCTCGGCCTGCTGGTGTGGGGATTCGGCAGGTATTGGCGTGAGGCAGGAGTGGATGAGGCGTTTCTCGTCGGGTGGGCGGTCGCCTGCGCGGCGATCGTGCTGTCCGGCCCCTTTTTCCCGTACCCCGACCGCGGGACGATGACGCTCCAGATTCCGCTGTTCCTCATTGGGGCCGGGATCTGGTTCGCCAGGCGTCCACGGGTCGGTCCGCTTGCGACGGCGGTCGTCGTGCTCCTGCTCGGCTCGACGCCGCTCTACATCGCCAAACGCCAGATCGCGCGGACCGCGTTCGACCCCGCGGAGTCCTTCAAGTGGATCGGGCCCGGGGAGCAGCGCGTGCTGTCGGCGCTGCGCGAGCGTGCGGGGCGCACGGATGTGCTGGTCGCGGACCAGCCCAACCTGCGATGGATCGCGCCCGAGTATCCGGGCGTGCATTACGCGGGTCACTTTTTCCTGACCGTCGACTTCCGTCGGAAGCAGGAGGCGTTGCGGCGATTCTACGAGTCGGCGAGCGACGCGGAGCGCCGGGCGTTCCTCGACGAGTGGGGCGTGCGATGGCTGTTCGTGGACGAGCAGCACGAGGCGGAGAGGTTCGTCAGGCTGCCGGGCGTGACGGCGGTGGAGCGGACGCCGTCCGGTAGCCTGTTCGAGGTCGCGCGGACGGCGTCCGCCGCGCCGTGAGCGAGCCGCCGACACGACCCACCTCGACGGCGCTCGACGATCGCCGTCCCGTGACTTCCGCGGAGCTCATCGTGCTCGTCGCGGGGGTGCTCGCGGCGGTC